>NZ_JBFBJX010000020.1:0-131431 GCF_040686295.1 Streptomyces sp. NPDC085944 | reverse complement strand
ATGCTCCGCCGCCTCACCACCCCTGCCCCCACCTGGCGGGACGACGTGGAGCTGGCCGCGTGAACGTCTGCGAACTCCTGCGGCTGCTGCAGACCGAACACGATGAGACCGCAGCCCGCGCCGACCACCTGCGCGAGCAGATCGAGCGGCTCACCACCGACCTCGCCGAGACCGAGGCCCGCCTGGCCGAGCTCGCCGCCACCCGCAAGGTCATCGACGGCCTCACCCCTCCCGACCAGGCACCGGCCCCCGCGGAGACCGCCACCGCGACCGTCTACCAGCGCATCGTGACCACGTTCAACGAGCACCCCGGAAAGGTGTTCCGCGTCCGTGATCTGCATGAGCACCTCGGCCTGCCCACCGACGAGCCCTCGATCAACGTCACCCGCTCCCGCCTGGGACGACTCGTCCGCCAGGGATTCCTCGAGCAACCGGGACGCGGCCGCTACCAGAAACGGACTTAACGCCCTCTGAGTCCCGGCGTCGGGTGGGGAAGTGCGCTGGCGGACTACTGGTTGAGCTGCCCCGAGGGCCCCTCAGGCCGCCATCAGCGCCGTCAGGGCGCGGTCCATCGCGGCGTTGAACTCTTCCGGCGTCAGTGGCAGCCGGGACTTGATGTCCCGGCTCCACTGGTCGGCCAGGACCTCGGCGGAGCCCGCCTCGACACCGTCGAGCGCCGCGTCGGCCAGGTCCGACGGAGTGATCTTGTCCACGGGCCACCCTGCGGCCATGTCGGTGTCGGCCAGGCCGAGGTGTACCGCTGTGACGAGCGTGTGCTGCTCGGCGAGCTCCAGGCGGACGCCGTTGGTCATGGCCCAGGCGGCGGCCTTGGTCAGGTGGTAGGCATTGGCGCCCTTGCCCCCGAACCACGACATGGCGGAGAGGACGTTGACGATCGCGCCCCCGCCGTTCCTGGCCAGCGCCGGCGCGAACTCCCGGATCATTCCCAGGTGGCCGAACATGTTGGTCTCCATCTCGTGCCGCACCGTATCCAGGGAGCCGGTCACCAGGTCGGTCCCCGTACTGATTCCCGCGTTGTTGACGAGCAGCGAGACGTCCGGGGCGGCCTCGGCGGCGGCCCGCACGGATGCGGGATCGGTGATGTCGAGGGGCAGTACCTCGACCCCGGGCAGGTCCACGGTCTCCGGTCGGCGGGCTGTCGCATAGACCTTGTGGGCGCCCCGTTCGAGCAGGCGCTGGGCGAAGGCGCGGCCCAGGCCGCGGTTGGCTCCGGTGACAAGGGCGACGGAGTTGTCGATGTCCATGCCCGGTACGCTAAAACCTGACGCTGACGTCAGAGGCAAGTGCTGGTCGTCAGGACCGGGGTGAGAGGAGTCACCATGACCGTCACAGAGACCGCGGCCGAGCGCCTGCTCCGCATCGGCGAGGTGGCACGGGGCGCCGGTGTCTCGGTACGCGCCGTGCGCTACTACGAGCAGCAGGGGCTGCTCGTCGCGGAACGCAGCCCGTCCGGCCAGCGCCTCTACCGGCAGGACGCCGTCCCCCTGGTGCGCTTCTTCCAGCAGATGTTCGCCGCCGGTCTGACCAGTCGAAGGATCGCGGAACTCCTTCCGTGCTGGGACACCGGGCACACCGACACCGAGCAACGGGCCATGCTGCGCGCCGAGCGCGACCGCATCCAGGCCAAGGTCGACGACCTGCAGGCCGCCCTGGACCGCCTCGACGAGATCATCGCGATCACGGACACGCACCCGTAGGCGCGGGTCGGTCGGACGTTGCTCCAGCGATCTACAGACGGCGCATCGTCGTCATGCGCCTCCTGTGTCGGACAGCGCGGGGCGGTCAGGTGTGGCCTGTCATGCGGGCCGCCGAGGCGATGGTGGCGCGGGCCTCGCGGTCGGTCAGGCCCGTGGTGCGGGCGGCTTGGAGCAAGGGGGTCAGCAGGGCCGGGCCGATGCCGTTCTCGTAGGCGCGGCAGGCTGCCCAGAAGAGGCGGGTGTTGCGCTGGCCCTCCTGGGCGGCCAGGACGAACTGGACGAGGCCCCGGCCGCCCGCCACTGGCTCGCCCGAAACCGAGCCGGCGCCCCCGGTACGCCGCACGGGAGGCGGGAGCAGCAGCCGGAGCAGTGCGGGCGGGCAGGGGGCCGGGGGCAGGTGGGAGGTGCCCGGGGCGGTCGTGTAGCTGCCGTGGCGGGTGCGGGAGCCGGGGCCGACCAGGTAGCCGCCGGCGCCCCGGACGTCGATGCCGGGGGCGAGGCGGCCGGCCGAGTTGGGGACGACGTGGTCGGGCGGGCCGGTCAGCCAGAGGTGGCGGCCTCCGCTGGGGGTCAGGACGACGACCGTGGGCGGGATCGTGAACAGGTGGCGCAGGGCCAGCTCGCGCAGGGCGGTCGAGGAGCCGGGGTCCGGCTCGCCGGGCCTCGTGTCCAGGTCGATGCCGATCAGGTGGTGCGGGGGCAGGCCGCAGGCGATGCCGTAACCCGTGGCCCAGGGGGCCGCGGCGAACAGGGCGCGGATGCGGGCCGGGTCGGTCGAGGCGTCGTGGACACCGTGGCCGAAGCGGCCGCACTCGCCTTGGCAGGTGACGGGCTTGGGGGTCGAAGCGTGGCGGTGGGGGGAGCGCAGCGCGGGGAGCTTGGTCCGGGCCAGCGGGATGACGGCCAGTCCGCGTTCCGCGGCTGACAGGGCGTGTGCGAGGGCCAGCGTCGTGGCCTGCCGGTCGGTGGTGGCCATGGGTCTATGTTCGTACGCACGTTCGATAAAGGGAAGGGTGAGGGGTGCGACGCGCCGGGCAGGGCGGGGCGGGGAGAAAAAGTGGCGGAACGCTTCACCTCTTGTGGGGCTTGGGGTGGGGGTGTCCGTGCTGTGGGCTGGTGATGCGAAAGGGGAGCAAAGGGGTTTATCGACTTGTCCTCACGCTTGAGGGCGAATCGGTGCTTCCGGGGTGGTTCGCCGGCGTTCGCTGGGCAATTCTGATCACGCGACGTCGTGCACAGCGTCGAGGCGGTCGGCCAACTGTCTTGACACCAGTCCTGGTTCACGTACTTCACGCGTTGTCGGCTGAAGCCGGTGCGCACTTGTTCTGGAGGAACAACATGGCAAGCATCCGTACCGCCCGTGTCGTCGCCGCCGTCGCCGCCCTTCCGCTCGCCGCCGCTCTCTTCGGCGGGGTGGCGACGGCGGACAACGGCGCCTTCGCGGACGACGGATCCAGCGCGACCGCCGCCAGTGCCAACGCCGGCATCCTCGGCAGCGGTGTCGGCGACGACAACAACGGCAACTCGTCCACCTCGCAGCAGCAGGCGGTCGGCTCGGGGGCGTCGAACCAGAGCAACACCGCGCAGGTCGACGGCTCGGCGTTCACGGCGATCAATCAGGGCAACGAGAACGTGGCCGTCAGCTTCTCCCCGCTGTGGTGGTGAGCTGAGGGGCCGGCGCGGGTGCGCTGCCGCGCCGGCCCCTCGGTTCCTTGTGCGGGTGTGCTTCATGGGGTCGCAGTGCGTCAGGGCGGCGGTACTTCGGTACCGTCGCCCTGGCGTTTTCGCCTGCCCCGGGCCCCGTCCGCCCGCCTCGCGGTCAACCCCTTCGCCCGTCCCCCGGGCGACCCACTCGCCCGCCTCGCGGTCAATCTCTTCGCCCGTCCCCCGGGCGACCCTCTCACCCGCCTCGCGGTCAATCTCTTCGCCCGTCCCCCGGGCGACCCTCTCACCCGCCTCGCGGTCAATCTCTTCGCCCGTCCCCCGGGTGACCCCCAGGGGGCAACCCGCAGTACCCCTCCTCCCCCGCTCCACCTACAGGAGGTGGGGCCAACACCACCCCTACAACCTGAGGGGGACTCTGCTTCGGGACCTGCGGCCGATCCGCCGGGTGCCTTCTCGCTCATAGCGTTGAGCCATGACCGCACCTGTCTGCACCAGCGCTTCGAGCGCCGCCACCGCCATGGCGTCGGCCCCGGCGCCGCTCCCGGCCCCGGCCGTGGCAACCGGACCGGCCCTGGCCACGGCCACAGCAAGGACGCAGACCCTCCCGTACCCGTCGTTCGCGTCGTACGTGAAGGCCCGCCGGCCGGTGCTGCTGCGTACCGCCCGCTCGCTCACCGCGAACCCGAGCGACGCGGAGGACCTGCTGCAGACCGCGCTCACCAAGACGTACGTGGCCTGGGAGCGCATCGAGGACCATCGCGCCCTGGACGGCTATGTGCGCCGGGCGCTGCTGAACACCCGTACCTCGCAGTGGCGCAAGCGCAAGGTCGACGAGTTCGCCTGCGACGAGCTGCCCGAGCCGGAGCCCGTGCCCGGCGGCGACGACCCGGCGGAGCGGCAGGCCCTGCACGACGCGATGTGGCGGGCGATCATGAAGCTGCCCGCACGGCAGCGCGCCATGGTCGTCCTCAGGTACTACGAGGACCTGAGCGAGGCCCGGACGGCGGAAGTGCTGGGCGTTTCCGTGGGCACCGTGAAGTCGGCGGTCTCCCGGGCGCTAGGCAAGCTCCGCGAGGACCCTGAGCTGGGGTTCGTCCGCTCCTGAGCCGGGCCGCACGTGCCCTCGGCGGGACGGCGTGACGGTTCGCGCCCACTGATCGATCACCCGGGACTAGTGACATACCAAGCGGTATGTGCGCAGAATCAGCGCATCCCTTACCGCCGCGTAGGCAATGTCGCCCCGGGAGGACACCGTGCTGAGCACGATGCAGGACGTACCGCTGCTGATTTCGAGGATCCTGGCCCACGGGTCGACCATCCACGGCAGCTCGCAGGTGACCACCTGGACCGGTGAGGACGAGCCGCACCGCCGCTCCTTCGCCGACATCGGCGCCCGCGCCGCCCAGCTGGCGCACGCCCTGCGCGAGGACCTCGCCGTCGACGACGACGAACGCGTCGCCACCCTCATGTGGAACAACGCCGAGCATGTCGAGGCCTACTTCGCGATCCCCTCCATGGGCGCGGTCCTCCACACCCTCAATCTCCGCCTCCCGCCCGAGCAACTGGCCTGGATCGTCAACCACGCCGCCGACCGGGTCGTGATCGCCAACGGTTCGCTGCTGCCGCTGCTCGCCCCGCTGCTGCCGCACCTGAAGACCGTCGAGCACGTCGTCGTCACCGGGCCGGGCGACCGCTCGCTGCTGGACGGGGCCGCCGTCCGGGTGCACGAGTACGATGACCTGCTCGCCCCGAAGCCCACCACGTACGACTGGCCCGAGCTGGACGAGCGGGCCGCGGCCGCCATGTGCTACACCTCCGGCACCACCGGCGACCCCAAGGGCGTGGTCTACAGCCACCGTTCCATCTACCTGCACTCCATGCAGGTCAACATGGCCCAGTCGATGGGCCTGACCGACCAGGACACCACGCTGGTCGTGGTCCCGCAGTTCCACGTCAACGCCTGGGGGCTGCCGCACGCCACCTTCATGACCGGCGTGAACATGCTGATGCCGGACCGCTTCCTGCAGCCCGCGCCCCTCGCCGCGATGATCGAGGGCGAGCGGCCCACGCACGCCGCCGCCGTCCCCACCATCTGGCAGGGCCTGCTCGCCGAGCTGACGGCCAAGCCCCGCGACGTCTCCTCGCTCACCCAGGTCACCATCGGCGGCTCGGCCTGTCCCCCCTCCCTGATGGAGGCGTTCGACGCGCTCGGGATGCGGGTCTGCCACGCCTGGGGCATGACGGAGACCTCGCCGCTCGGCACCATCGCCCGGCCGCCCGCGCACGTGGTCGGCACGCCGGAGGAGTTCGCCTACCGCCTCACCCAGGGCCGCTTCCCGGCCGGCGTCGAGGCCCGCCTCACCGGTCCCGGCGGCGAGCGCCTGCCCTGGGACGGGGAGTCCGCCGGTGAGCTGGAGGTGCGCGGCAACTGGATCGCCGGTGCCTACTACAACGGCCCCGGCGCGGAGCCGCTGCGTCCCGACGACAAGTTCAGCGAGGACGGCTGGCTGAAGACGGGTGACGTCGGCACCATCTCGCCGGACGGCTTCCTCACCCTGACCGACCGGGCCAAGGACGTCATCAAGTCCGGCGGCGAGTGGATCTCCTCGGTCGAGCTGGAGAACGCGCTGATGTCCCACCCGGACGTCGCCGAGGCCGCCGTGGTCGCCGTGCCCGACGACAAGTGGGGCGAGCGCCCACTGGCCACCGTCGTCCTCAGGGAGGGCGCCACCGCCGACTTCGCCGCCCTGCGCACCTTCCTCGCCGAGGACGGCAAGATCGCCAAGTGGCAGCTCCCGGAACGCTGGACCGTCATCGAGACGGTGCCGAAGACCAGCGTCGGCAAGTTCGACAAGAAGGTGCTGCGCAGGCAGTACGCCGACGGCGGGCTCGACGTCACGCGCCTCTGACCGGCGCGGGTAACGAGGTGCCGGCCGGCGGGCCCCACGGCCTCCCGCCCGGCACTTCCTGCGTTCCTTTTGCCCTCACCGCGCCATGCGTGCCGTCCGCGCCGGGCGTACGGCCGTGGCCGTCCACCCCAGCACCAGCCACGTCCCCGCCACCGCGCACACGCCGCCCCAGCCCCAGTGCCCGAACGCGGGCCCGGTGAGGGCAGAGGCCAGCGCGCCGCCCGCGAAGCCGGCGACGACGTAGGCCGTGTTGGCGGTGGCCGGGGCCGAGGTGGTGGTCAGCGCGAGGGTCTGGTTGGCGACATGGGAGGCGACCAGGGCGGCGTGCACCAGGACCGCGGCCGCGCACAGCGCCGCCATCACCTGCCCGCCCAGCCAGAACAGCGGCACGGAGAGCGCGGCCAGCGCGTACGCGGACCGTACGACCTTGGCGGCGCCGAACCGGTCGACCAGGCCCCCGGCGAGCGGCGCGACGACGCTTGCCGCCAGCCCGAACAGCCCGAACAGACCGGCCGCGGCGGTGGTCATGCCGTACCCCTCGTCCCCCGTGAGGAGCAGGGCGAGCGAGGTCCACAGGGCGCTCCAGGCGCCGTACATCCCCGCCTGCCGCACGCACGCCCGCCACAGGTCGGGCGAGCGGCGGACCACGCCCGGTATCGCGACGAGCCCCGCGAACAGCGGCCCCCGCCGCTGCCGCCGCTCCACCGGCAGGATGTACGCCGTAGCCAGCCCCAGTACGGCGGTCAGGACGGCGGCGCCCACGAACACCGTGCGCCAGCCGAAGGCCTGCCCGGCGAGACCGCCGAGCACCCGGGCCGCGACGACGCCGGTGAACAGGCCCGCGATGACGGCCGCGACGTGCCGGGCCCGGCGGTCGGCGGGGGCGCGCTCGGCGACCAGCGGGACGAGCAGCTGCGGTACGACGGTCGCGGCCGAGGCGACCAGGACCGCGCCCGCGAGCGCGCCGGTGCCGGCCGAGGCGGCGGCGGCGAGCAGGGCTGCCGTGGCGACCAGCGAGAGGACGGCGACCAGGCGGCGTCGGTTCACGCTGTCGCCGAGCGGGGCGAAGAAGAGCAGGCCGGCGGCGTACCCGAGCTGCGCGACCGAGGCGAGCCAGGCGACCGCCGACGGGGTGGATCCCATGTCGTGGGCGATGAGGGGGAGCAGCGGCGCCGCGAGATAGATGTTGGCGGCCGTGACGGCGGTGCACAGGGCGATCAGCGGGAGGAAGAGCCGGGCGACGGCACCGGACGGGCCGGCTCCGGACGGACCGGCGGGGCCGGGTGTGTGCACGGGGGCGGTGCTTCCGGGGTCGGTCTGCGGCGACGTGGCGGAAGCGGAGGGCGATGACGGCATGATGCGGACCGACTCCTTCGAGTGCACACCAGCTAACAACTAACTGGTTGGTTGGAGGAACCACGGGAGTCTGTCCCGCATTCCCGAACCCTGTCAACCAAATAGTTGGTTACCGTCCGGGGCCCCGTTACCCTGGCCTCATGGCAGCAAGGGACCCCGAGGCCACCAAAGCCCGGATCTTCGAGGCGGCGGTGGCGGAGTTCGCCCGCCACGGCATCGCCGGGGCGCGCATCGACCGCATCGCGGCCGAGGCCAGGGCCAACAAGCAGCTGATCTACGCCTACTACGGCAACAAGGGCGAGCTGTTCGCGTGCGTGCTCGAGAAGAAGATGCTCGACCTCGCGATCTCCGTCCCCGTCGACCCGGACGACATCGAGGGCTGGATCGACCGCCTGCTGGACTACCACGCCGCCCACCCCGAGCTGCTGCGCCTGCTCTTCTGGGAGGGCATGGAGTACGGCACCGCCGAGCTGCCTCACGAGAGCGAACGCCAGGAGCACTACGCCCGCAAGGTCGCCGCCCTGCGGGACGGCCAGGAACGCGGCGTGATCACCGACGCCATCCCGGCGCCCGACCTGCTGTTCCTGCTGGTCGCGATGGCCAACTGGGCGGTCGTCGTGCCCCAGATGAAGCGCATCCTCGTCGGCGGCGAGGACGGTGGCGGCGACCGGCTGCGCGACTCGATCAAGAAGGCGGCCCGCCGGATCGTCGAACCGTAGCTCCGGGCCGCCGGGCCCTCAGTTGGTCCCGATCCGCGACAGCAGCTCGACGATCCGGGACTGCACCTCACCGCTGGTGGAACGCTCCGCAAGGAACAGCACCGTCTCGCCCGAGGCGAGGCGCGGCAGGTCGTCCTGGTCGACGGCGGCGGTGTAGACGACCAGCGGGGTGCGGTTGAGCTGTCCGTTGGCGCGCAGCCAGTCGACGATCCCGGCGGACCCCTCCTGGCGCCGCTGCACCCGCATCAGGTCCATCACGACCAGGTTCGGCCGGAACTGCCCCGCCAGCGTCACCGCGTCGGCGTCGCTCGCCGCCCGCGCCACCTGCATACCGCGCCGCTCCAGCGTCGACGTCAGCGCCAGGGCGATCTCCGCGTGCTCCTCGATCAGCAGCACGCGCGGCGGGTGCTGCTCGCTGTCCCGGGGCGCGAGCGCCTTCAGCAGCACGGCGGGGTCCGCGCCGTAGGCCGCGTTCCGCGAGGCCTGTCCGAGACCGGCCGTGACCAGCACCGGCACCTCGGCCGCCACCGCCGCCTGCCGCAGCGACTGCAGCGCCGTACGCGTGATCGGCCCGGTCAGCGGGTCCACGAACAGCGCGGCCGGGAACGCCGCGATCTGCGCGTCGACCTCCTCGCGCGAGTTCACGGTCACCGGCCGGTAGCCGCGGTCGCTGAGCGCCTGCTGCGTGGAGACGTCCGGCGCGGGCCACACCAGCAGCCGGCGCGGGTTGTCCAGCGGCTCCGGCGGCAGCTCGTCGTCCATCGGCTGCGGACGCGGCGGATCGGCCACCTCGACGGCCCCGCCCGGCCCGTCCAGCGGCTCGGGCCCCTCGGCGGCGTCCCGGTCCGGTGCCCCTATGGCGTACGACCGTCCGGCGCCCTCGGTGACCGGCGCGAGCCGTCCCTGACCGCCGGCCAGGGACGACTGCTCCTGGGACGGCGGCGGGGACTGCTTCTTCGGCTGCGCCGTGGGCGGCGGCGTGGTGGGGGGCAGCGCGCCGGGCGGCTGCTCCGCGGCCGGGTGCGAGCGGGCCGACTGCGCCGCGGCCCCGGCGGCCGGGTCGGGCGGCGTGCCCAGCTTGCGGCGCCGGCCGCCACCGCCCGGCTGGTGCGGGGCGGGCGTGGCCGACGGCTGCTGCACCTGGACCGCCTGCCGGTTGAACGGCACGCCCTGGCCGAGGGTGCGCACGCTGATCGCCCGTCCCTGCGTCGAGTTCGGGTCGACCGGAGCGGAGGCCTCGGCGGGCAGCGGCTGCGCCGCGCGCGGAGCGGGCGCGTTCTCGGGCGGCAACGGCGTGCCCCGGCTCGGCGTGGTGGCGGGGACGGTCCGGGGGGCCGCCGGGGCCGCCGGGGTGGCAGGTGTGGCCGGGGCGGCCGACGCGGCAGGCGTGGCCGGAGTCGCGGGTCCGGCGGCTGCGCCGGGCGGCACGGGCGTGCCGGAGCCCTGGGTGTCCCCGGCCGCGGGCCAGGACTGGGGCTGCGGCTGGGGCTGCGGCGCGGGAGCCGGCCGGCCGGGGGCAGCGGGCGCCGCGGTGCCGGGGTGGGGGGCGTCGGGCTGCGCGGTGCCGGGGTGCGGGGCGTCGGGCTGCGCGGTGCCGGGCTGGGGGGCGTCGGGCGCCGCGATGCCGGGCTGGGGGCCGTCGGGCTGCGCGGTGCCGGCTGCGGCGGGCCGGGACACCTGTGCCTCGGCCGGAGACGGCACCGGGGCTCCCTGCACCGGCTGCACCGGCGTCGGCGCCTGCACCGGGACGCCCTGCGCGGGGGCGTGCTGCGCGGGGGCGTGCTGCGCCGGGACCGGCGCCGGTCCCCCGGCCGGCCGGGGGGTGCCGGCCCGGCGGCGGCGTCCCGTGGGCGCCTCGGCGGGGTGCGGCTGCGGCGGCGTGTGGTCGTCGGCCCGGTCGTGCGGTACGGCGTCGTGACGGCCGTCGTCGGGCAGGGCGTCACCGGGAGCGGCGGGCCCGGGTACGGGAAGGGGCCCGGGTACGGGAGAGGGCCCGGGTACGGGCAGGGGCCCGGTCGGCCCCTGCCCCTGAACGCGAGCCGGGCCCTGGCTCTCCGGTGCCGCCTCCGCCGTACCGTCGGACGGACGGTCCGCGTCGGCGGGCGGCAGGGCGAACACCTGGCGCGGAGCGGCCTCCTGCGCCGCGGCACGTTCGTTCGCGGAGGCGAGGGCGCGCCGCCGGCGTCCCGTCGGCCGGTCCGTGTGCGCGGGGTCTGCGGAAGCAAGGTGCGCGGGGTCCGACTCACCGGCCTGCGCTGGCAGGGCCGGGGGCAGCGCGTGCTGCTCTCCGCCGTCCTGCCCGGCCCGTCGACCGGCGGCGGGCGCGGGCACCCCCTGCGGGGGTACGGTCCCGCCCAGCCCGGTGTTGGACGCCGCGGACCCTCCGCCGTGCTCGCCGGCCATGACGACGGCACCCTCGGACACCCCAGCGGGCGCCCCCTGTTGCGCCACGGCGACCTCGGCACCCGGACCCTCCGCGGGCCGCCCGCGCCGGCGCCCGGTACCACCGGCCCCGGCCCCCTCACCGGGGCCCGCCTGCGCGGGCACGGGAAGCGGAGCGGAAGCGGCGCCGTGTTGCGGCACCTGCACCTGTCCCTGAGCCTGTATCCCGCTCTCGGCCTGCGCCGCGCGCCGCCTGCGCCGCCCGGTCGGAGCGGCCCTCTCCGCCTCGGGCCCGGCACCGGCCTCGCCCGGCGCCCCCGCGACCTCGCTCTCCAGGAACGCGTCGACCGACGCCCGGCGCGCCCGCCGCCTCCCGCCCCCGGGAGCCGGCTCCCGCACGGCCACGGCGTTCCCCGCGCCCACGCCACCGACACCCTCGGCAGGCGCGACGGACGCGACGGAAGCCACCTCGGTGCCCGGGGCGGCGACCGCACCGGCCCCGCCCCCGATCGGCACCTCCAGCACGAACGCGCTGCCGCTCATGCCCGGCACCTCGTGCGTCTGCAGCACGCCGCCGTGCGCCCGCACGATTCCGCGCACGATCGGCTCGTGCACCGGGTCCCCGCCGGCGTACGGCCCGCGCACCTCGATGCGCACGACCTCGCCGCGCTGCGCCGCCGCGACCACGACGGTGTTGTCCAGGTATCCGCCGGTCGCCGACACGGGCGAGTTGCCGGTCGCGTCGACACCCGCGACGTCCGCGACGAGATGGGCGAGCGCGGTGGCCAGGAGCCGGGAATCCACCTCGGCCTCGATCGGCGGCGCGTGCACGGCGAACTGCACCCGCCCCGGCCCGATCAGCTCCACGGCCCCGTCGACACCCGCCGCGACGACGGCGTCGAGCATCACCTTCGTACGGGCGACCTGCTCGTCGCCCCCGTCGAGGCGCTGATAGCCGAGCACGTTGTCGATGAGAGTGGTGATGCGCGAGTAGCCCGCCGACAGATGGTGCAGCACCTGGTTGGCCTCGGGCCACAGCTGCCCGGCGTCGTCGGAGGCCAGTGCGGCCAGCTCCCGGCGCAGCTCGTCCAGCGGCCCGCGCAGCGAGTCGCCGAGCAGGGTGAGCAGCTGCTCGTGCCGGCCGGCGATCGCCTCGTACCGGTCCTTCTCCCGCTCACCGAGGGCGGCGTAGCGGTCGGCGTCCGCGGCGAGCTCCTCCGCGTGCTTCTCCCGCAGCTCCTCCAGCTCGGCGACGTGCCGCTGGCGCAGCGCGGTCAGCTCGGAGGCGTGCTCCTCGGAGAGCCGCTCCAACTCCTCGGCGTGCCGCCGCTCCGCCTCCTCGTGCTCCTTGACGAGGGCGTCGTAGGGGCGCCGGTCGGTGAAGGTCAGCACGGCGCCGACGAGCTGGTCGCCGTCGCGCACGGGGGCGGTCGTCAGGTCGACCGGCAGCTGGTCCCCGCTCTTGGCGAACAGCACCTGCCCGCGCACCCGGTGCTTGCGCCCGGAGCGCAGGGTGTCGGCGAGCGGCGACTCGTCGTACGGGAACGGCGAGCCGTCGGCGCGGGAGTGCAGGACCAGGGTGTGCAGCTCGCGGCCGCCCAGTTCACCGGCGCGGTAGCCCAGGATCTGGGCGGCGGCCGGGTTGACGAGGACGATCCGCCCGTCGGTGTCGGTGCCGACGACGCCCTCGGAGGCGGCCCGCAGGATCATCTCGGTCTGCCGCTGCGAACGGGCCAGCTCGGCCTCGGTGTCGACGGTGCCGGAGAGGTCGCGGACGACCAGCATCAGCAGCTCGTCGCCGGTGTAGCCGTAGGTGTCGTAGGCCTGCTGGCCGGTCTCCAGGTTGGCGCTGGTGACCTCGACGGGGAACTCGGAGCCGTCGGTGCGCCGGGCGACCATCCGGGTCGGCTTGGTGCGCGCCCGCGGGTCGATGTGGTCGGGGCGCCGCATGGAGCCGGGGATCAGCCGCGAGTCGAACTGCGGCAGCAGATCCAGCAGCCCCCGCCCGACCAGCGCGGTGCCCGGCGTCTCGAACGCCTCCAGCGCGATGGTGTTCGCGTTGACCACGGTGCCGTTGGCGTTGACCAGGACCAACGCGTCCGGCAGCGCGTCCAGTATGGCTGCGAGGCGAGCAGCGCCTCGGGATGGCCTGCTGCTCACGAGACGCTTCCCTCCTGTTACCGCACTTGCCGACCGCCTGGGCCATCTTGCCAATCGGTCCGCGGCGTGTCACCCGAGGGAGTCTAAGGGTTGGGGCCCGGCGGGCGGGGTGGGATGGGACGTAGGTCGCACGACGAAGTGACGTAGAACGTGTGACCGGTGACCGTCGGGCCGAGCAGGCGTCGTCGTCCCTCCTAGGACCGGGCCGGGCGCCCGAGGTCGGGCAGCAGTGGCACCATGCGGTCCCAGCGGGAGATCTCGCAGCCGTCGCGGCGGTCGTACGTCGCGTCGACGGGGCGTCCGGCCCAGACGCCGGTGACGTGCGCGGTGGCCGGACCGCCGTACTGCATGGTGCAGACGCTGCCCTCGGGCACCGGCGCGAAGGTGTCCCGGCCCCACCGGGTGTCGCCCTCGACGACGGCGCAGGCGCCGTCCGGGTCGGGGTGGTCGCCGCCGGCGGGGTGGCAGGACAGCTCGTACGTGCCGTCGAAGCCGGGGCCGGCGTCGCGGACGGTGACCGTGAGGTGGCCATCGTCGGGAACGCCGGGACCGGGGACGACGGCTGCGGCCGGGTGCGCGGCGCAGACGGAGGCGAGGGCGGCGGCGGACAGGGCGGCGGCGCCGAGGAGGCGGGCGGCGGGGGTGCGGGAGACCTGGAACATGACCTGACCAACGCGCCGGCCGCCGCGACGTTGCGCCTGCGGCCGCGGAGTACGCCGTGCGGACGCGCGACGTCCGGGCGACCACGCCGTAAGGGCTTTGCCCTGCGGCCTGCCCGCCTAGTACCGTAGGGGCCGATTGGTGACAGCGCGCTCAACTGTGTCATCATCGGCACGCGCCACTCGCGCTCGCACGCGAGATGGTGATGTTGTCTGGAGGCGTCGCCTAGTCCGGTCTATGGCGCCGCACTGCTAATGCGGTTTGGGGCTTACACCCCATCGAGGGTTCAAATCCCTCCGCCTCCGCACGATCACCGAAGCCCCGGCCCGCACGGCCGGGGCTTCCGTGTTGTCCGGCGGGCCTCAGTCCGGCGTTTGCGCAGGTCGCAAGGGGTGCGGCCAATGGATTTCACATGACGGCGGCAGTCATGTAATGTTCTTCCTGTCGCCGCGAGCGGGCCGGAAGGGCCGGGAGCGCAGCGATAAAACTGAAAAAGACAAGCACTCGTAGCTTAACGGATAGAGCATCTGACTACGGATCAGAAGGTTGCAGGTTCGAATCCTGCCGAGTGCACAGCAAACCAGAGGCCCTGTGGAATCATCCACAGGGCCTCTGTCTTTGCCTTGACGACAGTGTTTGACGGCAACCGCCTCATGGGAAACCGGCTGGGCTCGGGTGAGTCGTGCCCGATGCGGAGCTGAGTAGCCGTCCTCATGCGCCAGCCTCGCAGAGGCGAGCATGGTGGCCGGTATGGACCTGCCCGCTGCCCCGGCCGTGACAGCGGTGTGGGCCGGAGCCATTGCTGAGAGAATCTCAGTGCAAGCGCGGCAGTCGTGGGAGTGTGGGAGTGGCGCACGGAGGCGACGTGCGAGGATGCCCGGATGTCCCGCCGATCGCTCCTTCTGTCCTGGGTCGCCGTGGCGGCGGCCTTGTCCGCCGCACTGCTCGGTCTGTTCCTCTACGCCTCGGACGACAAGCGTGACAACCGTGACAACAAGGTCTTCCCGGCCGGCACGGAAGCCACGTCCCCCGCGGTGGCTCGGACGGCGCGCGAGCATCTTCGCCTGTCCCGCCCCTCGGGGAAGGGGAAGGCGGTACGGATGACGGTGGACGGCATCCTGCGAGAGCAGCACTACAACACCGTTACGGGCACTGTGGACTTTCTCGACGACGAGGGTGAGGTCGTCGACCGGGTCCCCTTCCGCCAGGGGGGTCTGGCCGAAGGGCCGGTGGAGAACTCGACCAGCGAGGTCACACCGGACCGGCGCGTCGAGGACATCACCTCGGTCAGGCTTGGACCCGGTCTGAAGTTCTCACAGTGGCGCGACAAGCCGTAGGCCTGCCCGGGCCTCAGCTCTGTGCCTTCGCCCTGGACGCGGAGGCGGGGACGAGTTCCCGCAGGTGCGGGCCGCCGCGCAGGCACCACAGGGCGATGACCGGGTCGCAGATCGCGCAGCCGAGGGACGAGTCGTGGGCGAAGGGGAGGATCGGGTCGCCCTTCAGGTGGTGCACGACGTCCCACGCGGTGTGCAGCAGCCAGCCGATGCCGATGTACGTCCAGGACGTGAGGCCCCGGTGGGCGACGTACAGCATGAGCGCGCCGAACGGGAGCTCCCAGGCGCCGAGCCCGCCGCCCGAGAAGTAGACGCCCCCGGCCCCGGCGATCCCGAGGGCGTTCAGGGGGCGGCGGTGCGGGTCCGGGACGAGGGACAGCAGCAGGACGACGAGGAGGCCGATGCCGATCGGCAGGACGTGGGGGAGGAGGCCGGCGAGGTTCATGCGGGCACGCTATGCAGGACACGGGGGGTGTCCCAGTGGCGTGAGTGACAGGTTCCGACGGATTGTCGCCGAGGGCCTCGGCGGTCAAGTGCCCCTGGAGTCGGGCGACACGGCCGGTGCGGCGGCCGACCGGACGTGAGTACGGTCCGCAACTGTGTCTAGGGTGTGCCCATGTTGAGAGGATCAGTCTTCATATCCGACCGGACGACATCCGACCGGCCGAGCCTCGACGGAGGCCGACGGTGAACAAGCCGCTGAGGGCCGTGGCCATCTTCTGCGGGCTGCTGGTGCTCGGCCTGCTGATCCGCGCGAACTGGCTGCAGTACGTCCGTGCCCCGGAACTGGCCTCCGACACCAAGAACCGTCGGGTGCAGATCGAGCAGTTCGCCACGCCGCGCGGTGACATCGTCGTCGGCGGACGGGCCGTCACCGGCTCCAAGGAGACCGAGAGCACCGACCTCAAGTACAAGCGCACCTACGCCGACGGGCCGATGTACGCGCCGGTGACCGGGTACGCCTCGCAGGCCCAGGGCATGACGCTGCTGGAGAAGACCTACGACTCCATCCTCACCGGCAAGGACGACCGGCTGGCCTTCCAGCGGTTCGCCGACGTGGTCAGCGGCGAGGGGCGGCGGCCCGGCTCGGTGGTCACCACCATCGACCCGAAGGCGCAGAAGGCCGCCTGGGACGGGCTGACCGACCTGAAGGGCGCCCGGGGGGCCGTGGTCGCGCTCGACCCGCGGACGGGGAAGGTGCTGGCGCTGGTCTCGGCGCCCTCCTACGACCCGTCCGTGTTCGCGGGCAACACCTTCAAGGAGTCCGACCGCTTCGTCGCCCTCGACAAGAAGAAGAACAAGCCGCTGGCCAACCGCGCGCTGCGGGAGACCTACCCGCCGGGCTCCACGTTCAAGATCCTCACCGCGGCCGCCGCGCTCGAGCACAACATCGTCACCGACGTCGACGCCCGCACGGACGCCGTCTCCCCGTACCCGCTGCCGCAGTCCACCAACAAGATCGGCAGCGAGGCCGGTGACGCGGTCTGCAACAAGGCATCGATGAAGACCGCCATGCAGTACTCCTGCAACAACGTCTTCCTCGACGCCGCCTCCAAGCTGGGGCAGGACAAGATGCGCGAGACGGCCGAGAAGTTCGGCTTCAACGAGGACGTCTACTCCGACGACTTCGGCGACCTGCTCGCCACCAAGAGCCTCTACCCCGAGGACCTCGACAAGCCCGGCACCGCCCTCACCGGCATGGGCCAGGGCAGCCTGACCAGTACGCCGATGCAGATGGCCATGGTCACCGCCGGGATCGCCAACGACGGCAAAGTGATGCAGCCCTACATCGTCGACGAGGTCAAGGGCCCGGACCTGGACACCCTGGAGAAGACCGAGCCCGCGACGATGAGCGAGGCCGTCTCCGCCGAGACCGCGCAGAAGGTCCAGGAGATGATGGAGTTCACCGCCAAGGAGGGCAGCGCCCGCCGCGCCCAGATCGAGGGCATCACGGTCGGCGGCAAGACCGGTACCGCCCAGCGCGGCGTCGACGTCAACGAGAAGGTGCCGTACGGCTGGTTCGTGTCCTACGGCAAGAAGGACGACGGGTCCTCCGTCGCCGTGGCCGTGTTCATCGACCCGACCGACATGGACATCTCCCGCGAGGACATCTCCGGCGGCGGGCTCGGCGCGCCCATCGCCAAGCGCGTGATGGAGGCCGTGCTCAAGCAGTGACGCCGGGGACGCCGGTGCGGACGGCGGCGGGTCGGGTTCTCGTCGCGTCGTAGGTCTCCCGGGCCCGCTCGACCGCCGTCAGCCGCCGTTCCGTCCAGCGCGCGAGGTCCCGGACCTGTTCGGCGGCCTCGCGGCCGAGGTCGGTGAGGGAGTAGTCCACGCGGGGCGGGATCACCGGCTTGGCGTCCCGGTGGACCAGGCCGTCGCGCTCCAGGGTCCGCAGGGTCTGGGCCAGCATCTTCTCGCTGACCTGCCCGATTTCGCGCCGCAGTTCGCTGAAGCGGTGCGGACGGTCCAGCAGGGCGATCAGGGCCAGGGTGCCCCAGCGGCTGGTGACGTGCTCCATGAGCAGGCGCTCGGGGCACATCGGTTCACTATCTGCCATGACCGTACGGTACGTCCGGGCGGGCGCTCACCACGGGTGAGTGTCCGCCCGACGTCGTCCCCGGCCCCCGTGTCGTTGTCAGTGGGGCCCTCTACTGTCGGTGGGGATGGCACAGGCATGGAAGTGCGCGGGGCTGCGGTGGGCGGCGGACGGCCCCGTGCTGTCGTGGGTCGGGGGCCGGCGCAGTGCGCTGGTCCGGGGGAGGCGGGTGGCCTTCGCGGTCGCCGAGGGGGGTGTGCGGACCTGCGTGGGGGCGCGGGGGCACGCGTGTCCGGTGCGGGCGGGTGTGCCGGGTCGGAGCACGGGGGCGCGGTGCGAGGAGTGCGCGCGCCTCGACCGGGCCCACTCCGTGGCCGCCGACACCGTCGCGGACGATCCGCGACCGTACCGCGTCTATCTGGCGTGGTTCGGGCCGGGCCTGGTCAAGGTGGGGATCACCGCGTACGAACGGGGTTCGGCCCGGCTGCTCGAGCAGGGGGCGGTGTGCTTCGGCTGGCTGGGCTCCGGGCCGCTGATGGCCGCGCGCCGGACCGAGGAGCTGCTGCGGGCCGCGCTGGGCGTGCCCGACCGCGTCCCGTACGCCCACAAGCGCGCGGTGCGGGCCGCGCTGCCCGCCTCGGAGGAGGAACGGGCGGCCGAGATCGCCGGGTTGCACGCACGGGCGGTCGCGCTGGGCGGGTGGCCGGAGGCGCTGACGCCGGAGCCGTTCCGGGCCGTCGACCACGCGGCGGTCTTCGGGATCGAGGGGGCGGAGCGCGGGCCGGCCGCCGTGGCGGAGGTGACCGAGCTGGTGGCGGGCGGCGCGATCGGGGGCGAGCTGGTGGCGGCCGCCGGGCCGGATCTGCATCTGGCGACGGAGCGCGGGGTCGTCGTCCTCGACACCAGGCTGATGCCGGGGTGGGAGCTGGTGGCCGCCGGGGGCGAGCCCTGCGCGGTGCCGCTGCGGGAGCTCAAGGGGGCGGCGGGGGTGCAGGACGGCCTGTTCTGAGCTCGCGTTCCGAGCCGACGGCCCTTGGCCCCGTCACTCCCGTCGCCCCCGTCGTCCCCGTCGTCCCCGTCGTCCCCGTCGTCCCCGTCGTCCCCGTCGTCCCCGTCGTCCCCGTCGTCCCCGTCGTCCCCGTCGTCCCCGTCGTCCCTGTCACCCTTATCACCCCCTTGTTCCCCCGGAGCCCGGGGCGCGATCGTGGCCCCATGAGTGATCACGAAGTCGGGCGGGTCCGCCGGTTCTGGGAGGAGCTCGGGCTGCCCGGGCTGATCGACGTGCACACGCACTTCATGCCCGAGCGCGTGCTGCGCAAGGTCTGGGCCTACTTCGACGCCCTCGGGCCCCTGACCGGTGGCGTCGAGTGGCCGATCACCTACCGGCAGGAGGAGGACGAACGCGCCGGGCTGCTGCGCGCGTTCGGGGTGCGGGCCTTCACCGCGATGCTCTATCCGCACAAGCCCGGCATGGCCCGGTGGCTCAACGACTGGGCGGTGGACTTCGCCCGCCGCACCCCCGACTGCCTGCACACCTCCACCCTCTTCCCCGAGCCGGGCGTCGAGGCGTACGTCCGCCGGGCCGTCGAGGCGGGCGCGCGGGTCTTCAAGGCGCACGTGCAGGTGGGGGCGTACGACCCGGCCGACGCGCTGCTCGACCCGGCGTGGGGCGTGCTCGCCGAGGCGGGGGTGCCGGTCGTCGTCCACTGCGGTTCCGGCCCGGCGCCCGGCAAGCACACCGGCCCCGAGCCGATCGCGCGGGTCCTGGCGCGCCACCCCCGGCTGCGGCTGGTCGTCGCCCACATGGGCATGCCCGAGTACGAGGACTTCCTGGACCTCGCCGAGCGGTACGGCCAGGTGCGGCTGGACACGACCATGGCGTTCACCGACTTCAGCGAGCGGCTCGCGCCCTTCCCGCACCGCGCGCTGCCCCGGCTGGCGGATCTCGGCGACCGCGTCCTGCTCGGCACCGACTTCCCCAACATCCCGTATCCCTATCTGCACCAGCTGCACGCCCTGGAGCGGCTGGGACTGGGGGACGCGTGGCTGCGCGGCGTGTGCCACGACAACGCGGCCCGGCTGTTCGGACTGCCCGGCGTCGGCTGAGAGGGGGCCCCGCGGGTTTCTCAGAGAAATCACAGGTTCGGGAAAGGACCCTCTCAGAGCGCCCCGACAGGCTGTCCGCCATGACCACGACCTCGCCCCAGGGGCGCACCGAACTGCTGAGGCCGGACGGGAGCCCCGTCCGGGTGCTTGTAGTGGACGACGAGCAGTCCATCACGGAACTGCTGTCCATGGCCCTGCGTTACGAGGGCTGGCAGATCCGCAGTGCGGGCGACGGCCACGGCGCCGTACGGGCCGCGCGCGACTTCCGGCCCGACGCCGTCGTCCTGGACATGATGCTGCCCGACATGGACGGCCTGAGCGTGCTGGGGCGGCTGCGCCGCGACCTGCCGGACGTGCCGGTGCTGTTCCTGACCGCCAAGGACGCCGTGGAGGACCGTGTCGCCGGGCTGACCGCGGGCGGGGACGACTACGTCACCAAGCCGTTCAGCCTGGAGGAGGTCGTCGCCCGGCTGCGCGGACTGATCCGCCGCTCCGGCGCCGCCGACCGGCGTTCCGACTCCGTCCTCGTCGTCGGTGACCTCACCCTCGACGAGGACAGCCACGAGGTCACCCGGGGCGGCGCCGGCATCCACCTCACCGCCACCGAGTTCGAGCTGCTGCGCTTCCTGATGCGCAACCCGCGGCGGGTGCTGAGCAAGGCGCAGATCCTGGACCGCGTGTGGTCGTACGACTTCGGCGGGCAGGCCAACGTCGTCGAGCTGTACATCTCCTACCTGCGCCGGAAGATCGACGCGGGGCGCGAGCCGATGATCCACACCCGGCGCGGTGCCGGTTACCTGATCAAACCCGCGGCATGACCCGGCGGCGACGACCGCGGCCGCGGACCCTGCGGACCCGGCTCGTCGTCGCGTCCGTGGCGCTGATCGCGGTGGTGTGCGCGGTGATCGGCACGGTGACGACCCTCGCGCTGCGCTCGCACCTGTACGAGCAGCTGGACGGGCAGGTGCGCGAGGTCGCCATGCGGGTGTCCGGGTTCAAGCCGCCCGGTGACCCCGAGCCCGGCGGCAACGGCCCGCATCGTCTGGACCTCGACGAGTTCGTCACCCGCGGACCCCAGCCGCAGGGCACGGTCGTCGCCGAGGTGCGCGACGGCGCCGTCGTCGATGCCGCGTTCGGCCGGAAGGACGACGACAGCACCGACTTCAGCGGGATGACGGCCGTCTCCCTCACCGAGGCCCAGCGGGCCGAGCTGGCGGGCGTGCCACGGGACGGCAGGACGCACACCGTCGGCATCACCGGCCTCGGTGACTACCGGGTGGAGTACCGGGACGCCTACTACGCCGCCGTGCCGACCGACGACGTCACCGAGACCATCAGCACCCTGATCCTCGTGGAGGCCAGCGTCACCGCCGCCGGTCTCGTCGCCGCCTCCCTCGCCGGGGCCGTCATCGTCGGCGTCGCCACCCGCCCCCTGCGCCGGGTCGCCGCAACCGCCGGCCGGGTCTCCGAACTGCCCCTGGACGCGGGCGAGGTGAACCTGGACGAACGGGTGCCGGAGTCCGAGTGCGACCCGCACACCGAGGTGGGCCGGGTCGGCTCCGCGCTCAACCGCATGCTGGACCACGTCCACGGAGCCCTGCACGCCCGCCAGCAGAGCGAGACGCGGGTACGGCAGTTCGTCGCCGACGCCAGCCACGAACTGCGCACCCCCCTCGCCTCCATCCGCGGCTACGCCGAACTCACCCGCCGGGGGCGCGAGCAGGTCGGCCCCGACACCCGGCACGCGCTGGGCCGCATCGAGTCCGAGGCCGGCCGCATGACCCTGCTGGTCGAGGACCTGCTGCTGCTCGCCCGCCTGGACGCCGGACGCCCGCTGGAGTTCGGCCGGACCGATCTCGTACCGCTCGTCGTGGACACCGTCAGCGACGCCCGCGCGGCCGGTCTCGGCCACACCTGGCGGCTCGACCTGCCCGACGAACCCGCCCTGGTGTCGGCGGACCCGGCCCGGCTCCAGCAGGTGCTGGTCAACCTGCTGGGCAACGCCCGCAACCACACCCCGCCGGGGACGACCGTCACCGCGCGTGTGCGGGGCGCCGGGGAGTGGCTGTGCGTGGACGTGGAGGACGACGGGCCGGGCATCCCCGCCGCGTTGCTGCCGCACGTCTTCGAGCGGTTCGCCCGCGGCGACTCCGCGCGCTCCCGCGCGACCGGTTCGTCCGGCCTCGGGCTCGCCATCGTGCAGGCCGTGACGGCCGCGCACGGCGGCTGTGTGACGGTCGACAGCGCGCCGGGGCGGACGGTCTTCACCGTCTACCTGCCCGCCGTTGGGGACCGGCCGGACGCGCCCGCGCGCTCACAGGCACAGCACAGTCTCACCACACGGGTACGACAGGGGAGTTGAGAAGTGTCGGTCCCATGCGAACCGACTCTTCTCCCGGCTCCCTGCCGGCGCGGGAGCACCTCCCGGCCGCAGGAGCCGGTACGCCTGTCCTGGACGTAGTGGTCCCCGTCTACAACGAGGAGAAGGACCTCGGGCCGTGCGTCCGCAGACTGCACGAGCACCTCACCCGGACGTTCCCCTATGCCTTCCGCATCACGGTCGCCGACAACGCCTCCACGGACGGCACCCCGCGGGTAGCGGCCGGTCTGGCGGCGGACCTCGGCACGGTCAGGTCCGTCCGGCTGGAGCAGAAGGGGCGCGGCCGGGCGCTGCGGACCGTCTGGTCGGCATCGGACGCCCCGGTCCTGGCCTACATGGACGTCGACCTCTCCACCGACCTGAACGCGCTGCTGCCGCTGGTGGCCCCGCTGATCTCCGGTCACTCGGACCTCGCGATCGGCTCCCGGCTCGCCCGCAGCGCCCGGGTGGTGCGCGGCGCCAAGCGGGAGTTCGTCTCCCGCACCTACAACCTCATCCTGCGCGGCTCCCTCCAGGCCCGCTTCTCCGACGCCCAGTGCGGTTTCAAGGCGATCCGCCGGGACGTGGCCCAGGTGCTGCTGCCGCTGGTGGAGGACACCGGCTGGTTCTTCGACACCGAGATGCTGGTGCTCGCCGAGCGCGCCGGGTGCCGCATCCACGAGGTGCCGGTCGACTGGGTCGACGACCCGGACTCCACCGTGCACATCGTGCGCACGGCGACCGAGGACCTCAAGGGCGTGTGGCGGGTCGGCAAGGCCCTGGCCACCGGTTCGCTGCCGCTGGACCGGCTGGGCCGCCCCTTCGGCGACGACCCGCGCGACCGCGACCTGAGCGGCGTACCGCAGGGGCTGGCCCGGCAGCTCGTCGGCTTCTGCGTCGTCGGCGCCCTGTCCACGCTCTTCTACCTCCTCCTCTACAGCGGCTTCCGGCACTTCACCGGCTCCCAGCTGGCCAACGCGCTCGCCCTGCTGGTTTCGGCGGTCGCCAACACGGCCGCCAACCGGCGGCTGACCTTCGGGGTACGGGGCCGGGGAGGCGCCGTGCGGCACCAGGCGCAGGGGCTGGTCGTCTTCGGCATCGGCCTGGCGCTGACCAGCGGCTCGCTGGCCGCCCTGGGCGCGGCGAGCGCCGACCCGGACCACTCCACCGAGCTGGCGGTACTGATCGCCGCCAACCTCGCGGCCACCGTGCTGCGCTTCCTGCTGTTCCGCGCCTGGGTCTTCCCGGACGCGGAGCCCACGGCCCCGGCGCGGGCGTCACGCCTGCCGGAGCAGGCCCCGCGGGAGTCACGCCTGCCGGAGCCAGGCCCGCAGGAGTCACGCCTGCCGGAGTCACGCCTGCCTGAATCCCAGCTTCCGGAGGCCCACCGACCGGAACCTCATCTTCCGGATCCGTGCCGGGCCTGGAGCGACGCCACCGTGCGGCTCCAGCCGGTGCGCCACGCCGACACCGACCACTCCAGGGACGCCCGATGACGACGCACTACGACCCGGCCGTGCACACCCCCGCCGAGGACGACGGGGGACCCCCGCCCGCGGCGCCCGCGCCGCCCGGCCACCACCGGCCCCGGCGTTCCCGCTTCGGCCGGCTGTGGCGCGGCCGCCCCGAGGACCCGCGCTGGGTGCGGCCCGCCTTCCTCGCCCTCCTGACGGCCACCGCCCTGCTCTACCTGTACGACCTCGACGCGTCCGGCTGGGCCAACTCCTTCTACTCGGCGGCCGTGCAGGCGGGCAGCCAGTCCTGGAAGGCGTTCTTCTTCGGCTCGCTCGACGCGGGCAACGCCATCACCGTCGACAAGCCCCCGGCCGCGCTGTGGCCGATGGCGCTGGCGGTACGGATCTTCGGCCTCTCATCCTGGTCGATCCTCGTCCCCGAGGTGCTGATGGGGGTGGGCACGGTCGCCGTCGTGTACGCGGCCGTGCGCCGCCGGTTCGGCCCCGCGGCCGGGCTGATCGCGGGCGCCGTGCTCGCGCTCACGCCCGTCGCCGCGCTGATGTTCCGCTTCAACAACCCGGACGCGCTGCTCGCCCTGCTGATGTCCCTCGCCTGCTACCTCGTCGTGCGGGCGCTGGAGGACGGCCGGACCAAGTGGCTGGTGTGGGCGGGCGTCGCGATCGGCTTCGCGTTCCTGGCGAAGACGCTCCAGGCCTTCCTGATCCTGCCCGCGCTCGCCCTCGTGTACGGCGTCTGCGCACCGGTGCGGCTGAGGAAGCGCCTCGGCCAACTCGCCCTGGCGACCGCCGCGATCGTCGTCTCGGGCGGATGGTGGGTCGCGGTCGTCGAGCTGTGGCCGGCCTCGTCCCGGCCGTACGTCGGCGGTTCGCAGAACAACAGCTTCCTGGAGCTGACCTTCGGCTACAACGGCCTGGGCCGGCTCAACGGCGAGGAGACCGGCAGCGTCGGCGGCGGCGGTGGTCCCGGCGGCGGTGGCGGCGGGCAGTGGGGCGAGACCGGCTGGGACCGGATGTTCAACTCCGAGATCGGCGGCCAGATCTCCTGGCTCCTCCCGGCCGCCCTGATCCTGCTGGCGGCGGGCCTTCTCGCCACGCGCCGCGCCGCCCGCACGGACGCCGTACGCGCGTCCTTCCTGGTCTGGGGCGGCTCGTTGCTGATGACCGCTGCCGTCTTCAGCTACATGGCCGGCATCTTCCACCAGTACTACACGGTGGCCCTCGCGCCGTACCTGGCCGCGGTCGTCGGCATGGGCGCGGCGACGCTGTGGGAGCGGCGGGAACGGATCTGGGCGTCGCTCGCCCTCGCCGCCGCCGTCACGGCGAGCGCGGCCTGGGGGTACGTCCTGCTCGACCGCACACCGGAGTACCTGCCCTGGCTGCGGATGCCGGTCCTGGTCGGCGGCCTGGTCGCCGCGCTCGGGCTGGTCTTCGCCGGCCGGCTGGGGCGGCGGACGGCGCTCGCGGCGGCGGGCCTCGGCCTCGTGGCGTCGCTGGCCGCGCCCACCGCGTACACGCTGAGCACCCTGCGGGAGGGGCACAGCGGCTCCATCGTCACGGCCGGCCCGTCCGGCGCGAGCATGCGGGGCGGCGGCCTCGGGGGCGGGCCCGGAGCCGGCGGCTTCCCGGGCGGCGGGAACGCGCCGGGTCAGGGGCAGAACCAGGGCGGTCCGGGGGCCGGCGGTTTCCCCGGTGGCGGCACCGCTCCGGGCACCGGAGGGAACAACCAGAACGGCCAGACGCCGAACGGCCAGGCACCGAACGGTCAGATGCCGAACGGCCGGAGCAACCAGAACGGCCCGACCGGCGAAGGCGGCCGGACGGGCGGCGCGGGTGGCGGCGGCATGGGCGGCCTGCTCAACGGCGCCGAAGTCGGCTCCGAGGCGAAGCAGCTGCTGGAGGCCGACGCCGACTCCTACACGTGGGTCGCCGCGGCGGTCGGCTCCCAGAACGCCGCGAGCTACCAGCTCGGTACCGGCGAGCCGGTGATGGCGATCGGCGGCTTCAACGGCACGGACCCGTCGCCGACCCTGGCGCAGTTCAAGAAGTACGTGGCGGACGGCAGGATCCACTACTTCATCGCCGGCGGCGGGACGGGTGGCGGCATGGGCGGCGACTCCGGCGCCGCGTCGCAGATCACGTCGTGGGTCGAGGCCACCTTCAAGGAGGTCACGGTCGGCTCGGCCACCTTCTACGACCTCACCTCGCCGACGGACTGACCGCCCGGCGCTCGGCCGGGAGACTACTCGGCCGAGCATGTGTTGTACGGCGCATAGGACCCCTATGCGCCGTACAACACGACGACGTCCCCGCAGGAATCCCCCGGGGGCACGGGAGACCGCGCCCCCGTCCCGGGGGCCACCCGCAGCGCAGCACCATGGCCCACGCGCTGATGAGCGCGATTCCACCGGCCAGGGCGGGGCTCGGCGCGGGCGTCAACGGCACGCTGGCGGAGTCCGGCAACGGGCTGGGCGTGGCCGTCCTCGGGGCGGTGCTGAACTCCCGGTTCGCGGCGCCGGCGCCGGTCGCGGCGACGTCGCTGCCCGCCGCGCCGGCTTCGGCGGAGGGGGAGGGGGAGCGCGGTCGGGTCCTGGACGCGTTCTCCACCGGAGTGGAGAGCAGTCAGTTGGTGGGGGCGGTGGCGGTGTTGCCGGGCGGCGTCGTGGCGGCGGTGTTGTTGCGGAGGGCGGAACGGGCAGACTCGGGGGTTGTGAGCGCCCGAGGGCTCGGGTGGGCTGCTTGCGACGCGGTTGCGGGTTGTCCGTGGTTGCTCGCGCCCCCGCGGCGGAGCCGCACAATGATGCGGTCCCGCGCCCCTCATGGGGCGCTTCGCCGACCGGGCGTTTGATGAGTCGAGGAGTGGTGCGCATGGCGAAGGCAGGGCGGCAGGGGCCCCGGTCCAGTGTGTGGCTGAACGGGGAGGGCCGGCGCGGTGGGCGCCGCGGAGGGCAGCCCTCCGGGCTCGACCGGGACCGGATCACCCAGGTCACCGTCCGGCTGCTGGACGCCGAGGGCCTGACGGGGTTCTCCATGCGCCGCCTGGCCGCCGAGCTGAACGTCACCGCGATGTCCGTCTACTGGTACGTGGACACCAAGGACGAGCTGCTCGAACTCGCCCTGGACGCCGTCTTCGGGGAGCTGCGCCACCCCGACCCCGACGCCGGCCTCGACTGGCGCGAGGAACTGCGCGCCCTGGCCCGGGAGAACCGGGCGCTGCTGGTGCGCCACCCCTGGCTGTCCCGGCTGGTCGGCACCTACCTCAACATCGGGCCGCACTCGCTGGCCTTCTCCCGGTCGGTGCAGACGGTCGTGCGCCGCAGCGGGCTGCCCGCCCACCGTCTGACCGGCGCCATCTCCGCCGTCTTCCAGTTCGTCTACGGCTACGGCACCATCGAGAGCCGCTTCCTCGCCCGGGTGGCGGACACGGGGCTGAGCCCGGACGAGTACTTCCAGGACTCCATGCGCGCGGTGACCGAGGTGCCGGACAGCGCGGGCACCATCGAGGACGCCCAGGACATCATGGCGGCCCGGGGCGGCGACACCGTCGCGGAGATGCTGGACCGGGACTTCGAGTTCGCCCTCGACCTGCTCGTCGCGGGCATCGACGCGATGGTCGGCCGGGACTGACCCGGAGCCGCCCGCACGTCCCCGCCGCACGCCCCTTGGCCGGCTCGCCCTCAGTCGTCCGCCGCCAGCCGCGCCGGGAAGCCGCCCGTCGCCACCGGCCCCCACTTCTCCGGCCGGACCCGGATGATGGACTTGCCCTGCTCGACCATGGCCTGCCGGTACTCGTCCCAGTCGGGGTGCTCGCCGGAGATGTTGCGGAAGTACTCCACCAGCGGCTCCACGGAGTCCGGGGAGTCGATGACCTCCGCGGTGCCGTCGATCTGGACCCAGGGGCCGTTCCACTCGTCGCTGAGCACGAGGAGACTGACCCGCGGGTCACGACGCGCGTTGCGGGTCTTGGCCCGTTCGGGGTACGTCGAGACGACGAGCCGGCCGGAGTCGTCGACCCCGCAGGTCAGCGGCGACCCCTGCGGGCTGCCGTCGGCCCGCCGGGTCAGCAGGATCGCCCGGTGCCGGGGGCGTACGAAGTCCAGCAACTCGTCCAGGGAGACACGGGTGTTCGTCGCGATGTTCGGTGCCATGCCGTCAGCCTAGGCCGCACCACCGTCACCCGCCGCCCCGTCACCCACGGTCACGCCGTCCCTCATCCGCGCCCCCGCCGCCCCGCCGCCCCGTCACCCGCCCTCCCGCAGCCCGCTGCCCGCCGTGCCGCTCGCCGCGTGCAGCGCCTCCGCGAGGTTGTCGTGGACCGGCACGTCGCGGCGCAGCCCGGAGAGTTCGAGGACGCGGCTCGCCACGCTCTTCGGGGCCGCCACCACGCGCAGCGAGGCGTGGCCGGGCAGCCCGCGGCGCACGGCGGCGAGGAGGCGGACACCCTGGGAGTCCATGAAACGGGTCGCGGACAGGTCCAGGACGAGCAGGCGCAGGCCGTCGGAGCGCTGCTCCACGGCGGTCATGATCAGGGGCAGCAGCCCGGAGGCGTTGCAGAAGTCGATCTCGCTGGGCAGTGCGAGCACGGCGCAGCCGGGTGGATCGCACGGCTCGCAGGGCTGGGGATGGAAGGTCACAGCACTCACCTGACAGACGTCCGTCGGGCTTCCGGCCGGGCCGCTTCCTGACCCGCCCCCATTCCACCACGTGGCGCGGCGACGCGGAAGGCGCGGGAGGCCGCCCGGCCGCCCACCCGCCCCCTGCGTCGACCGAGCGTCACCGGCACGCAACCAAGCAGCTAAAGTGCTGTTCGTCCTGTGCTCGCAGTCGGGAATGTGCTGCGGAGCTCTCCTGCGCACGGCCGTGAGGCCGCGCACGCTGAAGAGGTTCGTGGTGGCTGCGTCCGAATTTACTGATTTGCCGCGTTTTCCGGTCGGCTTCGAGCTGGCCGACGCCCTGACGGCGGCGGCCCGGGACCTGCACGGCGCGAACACCCCTGCCGACACCCTGCACACCGCCGTCGGCCTGGCGGTGCGCCTGCTGCCCGACGCCGAGCACGCGGGCATCTCGGAGATCCAGCGCGGCGGCCGCCTGCGCACCCTCGCCTGGACCGACGAGACCGTACGGTTCGCCGCCGAACCCCGGCAGGGCGGCCAGGGCGGCCACACCCCGCACCCGGACTGGGAGCGCCTGTGGACGACGCCCGTGGTCCGCACGGACGACAGCGAGGCCGACGGCGGCGACAACGCCCTGTCCGGGCTCGGCCTGCGCTCGGCGCTGTCCCTGCGGCTGCGCGCGGACCGGCGCCGGCTGACCGTGCTGACGGCGTACGCCCGCAAACCGCAGGCCTTCGACGAGGACGCCACCCGCATCGGGCGGCTGTTCACCGCGCACGTCTCCCTCGCCCTGGACTCGGCGACCGTGCGCGAGCAGCTCACCGAGGCGATGCGCACCCGGGACCTGATCGGCCAGGCCACCGGCATCCTGATGGAGCGTTCGAACATCGACGCGGCCGGTGCCTTCGAGTCGCTGGTGAAGGCGTCGCAGCGGGAGAACGTGAAGCTGCGCGACCTGGCCCGCCGCATCGTCGACGCCCACTCCGCGCCGGGCGGCCGAGGCGTGACCGAGCGATGACGGGACATCCGTACGGTCATGACCTCGCAGACGACGGACCCGGACCCCCGCGCGGACGCGAACCCGGGCACGAGCACCGGCACGGAGACGCTTGATCACGCCCTCGCGCGCACCCAGGGCCTGGACACGCTGCTGCGGGACCTGACCGACCGCGCGGTCCAGCAGGTGCCCGGCGCCGACGCCTGCTCCGTCACGGTGCGCCGCGCCGACCGGCTGATGACGCTGGCGGGCAGCACCGGCCTGCCCGGCGGCCTGGACCTGCGCCAGTACGAGAACGGCTCGGGTCCCTGCGTGGACGCCGCCGAGTCGGGCGAGGCGCAGTACTCCCCGGACCTGGCCGCCGAGACCCGCTGGCCCCCGTACACGCGGTACGCGCTGGCCACGGGCGTGCGCTGTGTGCTGGCGCTGCCGCTGGCCGTCGAGGGCGGGACGGGCGCCGCGCTCAACCTCTACGGCGTGGAGCCCGACTCCCTGGCCCGCGGACAGGACGTGGCCCGCGCCTTCGCGAAGCGGGCCACGGACGCGGTGAACGAGGCCCTGCGGATCGAGCGGAAGCGGGCCTCGGCCACGGACGTGCGCACCGCCCTGCTCTCCCGCAGCGTCATAGACCAGGCGGTCGGCATGCTCATGGCCCGGGAGCGCATCGACGCCCACCGGGCCATGGAACGGCTGCGCCGGGTCTCACAGGACCGGAACGTCAAGCTCCGCGACCTGTGCGCCCAGGTGGTGGCCCGGGCGTCCGGCGGTGCCTCACATCGCCGGCAGTGACTCCCCCTGGACCGCCTGGACGTCCAGCTCGACCCTGAGGGTGGTGCCGATGGCGGCGATGCCGGCCTGGACGACCTGGTTGTAGTTCATGGCGAAGTCCTCGCGGTGCAGCTCCGTCGTCGCGCGGAAGGCGGCCCGGGTGCCGCCCCAGGGGTCGGCGCCGGTGCCGAGGTAGGCCAGGTCCAGGTCGACCTCGCGGACGACTCCGTGCAGGCCCAGTTCGCCGTGGACGGTCCAGCGGTCCGGCCCGGCCTCGCTCACGCCCGTGGAGCGGTAGGTGATCTCCGGGAACCGTTCGACGTCCAGGAAGTCGGCCGAGCGCAGATGGGTGTCGCGCATGCCGTTGCCGGTGTCGATGGAGGCCGCCTGGATCACCGCCTCCACCCGGGACTTGGTGACGTCGTCCGGAGCGATCTCGACGGTCGCGGCGAAGTCGGTGAACCGCCCGCGCACGCTGGAGATGCCCAGGTGCTGGGCGACGGCGGCCACGCCGGAGTGCACCGGGTCGACCGTCCACGGCCCCGGTGGCGGCAGTTCGGTGCCGCCCTGGCGGGCCAGTGTCACCGTGCCGACCTCGGCCCGGCCGCTCGCGGTGACGATCGCGCTGGAGGCGGCGGGCGTGTAGCCGACCGCGGTGACGATGACGGTGTACGCCCCGGGGGTGAGCGGGGTGGTGTCCCGCACGGCGCCCTCGGTGTCCGCCTCGGCGCGCAGTACCTGGACGCCGGTCATGTCGGTCACCGTGACGACCGCGTGCGACACGGCCCATCCGTCCCGCGTTCGGATCCTCGCGGTCAGTCCCATCCCGTTTTCTCCCTGCAAAGGCTCAGAAAGTGGTCGTAAAGAAACCGGCCCGTGGGGGCGTGCGCACCTCCGCTCGGAACGCGCACGCCACCACGGGCCGGGGCCCTGCTACTCGCCGGGGTGGGCGAGCTCGATGTCGTGGCCGTCGGCACCGGGGCCGGCGACCGTGAGGGCGGCGGCCACCGGCGGGTAGCCGGTCGCGATGACGGTGTACTCACCGGCGTCCAGGTCGGTGAAGGCGTACGCCCCGTCCGCGCCGGTGGTGGCCGTGCCGATCACGTTGCCCGCCGCGTCGACCAGGGTGACCCGGGCGTCGGCCAGCGGACCCTGCGGGGCCCGCACGACGCCCTGGACCCGGGCGCCCGCCTGGAGGTCGACCTCGACGCGGGTGACGCCGGTGCCGCCGACCTCCAGCGGCAGCGCGCGGGGCCGGTAGCCGGCGGCGTTGACCGCGACGGTCACCGTGCCCGGCACCAGCTCGGTGAAGGCGAACTCGCCCGCCTCGCCGGTGGTGGCGCTGGCCAGCAGGTCGCCGCGCACGTCGGTGACGATCACCATGGCGTCCTTGACCGGCAGTCCGCCCTCCACGGCGCGCACCAGGCCGGTGAGCCCGCTGGTGCCGCTGAGCAGGATGTCGTAGGCGACCGGCTCGTCGTCCACGACGATGGTGGAGGCCTGCGGCTGGAACCCGTCGGCGGAGGCGATCAGCACGTACGACCCGGCGCTCGGCGCGTCGACGGCGTAGGAGCCGTCGGCCTGGGCGACGGACCGGCCGAGCTGGCGGCCGGCCAGCGAGATCAGCGTGACCGCGGCCTGCGGGACCGGCGCGGACTCGGCGCCGCGGACGAAACCGCGCACCGCGATGCCGCCGGAGACGGGGGCCTGGGGCTCACCGGAACCGGTCGCCGAGGCGACGGCGGCCGGCCGCTGGGCGGCGGCGGGTGCGGCCGGGGTCTGCGAGGCGACCGACGTGGCCGGGTCGCCCGAGGGTGTGGCCGGCACGGCCGCCGTCGCACCGGCGGGAACCGGCTCGTCGGCGACGCGGACGGCCTGCGCGGGGGCACCCGCCACCGGCGGGGCGGACTCGGCCGAGGACTCCGCCGCCTGGGCGAGGGCGCCCTTGGTGCGCAGCGGCACCTCCTTGATGAACAGCGTCACCAGGAAGCCGAGCAGGGCGATCGGCGCGACGTACAGGAAGATGTCGGCGATGCCGTGCCCGTAGGCGCTCTCCAGCCAGGTGCGGATCGGCGCGGGGAGCAGGTCCATGTCCGGGATCTGTCCCGAGCCCAGGGCCTTGCCGGCCGCCATCTGCTCCTCGGGCCCCAGCTGCCCGATGGTGTCGGTGGCGTAGTGGCTGATCCGGGTCGACATGATGGAGCCGAGGACCGAGACGCCCACCGCGCCGCCAAGGGACCGGAAGAAGGTGACCGTGGAGGACGCGGAGCCCAGGTCGCTCGGGGCCACCTGGTTCTGCGTGCAGAGCACCAGGTTCTGCATCATCATGCCGACGCCGAGGCCCATCAGCGCCATGAAGATGCCGATGTGCCAGTACGGGGTGTCGTAGCGCATGGTGCTCAGCAGGCCCAGGCCCGCGGTCAGCAGCACGCCGCCGGACAGCAGCCAGCGCTTCCACTTGCCGGTCTTGGTGATGACGATGCCGGAGACCGTGGACGAGACGAACAGGCCGCCGATCATCGGGATCGTCATGACACCCGACATGGTCGGGGACTTGTCCCGGGCCAGCTGGAAGTACTGGCTGAAGTAGACGGTGCCCGCGAACATCGCGATACCGACGAACAGCGAGGCCATCGAGGCCAGGGTGATGGTGCGGTTCTTGAACAGGCGCAGCGGGATGATCGGCTCGCTGGCCTTCGACTCGACGAGCAGGAAGAGCAGCGTCAGCACGATCGCGCCGCCGACCATGACGCCGGTCTGCCAGGACATCCAGGAGTACTTGTCGTCGGCGAAGGTCACCCAGATGAGCAGCAGGCAGACGGCCGCGGTGACGAAGAAGGCGCCGGCCCAGTCGACCTTGACCTTCCGCTTGACCACGGGCAGGTGCAGCGTCTTCTGCAGCACGATCAGCGCGAGGATCGCGAAGGGCACGCCGACGTAGAGGCACCAGCGCCAGCCGAGCCAGCTGGTGTCGGTGATGACGCCGCCGAGCAGCGGACCGCCGACGGTGGCGACGGCGAAGGTGGCGCCGAGGTAGCCGGAGTAGCGCCCGCGCTCACGCGGGGCGATCATCGCGGCCATGATGATCTGCGCCAGGGCGGACAGACCGCCGGCGCCCAGGCCCTGGATGGCCCGCGCGGTGATCAGCATCGCGGGGTTCTGCGCCAGACCGGCCACGACGGAGCCGATGACGAAGACGATCAGGGCTATCTGGACCAGGGCCTTCTTGCTGAACAGGTCCGCGAGCTTGCCCCACAGGGGGGTGGACGCGGTCATCGTCAGCAGCGAGGCGGTGACGACCCAGGTGTAGGCGCTCTGGCCGCCACCGAGGTCCCCGATGATCTCGGGCAGGGCGTTGGTGACGATGGTCGAGGACAGGATCGCGCAGAACATGCCGAGCAGCAGCCCGGACAATGCCTCCATGATCTGCCGGTGCGTCATCGGAGCGTCTCCGTCGGAGCCTCCCCCGTGCTTGGCATGAGCCCGCACACCGGCTGGTGTGGTCGTTGCCATGGACTTCCTTTACTGAATGGTGATCGCGGGTGTACGGGTGGACGTGTCGTCCCCGGACAGTGCGGGAGGCCGGGCCGCGGGGGCCCGGCAGTCGTCGAAGCTGGCCCTGAGGCGGGCCATGAGCCGGGAGAGCTGACCGACCTCGTCGTCGGACCAGTCGCTCAGGCGGTGGGAGAGCAGCTGGGTGCTCCGCTCGGCGATCTCGTCGAGCTGGTCCTGCCCCGCGGGCGTCAGGCGCAGAATGCGCGAGCGTTTGTCGGCGGGGTCGGGGAAGCGCTCGATCCAGCCGCGCTCGGCGACGTGGGCGACATGGCGGCTGGTCACCGACATGTCCACGGCGAGCAGCTCCGCGAGCTTGCTCATGCGCATGTCCCCGTGCCGGCCGAGCAGTGTCAGTACGGCGACGGACCCGCCGGGACAGTCGGACGGCAGCAGCCGGCCCATCTCCCGCTTCACGGCACCGAAGGCGCTGAACTGGCGGATCAGCTCCTCGTACTGCGCCTTCCCGGCCACGCGCACCTCCCGATTCGTTGCTTAGGGCAACCATAAGTTCCGTTAGTTGCTACAGGCAAACAAAAACGGAGGGTGCGGCATAAAAAGTTGGCAAAGGCAAGTATTGCGATAGTAAACGCGCAGGTGATAAGGGGTAGACCGGGTCAAGAGGGCTCGGCGGCCCCGCACTTGGGCCGCACCCGCGGATTCGCTAGTGTCTCGGCCCATGGCTAACACCCAGGGCCCCCAGGGCACCAACGACCCCGCAGGCAGCACCCAGATGTTCCGCGCGTTCGTCGACGACGCCCCGCAGAGCCGGCAGGCCGCTGCCCCCGCCTCCTCGTCCGGTCCCCGCGTCGGCCTGATCGTCGGCATCCTGGCCGTCGTGGTCGTCGTCGCGGCCGTGGCCTGGCTGGCGCTCGGCTAGAACGGGCACCCGGCCGCAGCGGCCGGTACCGGAGACAGGCGAAAGCGACCGCCGCGGCACCCCCGGGGGGCCACGGCGGTCGCCGTGCTGTCGTACGGGCTCTCCCGCGGCGCGGGCTCAGTCGGAGATGAGGCCCTCGCGCAGCTGCGACAGGGTCCGGGTGAGCAGCCGGGAGACGTGCATCTGCGAGATGCCGACCTCCTCGCCGATCTGCGACTGGGTCATGTTGGCGAAGAAGCGCAGCATGATGATCCGCCGCTCCCTTGGCGGCAGCTTGGCCAGCAGCGGCTTGAGGGACTCGCGGTACTCCACGCCCTCCAGCGCCGTGTCCTCGTAGCCCAGGCGGTCCGCCAGCGAGCCCTCGCCGCCGTCGTCCTCCGGGGCCGGGGAGTCCAGCGAGGAGGCGGTGTAGGCGTTGCCCACGGCCAGCCCGTCGACCACGTCCTCCTCGGACACGCCGAGGACGGCGGCCAGCTCACCCACGGTCGGGGAGCGGTCCAGCTTCTGGGACAGCTCGTCGCTGGCCTTGGTCAGCGCCAGGCGCAGCTCCTGGAGGCGGCGCGGGACGCGCACCGACCACGAGGTGTCGCGGAAGAACCGCTTGATCTCGCCGACGACGGTCGGCATGGCGAAGGTCGGGAATTCGACCCCGCGCTCGCAGTCGAAGCGGTCGATCGCCTTGATCAGGCCGATGGTGCCGACCTGGACGATGTCCTCCATCGGCTCGTTGCGGGAGCGGAAGCGCGCGGCGGCGTAGCGCACCAGCGGGAGGTTGAGCTCGATCAGGGTGTCCCGGACGTAGGCACGCTCGGGGCTGTCCTCGTCGAGGGCGGCGAGCCGCAGGAACAGGGAGCGGGACAGGGTGCGGGTGTCGATGGCCTCCGTGACCGGAAGCGCCTGGGCCGGCACGGCGTCGAGGTCCGGCACGACTTCGTCGGCCCGGTCGCCGTCGACGGGATTGGCGGAGTCGACGGAGTCGATGGGGCCGACGGTCTCGATGGCGCCGAGCGCCTCGATCGAGTCGGGCGCGGTCTCGCTCTCCGCGAGCGCGAGCACCTTCGAGCTGCCCTGTTCTGCGGACATGCCACCCCCTTTGGGTCGCGGGACGGTCGCGGCACACGCTCCCACGCCGGGAACGCAGCCTTCACCTGAATACCGGAGCCGAAGCTCCGGCAAACGCGTCTCCGGCAGAATGTCACATGTCGGCAACGCGCTGTAGTGACATGTCGACATCCGAGACGCGAATACCCCCTGGAAACAGGGGGTCTGATGGGCTTTCAGCCCGATTCCGCCGCAACGGCCCTGGTGAGCGATTCGCTCTCGCCGGTGACCCCTCGCTCGCGCTTTCGACTCCGTCCGGAGCCCTGGCCGAGCTTACGCGTCGATCCGGTTCGCGGACCTCAGCCGCTGGAAGCTACGCGCCAGTAGCCGCGAGACGTGCATCTGGGAGACGCCGAGTTCCGCGCTGATCTGGGACTGGGTGAGGTTGCTGTAGTAGCGCAGCAGCAGGATCCGCTGCTCGCGTTCGGGGAGTTGGACGAGCAGGTGCCGCACCAGGTCCCGGTGCTCGACGCCGTCCAGCGCCGGGTCCTCGTAGCCGAGCCGGTCGAGGAGTCCGGGCAGCCCGTCGCCCTCCTGGGCGGCCTCCAGCGAGGTGGCGTGGTACGACCGTCCCGCCTCGATGCAGGACAGCACCTCCTCCTCGGTGATGCGCAGCCGCTCGGCGATCTCGGCGGTGGTCGGGGAGCGTCCGAAGGCGGTCGTCAGGTCCTCGGTGGCGCTGTTGACCTGCACCCACAGCTCGTGCAGCCGGCGCGGTACGTGCACCGTGCGGACGTTGTCGCGGAAGTACCGCTTGATCTCGCCGACGACGGTCGGCATGGCGAACGTCGGGAACTGCACGCCCCGCTCCGGGTCGAAGCGGTCGATGGCGTTGATCAGCCCGATGGTGCCGACCTGGACGACGTCCTCCATCGGCTCGTTGCGGGAGCGGAACCGGGCGGCGGCGTAGCGCACCAGCGGGAGGTTGGCCTCGATGAGTGCCGCGCGCACCCGGTCGTGCTCCGGCGTGCCCGGGGTGAGGTCCTTCAGCTCGCCGAAGAGCACCTGGGTCAGGGCCCGGGTGTCGGCGCCCCGGCTGCGCTGCGGCGCGGGGCCCTCCTGGGCCTGGGCGGGCGGCGCGGGCGGTGCTTGAGGCGCAGTACTGGCCGGCACGGTCAACTCCACCTCGTGATCTGTCAACTCTTCCGTCAACTCATCCGTCAAAAGCGGTCATAGCATCACAAGACATGTCCACTGTGTGCAAGCACCGCATAAGGTCGTGTTGAGTGAACGCAGAACGGCCCCGCACCGGGCTGGTGCGGGGCCGGAGAGGCCGAAGGGCCCGAGGTCGTCCTAGAACTCGTAGTCGGCGATCACCCAGGTGGCGAACTCCCGCCACAGCGCGACGCCCGCCTGGTGCGCCGGGTGCTCGAGATAGCGCTTGAGCGCGTCCGCGTCGTCCACGGCCGAGTTGATGGCGAAGTCGTAGGCGATGGGCCGGTCGCTGATGTTCCAGGCGCACTCCCAGAAGCGGAGCTCCTCGATCTGGCCGCCGAGCGCCCGGAAGGCCTCGACGCCCTCCACGACGCGCGGATCGTCGCGCTCGACGCCGTCGTGCAGCTTGAACAGCACAAGGTGGCGGATCATCACTTTCCTCCGTTGGCGGCCCAGGTCATGAAGTCGCCCACGGCGCCCGCCGCGTCCGATATGCCCTGGAAACCTATCTGCACGTAGTCGGCTGCCTTGGCCGGATCAGTGATGATCACGTACAGCACGAAGACCACGACCACATAGACGGCGATCTTCTTCGAGTTCACCGCCACCGCGGCCTCCCCTGTCCCTTCGACCCACGCCTTTCGGTCGCTCATGATCGCACGAAGGGCCCCGTCTTTCGACGGGGCCCTTCTCAAGCGGTAGCGGAGGGATTTGAACCCTCGGTGACTTGCGCCACACTCGCTTTCGAGGCGAGCTCCTTCGGCCGCTCGGACACGCTACCGAGACAGACCTTACAGCACGGAGCGGCATGCTCTGAAATCGGTGTTGCGGCCGACGAACGGCCGTACGGGCAGCCGTCCGGGGCCCCGTCGGACCGGGTCAGCGGTCGCGGAAGAAGTCCGTGAGCAGCCGGGCGCAGTCGTCCGCGAGCACGCCCCCGATCACCTCGGGGCGGTGGTTGAGCCGCCGGTCGCGCACGAGGTCCCACAGGGACCCGGCGGCGCCCGCCTTGTCGTCGCGGGCGCCGTAGACCACGCGGTCCACGCGGGACTGCACGAGCGCGCCCGCGCACATCGTGCACGGCTCCAGGGTGACGACGAGCGTGCAGCCGACCAGCCGCCACTCGCCCAGTTCCACGGCGGCCCGCCGGATCGCGAGGACCTCGGCGTGGGCCGTGGGATCCCCGGTGGCCTCGCGTTCGTTGTGCCCGGCGGACAGGACGGTGCGTCCGTCCGGCGCCAGTACGACGGCGCCGACGGGCACGTCCCCGCCCTCGGCGGCCCGCCCGGCCTCGGCCAGGGCGAGCCGCATCGCGGCCCGCCACCGGTCGCGCACCGGGTCGGGCGGCGCCGCCTCGGGTTCGTCCTCGGCCGGCGCGGTCAGCGGACGGCCTCCAGGACGTCCAGGGCGCCGAGGGCCTCGGCGATCTCCCCGACCGCGTCCCCGGACATCGAGCGCAGTTCCTTCTCGCTCACGCCGAGGTCGTCGAGGATCTCGGCGTCGCCGACCGGCCCGTGCGGCACGGCCTCGGTCGAGCCGGCGGCCGCGCCGGAGTCGTCGCCGCCGTCCTCGTCGTCGTCGTCGGACTCGCCGTCCTCCGTGCCGTCGAGGTCGAGGGCGTCGAGGTCGTCGCCGTCGTCACCCGGCTCCCGGCCGAGCAGTTCGTCGGTGAGCAGGATCTCGCCGTAGCTGCTGCGGGCGGCCGCGGCGGCGTCCGAGACGTAGATACGAGGGTCCTCCTCACCGTCCACCCGGACGACTCCGAACCACGCGTCCTCCTGCTCGATCAGCACGAGCACCGTGTCCTCGTCGGGAGAGGCCTCCCGGGCCAGGTCGGCAAGATCCGACAGGGTTTCCACATCGTCGAGCTCTGTGTCGCTCGCTTCCCACCCGTCTTCGGTGCGCGCGAGCAGTGCGGCGAAGTACACCGTGACTCTCCCACTGGTCCTAGGGGTGCCGGTTGGGGATCCCCCCGGCGGAGGCTACGGGCGGGGGAGCGGTGCTCCGAGCCCCACCCACTCGGAATCGTGGCAGAAACAAGGCACTCAGGGGACGTCTTCGGCGCCCTGTGTCCGGCTGTTTTGACCGGCGTCCCGGAAGTGCTCGCCCGGGCCGCCGCCCAGCAGCGCTCTCGTCGCCGCCACGTGCGGATCGTACGCGGATTCTCGCGGTCCCCGCGTCCGTCCGTCACGACCAACGTCGGCGCGGCGCACGATCTTCCCCGGCCGGCTCAGGAAGTTCGCCGTACGGCGAAGGGGGCAGGGGGCTACCAGCGGAAGGTGCGCATGCGCATCGCGTGCCGCAGCCGGGCGGTCTTAGCGCGGCGCGGCTGCACGCGGTCCCGCAACTGGCGGGCCTCCGCCAGATCGCGCAGGAACTGGGCCCGGCGCCGACGCCGTTCGGCCTCCCGCCCCGCCTCGGGCTCCCGCGGCGGAGCGCCGTCCGGCTGTCGCCCCGGCGCCGCACCCGGCTCCGTCCCGTGTTCCGTCCCCCGGTCCGATCCGGGGGACGGCGTGTCGTGGAAGTCCCGATCCGGCACAGTCTCACCACCCAGCGTCCGTCCCTCCCACCTTCCCCCGGTCGGACGGTTTGACGCCCGCGAACGAGTGGAGCCGCGTCGCGCGCCTTGCCCCGCTGCGGGCACGCCACCCCCACGGAGCCCGGTTACTGTGGTGGACATGCGTCTCCACGTCGTCGACCACCCCCTGGTCGCCCACAAGCTCACCACGCTGCGCGACCAGCGCACCGACTCCGCGACCTTCCGCCGTCTCGCCGACGAGCTGGTCACCCTGCTCGCCTACGAGGCCACGCGCGACGTGCGCACCGAACAGGTCGACATCCACACGCCGGTGGAGAAGACCACCGGCGTCAAGCTCTCCCACCCGCGCCCGCTGGTCGTGCCGATCCTGCGGGCCGGTCTCGGCATGCTCGACGGCATGGTCCGGCTGCTGCCGACCGCCGAGGTGGGCTTCCTCGGCATGGTGCGCAACGAGGAGACGCTCCAGGCGTCCACCTACGCCACGCGCATGCCGGACGACCTGTCCGGCCGCCAGGTGTACGTCCTGGACCCGATGCTGGCCACCGGCGGCACTCTGGTCGCGTCCATCCGGGAGCTGATCAAGCGCGGCGCCGACGACGTGACGGCGGTGGTGCTGCTGGCCGCCCCCGAGGGTGTCGAACTCATGGAGCGCGAGCTGGCCGGCACCCCGGTGACGGTCGTGACGGCCTCGGTCGACGAGCGGCTGAACGAGCAGGGCTACATCGTCCCGGGCCTCGGCGACGCGGGCGACCGCATGTACGGAGCGGCCGAGTAGTACCTCGTAGCGTCGCTCAGCAGCTCTTCTTCTCCGCGGCGGGCGTCGGCCGCGGCGCGGTCAGCTCGGCCAGCGCCGCGTCGGCGGTCGCGGGCTTCGCCAGCCCCTTGAAACCGTTGCCGATGATCAGGTCGACGGCGGCGCCCTTGCGGGCCGCGTCGGTCTGGCGCTCGGCGCCGGGGAGTTGGGTCCCGAGCACGGGCAGCGCCGTCTTCGCGGAGGCGGCCGGGCCGAGCAGAACGCCCGTGCCGACGACCTTCTTGTCGTACTTCTCGGGCGCGTTGCTGACGTCGCCGACCCGGAAGCCGCGCTTCTTCAGCTCGTCGGCGGTCTTCTGCGCCAGACCGCTGCGGGTCGTCGCGTTGAGCACGTTGACGGTGACCTGACCGGGCTTGGGCAGCACCACGGCGGCGGGCGAGGCGCTCGCCTTCGCGGGGGTGGCACAGCCTGCGGCACCGGCCGCCGAGGCCTTGTCGCCGCCGGTGAAGACGTCGATGAGCTGCAGCGTGCCCCAGCCGAGCACGCCGAGAACGGTGACGGAGGCGACGGCGGCGACCGCGATCCGGCCGCGTCGCCGCGCCGGGCGCATCCGCGGGAACCTGTCCCCCGTGATCTTGTACTGGCCACCCATGCCGGGAGGAGTCAGCATGCTCATGAGCGCAGCGTAGTGCGCGGGAGCGGTGATGCCTATTAGATGATCAGTCGACGTTCCGCAGTCGGGTGGCAAGGCAACCCGAAAGGGTCAAGCGCGGGCCCGCCGGCCCGGTCAGTCGAGCTCGAGAACGCGGGCGTGCAGCACCTGTCGCTGCTGCAGCGCGGCCCGCACCGCCCGGTGCAGTCCGTCCTCCAGGTACAGATCGCCCTGCCACTTCACGACATGCGCGAAGAGGTCGCCGTAGAAGGTGGAGTCCTCGGCCAGGAGCGTTTCCAGGTCGAGTTGCCCCTTGGTCGTCACGAGCTGATCGAGGCGGACCGGGCGCGGAGCGACGTCCGCCCACTGCCGGGTGCTTTCCCGGCCGTGGTCGGGGTACGGCCGGCCGTTTCCGATGCGCTTGAAGATCACACGGAAAGCCTACCGGCCCGGACGTTGCGGGCGCAGCCATGGCGCCGGAGTGCGGCGCCGGAAAAGACGCCGTAAAGGGGACCAAACACCGACGGGGCCGCGAGATCGACGAGCGCGGGATCTCCCCCGGGGGCGGCGGAGACGGTACGCGCCCCGCCTCCGCCGCCCCGCGCGGTGCCTCAGCGGCGCCCCCGTTCCGGCGAGGGGGCCGGCTGCGGCTCGGTGCCGCGCTCGGGGGTACGGCGGGCGGCCTCGGCGCGCAGGAGGGCGCGCAGGGCGGCGTAGGGGTCGTTGGGCATGGCGGTTCCTCGTTCCTGGTGCTTCGCGTGCTTGTTGCGGTGCGCGCGGAGACCGGCGGTCGGGCCGGTCCGGCGCGGTCAGCAGCGCAGAACCACGGAACGCGGGCCGCGGGGAGGGGCGGTGGCGTTCTCGGTAGGGGCGTCGAGGCGCAGGGGAGTACGACGGCGGTCCGCCGTGCGGCACGGCGGGACCGGCCGGACCACGGCCGCACGCCGGCCGCACCGGCCCGGAACACGCAGGGCGGTGTCGAGGTGGTCGTACTCCCCCGCGGTGCCGCCCGCGCCGGCCACCGGCGTGACCGGCACCGCCTGGGCCGTCACGTGCGTGCCGGGCACGACGAGGACGAGCAGCAGGACCAGGACCCGCAGACAGGCGCCGAGGCGTCCGGAGAGGACGGCGGTGCCGGCGTGCGGTGCGGGTCTCACCCCACTCGTGTCCCCGCCCGGCGTACGCCGTCCATCGCGCCGGGGGCGAGATCCGCCCGCTCGGCGTACCGGACGCCGCTCACAGGCTGTGCGGGACCCGCCCCGCCCGTCCGCGCAGCCGCAGCGACGTGACGATCTCGACGACACCGACGACGACCAGCCACCAGCCGCCGACCAGCATGAGGACGGTGGCCGACTCGACCGGCGAGTCGATCAGGACGATGCCGGCCGCGATGGTGACGACGCCGAGGAAGACGTGCCAGCCGCGCGCGGGCATCGCCGGGTCGTGCACGGCGGCCACGATCTGCGTGACGCCGCGGAACAGCCAGCCGATACCGATCCACAGCGCGAGCAGCAGCACCGACTGCAGCGGGCCGCGGAAGCAGAACAGACCCAGCAGGATCGACACGGCGCCGCTGATGAAGGCCAGCACCCGCAGCGAGGTCCTGCGGTGCGTGCCGAAGGCGGCGGCCAGTTGCAGCACGCCGCTGATGACGAGGTAGAGGCCGAAGAGCACGCCGGCCGCGAGCAGCGATGCACCGGGCCAGACCAGGACCAGCACGCCCAGGACGAGCGAGGCGACCCCGGTGAACAGCACGGTCTGCCAGGCGGCGCGGGACAGCTGGTGCAGGGGCCCCTCGAAGGGCGGCTCGGGCTCGTGCTCCTGCCGTACGGCGCCCGGGGCGCGGGTCCCGTACCGGCCGTGCACCCCTCGGTCGTCGTACGGCGTCCCGCCGGGGGAGCCGGAAGGTGGTTCGGTCATGCCCCATGTTGGGAGCCACGCCGGCGTGCCCGCCACCGGGGAGGGTCCGCGGGGCTGATGCCGCCCGGCGCGGGTGCGGGGCCCACCGGTCCCGGGTTGCCCGGTCGCCCGGCGTGGGCGCGGGCGCGCCGGGTGGACCCACTGTCCCGGCGTCGGCGTGACTCCCGGCGCGGGTGTGGGGGCGGGGTGAGGCGGCCCGGCGCTGGCGGGGTGCCTCCCCCCGTGCCTGAACGGCCTGGGAGGTACCCCAGCGCCCACCCGTGCCGCCCCAGCGGCACGCCTGCCCGCAGCGGGGGCGGCAGGCGTGGCGACTGCCCGCAGCAGCAGCAGCGGCGGCGGCGGTGGCGTGGCGGACTGCCTGCGGCTGGGGCGGCAGGCATGGCGACCGCCCGCAGCAGCAGCGGCGGCGTGGCGGACTGCCTGCAGCTGGGGTGGCGTGGCGACTGCCGCAGCGGGGGCGGCAGGCATGGCGACCGCCCGCAGCAGCGGCGGCGTGGCGGACTGCCTGCAGCTGGGGTGGCGTGGCGACTGCCCGCAGCGGGGGCGGCAAGCATGGCGACTGCCCGCAGCAGTGGCGGCGGCGTGGCGGACTGCCTGCGGCTGGGGTGGTGACGGCGGCGGGGAGCCGCGTACGGCGGGGACGGGGCAGTGGCGTGGGGCGGGGGAGAGCCGCGTACGGCGAGGAGGGGTCGGGTCGGGGGGTGTCCGCCCGCAGCGGTTGGCGCGTCCGCGCCGGGGGAGATCTGTGGCCGACCGATTCCGCGCCGTTCCGAGGACGGACACCCCCCGGCCCGGCCCCGACCCACCCCCCGAACCCGAGGCGCTACGCGCACCCCCACCCAACCCGCACAGGCGCCGCAGGCACCCCCACCCCCACCACCGCAGGCACCCCGCACCACCACCACCACGCACCCCGTACAGGCCGCCGCAGGCATCCGCACCCCACCCCACCCGCGCAGGCGCCGCAGGCCTCCCACCACCAACCACCCACCGCCGGAGGCACCCGCACCGGCGCCGCAGGCATCCGCACCCCCACCGAACCCGCACCGGCGCCGCAGGCATCCGCCCCCCTACTTGCCGGAGGCCTTCGCAGCCGCCTTCATCTCCTGTTTGTGCGCCCGCACCTTGGTCAGCGACTCCGGCCCCCTGATGTCCGCGACGGACCGGAAGGAGTCGGGCTCCCCGTACGCGCCCGCGGCCTCGCGCCACCCCTCGGGGCGGACGCCGAGCTGCTTGCCGAGCAGCGCGAGGAAGATCTGGGCCTTCTGCTTGCCGAAGCCCGGAAGCGCCTGGAGCCGCTTCAGCAGCTCCCCGCCGGTGGACACGCCCCGCCAGACGCCCTCGGCGTCACCGTCGTACGTCTCGACGAGGTATTGGCACAACTGCTGCACCCGCCCCGCCATCGACCCGGGGTAACGGTGCACGGCCGGCTTCTCGGAGAGCAGCGCGGCGAACACCTCGGGGTCGTAGGCCGCGATGTCGTGCGCGTCCAAATCCTCCGCGCCCATCCGCCGGGCGATGGTCGACGGCCCCTTGAACGCCCACTCCATCGGCACCTGCTGGTCGAGCAGCATGCCGATCAGCGCGGCGAGCGGACTGCGCCCGAGGAGTTCGTCGGCCTCGGGGTCCTGGGCGAGGTGAAGTGTGACGTCCATGGTCCCGATGATCGCCTGTACGGGCTCAGCTCGCGCGCCAGTACCCCAGCGAGTTCACCCGCTGCTTCGGCACCCCCAGCTCCTTGCGGACGTACGACGAGAGCGCCCGCGTCGTCGCCGTGTCGCAGGCGATCCAGACGAACGGCTCGGAGGCGGCCCCCAGCAGCTCCGGCAGCTCCTCCTTCACCCGGCCCACCAGATGCGCCCCCGCGTCCCGGCGCGGCACCGCGCGGACCTCGTGCCGCCCGGGAACGGCCCGGAACGGCAGCCCGTCGTCCGTGCCGCCCTCGAACCAGACGGTCGCCGGCACCGGCCCCAGCGCGTCGAGGAGGGAGTTGAGGGCGGGCAGGGACGCCGGGTCCGCGACCGCGAAGACCCGCGACGGGAGGGGCTGCGGCACCTCGAACCCGGTCCCCTGGACCGTCGCCTCGATCGTGTCACCCGGCTTCGCCGCCCGCGCCCAGTCGCTCGCGCACCCCTCGTGCAGGGCGAACTCCATGGCGAAGGTGCCGGCCTCCGGATCCGGGTCGACCAGCGTGTACGCCCGCTGGTGCGGCCGGCCCGCGTTCTCGAACCACAGCCGCACCCACATCGTCGGATGCACCCCGGTCGCCGCGAGCATGCCCCCGTCGGTCAGGCGCAGCCGCCGGAAGTCCGCGGTCACGTCCTCCGCGTCCGTCACCGTGAACTCGAAGTCCTTCGCGCGCATCAGCTTGAGGACCGCGCCCTCCCAGCCCCGCCCCTGCCCCATGTTTCCTTCACCTTTCACGTACTATTCGGCCACGACCAGAATACTTAGGTGAGCCTAACCTAAAGGAAAGTGGGGCACAGGGGTGAGCGCCGAGACCTACCGCGACGCCTGGGGAATCCCGCACCTGCGCGCGGACTCCGCGGCCGAACTGGCCCGCGCCCAGGGTCGGGTGACCGCGCGCGACCGCGCCTGGCAGCTCGAGGTCGAACGGCACCGCGCCCAAGGAACCTCCGCGTCCTTCCTGGGCCCCGAGGCCCTGTCCTGGGACCGCCTCGCCCGCCGCGCCCGCCTCGCGGACACCGCACGCCGCTGCTTCGGGGCCCTGGAGCGGAAGGACCCGGAGACGGCCGCCTGGGTGCGGGCGTACGTCGACGGAGTCAACGAAGGGCTGGCCGAAGACGGCACCGCCCCGGAGTTCGCCCGCACCGGTCTCGCCCCCGGCCGCTGGGAGCCCTGGACCCCGCTGGGCGTCTGGCTCGGCACGCATCTCCTCTTCGCGGGCTTCCCCGCCAAGCTCTGGCGCGAGCACATCACGGCGCACCTGGGCCCGGAGGCCGTCGCCCTGTTCGCCACCGACGGCCCGGGCACCGCCGGCAGCAACGGCTGGCTGGTGAGCGGCGAGCGGACCACCACCGGACACGCCCTGATCGCGGGCGACCCGCACCGCTTCATCGAGGAACCCGGGGTCTATCAGCAGATCCACCTGTCCTGCCCGGAGTTCGACGTCGTCGGCCTCGCCGTGCCCGGAGTCCCCGGCGTCGCCCACTTCGGCCACACCGGCACGGTCGCCTGGGCCATCACCAACGCGATGGCCGACTACCAGGACCTGTACCGGGAGCGCCTGCGCCGCACCGGCGCCGGCGTCGAGGCGCTCAGCCCCGACGGCACCTGGCACCGCGCCGCCCGCCACACGGAACGCGTCGACGTGGCCGGGGAGGAGACCGTGGAAATCGAGGTCATCGAGACCGACCGGGGCCCGGTCGTCGTCGGCGGCCCCGAGGGCCTGGACGACGGCACCCCGGCCGCCCTCAGCCTGCGCCACCCGCCCCGCGTCACCGCCGACCTCGGCTTCGGTGCCCTGCTGCCGCTGCTGCGGGCCCGCACGGTCGCCGACGTGGACCGCGCCCTGGACGCGTGGACCGAGCCGGTCAACGTGGTGCAGGCCGCCGACACGGAGGGCGGCCTGCTGCACCGGGTCGCGGGCCGCGTGCCAATACGGCCGAAGGAGAACGGCCTGCGCCCCGTACCGGCCTGGGTGCCCGGCCACGAGTGGACCGGCTGGCACACCCCGCCCCGAGCCGGGCTCACCGACGGCGTCGCCGTGATGGCCAATCAGCGCGGCCCGTCCTCCCCACTCGGCGTCGAGTTCGCCCCACCGCACCGCGCCGACCGCATCGCCGCCCTGCTCGCGGGCAAGGAGCGCTGGTCGGCGCCGGACATGCCCACGATCCACACGGACACCCACCTGGCCTCGGCGACCCCTCTCCTGAACCACCTCGCCGCTTTGACCACCTCAACCACCTCAACCACGGGGGCCACCCCAACCACCTCAACCACCTCAACCACGGGGGCCACCCCAACCACCTCAACCACCTCAACCACGGGGGCCACCCCAACCACCCCAGCCACCTCAACCACGGGGGCCACCCCAACCACCCCAGCCACCTCAACCACTGGGGCCACCCCAACCACCCCAGCCACCCCGGCCCCGCTCACCGCCGAGGCCGCCGCCCTGGGCGCCCGCCTCCTCGCCTGGGACCGCCGCATGGACGCCGAGAGCACCGACGCGGCGGCGTACGCGGCCCTGCGCGCTGCGGTCGTACGCAGACTGGCGGCGCACCCGGCCCTCGCCCCCGCGTCCGTGCCGCTCGCGTACCCCGAGGTGCTGCAGCCCTGGCTCGCGTTGGTGCCGCGCGTCGCGTACGCCCTCGAACACCTCCTGCGCGCGGACGACCTGTACGGCATCGACCGCGCCGCGACCGTCCGCGCCGCGCTGGAGGAGGTCGCCGCCGCGCCGCCGCCCGGCACCTGGGGCGACACCCACCGTCTGGCCCCCTGGCGGGCGCTGCCGGACGTCAGCGGCCCCGCGGCCGAGCCCGGCCTCTCCGGCGACCACGACTGCGTGCTGTGCACCTCCCCCGTGCCCGGCCTCACCGACCGCGCCGCTCGCGGCCCGGCCGCCCGGTACGTCTGGGACCTGGCCGACCGCGACAACAGCCGCTGGGTGGTGCCGCACGGAGCCTCGGGCGTACCGGGCTCGCCCCACCACCGCGACCAGCAGCCCCTGTGGCTCGCCGGTGAACTCGCTCCGGTGATCACCGACTTCACCCGGCTCACGAAGGAATCCGATGACTGACGCCCAGCCGACCCCGTACGCCGACCGGCCCGCCGTGCACGAGCAGCACCTCGACGGCTTCGGCACCGTCCGCGTCCTCCCCCTGGACCCCGCCGTGGACGCCACGCGGATCCACGGCTGGGTGAGCGAGGAAAGGGCCGCCTTCTGGGGCATGAACGGCCTGACGAGGGAACAGGTCGGCGCCGTCTACGCGCACATGGACACCCTCGACACCCACCACGCCTTCCTGGTCGTCAAGGACGGCGATCCGGTCGCCCTGTTCCAGACCTACGACCCCGCGGCCGACCGGGTGAGCGAGTGCTACGACGCCGAGCCGGGCGACATAGGGGTCCACCTGCTCCTCGCCCCCGCCGGAGCCGAGGGCGCGCGCCCCGGCTGGACCGCCGCACTGTCGGGCGCCCTCATGACGTACGTCCTGCTGGGCCTGGACCGGACCCGGGTCGTGGTCGACCCGGACGTGGCCAACGACAAGGCGATCGCCCGCTTCCGCAGGCAGGGTTTCACCGCCGGCCCCGCGGTGGTCCTGCCCGAGGTCGACCTGCCGGACGTGTACCTGCCCGAGAAGAAGGCGCAACTCGCCTTCCTCCGCCGGGAGGTAGCGTTCGCGGGATGACCGACGTGCCGACCGCCGACGACCTGATCGCGCACTACGCGCTGGAGCCCATCCCGCGCGAGGGCGGCCTCTTCCGACGCACCTGGGCAGGGCCCGAGCGCGCGGACGGCCGCCCCGCCGGTTCCGCCATCGTCGCTCTGCTCACCGCCCGCCCGGGTGACTTCTCCGCCCTGCACCGCCTGCCCGCCGACGAGGTCTGGCACTTCTACCTCGGCGACCCGCTCGAACTGCTCCTCCTCGTCCCGGACGGCAGCGCGCGTACGGCCGTGCTGGGACCGGACGTCCTGGGCGGGCAGCACGTGCAGTTCACCGTCGAGGCCGGGACCTGGATGGGCGGCAGGGTGGCGGCGGGCGGCGCGTGGTCGCTGTTCGGATGCACGATGGTGCCCGGATTCACCTACGGGGACTACGAGCACGGCGACGCCGCCGACCTCACGGCGCGCTACCCGGCCGCGGCCGAGCGGATCGTGGCACTGTGCCGCCCATGACCCCCTCCCGCGCCCCCTCTCCCTCCTCTTGTCCACCTCTCCTCGACGGTCAGGTCGCCCTGGTCACCGGCTCGGGCGGCGGCATCGGCCGGGGCATCGCACTGCGCTTCGCCGAGGAGGGCGCGGCGGTGGCGGTGCACTGCCGTACGGCGGCGGAGGCGGCCCGCGACGTGGCGGAACGGATCCGGGACCGGGGCGGACGCGCCACCGTCCTGCGCGCCGACCTCACCGACGAGGACGCCTGCCGGCGCCTGACCGAGGAGGCCGCCGACTGGGGCGGCGGACGGCTCACGGCGCTGGTCAACAACGCGGGCGTGCAGCCGCTGCGGGAACTGCCCGGCATGACGGCGGCCGAGTGGCGTGAGGTGGTCGACACCAACCTCACCGGCGTCTTCGCGTGCACGCAGGCCGCGGCCCGGATCATGCGGCACCAGGACGGCGGCGGCACGGTCACGCACATCGCCTCCATCGAGGCGGGCGCCCCCGCCCCCGCTCACGCGCACTACAGCGCCTCCAAGACGGCGGTCGTGATGCACGCCCGGTCGGCGGCGCTGGAGTACGGCCCGTGGGGGATCAGAGCCAACTCCGTGTCACCCGGCCTCATCGACCGCGAGGGCCTGACCGAGGCCTGGCCGGAGGGCGTACGGCGGTGGCGTCGGGCAGCGCCGACGGGGCGGCTCGGGCGCCCGGAGGACGTGGGCGACGCATGCGTGTTCCTCGCCTCGCGGCTGGCGTCCTGGGTGACCGGCCACGACCTCGTGGTGGACGGCGGGGTGACGGCACGCCCGTCGTGGTGAGCACCCGTCGGCCGCGCGACTGAGCGGGGCGGCCTCCCCGTCCGTACGTATCGGCGAGGCAGTGGGTCCCGACGACGGAGATGCGACGTGAGGTGTGGCGGCGGTGCGTGCGCTGGAGACCGGGGACGAGGGTGCGGCCGGACGCAATGGACGCGGCCCGTACCGGGGAACCGGGAGCGGCGACCGGTCCCACGCGGGGTCCCGCGGCGAGGGGACCCGCCGGGGACCCGGTGCCGACCGGCCCACCGGGGACTCCGGCGGCTGGTGCTGCTGGGCTCCGTGCTGGCCCTGCTCGTCCTCGGCGGCGCCGGACCGGCGTCCGCCCATGCCGCCCTCGCCTCCACCGGCCCCGAGGACGGAGCCGTCCTCCGGCGGGCGCCCGCCCACGTCACCCTGACCTTCAGCGAGTCCGTCGGCCTGCGCGACGACTCCTTCCGCGTCCTGGACCCGGGCGGCCACCGGCTGCACCTGGGGGAGGCCGGACGCGCGGACGGGCGTTTTGACACGGCCCGGGTCGCGCTGCCGGGCGAGCTGGGGGAGGGGACGTACACCGTGGCCTGGCGGGTGGTGTCCGCCGACAGCCACCCCGTCTCCGGCGCCTTCACCTTCTCGGTCGGCAAGCCCTCCCAGGCGGCCGCGCCCGTGGACACCGGCCCCACCGAGGACCCGCTGACCGCGACCCTCCACAAGATCGCCCGCTACCTCTCCTACCTGGCCGCGGCCCTGCTCATCGGCGCCGCCGCCTTCGTCGCCCTGTGCCGCCCGCCGGACCCGGCGCCGCTGCGCCGCCCCCTGGTGGCGGCCTGGTGGGCCCTGCTGGCGGCCACCCTCGCCCTGCTGGTGCTGCGCGCCCCGTACGAGGCGGGCACGGGCCCGTCGGCGGCCCTGGACCCGGCCGCGCTGCGCGACACCCTCACGACCCGCCCGGGTGCCCTGCTCCTGGCCAGGCTCGGGCTGCTGCTGCCGGTCGCGCTGTACCTGGCCCGCGCGGCTCGCGCGGCTCGCGTGGACGGCGTGGACCGCGGCGACCGGCGCCGGGGCAGCCTCCCGCTCGCCGCCGCGGTGGGCGTCGTCCTGGCCGTCGGCCTCGCCCTGACCTGGGCCGCCGCGGAGCACGCCTCGGCCGGCATACAGGTGCCGGTCGCGATGACGTCCTCCGTGCTGCACCTGCTGGCCACCGCGGTCTGGCTCGGCGGCCTCGTCGCCCTGCTCGTCACCCTGCGCGCCCCGCACCCCTCCCCGGAAACGGCCGGTCCGGTCGCCCGCTTCTCGCGGACCGCCTTCGCCGCCGTGACCGTCCTGGTCGTCACCGGCGTCTACCAGTCCTGGCGCGGCCTCGGCTCCTGGCAGGCGCTCACCGGTTCTACGTACGGCAGGCTGCTGCTCGCGAAGGTGGTCCTGGTGGCCGTCCTGCTGGCCGCGGCGGCGGTGTCCCGGCGGTGGACGGCGGCGCTGGTGACCGCCCCGGTCGCCGTACGCGAGCCCGACCGCGTCCCCGAGCGGATACCGCAACCGGCGGGCGGCCCACCGCCGGAGACACCGAAGCCACCGCCCCCACCGGGCCTCGACACCGACCCGGGCACCAACACCGACACCGACGCCGGCCCCGGCACCGACGGCACCAGCACCGGCCCCGGAGACGCCGGGTCCGGGTCCGCCCTCCGACGCGGTCTGTACCGTTCCGTCCTCGTCGAGGCCGTCGTCGCCGCCGTGGTGCTGGGGGTCACCACCGTGCTCACCGCCACCCCGCCCGGCCGTTCCGCGGAGGAGGCGGCACGGGCGGCCGTACCGGCGGGCGGGGTGCTGCCCGCGTCCGTCACCACGATGCCGTTCGAGGTCGGCGCCTCGGGCCGGGGCACGGTCCAGATCACCCTGGACCCGGGCCGTACCGGCGACAACGCGGTGCAGGCCGTCGTCTTCGGCCCCGACGGCAGCCTGGCCGCCGTGCCCGAACTGCGCCTCTCCTTCACCCTGCCCGACAAGGACGTGGGCCCCATCGAGGCCGAGCTGGTCGACCGGGGCGGCTACTGGAGCGCCAACACCGTCACCCTGCCCCTTTCGGGCACCTGGACGATGAAGGCGACCGTCCGGGTGTCGGAGATCGACCAGGTGAGCGAGACCCGGCGGATACGGGTGGAGCGGTAACGGCCGGTCTTGCCGGAGTACGGAAGTCCCAGCCCCGGTCCGACTGCCGTCCCGCCTCGTTGTGTTCCGGGTTCCGGATGACCGAAGCTGCCGGAGAAGCGGGAGGGGGAGGGGGAGGGGCGATGAGGGCGAGGGCGGCGACGGCGTCCCGGGCGTGGGCCACGGCGCGGCCCACGGACGGGCCGCAGGACAGGCGCCGGGCACGGCGCACGGGCGTCCTGTTGATCCTGCTGTCCCTGGCCTCGGCGGTGGCCTGATGCCTCGTCTTCGCCTGGTGGCTGCCCTCCGACGGCGAGCGCTACCGGGACTACCGCGCGGCCGAGTCGTGCTTCTCCGGCGAGCTGAGCCGGTCGGACACGGACTGCCTGAGCACCTGGCACCTCACCGTGGAGAAGACGGTGAACAGGACGGCCGGCAAGGAATCGGTCCACGACGCCACCCTGACGTACCGGGACTCCTGGCGGGGGACCGTGCACTTCAACGGCTCGGGACCGCTCCTGGAACGGCTCAGGCCCGGCGACCGGGTCACGGCCACCGCCTGGCGCGGCGAGATCATGGTGCTCGCCGAGGGCGGCGTACGGCAGGACACCCGGGAGGCGCCGCGTGACGAGCTTCAGATGAACGCAGCGGTCGGCGTACTCGCCGGGCTCGTCGCGGCGCAGTGCCTCGTCTTCGGCACGGTCCGCCTCGTCAGGCCGCAGGCCCACGAACCGCTGACCTGGGAGCCGTACGGCAGGCGGTTGCTCTTCGGCGTGATCGGCGTGTGCTTCGCCGTGGGCCTGTCGGCGGTGTGGGCACGCGTGCCGTGGTGGACGGTGCCCCTGGTCGCCGTGCCGTCGGCGATGGGCGCGGCGCTGTGGTTCCGCGTCCGCCTCCGCCCCCGGCGCTAGGGGTGCAGGATCACCTTCGTGTAGCCCTCGACCCGCTTGTCGAACTTGTCGTAGCCGGACGGTGCCTGCTCCAGCGGCAGCTCGTGGGAGACGACGAAGCTGGGCGTGGCCCGGCCCTCGACGATCAGGTCCCGCAGCCGGCGGTTGTACCGCTTGACGTTGCACTGCCCCGTGCCGACCCGCAGCCCCTTCTCGAAGAGCCGGCCGATCGCCACGAGGAGCATGCCCTGCTTGGCCTGCTCGTCCGGGCCGCCCGGGTCGGCCGGGACGTAGAGCCCGGGAACGCCCAGGGCACCGGTCGGCCGGACCGTGTTGACCAGCGAGTTCAGGACGGTCGCCGGTTCCTCCTTGTCCGTACCGCCCGCCGTCGCCTGGTAGCCGACGGCGTCCACGCCCTTGTCGGTGCCGGCGCCCCCGGTCTGGTCCTTGATCTGCTCGACCGGGTCGCCGGCGGAGAAGTCGACGGGCACCGCGCCGATCTCCTCGGCCTTGCGCAGCCGCTCCGGGACGCGGTCGACGACGAACACCTTCTTCGCGCCGCGCAGCAGCGCCGAGTAGGCGGCCATGAGCCCGACGGGACCCGCCCCGTACACCGCGACGCTCTCGCCGGGACGGACGTCGGCGAGTTCGCAGCCGTGGTAGCCGGTGGGGAAGATGTCGGCGAGCAGGATGAAGTCGGTCTCGTGGGCGTCGCCCTCGGGCAGCTTCAGGCAGTTGAAGTCGGCGTACGGGACGCGCAGGTACTCGGCCTGGCCGCCCTGCCAGGGCCCCATGGAAACATAGCCGTACGCGCCGCCCGCGAAGCCGGGATTGACGGTCGTGCAGTAACCCGTGTACCCGGCGGCGCAGTTGGTGCAGAAACCGCACGCGACGTTGAAGGGCATGACCACGCGGTCGCCCGCCTTCAGCCCGGTGACGCCCTCACCGACCTCGTCGACGATCCCCATGTTCTCGTGGCCGAAGACGATGCCCGGCTCGGCGGCGGTGCGTCCCTCGTACATGTGGAGGTCGGACCCGCAGATCGCGGTCGAGGTGACGCGCACGATCACGTCGTTCGGGTGCCGGAGGCCCGGCTTCTCCACCTCTTCGACCGCTACGGAGAACGGCCCCTTGTAGACGACAGCCTTCATGATCGCGACCTCCCGTCCGCGCGCTGGCCCCCGTGACCCACCTCTCATGCTTCTCCGGTAGAGGAGGTGGGGCAAATCGGGTCGGATCGGCGCGACCGGGGGCGCGTCCGTCCTAGCTGGGCTCCTCGGTGGCCGGCCCTTCCTCGCGCTCGCTCATCCTGGCCTTGATCACCGGGCTGACGAGCAGGTCGTACACCAGGACCCCGACGACCCCGCCGATGAGCGGGCCGACGATGGGGATCCACCAGTAGCCGCTGAACCACTGGAAGGTGCCGGGCAGGGCGATGTCGCCCCAGCCCTCGAAGAAGGTGAACAGGCGGGGGCCGAAGTCGCGGGCCGGATTGATCGCGTACCCGGCGTTGGTGCCGAAGGTGAGACCGATCGCGACGACGACGAGCCCGATGAGGAACGGGTGGAGATTGGCCGCCGGAGCGGTGTTGCGGGTGTCGATCAGCGCGCAGATCAGCAGCAGCAGGATCCCGGTGCCCACGATCTGGTCGAGCAGGGGGCCCCACCAGGAGTCGCCGAAGTACTCGGCGGGGAAGGTGGCGAAGATCGAGTACGTCGACAGCGACGTCTCCCGGGTCTCGCCGGCCTTGGCGATGGCCGCGTCGATCGCCCACCGGTAGCAGGCGTACACGAGCGCTGCGGCCACGAAGGCGCCCACGACCTGCGCGAGCCAGTAGGGCAGGACCTTCCGCCACGGGAAGTCCCGCCGCACCGCGAACCCCAGGGTCACCGCGGGGTTGAGGTGCGCCCCGCTCACGCCGCCGGCCACGTACACGCCGAACACGACGGCGAGGCCCCATCCCCAGGAGATGATGAGCCAGTTGGCGGCCCCGAAGTCCACGGTCTGCCGGCCCGAGCCCGGCAGCCCGGCGACCGCGACGGCCACCGAACCGACGCCGAGCAGAATCAGGACGAACGTCCCGAGGAACTCGGCGCACATCTCGCCGCCGAGTCCCTTTCGATAACCACGTCGATGTACCACCCGTTCGGCCACCGGCCCTCCTTCGCTGGATCGGAACAGACCAATCCGCTCCATACCCGCACAAAACGTCGCCGGGTCGCTCAACCGGGCAAGTGCACCGGTTGGCACGCGAAAATTCCCCTCGACGGAGCAAGGCCGGACCCGGCGAGGAACGAGGAAGAAGAACCCGGACGAGGACGGTGCTGGGCATACGGCTGCGTAGCCCGGAGCCAGGACAGCGAGGCGTAAGCACGATGTCGAAGGGCCCCACCGCAAGCGGTGGGGCCCTTCGACATCGTGCCCGGTGAGGCACTGGCGGAGGATACGAGATTCGAACTCGTGAGGGGTTGCCCCCAACACGCTTTCCAAGCGTGCGCCCTAGGCCTCTAGGCGAATCCTCCGCCGAGAACATTACATGACGCCGGGGAGTGCTTGCGAACTCGTTCCGAGGGCCCCGCATCGGGTAACGTGTGGGCCAGCCCCTCACGCGGCGCTATCTGACTGAACTCCCCCAGGGCCGGAAGGCAGCAAGGGTAGGTCGGCTCTGGCGGGTGCGTGGGGGGCGTCTCGTTTGCGGGCGGTCCGGTTGTCGGTGGGCGCCTATAACCTCGTATGCGTGTCGTCTCTCGCGCTCTACCGCCGTTACCGCCCGGAGTCCTTCGCCGAGGTCATCGGGCAGGGGCATGTCACCGACCCGCTGCAGCAGGCGCTGCGGAACAACCGGGTCAATCACGCGTACCTGTTCAGTGGTCCGCGCGGTTGCGGCAAGACGACCAGTGCCCGGATCCTGGCGCGCTGTCTGAACTGCGAGCAGGGCCCGACCCCGACCCCGTGCGGCGAGTGCCAGTCCTGCCGCGACCTCGCGAGGAACGGGCCGGGTTCGATCGACGTCATCGAGATCGACGCCGCCTCGCACGGTGGCGTGGACGACGCCCGCGACCTGCGCGAGAAGGCCTTCTTCGGGCCCGCCTCCAGCCGGTACAAGATCTACATCATCGACGAGGCCCACATGGTCTCCCCGCAGGGCTTCAACGCCCTGCTGAAGGTCGTCGAGGAGCCCCCGGAGCACCTCAAGTTCATCTTCGCGACCACCGAGCCCGAGAAGGTCATCGGGACCATCCGGTCGCGGACCCACCACTACCCCTTCCGGCTCGTGCCGCCCGGCACCCTGCGCGACTACCTCGCCGACGTGTGCGGCAGGGAGGGCATCGCGGTGGAGGAGGGGGTGCTGCCGCTCGTGGTGCGGGCCGGCGCGGGGTCGGTGCGTGACTCCATGTCCGTCATGGACCAGCTGCTCGCGGGTGCCGGCGCCGACGGTGTGACGTACGACATGACCACCGCCCTGCTCGGCTACACGGACGGCTCGCTGCTCGACTCCGTCGTCGAGGCCTTCGTCTCGGGGGACGGCTCCGCCGCCTTCGGGGTCGTGGACCGGGTGATCGAGGGGGGCAACGACCCGCGGCGGTTCGTCACCGACCTGCTGGAGCGCCTGCGCGACCTGGTGATCCTCGCCGCCGTGCCCGACGCCGCGGAGAAGGGACTCATCGACGCCCCGGCCGACGTGGTCGAGCGGATGCAGGCCCAGGCCCAGTCGTTCGGCGCCGCCGAGCTGAGCCGCGCCGCCGACATCGTCAACGAGGGGCTCACCGAGATGCGCGGCGCCCACTCGCCGCGCCTCCAGCTGGAGCTGATCTGCGCACGCGTGATGCTGCCCGCCGCGTACGGCGACGAGCGGTCCGTCATGGCCCGGCTGGACCGGATCGAGCGCGGGGTGCAGTTCTCGGCCGGTGCGGGCGCACCCGCCATGGGCTACGTGCCGGGGCCCGAGGCGCATGCCGGTGCCGGGGGCGCGGCACCCGCCGGGGCTCCGCTGCCGCCGGGCGGCGGACCCGCCGCGGCCCGTGCGGCGGTACGGGGACAGGGCGCCGGTGCGCCGGGCGGTGGCCCGGGCGGTGGCTCGTCCTCCGCCGCGGGTGCCGGTGCTGCTCCTGGTGCCGGGGCCGGGGCCGGGGCCGGTGTCGGCGCCGGGTCCTCGGCCGACGTGGGAGGCCCTTCCGCCGAGGGCGGGCAGGCGCCGGCCGTGTCTGCTCCCGCCGCCGCTGCCGGTCCCGCGGCTTCCCCCGCACCTGCCGCCGCCGCTCCGGCTCCTGCTTCCGGTTCGGCGCCGGCTCCCGGTGCCTGGCCGACCGCGGCTCCCGCGGGTGGCGGGCGCCGCCCCGGTGGGTGGCCCACGGCGGCCCCTGCGGGAGGTGGGCAGCCCCGGACACCGGCCGCTCCCGGTCCGGCTGTCGGCCCCGCCACGACTCCGGCCCCGGCTCCGGCCTCCGCTCCGGGCGGTCCCGCGCCGGCCTCTCCGCCGCCGGGCGCTTCAGGTATCGACCCCCGCTCGCTCTGGCCCAACATCCTGGAGGCGGTCAAGAACCGCCGCCGGTTCACCTGGATCCTGCTCAGTCAGAACGCCCAGGTCACCGGCTTCGACGGCACCTCCCTCCAGCTCGGCTTCGTCAACGCCGGCGCCCGGGACAACTTCGTCAGCAGCGGCAGCGAGGACGTGCTGCGGCAGGCCCTGGCCGAGCAGTTCAACGTGCAGTGGAAGATCGACGCGGTCGTCGATCCGTCCGGCGGCTCGGCGCCCCCCTCCGGTGCGGGTCCGTCCGGCCCCCCGGGGCCCTCCGGTGGCTTCGGCGGCGGAGGAGGCGGCTTCGGCGGTGGCAGTGGCGGGGGCGGTTTCGGTGGGGGCGCGCCCGCGCAGCGGCCGACGGCGCCCGCGTCCGAGCCCACCGCCCCGCCCGCGGCCCCCGCGCCGGCTCCGGCGTCGGCTCCGGCCGCCGCCCCCGCGTCCCGTCCCTCGGCACCCGAGCCGCCCCCGGTCTCCCCCGAGGACGACATCCCCGAGGACGACGACCCGGACCTCGACGAGTCCGCGCTCTCCGGCAAGGAACTGCTGGTCCGCGAACTGGGCGCGACGGTGGTCGAGGAGATCGCCAACGAGTAGCGGCCCGAGCCGGGCGCCCGGCCTGGAGGAAGCCACAAGCCTCCGCGGCCGGTCCCTTCGGAAGCCCGCACAAACCGCGGCGGCCCGTTCCCATTAGGCTTCACCCCGTGAAGGTCCTTGTCATCGGCGGCGGCGCCCGCGAACACGCCCTGTGCCGTTCCCTGTCCCTCGACCCCGACGTCACCGCGCTGCACTGCGCACCCGGCAACGCCGGTATCGCCGAGGTCGCCGAACTGCACCCGGTCGACGCCCTCGACGGCGCGGCCGTCACCGCGCTGGCCACCCGGCTCGGCGCCGAGCTGGTCGTCGTGGGACCCGAGGCGCCGCTGGTCGCCGGGGTCGCCGACACCGTCCGCGAGGCGGGCATCCCGGTCTTCGGGCCGTCGGGGGAGGCGGCGCGGCTGGAGGGCTCCAAGGCCTTCGCCAAGGACGTGATGGCCGCCGCGGGCGTGCCCACGGCCCGTTCCTACGTCTGCACGACCCCCGACGAGGTCGACGCGGCCCTCGCCGCCTTCGGCGCGCCCTACGTCGTCAAGGACGACGGGCTGGCCGCGGGCAAGGGCGTCGTCGTCACCGACGACGTCGAGACGGCCCGCGCCCACGCGAACGCCTGCGACCGCGTCGTCGTCGAGGAGTTCCTGGACGGCCCCGAGGTCTCCCTCTTCGCGATCACCGACGGCGAGAACGTACGCCCGCTCCAGCCCGCCCAGGACTTCAAGCGCGCCCTCGACGGTGACGAGGGCCCGAACACCGGCGGCATGGGCGCGTACTCGCCGCTGCCGTGGGCCGACCCGAAGCTGGTCGACGAGGTCGTGCAGAGCGTGCTCCAGCCGACCGTCGACGAGCTGCGCCGGCGCGGCACACCGTTCTCGGGACTTCTCTACGCCGGGCTCGCGATCACCTCGCGCGGTGTGCGCGTGATCGAGTTCAACGCCCGTTTCGGCGACCCCGAGACCCAGGTCGTGCTGGCCCGCCTGAAGACCCCGCTCGCCGGTCTGCTGATGGCCGCCGCCACCGGCAACCTCGCCGACCTCGAGCCGCTGCGCTGGAGCGACGAGGCGGCCGTCACCGTGGTCGTCGCCTCCCACAACTACCCCGGCACCCCGCGCACCGGCGACCCGATCACCGGCCTCGACGAGGTGGCCGCCCAGGACGCCCCGCACGCCTACGTCCTGCACGCCGGCACCCGCGCCGAGGGCGACGCCGTCGTCAGCGCCGGGGGCCGCGTCCTGTCCGTCACGGCCACCGGCGCCGACCTCGCCGAGGCCCGGGACCGTGCCTACCGGGCCGTCGCCCGCGTCCGTCTCGACGGCTCGCAGCACCGCACCGACATCGCGGCGAAGGCGGCGGGCGCGTAACCCGCGACCTTCCCGGTCACCGGATCCGACAGGCCCCGGCTCCCTCCCAGGAGCCGGGGCCTGACCTTTGCTGTCCGTCCGCAGCTTTCCCCAAAGCCATTCCATCGGGTGACCGATGGGCCATACGGCTGACGGGCGCGGGGCCCCCAACTAGGGTGCCGCGCAGGCGTTCCGGCACTTGGCCCACCGGCATTGCGATGTCAGTGCCGGGTGCCACAGTGGGTGGAGTGAGCAGAACCCGAAGAGCAGGAAGCCCAGGACGATCGGGAGAGCAGTAGTGCAGCAGGACGGTCCAGCAGGTACAGGGCATACAGGACAGCGATGAGGGGGTGAGGTCCGGCCGTGACCGCTCTCGGTGGTGTGGAGATGGGCGTGCTGGCCGCGCGTACCCGGGCGCTTGCGGTGCTGCGGGTCCGCAGCCGCGCGCTGGCTGTGGCCCTGCTGCCCGCCGCCGCGGCCGTGATCCTCCTCGTCGGCGGATCCACCGGGCGCCTCGTGGGCGGCGGCTGGGACGTCCTGCGCTGGGTGGTGTCCGTGCTCGCGCTGCTCGTCCTGCCGGCCGCCGTCGGAGTCGCCCTGGTCGTGGCCCGCGCCAAGCCCGCCGTGACCCCCACGGTCACGGTCTCCGAGGAGTCGGCGCCCGAGCTCTACCGGATGGTGCGTGACCTGGCCGACCGGCTCGACGTCCCCGCCCCCTCGGCGATAGCGCTCACCCCGGACTGCGACAGCTGGCTGGAGGACCGCACCCCTTCGCTGCAGGGCCCGCCGCCCGTGGACAGGGACGACGACGGCCTGCCCGGCCTCGGCGACCGCGCCCGCCGCCGGAGTGCCGTCGCGGCGCCCGTTCTGGTCATCGGCTCACCGTTCCTGTGGTGGATGCGGGTGGGCGAGCTGCGCGCCGTCCTGGCCCCGGTGGTCGCCGGTACGGGGCCTTCGGCGCACCCCGACATAGCCGCGGCCCGGCGCTTCATACGGGGGCTGGACGCCGCCGTGGCGGTGGCCTCGGCGGCCCGGCGCGATCCGCTGTCCCGGGTGGCGTGCGCGGGTCTCGGCTGGGTCTCCCGGCTCCTGCTGCGCAGCTGTCGGCGGCACGCGACCGAGATGGAGCGCGGGGTCGCGACCGCGGCCGCCGAGCGCGCACAGGCCGTGGACTACGGTCTGCGGATCGTCGCGCAGGAGCAGGTGGGGCTCGCCTACGCGGGCTGGGACCGGCTGCTGACCCGGGTGGCGCTGCCCGCCTGGCGGATGGGCCGCTGGCCCTCCCGGCTGGACGTGGGCGTCGTCGCCGCCCTCACGGAGCTGTCGCGCCGGGACCGTCTGGCCGAGGGCTTCGCCTCCCGCCTGGGCGAGCGTCCCGCCTGTGACCTGCTGGAGGAGCCCGGGGTGGTGGACGAGGCGGTCTCGCTCCTCGCCGCGCGCCTCTTCCACGGAGGGCCGGCCGAGACCCGTCCGGACTGGTCGCCGGTCGGCTGGGAGGACTATCCCGAGGAGGTCGTCGACCGGTCCTGGCGTACGGACGCGGCCCGTCTGCACCGGGTGCTCGACACCCTGGGCGTCCGCCGCTCCGGCGGGGGTACCGCACCGGGCACGGACGGCCCGACCCTGGCCCGCGTCCTGGACCACCTCACCACCCCGGACCCCGCTCGCACCCCCACCTCTCCCACAGCCCCCGACGCGGACCCGGCCCCCGAGACACACCCCGCAACCGGCACCGCACCCGCCGACGCGCAGGCCCCGCAGGCCCACCACGCCGCCCCGCATCCGGTGTACGCCGACCACGACGCCCCTGCCGGCGACTTGGACGACCTCGCCGGCCCCGTCGCCCGGCGCGGCGCCCCCGACGCCCCCGGCGACGGGCACGCCCCGTGCGGCGACCACGCCGTCCCGCACCCACCGCACGGCGACCACGCCGACCCTGCTCCGCCCCGCGCCGACCACCACGGCACCCCCGTCGACGACGAGGACGACGACGACCTCGCCGGCACCACGGCGCCGGGGGCCGTCCTGGCCGCCGGGCTCAGTGCGCAGCTGGCCCGTGAGGAGGCGCGGGAGCGGCCCGTCGGGGCCGGGGTTCCCTCCTCGCCCCCCGGTCCGGGCGCCGGGGCGGGTCCCGACGCGGCCCTCTGGGACGACCATGCGCTTCCCCTCCTGCCGTTGCAGCCCCCGCGCACCGGGCGCGAGATCCTCACCGCGCACATCACGGCGATAGTGTGCTGTGCGGCGATGGACACCGTCGGCGCGGCCCCCGGCCTCGACTGGCTCGACGGGCCGGCGCTCCTGCTAGACGGCGCCCGCACCGCGGACCTGGCGCCCAGCGTGCTCAGCCTCGTCGAAACGGGGGACCCGGGCCCGCTGCGCGCCTGGATGACAGAGCTCGGCATACGCCCGGAGAAGCCGGTGCGACTGGTCTGACGCCCGTACCGCCCCGCCATCCGCCGGCCGCCCCCCATCACGCCGTCGCAGGCGGGCGCGAAGGAATCGGACGGCGCCATTCCACTTTCGGCCACTTCGCGACGAACAGTGACCGCACGCGTGCGACATGTGATGTGCTGGGACCGATCGCGCACATGGCAAAGGCGTTCGTCATACGCACGACCACGGGGGCACGAGGGAGGGGACTGTCCCATGGGGCCCGAGCAGATCCGCCGCTGGGAGTCGGGAGCACTCGCGCACGCCGTGACGGACCCCTTCGGGCAGGGGCCGGTCCCCTGGCTGCGCGGCGGCGAGACGTACTTCGGCGACACCGGCCAGGTGGTCGCCTGGTACGCGGACCAGGACCGCACCGGCACGGACGCCGGCACCCGTACCGACTCCGGCGGCGGCCCCCGCGCCGCCGACGACGTCCGCCGCCAGATCAAGGGCTTCACCGCGACGGGAGCCGTCGCCCCCGGCGAGGCCATCGACTTCCACGTCACCGTCGACCCGCCCCAGGAGTTCGGCGTCGACATCTACCGGATCGGCCACTACGGCGGTGACGGCGCCGCCAAGATCACCACCAGCCCCCGCCTGTCCGGCATCGTCCAGCCCGCGCCGCTCACCGCCGACCGCACGGTCTCCTGCCACCACTGGTGGCTGTCCTGGCGGCTGCAGGTCCCCACATACTGGAACATCGGCGCGTACGTGGCCGTCCTCACCACCGCCGACGGCTACCGCTCCCACGTCCCCTTCACGGTCCGCGACGACCACCCGGCCGACCTGCTGCTCCTCCTGCCGGACGTCACCTGGCAGGCGTACAACCTCTACCCGGAGGACGGCCGTACCGGCGCCAGCCTCTACCACGCCTGGGACGAGGAGGGCCGCCTGCTCGGCGAGGCGGACGCCGCGACGACCGTCTCCTTCGACCGCCCGTACGCGGGGGCGGGCCTGCCCCTCCACGTGGGCCACGCCTACGACTTCATCCGCTTCGCCGAGCGCTACGGCTACGACGTCGCCTACGCCGACGCCCGCGACCTGCACTCCGGCCGCGTCGACCCGGCCCGCTACCGGGGCCTGGTCTTCCCGGGCCACGACGAGTACTGGTCCGGCGCCATGCGCCGCACCGCGGAACTGGCCCGCGACCGGGGGACCTCCCTGGTCTTCCTGTCCGCCAACACCATGTACTGGCAGGTGGAGCTGGCTCCCTCCCCGTCCGGTGTCCCCGACCGCCTGCTGACCTGCCGCAAACGCAAGGGGCCCGGCCGGCCCGCGCTGTGGCGGGAGATCGACCGCCCCGAGCAGCAGCTGCTCGGCATCCAGTACGCCGGCCGTGTCCCCGAACCGCACCCGATGATCGTCCGCAACGCCGGTCACTGGCTCTGGGAGGCCACCGGAGCCCACGAGGGCGACGAGATCGAGGACCTGGTGGCGGGCGAGGCCGACCGCTACTTCCCGCGCACCGCGCTTCCCGGGCACGACGAGCGGGTCCTGCTCGCCCACTCCCCGTACACCGACGTGGACGGCGTCCGGCGCCACCAGGAGACGTCGCTGTACCGGGCCCCGTCGGGCGCCTGGGTCTTCGCGTCCGGCACGTTCGCCTGGTCCCCGGCCCTGGACCGCCCCGGCCACGTCGACCCCCGGATCCAGCGCGCCACCGCCAATCTCCTGGACCGCATCTGCAAACGGGACTGAGCCCCGCACCCGGGACCACGCCGCCGTCCTCCGCCGTCCGCCACCTCGCTGTCCACCGCCCCGCCGTCCACCGCGCCTGTGACATGCGGGAGAATCGGTCCATTGGACGTCACCACGGGGAGGAACCGTGTCCGGATTCGTTGAAAAGCCCGAGCCGATCCAGGTTCCGGGCCTGGTGCATCTGCACACCGGCAAGGTGCGCGAGCTGTACCGGAACGAGGCGGGCGACCTCGTGATGGTCGCCAGCGACCGCATCTCCGCCTACGACTGGGTGCTGCCGACCGAGATCCCCGACAAGGGCCGGGTCCTCACCCAGCTCTCGCTGTGGTGGTTCGAGCAGCTCGCCGACCTGGCGCCCAACCACGTCCTGAGCACCGAGCTGCCCCCCGGCGCCCCGGCCGACTGGGCGGGCCGCGCCCTGGTCTGCAAGTCGCTGCGGATGGTGCCCGTGGAGTGCGTGGCCCGCGGCTACCTCACCGGCTCGGGCCTGGCGGAGTACGACGAGTCCCGCACCGTCTGCGGCCTCGCCCTGCCCGAGGGCCTCGTCGACGGCTCCGAGCTGCCCGCCCCGATCTTCACCCCGGCCACCAAGGCCGCGGTCGGCGAGCACGACGAGAACGTCTCCTACGAGGAGGTCGCCCGCCAGGTCGGCGCGGAAACCGCCGCCGCCCTGCGCCGGGCCACCCTCGCCGTCTACTCCCGCGCCCGGGACATCGCCCGCGAGCGCGGCATCGTCCTCGCGGACACCAAGTTCGAGTTCGGCTTCGACGGGGACGACCTGGTCCTCGCCGACGAGGTCCTCACCCCGGACTCCTCCCGCTTCTGGCCGGCCGACCAGTGGCAGCCGGGCCGCGCGCAGCCGTCGTACGACAAGCAGTTCGTGCGGGACTGGCTGACCTCCGCGGAGTCCGGCTGGGACCGCCGGAGCGAGCAGCCCCCGCCGCCGCTGCCTCAGCAGGTCGTGGACGCCACCCGCGCCAAGTACGTGGAGGCGTACGAGCTGCTGACCGGCCAGAGCTGGTCCTAGCGGCAGAGGCCGTGGCAGGCCGCACACGAAGAAGCCCCCGGCCGGAACCGGGGGCTTCTCTCTGGAGCGAACGACGAGGTTCGAACTCGCGACCTCAACCTTGGCAAGGTTGCGCTCTACCAACTGAGCTACGTTCGCACTGCGTGCCGGGGATTTCTCCCTGGCGCGACAGCCACTATACCCAACCCCGCTCCCTGGCGAGCCGCACCGCCGTATGCCGGTTCTCCGCGCCGAGCTTGCTCGCGGCCGACGACAGGTAGTTCCGTACGGTCCCCTCGGCGAGCGCGGCGCGCTCGGCGATCTCCGAGACGGGCGCCCCGTCGGCGGCGTGCTCCAGTACTTCGGCCTCGCGGGCGGTCAGCGGCGAGTCCCCGGCGGAGATCGCGTCGGCGGCCAACTCGGGGTCGACGTAACGGTTTCCGGCGTGCACCGTGCGGATCAGCTCGGCGAGCCGCTGGGCGCTGACCGTCTTGGGGACGAACCCGCGCACCCCCGCCGCGAGCGCCCGCTTCAGGTGCCCGGGCCGCCCGTGGCTGGTCACGATCAGCACCTTGCAGGCGGGCAGCTCGGCCCGCAGCGATGTGGCGACCTTCACACCGTCGGCGCCGGGCATCTGGAGGTCCAGTACGGCGACGTCCGGTGCGTGCGCCCGCGCCATCGCCAGCGCCTCGGGACCGGTGGCCGCCTCGGCGACGACGACGAGGTCGTCCTCCAGGGACAGCAGGGCCGCCAGGGCCCCGCGGATGAGGTGTTCGTCGTCGGCGAGCAGGACCCGCACGGTCGTCGTCACGAGGCGGCCTCCAGCGCGGCGCCCGCCGTGGCGTCCGGCAGCGGCACCGCGGCCGTCAGCCGGAAGACCCCCCGGCCGGCGGGTCCCGCCTCCAGCGTCCCGTCCACCGCGGAGAGCCGCTCCCGCAGCCCCGCGAGCCCGGAGCCGCCCGAGCCGCCCGCGTGGGACGTGTCGGCCGTGTCGGCCGGGGGGCCGTCCCCCGTCGTCTCCGCCACGCCGTCGTTCTCCACCGTCAGCACTACCCGCCCTCCCGACATCCGCACCGTCACGGTGACCTTCTTCGCGTCCCCGTGCCGCAGCACGTTCGTGGTCGCCTCCCGCACCACCCAGCCGAGCGCCGACTGCACCTCGGCGGGCAGGCCGGCCGTCTCACCGGTGACCTTCGCCGTGATGCCGGCCGCCGCCAGGACGCCCCGGGCGCCGGCCAGCTCCACCTCCAGGGCGGCCTCCCGGTAGCCGCGCACGACGTCCCGGACCTCGCGCTGCGACTCCTGGGCGATGCGCTGCACCTCGATCATCTGCTCCACCGCCTCGGGCCTGCCCCGCCGCGACAGTTGGACGGCCAGCTCGCTCTTGAGCGCGATCACCGCCAGGTTCCGGCCCATCACGTCGTGCATGTCCCGGCCGAACCGCAGCCGCTCCTCGGCGACGGCGAGCCTCACCCTGGTCTCCTTGGCCTCGTCGAGCGCGTAGACCGCGTTGAGCAGCCAGAGGGAGAAGATCGAGGTGACGGCGAGGAACCCGCCGGTCACCATGACCAGGCCGGCCAGCACGACCGACGCGAGGACGGGCATCCCCAGCGGGAACGTCAGGAGCCCCGCGCCCACCGCGAAGCCGCCGACGACGGCGACCATGCGCCGCCTGTCGCCGACCCCGAGCGTGATGACACCGGCGGCGAAGCACAGGACGCCGCCGTAGACCGAGCCCGCCGCGGTCTCCACCTCACCGGCCGGTCCGCGCTCGGCGATCACGACAGCGGTGGTCGAGACCGCGGCGGAGACGACGACGAGCGTCCACATCAGCCGCACGGGCTGGGGGCGCCGCCCGAGCGTCCAGTCCAGCGCCCGGGACGAGACCAGCATGCAGACGGCGGCGTGCGCGACGACCAGCAGGCACAGCACGGTGGCGAGCGGGGCGCCGGTCCGGCCGTAGGCGGTCACTCCGAGCGCGAGCACCTCGATGACCCCGAAGAAGTGGAACGACCACCGCGTGTACGTCTCCACCTTCTCCGGCGTGCTCTTGGTCCGCCACCATCCGCCCGGTCTGCGCATCCGTCCGCCGCTCCCGCTCACCTCGTACGCCCTCGCACGTCCCTGTACGTCAGTGCCGCGGCTCCCACCGGAACCGCCGCCGTACAGCAAACACCGCGAGCACGGTCCAGGCCACCGCCGTCGCCGTGGCGCCCAGCGCCTCACCGGCCGACAGGTCACCGGTCCAGCCGCCGCGCACCAGGGTGATCACGGGCGTCAGCGGCAGCAGCTCGCACACGGAGGCCAGCCGGTCGGGCAGCAGGTCGAGCGGGATGAACAGGCCCGAGCCGAACATCGAGACGAACGTGAACGGCAGCGGCGTGACCTGCGCGCTCTCACCGGTCCTGGTGAGGCTCGCGGTGACCGCGGCGAGCGCGGCGCACATCAGCAGTCCCAGCAGCAGCCCGAGGACGGCCAGGTGCGGTGCCGACGGTGCGGACAGGTCGAGCAGCGCCATGCAGCCCGCCGCGAGCAGGAGCGACTGCACGAGCCCGCTGAGGACGGCCGGCAGCGCGGACCCGCCCAGGATCTCCGCGTCCCGCAACTCACCGGTGCGCAGCCGCTTGAGGACGAGTTCCTCGCGCCGGACGACGAAGACGCCGACGAGGGCCGAGTAGACGGCGAACAGCAGGGAGAAGCCGACGGCGGCGGGCAGCACGAGCGTGCCGATGGTCAACCCCGCCTTGCCCAGGTCCATCTCCTCGGCGCCCGCCCGAACGCTGAACGGCATCACGAACGGGATGAACAGCGCGGCGACGACGGTGCCCTTGTTCCGCCCGAGCAGGATCATCTCGGCGCGGGCGAGGGCGGTCATGCGGCTCATCGGCGTGGTGGCCGCCGTGCGGGCGGGGCCCTTCGCGCGGGCCGGTGCGTCGGTGGCGCTCATGCCGCGTACTCCTTCTCCGTCGTGGGGTCGCCCGCCCTCGCGGACACCTCCTTGGCGATGCTGAGGAAGGCCTCCTCCAGGGACGCCGAGCGCACGTCGAGGCGGCGCAGTTCCACCCCGGCCTGCCCGGCCCAGACCAGCAGGCCGGTGGCCGCGCGCTGGAGTTCGCGGGTGCGCAGCTTCACCGTGCGGCCGTCGGCCTCGTGGTCGCTCACGCCCAGTTCGGCCAGCGGCGGCAGGTCGCCCACGAAGTACCCGTCGGGCAGTTCGAAGGAGATGTGGGACGGCTGCGCGGCGGTCACCTCGGCCGGGGTGCCGGTGGCGGCGATCCGGCCCTCGTGCATGATCGCGAGCCGGTCGGCGAGGTTCTCGGCCTCCTCCAGATAGTGCGTGGTCAGCAGCACCGTCGTACCGGCGTCGCGCAGCCCGCTCACCAACTCCCAGGTGTCCCGGCGGCCTTCGGCGTCCAGGCCGGTGCTGGGCTCGTCCAGGAAGAGCACCTCGGGGTCGCCGAGCAGGGCGAGCGCCAGGTCCAGGCGGCGCCGCTGCCCCCCGGACAGCTGCTTGACGCGGGTCCCCGCCTTCGCCTCCAGACCGACCAGCGCCAGTACCTGTGCCGGGGGCCGGGCGCCGCTCACGCACCCCGCCCACATCCGCGCCGTCTCGGCGACCGTCAGCTCGGAGGGGAAGCCGCCCTCCTGCAGCATGACCCCGGTGCGGGGGCGTACGGCGGCCCGCTCGGTGTACGGGTCGTGCCCGAGGACGCGGACCCGCCCGCCGGCCGGGGCGGCGAGCCCTTCCAGCAGTTCGACCGTCGACGTCTTGCCGGCGCCGTTGGTGCCCAGCAGGGCGAAGACCTCGCCGCGGCGCACGGAGAAGTCGATCCCGCGCACGGCCTCGAACCCGCCCCCGTACACACGTCGCAGGTCGGTGACCTCAATCACGTGCTCGTGTCCGTTGGTTTGCATGCCTCAAGGATTCCGGCGCCCCGGGCGGCACGACAGTGCGAGCCGTCATCACCGAACATGACAAATGTCAGACCCGGCCCGCGGGACACCGGAGCCGAACGCACGAAAAGACCCCGGTCCTGGAGGACCGGGGTCTGATTCCCGAGCGGACGACGAGGCTCGAACTCGCGACCTCAACCTTGGCAAGGTTGCGCTCTACCAACTGAGCTACGTCCGCAATGCCTCCGACCGGCCTTCACCGATCGGTGCGAGCACCAGCCTACCTGATCCAATCGAGTGGCCGGTACGGCGATGCAGAGCGGGTGACAGGAATTGCACACTGCGCCTTCCCCCTGGAAGGGGGATGTTCTACTACTGAACTACACCCGCGTGTTCCGTGAGCTGGGCCTTTCGGCCTCGCCCCTCGGCGTGCTCCAGACTTTAGCTGATCACCCGGGGTGCCGCGCAAGTCGGTTGCCGCGAGGGGCGGCTGAGCGGCCGTCGGCCCCTCCTGGCCGGGGCGGCTCACTTGGCCGGGGGCGGCTCACTGCGCCGCGGCGAACGCCTCGTACACCCGCTTGGGGATCCGGCCCCGTGCGGGCACGTCCATCTTGTTCGCCTGGGCCCAGGCGCGGACCGCCGCCGGGTCGGGGGCGACCTCCGTCTGCCGGTAGGCCTTGCCGGACCGGGAGCGCTTGCGGCCGGCCGAGACGTACGGCTCGAGCGTCTTGCGCAGTTTCCGGGCATTGGCTTCGTTCAGGTCGATCTCGTACATCCGGCCGTCGACTCCGAAGGCGATCGTCTCCGCCGCTTCCGAGCCGTCGATGTCGTCAAAGAGAGTGACCACGACACGCTGCGCCACGAATATCGGTCCCTTCGTGCGGCATCTCCGCGATGACGTGCCCGAACGTGCCAAGACGCCGCGATGATGCCGACTGTTCGCCTGTAATTGGGCAAAGTATCGGCTAATGACATTTCATTTGTACAGTGCTCGGCATTGCAATGGGAAGACCGACTAAATCTGCCCGCGTGTCTGCCGGGCAATAGGTGTCCGCGCTCGATCCCGGATCTTTCCCGAAGCTTTTCGAGACGGCCCCCTTCCGATGCCGAATCGTGACTGGGGTCACGTAGTTTCCTCCAAGGCTACGCGCGTAGAAATTTTGTACGGGTAGTCTGAAGGAACCTGCTCAGCACCACACACCGGGAGTGCCAGTGGCACGCGTCGTAGTCGACGTCATGCTCAAGCCGGAGATCCTCGACCCCCAGGGCCAGGCGGTGCAGCGCGCACTGCCGCGACTGGGTTTCGAAGGGATCTCGGACGTCCGTCAGGGAAAGCGATTCGAACTGGAAGTGGACGGGCCGGTCGACGACGCCGCCCTCGCCCGCATCCATGATCTTGCGGAATCCTTCCTCGCCAACACCGTGATCGAGGACTTCACCGTCAAGGTCGAGTCCGAAGACGTGGTCGCGGGGGCCGCGAAGTGACCGCTCGTATTGGCGTCGTCACTTTCCCCGGCAGCCTCGACGACCGGGACACGCAGCGCGCGATCCGCGTCGCCGGCGCCGAACCCGTCGCCCTCTGGCACAAGGACAAGGACCTCAAGCAGGTCGACGCCGTGGTGCTGTGCGGCGGATTCTCGTACGGCGATTATCTGCGCGCCGGCGCCATCGCGCGCTTCTCGCCGGTGATGGACACCGTCATCGACCAGGCGAAGGCCGGTCTGCCGGTGCTGGGCATCTGCAACGGCTTCCAGATCCTCACGGAGGCCCACCTGCTGCCGGGCGGCATGCTGGGCAACGACCACCTGCACTTCATCTGCCGCGACCAGAAGCTGCGGGTGGAGAACGCGCGCACCGCCTGGACCGGCGACTACACCGCCGGCCAGGAGATCCACATCCCGCTGAAGAACATGGACGGCCGCTACGTCGCAGACCGGCGCACGCTGGACGAGCTGGAGGCCGAGGGGCGGGTGGCCTTCCGCTACCTGGACATGAACCCCAACGGCTCGCTCAACGACATCGCCGGCATCACCAACGCCGCCGGGAACGTCGTCGGCCTCATGCCGCACCCCGAGCACGCCGTGGAGTCGCTGATCGGTACGGGCCGTACCGACGGCCTGCCGTTCTTCACCTCGATCCTCAAGAAGCTGGTCAACGCATGAGCCGGACGCCCTCCCGTCTCCCACCGCCGCCCTCAACGGAAGCCCTTCGGGCTGCCCCCAGAACTCTGGACACGGTCGAGCACGCGGCCGCGACCCCCGACGTCGAGCTGCCCTGGGCCGAGCTGGGCCTGAAGAAGGACGAGTACGAGAGGGTCGTGGAGATCCTCGGCCGCCGCCCCACCGGCGCGGAGCTGGCCATGTACTCGGTGATGTGGTCCGAGCACTGCTCGTACAAGAGCAGCAAGGTGCACCTGCGCCAGTTCGGCGAGAAGGCCCCCGAGTCCGACGCGATGCTCGTCGGCATCGGCGAGAACGCCGGTGTCGTCGACGTCGGCCAGGGCTACGCGGTCACCTTCAAGGTCGAGTCGCACAACCACCCGTCGTACGTGGAGCCCTACCAGGGCGCCGCGACCGGCGTCGGCGGCATCGTCCGCGACATCATCGCGATGGGCGCGCGTCCGGTCGCCGTCGTGGACCCCCTGCGCTTCGGCGCCGCCGACCACCCCGACACCAAGCGCGTCCTGCCGGGCGTCGTCGCCGGCATCGGCGGCTACGGCAACTGCCTGGGCCTGCCCAACATCGGCGGCGAGGTCGTCTTCGACGCCTGCTACCAGGGCAACCCGCTGGTCAACGCGGGTGCGATCGGCGTCATGCGGCACGAGGACATCCACCTGGCCAAGGCGTCCGGCGCGGGCAACAAGGTCATCCTGTACGGCGCCCGCACCGGCGGCGACGGCATCGGCGGCGCGTCGATCCTGGCGAGCGAGACCTTCGACGACGCCAAGCCGTCGAAGCGCCCCGCAGTCCAGGTCGGCGACCCCTTCCAGGAGAAGCTCCTCATCGAGTGCACCCTGGAGGCCTTCGCCGAGAAGCTGGTCGTCGGCATCCAGGACCTGGGAGCGGCGGGCCTGTCCTGCGCGACCAGCGAACTGGCGTCGAACGGCTCCGGCGGCATGCGCGTCACCCTGGACGACGTCCCGCTGCGCGACTCGACCCTGTCTCCCGAGGAAATCCTCATGAGCGAGTCGCAGGAACGCATGTGCGCGGTGGTCGAGCCCGGCAAGGTCGACCGCTTCCTGGAGATCTGCGAGAAGTGGGACGTCATCGCCACCGTCATCGGTGAGGTGACCGACGGCGACCGCCTGGAGATCTACTGGCACGGCGGCAGGATCGTCGACGTCGACCCGCGCACGGTCGCGCACGAGGGTCCGGTCTACGAGCGCCCCTACGCCCGTCCCGACTGGCAGGACGCCCTCCAGGCCGACGACGCGAACAAGCTGCCCCGGCCGCAGACGTCCGACGAGCTGAAGGACCAGGTCCTCAAGCTGGTCGGCTCGCCCAACCAGGCGTCCAAGCGGTGGATCACCCAGCAGTACGACCACTTCGTGCAGGGCAACACCGTCCTCGCCCAACCCGAGGACTCGGGCATGATCCGCGTGGACGAGGAGTCCGGCCTCGGTGTCGCCATCGCCACCGACGGCAACGGCCGCTACGCCAAGCTCGACCCGTACACGGGCGCGCAGCTGGCGCTGGCGGAGGCCTACCGCAACGTGGCCACGACCGGCGCGAAGCCGCTCGCGGTCTCCGACTGCCTGAACTTCGGCTCGCCGGAGGACCCGGCGGTCATGTGGCAGTTCGCGGAGGCCGTGCGCGGCCTGGCAGACGGCTGCCTCCAGCTCGGCACCCCGGTGACCGGCGGCAACGTCTCGCTCTACAACCAGACGGGCGAGGCCGCCATCCATCCGACCCCGGTGGTCGCGGTCCTCGGCGTCATCGACGACGTGGCCCGCCGCACGCCGGTCGCCTTCCAGGAGGACGGCCAGCTGCTGTACCTGCTGGGCGACACCCGTGAGGAGTTCGGCGGCTCGGCCTGGTCCCAGGTGATCCACGACCACCTCGGCGGCCTGCCTCCCGAGGTCGACCTGGAGCGCGAGCGCCTGCTGGGCGAGATCCTGATCTCCGCCTCCCGCGACGGGATGATCGACTCCGCGCACGACCTGTCCGACGGCGGTCTGGTCCAGGCGGTCGTCGAGTCGGCGCTGCTGGGCGGCAAGGGCGCGCGTCTGGTCGTGCCGGACGGGCTCGACGCCTTCACCTTCCTCTTCTCGGAGTCGGCGGGCCGCGCGGTCGTCGCCGTCCCGCGCTCGGAGGAGGTCCGCTTCAACGACATGTGCGGCGCCCGCGGCCTGCCGGTCACCCGCATCGGCGTGGTCGACGGCGACGCGGTCGAGGTCCAGGGCGAGTTCACCCTCCCCCTGACCGACCTGCGCGAGGCCCACGAGGGGACGATCCCGGGGCTGCTGGCGTAACGGCGGTACCAACGAGGAAGGGCCGTCCGGAGGATTCCGGGCGGCCCTTCCGCATGCCCCGGGGGAACGTCCTTGCGTGATATTACGTACTTACGTAATCTCGATGGTGTGGAGCGACTGGAACACCGCGTGGCCGACCTCGAACGGCGCCTCGCCGCCCTGGAGGCCGCCGACCGGCCCGCCCCCGGGCCCAAGGAGGGCGACTTCTGGGCCCTGGAAGGCCTGAAGGCGCAGCTCGCCGAGTTGGGGGCGGAGGCCAGCGGGGTCCTGTTCACCGGCTCCGTGCGCCTGCCGGCCGGGGAGCGGTACGAGTGGCAGCACGGCACGCTCACCGAAGGGCTGCTGGACGCCGACTGGGCCGAGTCCGCCGAGGTGTTCGCGGCCCTCGGGCATCCCGTGCGGCTGCGGCTGCTGCGGGAGGTGCTCGGCGGCCGGCGCACCGCCGCCGAGCTGGCGGAGCTGGACGGGATGGGCACGACCGGCCAGATCTACCACCACCTGCGCCAGCTCACCGGCGCCGGCTGGCTGCACGCCACCGGCCGGGGCCGCCACGAGGTGCCGCCGGGGCGGGTCGTACCGCTGCTGGTGGCGCTGTCGGCCGCGCGGAACTGACCGGGACCCCCGGGTCCCACACCGGCAAGGGGGAACGAACGATGTCCGCACGCAAGCTCGCCATGATCACTTTCCGGGTGCTGCAGCTCGCCTTCCTGGCCCTGGTGGTCACCGGCGTCCTCTTCGACCCGGGGTATCCGTGGTGGAGCGTCTTCCTGCCGCTGCTCCTCGCCTACGCCCTGATCACCGTGGTCAACCGCTGGAACGGCGGCGCCCCCGACGCGCCCGGCAGGTCCCGCGTGCCCGTCGAGGTCGCCCCGCCCGTCACCGGCCGCTGGTCCGCGCTGAACAGCCCGGCCGACCGCACCCCCAGCCACGGCGTCCACGCCTACGGCCAGACCTTCGCCATCGACCTCGTCGCCGAGCCGGAGCCCGGCGCCCGCCCCGGCTTCCGCGCCCTGTGGCCGCTCGCCCGGCGCCCCCGCGCCTTCCCGGCGTTCGGCGCCGCGCTCCTCGCGGTGGCCGACGGTACGGTCGTACGGGTCGGCGAGGGCCAGCGCGACCACCTGGCCCGCACCTCGCTGCCCGCACTGCTGTACCTGATGCTCCTCGAGGGCTCGGTGCGCGAGCTGGCCGGCGTTCGCCGCATCGTCGGCAACCACCTGGTCCTCGACCTCGGCGACGGCGCCCACGCCCTGTACGCCCACATCCAGCGCGGCTCCTTCACCGTCCGCGAGGGCGACCGCGTCCGCGCCGGCCAGGTCCTCGCCCGGTGCGGCAACACCGGCAACTCCACCGAGCCGCACGTCCACTTCCAGCTGATGGACGGCCCCGACCCGGACACGGCGCGGGGCGTCCCCTTCACCTGGACCGGCATCGGCGTCCCGCGCAACGGCGAGGTGTTCGAGTCGCCCTCGCCGACCACGACGCCCGCATAGGCTCACCGCATGCCGCCCGCCAGGAAACGCCCCCGCGCCTACGATCCCGCCCGTACCCGCGCCGCCGTACTCGCCCAGTTCGGCAACGTACGGGAGGCCGTTCGCACCCTCACCCCGGAACAGCTCGCGCTGCCCACCCGGCTGGGGGACTGGACCGTGCGGGAGCTGGTCGCCCACGTCGGGACGGCGCTGGCCGCCGTGGACCGGCTGCTGGGGGAGGCGGAGCCCCCGCGGCAGGACGGGCGGCTGCTCGACTGGCCGTTCGCCATCGCCTCCGACGCGGGCGCCATCGCCGTGACAGCCCGTCGGCTCGCCGGAGAGCACCCCGACCTCGACGCCCACCTCGCCGAGGTCGAGCGGCGCTTCACCGAACTGCTCGACACCCGGCCCGGCAGCAGGCTGCTCCCGACCAGCGCTGGTGCCCTGCCACTGGCCGACTACGTCGTCACCCGGACCGTCGAGCTGGTCGTGCACACCGACGACCTGAACGCCGCGGTCCCCGGCCTCGACGTCCCGTACGACCGGCAGGCGCTCGCCGCCGCGACCCGGCTGCTGGCCGACGCGCTCGCCGTGAAGGCGCCCGGCGGTTCGACGGAGGTGCGGATCCCGCCGTACGCGGTCGTGCAGTGCGTGCAAGGTCCCCGGCACACCCGGGGCACCCCGCCCAACGTCGTCGAGACCGACCCGCTGACCTGGGTCCGGCTGGCCACCGGACGGCTGGCCTGGAAGGACGCCGTGGACGGGGCGAAGGCGAGTGCGAGCGGGGAGCGGGCCGACCTCGGCGCCCTGCTGCCGCTGCTGCGCTGAGGGAGTAACCGCAGACCGAGTCGGACGGAACCGGATCTTCCCTCGCTCCGTCGAATCGGCATGTACAGGCAGAGCAGGCAGATCAAGAAGCACGCGGACAGGAAGAAGCCGCAGCGCGGCACGACCCTCACCGTGGCCGCCGTCGCCGCGCTCGTCCCGCTCGCCGCGGCCTGCGGCAGCGAGAAGGCGGCCGACGACACCGGCAGCGGTTCCGTGGGCGCCGGCGGGCAGCGCGTCACCGGTGTGCGGTGGAGCATCGACAGCGTCACCGTCGACGGCACCACCCACCGGGCGCCGGACACCGCACACGTACGCATCGACGACGGCGGCGAGGCCGCGGGCAGCACCGGCTGCAACAGCTTCAGCGCCCGTGCCGCCGTAGAGGACCGGGGCGAGGGCGAGCGCGTCCGGCTCAGCGACGCCATGTTCACCGAGAAGGCCTGCGACAAGGTCCCCGCAGACTTCGAGAAGTCCCTCGGCCGGGCCCTCACCACCGGCCCGCTCACCACGGAGGGCCGGGGCGAGCGGCTCACCCTCACCACCGCCGACGGCGACACCGTCCGGCTCAGCCGCTCCGAGGACGCGTCCCTGTACGGGACGGAGTGGGTCGTCGACGGCCCGGGGCAGCAGGGCGCCGAGGGCCGCGCCCGCCTCACCTTCGACCGGGACGCCAAGACCGTCTCCGGACGTCTTTCCTGCAACCGCGTCAGCGCCGGGGCCGCCGTCGGCGACGGGCGGATCGTGCTCGGCGCCCCGTCCACGACCCGAATGGTGTGCGAAGGCTCACTCATGGACGCCGAGAAGCGGCTCCTCGGCCTCTTCGACGGCGAGGTCGACTATCGCATCGATCATGAAACCCTGACGCTGACCAGCGAAGACGGCACCACGGTGCGGGCCGTCGCCGAGCAGTGATCCACTGCTGACACTCTGTCCCCAATTCGGACCAGTGGTCGACCTCGCCTACACTCGGAGGCGTGCCACGTGGTGACGGTCGACTCAATCACGATCTGCTTCCCGGCGAGAAGGGCCCCCAGGACGCTTGCGGCGTCTTCGGTGTCTGGGCTCCGGGCGAAGAGGTCGCAAAGCTCACGTACTTCGGGCTGTACGCCCTCCAGCATCGGGGCCAGGAATCCGCGGGAATCGCGGTCAGCAACGGCTCCCAGATCCTCGTCTTCAAGGACATGGGCCTGGTGTCCCAGGTCTTCGACGAGACCTCGCTCGGTTCGCTCCAGGGTCACATCGCGGTCGGTCACGCCCGCTACTCGACCACCGGTGCCTCCGTGTGGGAGAACGCCCAGCCGACGTTCCGTGCCACCGCGCAGGGCTCCATCGCGCTCGGGCACAACGGCAACCTCGTCAACACCTCCCAGCTCGCCGGCCTGGTCGCCGACCTGCCCAAGCAGGACGGCCGCTCCACCCGGGTCGCGGCGACCAACGACACGGACCTGATCACCGCGCTGCTCGCGGGCCAGGTCGACGAGGACGGCAAGCCGCTGACCGTCGAGCAGGCGGCCGGCAAGGTGCTGCCCCAGGTCCGCGGCGCCTTCTCCCTCGTCTTCATGGACGAGCACACCCTCTACGCCGCCCGCGACCCGCAGGGCATCCGCCCGCTGGTCCTGGGCCGGCTCGAGCGCGGCTGGGTGGTCGCCTCCGAGTCCGCCGCCCTCGACATCTGCGGTGCCAGCTTCGTCCGGGAGATCGAGCCCGGCGAGTTCGTCGCCATCGACGAGAACGGCCTGCGAACGTCGCGATTCGCGGAAGCGAAGCCCAAGGGCTGTGTCTTCGAGTACGTGTACCTGGCCCGCCCGGACACCGACATCGCCGGCCGCAACGTCTACCTCTCGCGCGTCGAGATGGGCCGCAGGCTGGCGAAGGAGGCCCCCGCGGAGGCCGACCTCGTCATAGCGACCCCGGAATCCGGCACCCCCGCCGCGATCGGGTACGCCGAGGCCTCCGGCATCCCCTTCGGCAACGGTCTGGTGAAGAACGCCTATGTGGGCCGCACCTTCATCCAGCCCTCGCAGACCATCCGCCAGCTCGGCATCCGCCTCAAGCTGAACCCGCTGAAGGAAGTCATCAAGGGCAAGCGGCTGGTCGTCGTCGACGACTCCATCGTCCGCGGCAACACCCAGCGGGCCCTGGTCCGCATGCTTCGCGAGGCCGGCGCCGCCGAGATCCACATCCGGATCTCGTCCCCGCCCGTGAAGTGGCCCTGCTTCTTCGGCATCGACTTCGCCACCCGCGCCGAGCTCATCGCCAACGGCATGAGCGTCGAGGAGATCGGCACCTCGATGGGCGCCGACTCCCTGGCGTACATCTCCATCGACGGCATGATCGAGGCGACCACCATCGCCAAGCCGAACCTGTGCCGCGCCTGCTTCGACGGCGAGTACCCGATGGAGCTCCCCGACCCCGAGCTGCTCGGCAAGCAGCTCCTGGAGACCGAGCTGGCCGCCGGGCCCGCCGGTACGGCCGCCGCCGACGCCATCCGTCGCCCGTAGCCGTCCGCCTCCCCGGTACTACCGCCGTACGACACGAAGGTTCTCATCGTCATGCCTGACACAACTGGTGCCAGCTACGCAGCCGCCGGAGTCGACATCGAGGCGGGCGACCGCGCCGTCGAGCTCATGAAGGAATGGGTCAAGAAGACGCGGCGCCCCGAGGTCCTCGGCGGCCTCGGCGGCTTCGCCGGCCTCTTCGACGCCTCCGCCCTCAAGAACTACGAGCGCCCGCTGCTCGCCTCCGCCACCGACGGGGTCGGCACCAAGGTCGACATCGCCCGGCAGCTGGGCGTCTACGACACCATCGGCCACGACCTGGTCGCCATGGTCATGGACGACATCGTCGTCTGCGGCGCCGAGCCGCTGTTCATGACCGACTACATCTGCGTCGGCAAGGTCCACCCCGAGCGGGTCGCCGCCATCGTCAAGGGCATCGCCGAAGGCTGCGTGCTGGCGGGATGCGCCCTGGTGGGCGGCGAGACGGCCGAACACCCCGGCCTGCTGGGCGCGGACGACTTCGACGTCGCCGGCGCCGGTACGGGCGTCGTGGAGGCCGACCGGCTGCTCGGCCCGGATCGCATCCGTACGGGTGACGCGGTGATCGCCATGGCGTCCTCCGGGCTTCACTCGAACGGGTACTCGCTGGTCCGTCACGTCCTGCTGAACGAGGGCGGCCTCGCGCTCGACGCCCACCTGGACGGTCTCGGCCGCACCCTCGGCGAGGAGCTGCTGGAGCCGACCAAGATCTACTCCCTGGACTGCCTGGCCCTCATGCGCACCGCCGAGGTCCACGCCTTCAGCCACGTCACCGGCGGCGGGCTCGCGGCCAACCTGGCCCGCGTGATCCCCGACGGCCTGCACGCCGTGGTCGACCGGTCGACCTGGACCCCGGGCGCGATCTTCGACCTCGTCGGCCGGACCGGCAAGGTGGAGCGCCTGGAGCTGGAGAAGACCCTCAACATGGGCGTGGGCATGATCGCGATCGTGCCCGAGGAGTCGACGGACGTGGCCCTGACGGCCCTCGCCGACCGCGGTGTGGACGCCTGGGTGGCCGGCGAGATCACCGACCGCGGCGAGCACCCGACGGGCGCCGAGCTCGTGGGCGACTACGCCGCCTGAGGCACCGCGGGTGATGCGGGTAGCACAGAACCCGGTCGGTGACAGAGGTCACCGACCGGGAAGGTGTTCAGTGCGAGGTCAAGCGCCGCGTCGCTGTTGGGACGGGGACTGGCCGTCCTCGTCCTCGTCGTCGTCCTCATAGAGGTCGGCGTACTTTGCGTACACGTCGTCATCCTGCTCATCGTCCTCGAATGGCCCGCCGTTAGGCGGTTGTGCATTCGACGGCGATGCGCCCAGCTCCTCGGCCAGGCGGGAGAGATCAGTCCCACCGCTGTTGTACTTCAGCTGGCGGGCGACCTTCGTCTGCTTGGCCTTGGCCCGGCCGCGCCCCATGGCTCGACCCCCTCAACGACGGGGCTCGACGGCCCCAGAGTCTTGACACGCGTTCATGGTCCGGAACGGGCTCTCCGCAGAGAGACCGGTCCGTAGGGCTTCCACGGTACCTGAGCCCACGCCCATACGGTACGTCGCCCGCAGCACGTGACTCTGCCCAGGACCGTCGAGGCGCCCCGTCCTCGCTGGTCAACCGCGATTTTAACCACCTTTCGGCGGTCGACCCGCCGGGATAAGTGAGAGTTCTCTCGAACTGCCCCCCGACTGGTACCCGTCAAACCTGCGAGGACCCTGCCGGGCCGACGCCGTACGACGGCCGGATCAGCGGCGGGCGCGTGCCTCCGCCATCCGCTGCTCGGCGATCCGGTCGGCCGCGGCGGCCGGCGGAATACCGTCCTCCTTCGCACGTGCGAATATGGCCAGCGTGGTGTCGTAGATCTTCGACGCCTTGACCTTGCACCGGTCGAAGTCGAACCCGTGCAGCTCGTCGGCGACCTGGATGACGCCGCCGGCGTTCACCACGTAGTCCGGCGCGTAGAGGATGCCGCGGTCGGCCAGGTCCTTCTCGACGCCCGGGTGCGCGAGCTGGTTGTTGGCCGCGCCGCACACCACCTTGGCGGTCAGCACCGGCACGGTCTCGTCGTTCAGCGCGCCGCCGAGTGCGCAGGGCGCGTAGATGTCCAGGTTCTCCACCCGGATCAGCGCGTCCGTGTCGGCGACGGCGACCACCGAAGGGTGCCGCTCGGTCAGGGCCCGTACGACGTCCTTGCGCACGTCCGTCACGACCACGTGCGCACCCTCGGCGAGCAGGTGCTCGACCAGGTGGTGGCCGACCTTGCCGACGCCCGCGATGCCGACGGTGCGGTCGCGCAGCGTCGGGTCGCCCCACAGGTGCTGGGCGGCGGCCCGCATGCCCTGGTAGACGCCGAAGGAGGTGAGGACGGAGGAGTCGCCCGCGCCGCCGTTCTCGGGGGAGCGCCCGGTCGTCCACCGGCACTCGCGCGCCACGACGTCCATGTCGGCCACATAGGTGCCGACGTCGCAGGCGGTGACGTAGCGGCCGCCGAGCGAGGCGACGAACCGGCCGTAGGCGAGGAGCAGCTCCTCGCTCTTGATCTGCTCCGGAGCACCGATGATCACGGCCTTGCCGCCGCCGTGGTCGAGACCGGCCATGGCGTTCTTGTACGACATCCCGCGGGCGAGGTTCAGCGCGTCGGCGACGGCCTCCGCCTCGTTCGCGTACGGGTAGAAGCGGGTACCGCCGAGCGCGGGGCCCAGGTCGGTGGAGTGGATGGCGATGACGGCCTTGAGACCGCTGGCACGGTCCTGGCAGAGCACGACTTGCTCATGACCCCCCTGGTCCGAGTGGAACAGGGTGTGCAGTACATCAGCAGGTGCGCCGGTTACGTCGGTCACGGTGGTGACTCCTGTGTAGGTACGGCGGTGGACGGCAGTCCCCGTGCGGGTGGCGTGGACTGTGGCACGAGATTAGAGCCTGGCGGTGCCCGCCCGCCGCACAGTGCTCAGGATCACCTCCGCACGGAGTACGGGCGTGCGACGATTTGCAGAGATTCTCGCGCGTTTGTGATCCGTTTCCACGGCTTTCCGCAGGTTTTCGCGTCGGTGCGCGGGGGAGGGAGCAGGCGTGCCCAAGGTGTCCTCGCTGATCGTGCCGTACGCGGCGTACCTGCGCGTGTACGAGCCGCTGGCGGCCTTCCCCGACGAGGAACGCGCCCACTGGACCCGCTACGCCCGGCGCTCCGACCGGCCCTCCTGCCAGGACGAGCTGCGTCGCTCGCTGGCCGACCTGCTGCCCACGCCGCCCGTGGCGGTGCCGGTGCACGAGAGCGCGGACGCCTTCGTGGCGGAGGTGGACGGCGTGGTCTGCGTCTGCCCCTGGCGGACCCGGCTGCGCGGCTGGCAGGCCCTGGGGGAACTGGCCGAGGACTTCCCGGAGCCGGTCCTGGACGCCCTGATCCCTCCGGTCGTGCGTCGTCAGAGCGCGCAGGACTACGAGCGCTGGCTGCGGCGCAACCCGGACGCCCGGCCCTGGATCCGCACGGCCACCTGGCAGGTGCCGATCAACTGGTTCGTGCTGGTCTCCGACGCGGAGCGGGAGTACGACGAGGGCGGCGACGGCGAGGGGGCGACCGCTCCGGTGCTGCGCTACCGCACCCCGATGGTGCAGGCCCGCCGGCGGGTGGCCCGGGGGCTGCGCGCCCTGCGGGAGGCCGTGGACGAGGGGCCGCTCATCGACGGGCTGGTGGACGTGGGGCGCTGGCTGGAGGAGTTCCACCCGCGCTCCATGGTCGAGTTGGACTACGGCGGCCTGGCGCACGCCCTGCCCGCCGGGGAGTTGGAGGCGGACCACTCCGCGGCGGACGTGGCCGAGGGGATCGAGGCGCTGCGGCACGGCGACGGGGCCACCGCGGGCGCGGCCTACGGGCGGCTGGTGGAGCGCTGGCGGGGGGTCCGGGACCGACGGTCCGCGAACTGACGGTGCGGGCCGGTCCGCGAACTGACGTTTGACGTACCGCCCGATGTGGGGTTTCGTCTTCCGCTCCGACACCTGTTCGGTGTGGGCTGATTCCTTGCCGACAAAGGACGTAGGTCCCGATCCGGGCGTATGCGTCAAGCGTGACGGACCGCACGTACATCACTCTTGCGCCGCTTCCCCCTCCTCATGCCAAAATAGGACAAGGAGTCCGGGGAGGGTTCCTTCCGTCCTGCTGTGGTGCACTATGGGCGGAATCTCAGCATTGCACGCTTTGGGGGGTCTGGTGTCAGGTCTGGTGACCCCTGATCGCCCTGTGACTGATCGTCACAGGGGCGTGACTGTCCGCTATGGCATGGTCCATCGGCATCCGTCGCTGATGAACACCTGGGAGGGCAATTCCATCGGTTTGGCCGACGCGGCTGGACAGATGGTGTAGTTGTAGTGCCGAGGACAAGCCGTTCGTCCTATAACCGACTCGACTCGCGTCCGCCATTTCGGGCAACGCGGGTCAAGGTGCAGAATTTAGAGGAATGAACCGAGAAGGTTCGGTTCTCCCGAGGAGGCCGCTCATGACCGCTCGCACCCCTGATGCCGAGCCGCTGCTGACCCCGGCTGAGGTCGCCACCATGTTCCGCGTCGACCCGAAGACGGTCACGCGCTGGGCGAAGGCCGGCAAGCTCACGTCGATCCGCACGCTCGGCGGGCATCGCCGCTACCGCGAAGCCGAGGTCCGCGCCCTGCTCGCGGGCATTCCGCAGCAGCGCAGCGAGGCCTGAACAACTGAATAACCGGGCAGAACGGCGGGTCCCCCAACCTGCCGAGGCGCCTGGAACCACAGCTCCAAGCGACGCCGTCCCTGCCCCAACAGAGGTGCGTCGTTGATCGCGCTGGACTCCGCCGGGTCCAGCGCGATTTTTTTGTGCCCGGGTGCGAGTGCCGGCCGGGTGCGTGTGCGGTCCTGTGCCGGGCGGCGGGCCGGTGGCCGGTTCTGTGAGCGGGCTTGTCGGAGTCTGGGGAGGGGTGTCGGTTCGACTGTGCGAGCACTGCGAAGGCGGTGCAATTGCACATATTAAATTGACCGGTTGTAGGGGAGTCGTAAGTGCCGCTGTTTCAAAAACTCATGCGGTGACACCCGTCACACGGCACGGTGGTTGTTGGGTCCGGCGCCCGTGCGCTATTGGAGGCGCGGCCTCCAGGAGCTCGGCGGTGCAAGGGTGTTGGGGCCCGCAGGGGTTCACGCCGTGGGCGCGCTCCCGTCGTCGACGCCCTCTTGACGAGCCGTAGGAGACTGTGGCGCCGGCGAGTCCAGCGCCAGCCGCAACAACCGGTGGCAGATCGGACAGTGGCGCGTCACGTGACCGTACGACGACGCGGCCGACAGATGCGCGCGGAGCAGGGCCCGCGTCTCGTGCCTGACCGATGTCGCCATACGCCACCTCCAGGGGGGCACGCAGGGGATGTGCCCTGTCTTTGGAGTACCGAGCGAATGTGACGCCGTCAAGGCCGCGAGAGGGCCTCTGAGGGCCACTGAGGGCGTTCGGCGGTTCCGGTCGGCACCAGACAGCCAGGGGGCAACGAAGAAGCCCCGCACCGATGACTCGGTGCGGGGCTTTGCTGCGGTCCTGACGGGATTTGAACCCGCGGCCTCCACCTTGACAGGGTGGCGAGCACTCCAAACTGCTCCACAGGACCAGGTTTCGCGGCGCTTTTCGTGCGTTGCGCTGCGAGAAGAGACTGTACAGGAGGGCGGGCCCCCGGTCGAACTCACCCTCCGTGCAGGCTCCGTCACCGCTTCGTCAGGGTGCGAGCGCGTCGATCGCCTTCACGATCCGCTTGTCGGAGACGGGGTACGCCGTGCCCAGCGCGTGCGCGAAATAGCTGACCCGGAGCTCCTCGATCATCCAGCGGACCTCCAGCACCTGCTGCGGCACCGGCCGGCCCTGCGGCATCTGCTCCAGCAGCCACGCGTACTCGTCCCGCATCTCGTGGACCTTCTCCATGCGGGACGTGTCCCGCTGCGCGCCCGTCGGCATCTGCTGCAGCCGGCGGTCCGCCGCGACCAGGTAGCGCATCAGGTCCGGCAGCCGCTTGATTCCCGCCCCGGTGACGAAACCGGGCTTCACCAGCGCGTCCAGCTGCGTCCGTACGTCCTGGAGGTTCGCCAGCAGCGCCGGGCTGCGCACGGTCTTCAGGCGCCGCTCGCACGCCTGCCAGGCCGCCAGCACCTGCTGCACCTGGCCCACCGTACGGACGGTGGTGTCGACGATCTCCGCGCGGACCTTGTCGTAGAGCTTGCGGTACGACTCCTCGTCCCACGCCGGGCCGCCGAAGTCGGCGATCAGCTTGTCCGCCGCCGCCATGGCGCAGTCGTCGAACAGTGCCTGGATCGAACCGTGCGGGTTCGCGGACAGGCCCAGCTTCTGCTGGTTGGTCAGGTTCTCGGACGCGAACTTCGCCGGGTTGACCGGAATGTTGCGCAGGATGAGCCGGCGCGTGCCCTTCCACATCGCCTGCGCCTGCTCGGCTTCGGTGTCGAAGAGGCGGACGGAGACGGTGTTCGCCTTCGGCCCGTCGTCCACCAGGGCCGGGTACGCCTTCACCGGCTGGCCGGCCCGCCGGGTCTCGAAGACCCGGGTCAGCGTGCCGATCGTCCAGTCCGTCAGCCCGGAGCGCTCCAGGGACTCGCCGCCGCTGCGCTGTGCGGTGGCCGCCGCGGCCTGCGAGAGCGCCTTGCGCGCCTTCGGGCGGAGCCGGAGCTTCAGCGCCTCCAGGTCCTTGTCCTCGGCCAGCTTGCGGCGGCGCTCGTCGACGATCCGGAACGTGATCTTCAAATGGTCCGGGACCTTCGCCCAGTCGAAGTCCTCCGCGTCGAACGGCACCCCCACCATGCGCTTCAACTCCCGCGCCATGGTCACCGTCAACGGCTCCTGCAGGGGCACCGCACGGTCCAGGAACGCCTGGGCGTAGTTCGGCGCGGGCACGTAGTGGCGGCGGACCGGCTTGGGGAGGGAGCGGATCAGCTCCGTGACGACCTGCTCGCGCAGGCCCGGGATCTGCCAGTCGAAACCCTCGTCCGTGACCTGGTTGAGCACCTGGAGCGGCACGTGGACGGTCACGCCGTCGGCGTCCGCGCCCGGCTCGAACTGGTAGGTCACCCGGAACTTCAGCGGGCCCTGCCGCCAGGAGTCCGGGTAGTCGTCCTTGGTGACCGCCCCCGCCTTCTCGTTGATGAGCATCTCGCGCTCGAAGTCGAGGAAGTCGGGCTGCTCGTGCCGCTTGTGCTTCCACCACGAGTCGAAGTGCGCGCCCGAGACGACGTGTTCGGGCACCCGCTGGTCGTAGAAGTCGTACAGCGTCTCGTCGTCGACCAGGATGTCCCGGCGCCGGGCCCGGTGCTCCAGCTCCTCGACCTCGGTCAGGAGCTTGCGGTTGTCGGCGAAGAACTTGTGGTGCGTGCGCCAGTCGCCCTCCACCAGGGCGTTGCGGATGAACAGCTCGCGGCTGACCTCGGGGTCGATGCGTCCGTAGTTCACCTTGCGCTGCGCGACGATCGGCACGCCGTACAGCGTGACCTTCTCGTACGCCATCACGGCCGCCTGGTCCTTCTCCCAGTGCGGTTCGCTGTAGGTGCGCTTGAGGAGGTGCCCGGCGAGCGGCTCCACCCACTCGGGCTCGATCTTCGCGTTGACGCGGGCCCAGAGGCGGGAGGTCTCCACCAGCTCCGCCGACATGACGAAGCGCGGGGGCTTCTTGAAGAGCGCCGAGCCCGGGAAGATGGCGAACTTGGCGTTCCGGGCGCCCAGGTACTCGTTCTTCGCGCCTTCCTTCACGTCCTTCATGCCGACGTGGGACAGCAGACCGGCCAGCAGCGACACGTGCACCCGGTCGTCGGGCGCGGCCTCGTCGGCGTCGTTGAGGTGGATGCCCATCTGCTTGGCGACCGTGCGCAACTGGGTGTAGATGTCCTGCCACTCGCGGATGCGCAGGAAGTTGAGGTACTCCTGCTTGCACATCCGGCGGAATGACGACGAGCCGCGCTCCTTCTGCTGCTCGCGCACGTAGCGCCAGAGGTTCAGGAAGGCGAGGAAGTCGCTGGTCTCGTCCTTGAAGCGGGCGTGCTGCTGGTCGGCCTGCGCCTGCTTGTCCGCCGGGCGCTCGCGCGGGTCCTGGATGGACAGGGCGGCGGCTATGACCATGACCTCGCGGACACAGCCGTTCTTGTCCGCCTCCAGCACCATCCGGGCGAGCCGCGGGTCGACGGGCAGCTGGGCGAGCTTGCGGCCGGTGTCGGTCAGGCGCTTGCGTACGTCCTTCTGCGCGGGGTCGAGCGCCCCCAGCTCCTGGAGGAGCTGCACACCGTCGCGGATGTTGCGGTGGTCCGGGGGGTCGATGAAGGGAAACTTCTCGATGTCACCGAGCCCGGCCGCGGTCATCTGCAGGATGACGGAGGCGAGGTTGGTCCGCAGGATCTCCGCGTCCGTGAACTCCGGGCGGGCGTTGAAGTCGTCCTCGGAGTACAGACGGATGCAGATGCCGTCGGACGTACGGCCGCAGCGGCCCTTGCGCTGGTTGGCGCTGGCCTGCGAGACCGGCTCGATCGGCAGCCGCTGGACCTTGGTGCGGTGGCTGTAGCGGGAGATGCGGGCGAAGCCGGGGTCGATGACGTACTTGATGCCCGGGACGGTGAGGGAGGTCTCGGCGACGTTGGTCGCGAGGACGATCCGGCGCCCGGTGTGCTGCTGGAAGACCCGGTGCTGCTCGGCGTGCGAGAGCCGTGCGTACAGCGGCAGGATCTCGGTGAATCTGTACTTCTTCTTCTCCAGCGCGTCCGCCGTGTCCCGGATCTCCCGCTCGCCGGAGAGGAAGACGAGGATGTCGCCCTTGCCCTCGCCCATCAGCTCCTCGACGGCGTCGGTGATCGCCGTGATCTGGTCGCGGTCGGCGTCGTCGCCGTCCTCCTCGAGGAGGGGCCGGTAACGGACCTCCACCGGGTAGGTGCGCCCGCTGACCTCGATGATCGGGGCGTCGCCGAAGTGCCGGGAGAAGCGCTCGGGGTCGATGGTCGCCGAGGTGATGACGACCTTGAGGTCGGGACGCTTCGGCAGCAGCTGGGCGAGGTAGCCCAGCAGGAAGTCGATGTTGAGGGACCGCTCGTGGGCCTCGTCGATGATGAGCGTGTCGTAGGCGCGCAGCTCGCGGTCGGTCTGGATCTCGGCGAGCAGGATGCCGTCCGTCATCAGCTTGATGAAGGTGGACTGCGGATTCACCTGGTCGGTGAAGCGGACCTTCCAGCCGACGGTCTCCCCGAGCGGGGTGTCCAGCTCGTCCGCGACCCGCTCGGCGACGGTGCGCGCGGCGATCCGGCGGGGCTGGGTGTGCCCGATCATGCCGCGGACACCACGGCCCAGCTCCACACAGATCTTCGGGATCTGCGTGGTCTTGCCGGAGCCGGTCTCACCGGCGACGATCACGACCTGGTGATCACGGATGGCCGCCGCGATCTCGTCCTTCTTCTGGCTGACCGGGAGCTGCTCGGGGTAGCTGACGGCCGGCACTCGCGCCCGGCGCTCACCGATGCGCTGCTCGGCCTTGGCCACCTCCGTCTCGATCTCGGCGAGAACGGCGGCGCGGGCCTCCGGCTTACGGATCTTCCGCGCACCCTCCAGCCTGCGGCCGAGCCGGTGCGCGTCGCGCAGCGACAGCTCGGTCAGCCGGGGGGCGAGGGTGCCGAGGGCGGGGGCAGGGTGCGTAGACATACGGATTCCAGGATCTCATCCTCGGGAAAAACCTGGCGAACGCTTTTGCCGCGGCGTCCGCACAGGCAACGCAGGCAACTACAACAAGGCCCCGATCCGAAGATCGGGGCCTTTGCTGTGGCTGGGGCCGGGGTCGAACCGGCGACCTATCGCTTTTCAGGCGATCGCTCGTACCAACTGAGCTACCCAGCCGCGAGGTTTCACGTGAAACCTCAGCGGTCCTGACGGGATTTGAACCCGCGGCCTCCACCTTGACAGGGTGGCGAGCACTCCAAACTGCTCCACAGGACCAAGCTTCGTACGACAGTGTCGCACATGTACTGCGTGCCCCCAACGGGATTCGAACCCGTGCTACCGCCTTGAAAGGGCGGCGTCCTAGGCCGCTAGACGATGAGGGCTATCGGCCCGCCTGGGCGCTTCGCAGCGCGTCGGGGACGTGAGAAGCATATGGGATGGCGGGAGGTATCGCCAAAACGGTTTACGGAGTGCTGGGGGCGGGGCTGCCCGGGGCGGAGGGCGAGGCGCCGGCGCCGGACGGGGACGGGCCGGTGGGAGAGGGCGACGGCGTGGCGCCCGGCTGGTTCTCCTTCGGCAGGTGGCGGCTGACCTCGGCCGTCGTCAGGCCCAGGCCGCCCAGCTCGATCTCGTCCCACGCCTGGAGGCGCCGGGAGTCCCGGTCGAAGTAGAGGATCGACGCCTGGATGGGGTCGGGATACTTCCCCTCGACCGCGCGCAGGCCGCTGCCGCCGGTGGAACCCTCGACGCGCAGCCGGGTGCCGTACTTCATGACCTCCATGTCCTCGTGGTGGAGGTGCCCGGCGAGCACCAGCGGCACGTCGCCGTCGACCTCGCGGGCGGCCGACGGTTCGTGGGCGACGGCGATGTCCACGGGGGTGCCGGCCGCGCGCTGGTCGCGCAGGGCGGAGGCGAGGCGGGCTCCGGCCATTTCCTGGGAGGCCTCGGCGCCGTCCGCCTTCGAGCGGTCGGGGGTGTACTGCGGGTCGCCCATCCCGGCGAAGCGCAGGCCGCCGACGGTCCGGGCGTGGCCGTCGTCCAGGACGTGCACGTTCTTCAGGTGCTTCAGGTACTCCTGGGTGCCGCGCGAGTCGTGGTTGCCACGGACCCAGACATAGGGGGCGCCGAGGTCCTCGACGGGGTCCAGGAAGCCGTTCTCGGCGGCGGTGCCGTGGTCCATCGTGTCGCCGGAGTCGACGATCACGTTCACCTTGTACTGCTCCACCAGCGAGGCGATGATCTTCCAGCTCGCCGGGTTCAGGTGGATGTCCGACACGTGCAGGACGCGGATCGTGGTCGGGTCGGTCTGGTAGGCGGGGAGCGTCGAGGTGACGTCGTAGAGCTTGGTCACGTTGGTCACCAGGCGGGCCAGCTCCTTCTGGTAGACGTCGAACTCGGTCACGATGCTGCGCGCGTTGCCGACCAGCGAGGGCGCGGAGGAGAGCAGGCCGGAGAACTTGGGCTCCAGGACGGAGTCGGGGTTCCAGGTCGCGTACGCGGTGCCGCCGGAGGCGACCAGGAGGGTGAGCGCGAGTCCGCCCGAGGCGAGCGCGCGCCGGGGGCGGCGGTAGACGGCGAGGCCGAGGGCGGTGGCGCCGGTGACGACGGCGACGCAGGAGCGGACGGCGAGGTCGAGGGTGCCGTGCTCGACGTCCCGGGCCACCTCGTCCTGGAGGCCGGAGAGGCGTTCGGGGTGGTCGACGAGGGCCTGGGCGCGGGCGGGGTCGAGCTGGTCGACGTTGACGTCGAGGCGGACCGGGGCGACGTGGCTGTCGAGCTGCAGCGCGCCCAGCGGCGAGACGTTGATCTTCGTGCCGCCGGTGAGGGAGGGCCGCAGCGTCATCGTCGTGTCCATGGGGCCGACCGGGGCCCGGACGTTGCCGACGACCAGCAGTCCCAGCCAGGCGCCGAGCAGGACGACGGCGACGAGGCCGGCGGCGCGGGCCCAGGGGTGGGGGCGGGCGGCGAGTTCCGGGGTCGCGGACGTGCGGCGACCGCGGCGGGCGTGGCGGTCGCGCCGGTCGCGGAGGCGGCGGGTGAGGGCGCGCGGGGCGTTGCGGATGGGGTTCACCACCTCGGCCAGGACGTGCGGGACTACGGCGGGGACGCGGGCCATTGGTCCCGTATGCCCGTGGCCCGGGGTGGATATGCGGGTCGTACTCCACGGTCGTACCCGACAATGGGCCTGTGCTGGAGATGACGCGCGAGGAGTTCGAGGAACTGGTCGCCGAGGCCCTGGACCGGATCCCGCCGGAGCTGACGCGGCTGATGGACAACGTCGCGGTGTTCGTCGAGGACGAACCGCCCGCGGACGATCCCGAGCTGCTCGGCCTGTACGAGGGGACGCCGCTGACGGAACGCGGGGAGTGGTACGCGGGGGTGCTGCCGGACCGGATCACGATCTACCGGGGGCCGACCCTGCGGTACTGCGGGACGCGTGAAGACGTCGTCGCCGAGACCGAGGTGACGGTCGTTCACGAGATCGCCCACCACTTCGGGATCGACGACGCGCGGCTGCACTCCCTCGGGTACGGGTGACGCGGGTCGGACGCGAGGGGCGTGCCCCGGGTACGGGTGACGCGCTCGGGTCAAGTCCGCCTCGCCGGGCGCGTGTCCTCTTGTGGGTGAAGGGAGTTGGGCACGGCGACTCCTTGACCCCCGGAGGTGGCCGCCCGTGCGCCCCTTGTACGTCCCCGTCCGTCTGGCCGCCACCGCCCTGGCCGTCGCCGCTGCCGCCGGCTGCATGCGCGTCGGCGACGACGCACCCGGCGGGAGCGGCAAGCCGTCGCACTCCGCCGGGGAGCGGGGCGGCGAGGTGCCGGACGGCGGCCCCGCGGTCTCCGGCGGGAACGCCGGGTACGGCGCGGCGGCCGGAGACGGGAAGCACGGCAAGGGGAAGAAGGGCAAGGACGACAAGGGCGGGGACGAGGCCGAACGCGACGGCAAGGGGAAGGGCGGCGAGGAGGGCGCCGGGAAGGGCGCGTCCGCCTCGGCGCCCCCGGCCGCCCGCCCGACCGGGGACCGGCCGCCGGGCGGCGGGGACCACGAACCCGAGCCCACCCGGACGCTCCCGGTGGAGCCCACCCGGCCGGCCGAGCCGGAGCCGACGCCCCCCGAGGAGCCGCCCGCCTCTCCGACGCCGGAGCCGACGGTGGCCGAGCCGTCCTCGTCGGCGCACGAGCCGCCGGGAACCCAGCTCGAGCAGCGGGAGCCGGCGCCGGCGGCCGGGACACCGGCGTAGGTCCTGTCGTCGCATTCCCGTCTGCCCGGCGGCGCCATGCACGCTCCCCCACTGCCTCAAGGGCGTGGGAGGTACCCCCACTCGCCGCACCGGGCGCCGGCCACGTACCACCAGTGCGCCGGTCGACGCCCGGCGCTCCCCCAGCCTCCGGCCGGGGGGGGGACCCCCAGAGCACGCGCCTGACGCCGCCGGCCCCGCCCTTCGGGCGGACGACGGGAATGTGACGACAGGATCTAGGGAAGCCCGCTGAGCTGGGGATGTGCTGCCGGGCGGGCCGCGGATGAGCTGCCGGTTTGCCTTCGGGGGTGGGAGGTGCGTATGGTGGTAGATCGTTTGATCCCATTTGCCCGGCGCCACCGCAGAGCGCGCCGTGTGGCGCGTACTCTCCCCTTGCCGTGGTGGACCGCATCGAGGCGGTCGTATTGCGAATCGCGATTCACGGAGTTGACGGGCGCGTGCCGACGAGAGACTCCGGAAGGTTTCGCATTCGCATGTCCATGACCAGTACTGACCACGTCGTCGTGCCCGGAAACGCCGAGGGCGTTCAGGGCGAGCCGGAGGTCGTCGAGGCCGCTGCCGCCTCCGCGACCACGGAGGCCCCCGAGGCTGCCGAGCCGACGTTCGCCGACCTCGGTCTGCCCGAGGGCGTCGTGCGCAAGCTCGCGCAGAACGGCGTGACCACCCCCTTCCCGATCCAGGCCGCGACCATCCCGGACGCCCTGGCCGGCAAGGACATCCTCGGCCGGGGCCGCACCGGCTCCGGCAAGACCCTCTCCTTCGGTCTGCCGACCCTGGCCACCCTGGCCGGCGGCCGCACCGAGAAGCACAAGCCCCGCGCCGTCATCCTCACCCCGACCCGCGAGCTGGCCATGCAGGTCGCCGACGCGCTCCAGCCGTACGGCGACGTCATGGGCCTGAAGATGAAGGTCGTCTGCGGCGGCACCTCGATGGGCAACCAGATCTACGCCCTCGAGCGCGGCGTCGACATCCTGGTCGCCACCCCGGGCCGGCTGCGCGACATCATCAACCGCGGCGCCTGCTCCCTGGAGAACGTGCAGATCGCGGTCCTCGACGAGGCCGACCAGATGTCCGACCTGGGCTTCCTGCCCGAGGTCACCGAGCTGCTCGACCAGGTCCCGGCCGGCGGCCAGCGGATGCTGTTCTCCGCCACCATGGAGAACGAGATCAAGACCCTCGTCGACCGGTACCTGAAGAACCCGGCCCTCCACGAGGTCGACGCCGCCCAGGGCGCGGTGACGACCATGTCGCACCACATCCTGGTCGTGAAGCCCAAGGACAAGGCGCCGGTCACCGCGGCCATCGCCTCCCGCAAGGGCCGCACCATCATCTTCGTCCGCACCCAGCTGGGCGCCGACCGCGTCGCCGAGCAGCTGCGCGACGCCGGGGCCAAGGCCGACGCGCTGCACGGCGGCATGACCCAGGGCGCGCGCACCCGCACGCTGGCCGACTTCAAGGACGGCTACGTCAACGTCCTGGTCGCCACCGACGTCGCCGCCCGCGGCATCCACGTCGACGGCATCGACCTGGTGCTGAACGTGGACCCGGCCGGCGACCACAAGGACTACCTGCACCGGGCGGGCCGTACGGCCCGCGCCGGCCGCACCGGCACCGTCGTGTCCCTGTCCCTGCCGCACCAGCGCCGCCAGATCTTCCGGCTGATGGAGGACGCGGGCGTCGACGCCACGCGCCACATCATCCAGGGCGGCGCCGCCTTCGACCCCGAGGTCGCCGAGATCACCGGCGCCCGGTCGATGACCGAGGTCCAGGCCGAGTCCGCGGGCAACGCGGCGCAGCAGGCCGAGCGCGAGGTCACCCAGCTCACCAAGGAGCTGGAGCGGGCCCAGCGCCGCGCCACCGAGCTGCGCGAGGAGGCGGACCGCCTGGTCGCCAGGGTCGCGCGGGAGCGCGGCGAGGACCCGGAGACGGTCCTGGCCGAGGTGGCCGCCGCCGCGTCCGAGGCCGAGGTCTCGCTGCCCGAGCAGCCCGGCGCCCGGGACGTGGAGAAGACGGAGCGCGGCGGCAACGACCGCGAGCGCTCGTACGAGCGTCGCGACCAGCGTCGTGACGACCGCGGTGACCGCGGTGGCCGTTCGTTCGACCGCCGCGACGACCGTGGTGACCGTGGTGGTCGTTCGTTCGACCGTCGTGACGACCGTGGTGACCGTGGTGGTTTCCGCCGTGACGACCGTCGTGACGACCGGGGTGGCCGTTCCTTCGACCGCCGCGACGACCGTGGTGACCGCGGTGGGCGTTCGTTCGACCGTCGTGACGACCGTGGTGACCGTGGTGGTTTCCGCCGCGACGACCGTCGTGACGACCGGGGTGGCCGTTCCTTCGACCGCCGCGACGACCGTGGTGACCGCGGTGGGCGTTCGTTCGACCGCCGTGACGACCGCGGTGACCGCGGGGGCTTCCGCCGCGACGACCGCGGTGGCCGCTCGTTCGACCGCCGTGACGACCGCGGCGGGCACCGTGGCAGCGACCGTCCGTTCAACCGCGACCGCCAGGGCGACCGTCCCGGCTCCCGCTCCGGCGGCCACGACCGTCCGTACGGCCGCCTCGACGACCACCGCGGTGACCACCGTGGTTCGTCCTTCGGCCGCCGTGACGACAAGCCGCGCTGGAAGCGCAACGGCTGACGCCTGAACAACCGACAAGCGCCGTGGCCTCCGCCCCACCGGGTGGAGGCCACGGCGTTTCGCGTTGCGGTCCGGTCCCGGCCACGAGGTCCACGGAGTGACGCATGTCACGCTCGGCGCAAGGGAATTGCTGGGGGCATGACAGATGACGACAAGGCGAGTGGGCTGTCGGACGAGGAACGGCTGGCCCAGCTCGGCTACACCCAGGTTCTGGCCCGCCGCATGTCGGCGTTCTCCAACTACGCGGTCTCCTTCACGATCATCTCGGTCCTCTCGGGCTGCCTGACCCTCTACCTCTTCGGCATGAACACCGGCGGCCCGGCCGTCATCACCTGGGGCTGGGTCGCCGTCGGCCTGATGACGCTCTTCGTCGGCCTGGCGATGGCCGAGATCTGCTCGGCGTACCCGACCTCGGCGGGCCTGTACTTCTGGGCGCACCGCCTGGCGCCCCCGCGCACGGCGGCGGCCTGGGCGTGGTTCACGGGCTGGTTCAACGTGCTGGGCCAGGTCGCGGTCACCGCCGGCATCGACTTCGGCGCCGCGTCCTTCCTGGGCGCCTACCTGAACCTGCAGTTCGACTTCGAGGTGACGCCGGGCCGCACGATCCTGCTCTTCGCCGCGATCCTGATCCTGCACGGCCTGCTCAACACCTTCGGCGTCCGCATCGTCGGCCTGCTGAACAGCGTGAGCGTGTGGTGGCACGTCCTGGGCGTCGCGGTGATCGTCGGCGCCCTGACCTTCGCGCCGGACCACCACCAGTCGGCGTCGTTCGTCTTCGGCGAGTTCGTGAACAACACCGGCTGGGGCAGCGGGGTGTACGTCGTCCTCATCGGCCTCCTGATGGCCCAGTACACCTTCACCGGCTACGACGCCTCCGCCCACATGACGGAGGAGACCCACGACGCGTCCACGGCCGGCCCGAAGGGCATCGTCCGCTCCATCTGGACCTCCTGGATCGCCGGCTTCGTCCTCCTCCTCGGCTTCACCTTCGCCATCCAGTCCTACGAGGGCGCCCTGACGTCCCCGACGGGCGCGCCGCCCGCGCAGATCCTCCTCGACGCCCTGGGCGCGACGGCGGGCAAGCTCCTGCTCCTCGTGGTCATCGGGGCGCAGCTGTTCTGCGGGATGGCGTCGGTGACGGCCAACAGCCGCATGATCTACGCCTTCTCCCGGGACGGCGCGCTCCCCTACTCCCACGTCTGGCACTCGGTGAACCCGCGCACCCGCACGCCCGTCGCGGCGGTCTGGCTGGCGGCCCTGGCCGCGCTGGTCCTGGGCCTTCCGTACCTCATCAACGTCACCGCATACGCCGCCGTGACCTCGATCGCGGTCATCGGCCTCTACATCGCGTACGTCATCCCGACGCTCCTGCGGGTCCGCAAGGGCGCCGCCTTCGAACGCGGGCCCTGGCACCTGGGCCGCTGGTCGCGGGTGACCGGCGTGGTCGCGGTGACGTGGGTCGGTGTCATCACGGTCCTGTTCATGCTGCCCCAGGTGTCCCCGGTCACCTGGGAGACCTTCAACTACGCGCCGGTCGCCGTCCTGATCGTCCTGGGCTTCGCCGCCACCTGGTGGCTCGCCTCGGCCCGGCACTGGTTCCTCAATCCCGACCACGAACGCACCCGCGCCCGCGCCGCCGCCCACGCGAACTCCCCCGAGCCGGTGGATCCGTAGCCCCGGCTCCCCGGCCCTTTGACGCGGCCGGGACCCCGATACCCGATCGGCGTCCCGGCCGCGGCGGGCTATGCTCGGTGTGGCAACATCACGCAGCACCGCGCGACACACCGCCTGGGCCCTTAGCTCAATTGGCAGAGCAGTGGACTTTTAATCCATTGGTTGTGGGTTCGAGTCCCACAGGGCCTACCCCGCGCAGGCAGGCTATACGCCCTCTGACCTGCTAGAGAGCGTCCGGGTCGGCTTCGGTCGGCTCGGACGCTCCTTTGTTCTCGGGCCCTTGCGTGAGCGGACGGCGCCGTCCTCCTTGGTGAAGTCCTTGCCGGTGTACGCCAGGCGTCGTCCCACTCGGAACGTTCCTTCTCCTGGCGGTTCCTTTGCTCCCGGAGGACCGCGAGGGGTATGAGCTGGCGAAGCGGGGTGCCTGTCCGTGCAAGGTGCCGCGGCTCGGCAACGCCTCTCGGGTGGTGACCGCGGACCTGCTGGAGCTTCTCGGGCTGGCGGCGCGAGGAGGCGGCAACACAGCAGTCCGTTCTGCGCTGAGCTGACACAGAATCGCTGGACTGTTGCCCGCGTGGACGTACTGTCCGTGTTCCGTCACGGCACGAAGCAAGCGATCCGCAGCGGAACGAGGGGCTTGTTCCGAAACGGAACGCGTGTGCACGCAGTGAACCCTGCCTGTGTCTCGGATCGAGACAGGTGGGCCTTCGGCAGGCTGCCTGCCGGAGGCCCCGAACCCCTGACGCCGGCATCCACCCAGCGCACCGCCAACCGGGCCCTGGCCGCAGCCCGGGCACCGGTCGAACGCGGCATGGCACGGCCGAAGACCTGGCACGTCTTCCGAAGATCCCACATCAGCCCGAACCGCATGACCGTTATCGCCAAAGCTGCCCTCACCCTGAAGCGGCAACGCGGAAAGACCTCCGGGGTTCGGGCGCCCCGCAGGGCGATCCTCGGAGAACGAAGGTTTGCTGAAGCCGTCGGCGATCAGGAGTCCGGCAGGCCCCGATGCATACCGCTCCACGGGTCGTCGCGTTATGGCTGCGGACACTCGGCAGGTGTTGCCGATGAGTTGTGCGCACTTCGGTCGTGGCGGCGCGTGAGAAGCAGGAGGACGAGTGAGGCGGTGACGCCTGCGGCTGCGATCACAGGCGCCGTTCGATTCGAGCCGTCATCACGACAAGAATGGGCGTCAGCAGCCCGTACGCAAGAGCGAAAACGGTCACCAGTTGACCTGTGGTCGCCTCACTGACTCCGAGCCCTTGGGCGACGAGGTCGAGCTGTCCCGTCAGGACGTATTCGGCGACTCCGGCCGTGAACGTTGTGCAGGAGAGCACGGCAGTGATCAGCGCGGGACGGTGTCTTCCCGGGGTTTCAGGGTTGTGCATGGTGCTCAATTTCGTTTCGCTGAGGAGTGCTTGGAGAGCGCCCGGTGGGTGCCGGTGAGGCCAGGGGCCTCGTGGCTGTGCGGAACCGGATCGTTCGTTTCAGGCACGAGGCCCTCGCCGTGCCGGGCCGCTTCGGATCGGCGGCCTCGGCGGCCGGGGGTGCCGTTACTGGAGCGTGGCCAGGAACGGTAGGAGGACGGCGGCCATTTCGTCGGGTACTTCCTCTGCGAGGTCGTGGCCGGCGTCGAAGACGTGTCCGGTGACGTCGTGGGCCATGAGTCGCATCTGGGATTCGTTGCGGTCGCCGATGAACGCGGATCCGCCCAGGGCCAGGACCGGGATGTCCAGCTTCTTCTGTGCGGCCTGCCGGTTCTGTTCGGCGTCGACGAGCATGGCCCGGTAGATGGAGAGCATGGCGCGGATGCCGCCGGGCATGGAGTAGCAGCGCACGTATTCGTCGAGCGCGTCGGGGGTGGCGGCGTCGGGCCGGCTGCGTTCGTACTTGATCATGTAGGTGATCAGTTCGCGTTCGTGTCCGCTGATCAGCGTCTCGGGTATGTCGGGCTGGAAGTAGAAGCCCAGGTGCCACAGGTGCATGCCGCTGGCGACGTTCTCGGGGGTGAGGGCCGTGTGGTCCTCGAAGCCGAATCCGGGGAACAGTGCCTCGGCGAACACGAGAGCGGTGACGTGGTCGCGGTGGCGGGCGGCGAGTTGGTAGCCGATGACCGCTCCCCAGTCCTCACCCGCCACGGCGTAGGTCCGGTGGCCGAGGTGGTGCATCAGCGCGGCGACGTCGTCGCTCATGGTCGCGGAGTCGTAGCCGTCCGACGGCCGGGCGGAGTCGCCGAGACCGCGGAGGTCCGGCACGACGACGGTGTAGTGGGGCGTCAGCTTGGGAAGGAGGTGGCGCCAGTGGTAGCTGGTCTTGGGCACGCCGTGCAGGAGCACCACGGCGGGGCCGGACCCGGCTGCGCGGTAGTGCAGACTCGTTCCGTTCACGGCTGCTCGGCCCGTGCGGACGGGCTTTCCTTCATGGTCGAACATCATGTTGCTCTTCCTCCGTCTTCTTGGTGTGCGTGGCGATGAGGGCGTCAGTGGGCCGGCGCGGGGGCGGCGAGGATCGCCAGGCGGCTCGGTCCGGTGCCGTCCGTGGTCGTCCTCGGTCAGGGTGCGAGCGGGATGGGGGCGCCGGACTCCCTGTCCGGGCGTGCACCGCCGCATTTACTGGAACGCTTGTTACAGATTCTGGCCATGAAAAAGTCAGTCGAGGGCGGCCAGCGCGACCTCCACGAGGGGGTCGAGGGCGCGGACGTCCGGCGTGATCTTCGCGGAGACCAGCAGTCCGTTGAGGAAGGTGACGAGGAAAGCGGCGAGGGTGTGCGGGTCGTGGCGCTTGGCGATCTCGCCCCGCTCCGCCGCGACCCGCAGCACTTCGGCGAGCGCGTCCCGGCTGGCGTCCTGCATGTCGCGCACGGTCCGCCGGGTCGCCGTGTCCTCCGGCAGGCGCTCGCAGGCGGCGTTGACCGCCAGGCAGCCCCGGCCATCGTGGCCCACGGCGATCCGGATCCGCTCCACCAGTAGCGCGCGGATCGCCGACCGGGCGTCTGCCTCCTCCTCCAGACTGCGCAGGGCGGCCGCCGCGAGGGTGGTGCGGTAGTGCTCCAGCGCCGCCCGGTAGAGGCCGTCCTTGTCGCCGAACGCGGCATACAGGGATCCCTGCCCGATCCCCAGGTGCCCGGTCAGGTCGCGCACCGAGGTGGCCTCGTAGCCGCGCGTCCAGAACAGCTCCATCGCGCGGCTCACCGCCGCCTCCGTGTCGAACTCCCGGGTCCTTGCCATGACTCCACCGTAACCTATCTGGATCGCACGCTCAAGAAAAGAGCCGTATGGCTGTCATGGTGGGCCTTCTCGGTGGGTGGGGCTGGGTCCGGCTGAAGTCACTGAGGCTGGGTGGTGCGGGTGAGGCGTCCGGACGGGCGGTGCCCCACCGGATGGTGCAGCCGGGCGGTATGGGCCGTACCGCGGGTCCCGGCGGTGATCAGGTCGGCGTCAGGGCCACGGATGACGCGTACTGTCCTGACTGGCTGGCCTTGCGGCCTGTGTACGTTCGGCCGGACCGGCCGAGCCGTGGGAAACCTGGACCAACGCGGCCCTGACGGCTGCACCACTTCCGCGGTACACGGTCTCGGGAGGGAGAGCGAGTGGTTTCGCACGCCTTCAGGCAAGCGGCGCGCGCCTTGAGCCGGCAGGGGTCACTTGGACTCCAGTCGCCCCAACGCGTGGGAATCACCGGCGAGGACGGTGCGGGCCGTCTCCCAGTCGGTGTTGTCGATGCCGGTGGCGTGGCGCAGGTAGGCGAGGGTGACCTGCTGGACGAGGGCGACGCGGTCGGGGTTCTCGTCGGTGGTCTCTGCCGCGTCGTAGCCGGGGATGCCGCCGAGGGAATGCTGGCCGCCGTAGACCGTCAGCAGGCTCTTGTTGCCCCGGCTGAGCGTGTAGGGCTCGCTTGTCCAGGACGGGCCCGTGGTGGAGAGCGGCAGTTCGTCCTTGTCGCCGGCGACGACGAGTCCGGGGGCGGTGATGTGGGAGAAGTCCTGGTCGCGCAGCCAGGGAGCGATCTCGAGGGCGAGGGGGGTCAGGTTGGCGCCGCCTTCGCCGGCGGTGGCCAGCTGGATGGTGGCCATGACCCGGGAGTCGGACAGGTCCTCGGTGGTGCCGGTCACCGGGTCCGTGACGCGCAGCCCCACGAGGATGCCCGCGGTCTGGCCGCCGAAGGAGTGTCCGGCCGCGACGATGCGGCTGTGATCGACCCGGCCGGCCAGGCCGGGCACGGACGCCTCCAGGGTGGCGAGTTCGTCGAGGATCCGCTTCATGTCCCGCACGCGGTAGCGCCACATATGGGGCTTGCGAGGGTCGTCCGCGGCCACGTTGAAGCGCTTGGAGTCGAGGTGGGTGGCCTGGACGACCACGAAGCCATGGGAGGCCCAGTGGTCGACCAGTGGTGCGTAGCCGTCCAGGTTCGAGCCGAATCCGTGCGCGAACAGCACGACCGGCAGGTTGTCGCCGGTAGCCGGTGCGGAGACGCGTACGTGCAGGTCCTCGCCGCGCCACGGCGCGGGCAGTACGAGCGGCTTGACCGACACGATCGGGGTGGGCAGGGGGCTGGCGAGACCTGTCGTCTGGTTGATGGCCATGCGTGTATCCCTTTCGGGTGTGGTCCGGGTGGTGGGTCAGGAGGTTGTGAGGCTGCGCTCGGCGTTGAGGGCCTGCCGGGGACGTATCGGCAGAAACCATCGGCAGAGGTTCATATCCGCTACGCTAAAACCTGACGTTGACGTCAAAGGCAAGTAGATGTGATGCACGACACGCTGGGCATGGAGGCGGGAATGCGTATCGGAGAACTCGCCCGGAAGACCGGAGTCACCCCCCGGGCTCTGAGGTACTACGAGGAGCAGAACCTGCTCGTCTCCCAGCGCAGCGACAGCGGGCAGCGGCACTATGCGGAAGCCGCGGTCGACCAGATCCGGCTGATCCGGGAGCTGTACGCCGCCGGCCTGTCCAGCAAGACCATCGCCGAGTTGACGCCCTGCGTCATCGACGGCAAGGCCACGCCCGAGTTGCTCGACCGCCTCGCCGTGGAGCGCGACGGCATCGACCAGCACATCGCGGACCTGTCACGCACGCGGGACCGGCTCGACTCGGTCATCGCCGGTGCCTCCGCCAACATGCACACCGGCGCCCCTTGCCGACGAGGCGCGGCCGACTAGGTCGGCACCACTGGATGGCACGGGTGCGGGCGCTGCACCAGCACGACCGGTGAGCCGCAGCGATGGCAGCCACCTGCTCCCATCGGGACCCACCGGCGGTCGGCTGGAGTCTGTTGCGGAAGTAGATCGTGGTGTGTGTCGATCGTGTTCTGTGGCACGTGGAGATCCGTCGGACGAGCAGTGGGACCGGCTGGAGCCGTTGTTGCCGGAAGGAGGGGATCTGCGACAGGAATCACCCGACGGTCTGACCGCCGGGCCCGTATGCGTGAGCGATGCGTGAGCGGACGGTGTGGCACGAACAGCCACGAGCCGCACCGCTCATCACGGGCAGACACCCTGACCAGGTAGTTCCGGGACCCCGTGGCAGCGCCCGGAACCGGCCCAGCAAGCCTTGGGCCAGGACTTTTGATCCATTGGTTGTGGGTTCGAGTCCCACAGGGCCTACAACGTCGGACCCCGGTTCAGAGCACGACCGAACCGGGGTCCCGTCGGTTCCGCTCCCGGCACCGGGACACCTGCGCCGGTACGGAGGCGCACAAAACGGTGTGCGTCGTCGGGCGGCGGTCGGGTAGCTTGCGGGGCATGTCGAGCCCCGAAGCATCCAGGGTGGGGGCTTTCGGTCACGCCGTCAGCCCCCTGGACCACTGAGTCCGTAGTGCTGGCCGTCCTGCCGCGTTCCGCGGCCGGACGCCCGGGTCCGTGGGTGCTGACCGCGGTGACGAGAACGCCTCTCCCTCTGTTTCTCATCGCCTCGGAGCCACTCGATGCCTCTCGCGCTGTACCTGCTTGCCCTGGCCGTCTTCGCCATGGGCACCTCCGAATTCATGCTCGCGGGCCTCCTGCCCGGGATCGCCTCCGACCTCGACGTGGCGGTCGGGACGGCGGGCACGCTCACGTCGGCCTTCGCCATCGGCATGGTCGTCGGCGCTCCGCTCATGGCAGGGCTCGCCCGCACCTGGCCGGCGCGATCGAGCCTTCTCGGGTTCGTCCTCGTCTTCGCGGCGGCTCACGCACTGGGCGCCACCACCGCGAACTTCCCGGTCCTGTTCGCCGCCCGGGTGGTAGCGGCGCTCGCGAACGCCGGATTCCTCGCCGTGGCGCTGACCATCGCCGCCCGGCTGGCCCCGGCGGACAGGAAGGGACGCGCGCTCGCGGTGCTGCTGTCCGGGACGACGGCGGCCACGATCGCCGGGGTCCCCGCGGGATCGGTACTCGGCACCACGCTCGGGTGGCGAGCCACGTTCTGGGCCGTCGCCGTCCTCTGTCTGCCCGCGACCCTCGGCATCCTCAAAGGCGTCCCGGCCGGCCCCGACCAAGGAAACAAGCCCCACAGGCCGGCGCTGCGAGCGGAACTCACCCGGCTCAGGAGCCGGCGCCTGGCGCTCGTGATGCTGCTCGGTGCCCTGGTGAACGCGGCGACCTTCGCGAGCTTCACCTTCCTCGCCCCCGTCGTCACGGGCACCGCCGGCCTGAGCGACCTGTGGGTCTCCGTCGTCCTGGTCCTCTTCGGCCTCGGTTCCTTCGTCGGCATCACCGTCGCCGGACGCGTGTCCGACCACCGTCCCGGCCTGGTCGTCCTTCTCGGTGGCCCGCTGCTTCTCCTCGGCTGGCCGGCCCTGGCCGTGCTGGCCCACCGGCCGGCCGCCCTGCTCGTCCTCGTGTTCGTGCAGGGCGCGCTGTCGTTCGCGCTGGGCGGCACCCTGATCACGCGAGTGCTCTACGAGGCGGCAGGGGCCCCCACCATGGCCGGCTCGTACGCGACCGCGGCCCTCAACACCGGTGCCTTGGTGGGGCCGTTCGTCGCCGCGGCCTCCCTGGGCACCACGTTCGGGGACCTCGGGCCGCTCTGGGTGAGTGGGCTGCTGGTGGCGGTCGCGCTGCTCGTGGCGTTCCCCTTCCGGCGCGTGGTCGCGGCGGCCGGTCGCGGCGCCGAGGTCGACGGCTGACCCGTCCGGGCGCCGGCCGCCGCCCCGCCGGACCGTCGGTGCCTGCCGGTAGAGTCCCTCGGTATGAGTACAACTCCGCCCGGCGGAGGCTGGGTTGGCCTCCGCCCTCGCCGGATCACTCCGCGCCGCCTCGGTGCCGCCGCCGTGGTCTACGGCGTGTTCGTCGCGGGCTGGTACCTGGGGCAGCCCGTGACGCCCGAATGCCGACCCGACCAGGCCGCCGTCGACCGGGTCGCCGAACGGTACGGGCACGTACCGGTCTCCACGCCCACCCCCGCACCGTCCGCCTTCCCGGCCCCCCTGCACGACGAGGCGCGTGTCGTTGGCCGGTCCACGATGGCCGTCGCCTACAGCTCCTATGCCGTCACCTGCACCGACGACATGGGTGAACGCCCGCGTCTTCAGGCGTGGTTCGAAGGCGACTGGAAGTAGAGCCGGATGCCCGACTGGATGACCCCGCGCCGCCTCGGTGTCGTCACCACGCTGTACGCCGTGTTCCTGGCCGGCTGGTGGCTGGGCCAGCCGGTGCTGTCCGACGGCTGCCCGCAGGACCGGAACACCGCCGAGGCGGACGGCCGTCCCGCACCGGTGGAACCGGCCGACCCGGGCCGGTATCTCGACAACCTCGGTCTCGACTTCGCTTTCCCGGACTTCGGCCTGCTCGACTGGGCCGACGGCATGGACGGCCGTCGCGACGGCGAGTACGGTCCCGGCGACTACGGGTACGCGGTGCCGGGCTGGTCCGCAGCCCACGACACATACGGTGCCGACCCCGCCCGCTGCTCCTACAAGAAGCGTGCGCGTCTGGTCGCCTGGGTCAACGGCGACTGGAGCTGACCCGGCCGGAGCGGCTCAGGGCCCGGGCCATCCAGGGCTGGAAGGGCAGGTGCCCGGTGACCACCTGCCAGTCGTTGACGGTCCACACCAGACGCCAGTACCGCTCGACGAGCGGATCGTGCCCCGCTTCGAACCGCGACGCCATCCAGTCCCGCAACCCGGGGCCGTCGGGGCGCCCGAGTACGGCGGCGAAGCGCCTCGCGACGGCCTCGACCACCGCGTCGGCGCCGGAGCCGTCCGGGTCGATGCCCGCCGCCCTCGCGTCGGCGACGGCGTCCCGGACGAACGGGACCAGCTCGGCCGCCTGCTCGGGGGCCACCCCCGGCAGCGCGTTCTCGTCGGCGGGCGGGAACGCGGCGTCCGCCATGCGCGCGCGGAAGTCGTCGTCGGCGATGAGTTCGGCCAGCTCCACCCACGCGGCGAGCCGGGTGTCGGACGGCTCGTCGGGGAGGTCGGGCAGGGCCGTGCGCAGAACGGCGGCAGCGTCGCGGGCCTGTGGCGTGCCGGCGCCGAGGCCGGTGATGAAGTCGGCCATCATGCGCCGTCGTTCGTCGGCGGTGAGGCGGGTCAGCCGGTGCATGAGAACGGTCTCCTCGGGACTGGGACCGCGCCGGGCGACGAGCCGCAGCATGCTGTGGCGCAGCCGCAGGGCGCGGATCCGGAGGGCGGTGGCGTCGGCGTGCGCGGCGGCGACCTCGGCGACGGAGACGGCGCCGTCCAGCACGCGGCGGACCGTGGCGAGGTCGACGTCCAGCTCCCGCAGGACGCCGACGAGGTGGAGCCGGCCCAGGGCCGCGTCGTCGTAGCGGCGGTATCCGGCCGGGGTGCGGTCGGTGGGCGGCAGCAGTCCGGTGTCCGAGTAGAACCGGATCGTCCGCACGGGCACGCCGGTACGGGCCGACAGTTCACCGATCGAGTGCAGGGGCGTCGCGCCGTTCATGAGCCCACCCTGCGGTCTCCAGCCACTGGAGAGTCAAGGCGGGGCGTCAGCCGGAGGGCTGGTCCTTGTCGTCGGCGGCGGGCGGCCGCTCCACGACGAACGACCCCTTCCCGCGAACGGTGACGATGAGCCCCCGTTCGCGGAGCTCCTGCGCGGTCCGGCGCGCGGTGAGTCGCGCTACGCCGTACTCGTCGGCGAGATGGTTCTCCGACGGGATGGGCCTGTCCGGTGCCAGCTCTCCCGACTCGATCTTCTTCGCGATGACGTCGGCGAGTTGAACGTAGAGCGGTCTCGCGCTCATCGGGTCCAGGGGGGTCGAGGGCTCGGGTTCTGTATCGCTCACGTGTCCAACGTATGCATCCGTCGACCTACACGTACGAGTGGATTCCTCTGTACCTGTATACAGAGGGCTGTGTCCCGCGTGCATGCTGATCCACAGAAGACCCCGGCGAGGTGGCCAGACCTCCCGGGGCACGGCCAACGCTTACAAGGAGCGTCGACATGCACGACCTTATCCACCGCATCGCCCACTGGTTGACCCTTCTCCTGGGCCCAGGCACCGGAACCCGTCGGGCAGGCGGCCCACGCCATCGAGCCCGGAGCACCACTCCCCCCACCGTCCCCGCGAGCCTCCCCTTCCACCACTCCCCGTACTGCCGTCACCTCCCCCTCGACGGCGCCGCCTCCCGCCTTGTCCGCCCCTACGTCGCCGCCCACGAGCAGGAGCTGGACCGGCACGTCGGCGGTGCGGAGAAGGCGGCCGCGTGATGACACCGCACACCGCGCTACGGCTGCTGCCCTGGCTGTCGGCCGACGGCAAGCCCTGCTTCCTCGCTCCCGGCGACGGCAGCGGGCCCGTGTCCCGGCTCGCAGACGAGACGGAGGCCCGGCAGCTCGCCGAGGGGCTGGACGTACTCCGCTCGGCGCGCGGCGTCCTGGACGACCCCGTGTCCCCGAACGCCGAGGTCCGCTACACGGCGATCCGCCTGACCGAGTGCCTCGCGGACGCGCTGCGGGTGGCGGAGTCGAGGGGGCGGTGCCTGTCCACGGACCACGGTGAACCGTAGGAACAGCAGCGGCGCCTAGTGTTTGCCCACCGGAACCCGCCGCCCGCCCGCCTTCCCGGAGTGTCACCCATGCCCCTGCCCCACGTCCTCCTCTCCGCCGCCGTCTCCCTCGACGGCTACCTGGACGACACCAATCCCGAACGGCTGCTGCTGTCCGGCCCCGCCGACTTCGACCGGGTCGACGAGGTGCGGGCCTGCGTGGACGCGATCCTGGTCGGGGCCGGGACAATCCGGGCCGACGATCCGCGGCTGCTGGTGAACTCGGCCGAGCGGCGGGCGGCCCGGGTCGCGGCCGGGCAGGCGGAGTACCCGCTCAAGGTCACCGTCAGCGGCGGCGGCGAGCTGGATCCGGCGGCGCGGTTCTGGCACACGGGCGGGGAGAAGGTGCTGCTGACCACGGACGACGGGGCCCGACGGGCCCGCGGGCTCGGCATCGGTGCCGACGTCGTGTCCCTGGGGCCGGAGCTGGACTGGCACGCCGCACTGGAGTACCTGCACGACCGGCGAGGTGTGCGGCGGCTCATGGTGGAGGGGGGCGGGACCGTCCACAGCCAGTTGCTCCAGCAGGAGCTCGCCGACGAGCTGCAGCTCGTTCTCGCGCCCCTCCTGGTCGGGGACCCGGCCGCACCCCGGCTGTTCGGGCCCGGCGCCTACCAGGGCGGGCGGCTCGCGCTGGTCGGGACGCGGCGGATCGAGGACGTCGTGCTGATGCGGTACCGGCCCACCGCACCCGGGACCGGCGAGCGTGTGGCCCCCGCCGACCGGTACTGGCTGGAGGTCGCCTGTGAGCTGGCCGGCCTGTGTCCGCCGTCGGAGACCGCGTTCAGCGTGGGGGCGGTCGTGGTCGCCGCCGACGGGAGCGAGCTGGCGCGCGGGTATTCGCGGGAGGGCGGCGATCCCGTGGTGCACGCCGAAGAGGCCGCGCTCGCCAAGATCGACCCCTGCGACGCACGGCTCGCGGGCGCGACCGTGTACAGCAGTCTCGAGCCCTGTGCCCGCCGGGCCTCCCGTCCCGCGCCCTGTGCCCGGCTGATCCTCGACGCCGGGGTGCGCCGGGTCGTCACGGCCTGGCGGGAGCCGGACACCTTCGTGGCGGGCGCGGACGGGAGCGGGTTGCTCGCCGCGCAGGGCGCCGCCGTCGTCGTACTGCCCGAGTACGAGGGGGCGGCCAAGGCGCCGAACCGCCATCTGGAGCGGTAGGGAACCGGCGGCGGAGACACCGATGTGCATTCCGGTCCCGGGATGACGTACAGTGGTGAACACAACGGCGCGGGGTGGAGCAGCTCGGTAGCTCGCTGGGCTCATAACCCAGAGGTCGCAGGTTCAAATCCTGTCCCCGCTACTGAAGGCCGAGGGCCGGAATCCGAAAGGGTTCCGGCCCTCGGTGCGTCTCGGCACGTACGACGGCGTCCCGCACCCCCGTGTCATCCGGTCGGCCCCTCACCGCTCGCCGCCCGCCCCCGCTCCCGGAAACCTGGACTCCTGGACGGTAAGCGGCGCACGGACGTGCGGGGTGGTGGGAGACGAGTGGTGCGGCCAGGTGACGTGGAGGACGAGGGAGCGGCCGCCAGAGCCGGTGGCCGGCTCCCCGGCGATCCCGTTCCCGACCCGGGCCTCGGGGACGAGCAGCCGCCCGCCGGGCCGCCGCCGCGCAGCCGGACCGCTTACGGGCGCGTCTTCGTGCACGCGCTTCCCGTGCTGCTGATCGTCGTCGCCATCCTGTACGACATCCTCACCCCGAGGTACTTCACCGCCGGCCCCCTCTACACGGCCGCTCCCCTGATCGCCGCCCCGCTCTACTCGCGGCGCGGCACGGCGCTCACCGGTGTCGCCGTGGTCGTCTCGGTCATCGGGCTTCAGCTGGGCAAGGGCGTCATCCACTACGTCGACTCCCTCACCGAGCTGATCACCATCGCGACGGTCGCCGTGCTCGCCGTCATCGTCAACGGCATGGTCCGGCGCAGCAGCGAGCGTCTCGTCTCCGTCCGCGAGATCGCCGCGGCCGCCCAGCGCGCCGTGCTGCCCCAACCCGCCGAGCGCATCGCGGGTTTCGAGATCGCCGTCTGCTACGAGGCCGCGCAGGCCGACGCGTTCATCGGGGGCGACCTGTACGCGGTGCAGGACTCCGCCCGCGGCGTCCGGCTCATCGTCGGCGACGTGCGCGGCAAGGGCATGGGCGCGGTCGCCGCCGTCGCCGTCGTGATCGGCGCGTTCCGGGAGGCCGCCGAGCAGGAGGCGACGCTGGAGGCCGTGGCGCAGCGGCTGGAGCGGGCGCTGGCGCGCGAGGGCACCCGGCGGGACGGACTGGACGCCTTCGAGGGCTTCACCACCGCCGTCCTCGCCGAACTCCCGCACGGTGACGGGACCGTACGCATCGTCAACCGCGGCCATCCGCCGCCCCTGCTGCTCCACGCCGACGGCACCCTGGGCGCCCTGCCCGCCCGCGAGTCGGCGCTGCCGCTCGGCATGGGCGAGCTGGGCGTCTGGCCCGACCGGGCGGAGGAGGTCGACTTCCCAGGTGGGGCCACCCTGCTGCTCTACACCGACGGGCTGACCGAAGCCCGGGACGCCGGGGGCGAGTTCTACGATCCGCTGACGCGGCTGGCCGGCCGCGTCTTCCGGCATCCGGCGACCCTGCTCGACACCCTCGCCGAGGACGTGCGCCGGCACTCCGGGGGCGGCATGGCGGACGACATGGCGCTGCTGGCCGTACGGCGCCCCCGGCACGACGACCTTGATCATTGTCACGAGTCGTGACAGTGCGACCCCCCTCCGCATAACAACTGATACACCGTCAGAAGAAAGTGGCGTGAAGGGGAATACCGAGAGCGAGTCAACTCGTCCGGATTTCAGTGGTCGTGAGGGGTGCGTCCCGGCCGTTGCCGTTAATGATCAAGTGGAACGGCTTGGAATCCGAGCCTCGCGTCTATTAACGTTCGATAACGCAGCGCGGTCGTCCCAGCCGTCACAGAAGGCGGCTCCGTGCGCACGCGCCGAATCCCGCAAGGGAACCGGGGAACCACCACATTGGGGTGAATCGGGCGCATGACGCCGTGGAAACACGTCGGCACGCACCCGTAGGAGACCTTCCTGCTCCGAACCCGTCAGCTAACCCGGTAGGCGAGAAGGAAGGAAAGGAGTACGCCCACGTGGCGTCCAACCGGCCTGCCCCCGAGGCCCCGTTCGTGCCCACCGGGCACGGCACCGACACCTTCGGCTACGACGCCCCCCGCGCCGAAGAGGGCCCCTGGGAGGAGTGGAACCCCACCGCGGAGTCCATCCGCCCCGTGCGCGGCCGGCACCGCGTCGCCAAGCAGCGCGGCGGGCTCGCCCGCAGCTCCACCGTCCTCGGCGTCGGTGTCATAGCCGCCGTCGGCGCGGGCGGCATGGCCAGCGCGCAGACCGGCAAGCCGCCGGTGTCCATCTCCATGCCGGACCTGCCGAACGTCGGCTCGCTCATGCCCGGCGGCGACGAGGAGGCGGAGCCCGAGGGTTCCGCCACCCCGCTCAGCGGCATCACCCAGGCCGTCGCCGCGGACACCGGGGCGGACGCGGGTTCCGCCGGGGCCGGCGAGTCGCTGCGGGCCCGGATCATGGCGCAGGCCGAGCAGCAGCAGGCCCAGGTCGAGACCAAGGCCGCCGCCGAAGCGCAGGCCGCCGCCGAGAAAAAGGCCGCGGAAGCCGCCGCCAAGGCGGAGAAGGAGGCCGAGGAGAAGGCCGCCGCCGCCAAGAAGAAGGCGGAGGAGGAGGCCGCGAAGAAGGCCGAGGCCGAGCGGCTCGCCGAGCTGGCCAAGCAGTTCACCCTGCCGACCTCCTCGTACACGATCTCCTCCACCTTCAACCAGGCCGGCTCCCTGTGGGCATCCGGTCACCACACCGGCCTCGACTTCGCCGCCCCCACGGGCACGCTGCTCAAGGCGGTGCACAGCGGCACCATCACGTCGGCCGGCTGGGACGGGTCGTACGGCTACAAGACCGTGCTCACCCTCGACGACGGCACCGAGCTCTGGTACGCGCACCAGTCGTCGATCAACGTCAGCGTCGGCCAGAAGGTCACCACCGGTGACGTCATCGGCCGCGTCGGCGCCACCGGCAACGTCACCGGTGCCCACCTCCACCTCGAGGTGCACACCGCCGACGGCTCCGGCATCGACCCGATGGCCTGGCTGCAGAGCAAGGGCCTCACCCCCTGAGACCGACTGAGTCGTCACGCTTCCCGCCCCGCTGAACCCCGGCGGTCCTGACGGCAACCCCCCGACGTCAGGGCTGCCGGTTCGCGGTCGTTTTGCGGGGTTTTTGCGTGCATCCGGAATGGTCCGCTCCAGTGCGGTCGTTGATCCTCCACATGACTTCTCTGCGCAAGCTCGGCTCCTCCGACCTCGAGGTCTTCCCCCTGGCCCTCGGCGGCAACGTCTTCGGCTGGACCGCCGACCAGGACACCTCCTTCGCCGTCCTCGACGCCTACACGGCGGCGGGCGGCAACTTCGTCGACACCGCCGACTCCTACTCCGCCTGGGTCGACGGCAACAGCGGCGGCGAGTCCGAGACCGTCCTCGGCAAGTGGCTCGCCTCCCGCGGCAACCGTGACGACGTCGTCCTGGCCACCAAGGTCAGCCAGCACCCCGACTACCCCGGCCTGTCCGCCGCGAACATCAAGGCCGCGGCCGACGCCTCGCTGCGCCGCCTGGGCACCGACCGGATCGACCTCTACTACACCCACTTCGACAAGCCCGAGGTGCCGGTCGAGGAGATCATCGGCGCCCTCGACGAGCTGGTGAGGGCCGGCAAGGTGCGGCACATCGCCGCCTCCAACATCTCCGCCGAGCGGCTCGCGGCGTCCCTGGAGTTCTCCGAGCGCGAGGGCCTGGCCCGGTACGTCGCTCTCCAGCCGCACTACAACCTGGTCTCCCGCGACACCTACGAGGGCGAACTGAGCGGCCTCGCCGAGCGGGCCGGTCTCGCCGCCGTGCCGTACTACGCGCTCGCGGCCGGCTTCCTCACCGGCAAGTACCGGCCGGGCACCGCCGTGGACAGCCCGCGGGCGGGCGGTGCGGCCAAGCACCTGGAGACCGAGCGCGGGCGCCGGGTGCTCGCCGCCCTGGACGAGATCGCCGAGACGCACGGCGTGCCCGTCGCCACGGTGGCCCTCGCCTGGCTGGCCGGCCGGCCGACGGTGGCGGCGCCCATCGCCTCCGCGCGCACCGTCGAGCAACTGCCCGCACTGCTGGGCGTGGCCGAGCTGGATCTGACGCAGGACGAGGCGGAGCGGCTCACGCGGGCGTCCGCCTGAGCGGGCGGCGCGGGCCCTACGGCCCGTAGGGGCGGGGTGGCGGGTACTGCGGCGCGTAGGGCAGTGGCGGGGTGGGCGGCGCGTACGGATGGTGCGACGGGGGCGGACCGTACGGACCGTACGGGGCGGGCACCGGCGCGGGTCCGTACGGGCCGGGCGCCCCGTACCCGTACACCCACGGCGGGACCGGCCGCGGCGCCGGCGGTGCCGTGACCCGGGCCGCGTACTCCAGCGCCGGACGGGCCACGCCCCGCAGCCGCCACAGGGCGTCCAGCAGTTCCCGCTCGCGTACGGCGAAGTCGGCGCCCGCCCTGCCCCGGCGCCCGCGCTGCCGCAGGAACGCCACCGAGGTCGCGCAGGCCTCGTACCGCGCCACCGCCCGCGCCCCCTCCTTCCCGACGTGCCGGCGGGCGTACTGCCGGGCGACGCGGCGGGCCCGCATCGAGCCGAGCGCGTACGGTTCCGTCGGCGTCAGCCACCCGGCGACGACGTACGCGGGCAGCTCGGCCCGTACGGTGCCCAGTTCGCGCTGCCGGGTCCAGATCACCAGCCAGGTCAGCAGGCCGAACGACGGCACCATGAACGCCGCGTACACGGCGAAGAAGCCGTACTCGCCGAACGCGGCCGAGCCGTTCCACAGGGCGTGCATGCCCATCGCGAGCAGCAGTCCGCCAAGGGGCAGCAGGGAGCGGCGCAGGCGGTGCCGGCCCCCGGAGAGGGCGGCGATGCCGAAACCGATGCCGGTGAGCACGGTGAACAGCGGGTGCGCGAACGGCGACATCACGACGCGGACGAAGAAGGTCGCCGCGGTGACGGAGGCGATGCCGCTGTCGCCGGTCAACTGGTCGGTGCCGAAGGCGGTGCCCAGGTAGAGGATGTTCTCGGTGAAGGCGAAGCCGGTGGCGGTGACCCCGGCGACGACCACGCCGTCGACGAGGCCGGTGAAGTCCCGTCGGCGGAAGAGGAAGACCAGGAGGACGGCGGCGGCCTTGGCCGACTCCTCGACGACCGGGGCTATCACCGTGGCGCCCCAGGTGTCCGCGCCGGTCGGGTCGGCGGTCGCGGTCGCTATCCACCGGGTCGCGAAGCTGTTGGCGACGATCGCTATCAGCGCCGCCGCGCAGGCACCCCAGGCGAAACAGAACAGCAGGTTCCGCCAGGGGCCGGGATCGACCCGGTCCAGCCAGCGGAACGCGGCTATGAGCAGCGGCACGGGCAGGACGGCGAGGCCGAGCCCCACGAGGAACCCCTGCGTGCCGGTCTGTTCGCGCACCAGGGCCAGGATCACCAGGCCGGAGAGCGCCAGCAGGGTGATCAGCGCGGCGTAGCGGACCCAGGGGCGCTGCCACCAGTGCGTATGCCGGTGCACGGGGGTCGAATACGGGGGACAGGTGGCCACGGCATGGACCCTAACCGGTGGGGGGCAGCTCCTTGTGCGGTACGCGGCGGAAGAGCAGGTCGTTCACCACATGCCCCTTGTCCAGTCCCTGCCCCTCGAAACGGGTCAGCGGCCGGTGCTCGGGGCGCGGCGCGAATCCGCCGCCGGGCGCGGTGTTCTCGAAGTCGGGGTGCGCGGTGAGTACGTCGAGCATCTGCTCGGCGTACGGCTCCCAGTCGGTGGCGCAGTGCAGCACGGCCCCCGGGGCGAGCCGGGTCGCGGCCAGGGACAGGAACTCCGGCTGGATCAGCCGGCGCTTGTGGTGCCGCTTCTTCGGCCACGGGTCGGGGAAGTAGACGCGCAGCCCGGCGAGGGAGTCGGGGGCGAGCATCTCGCGCAGGAGGATGATCGCGTCGCCGTTGCCCACCCGGATGTTGGACAGCTCGTTCCGCTCGGCGAGACCGAGCAGGTTGCCCTGGCCCGGGGTGTGGACGTCGACGGCGAGGATGTTGGTGTCCGGGTCGGCGGCGGCCATCGCGACGGTGGCCTCGCCCATGCCGAAGCCGATCTCGACCACGACGGGGCGGGCGTTGCCGAACAGCTCGGCGAGGTCGACGACCCGCTGCCCGTCGATGTCCAGCCCCCACCGGGACCACAGCCGCTGCAGCGCGTCCGCCTGCCCGGTGGTCACCCGGCTGCGGCGCGGCTGGAAACTCCGGATCCGCCGCTCGAAGTGCGATCCGGCGGGATCGGGCTTCGGCCCGTCGGGAAAACGGGGCTCGCCCTTGGCGCGGACGTGCCGCAGGGAGGCCCCGGCCGGGGGCTGGGGAGGGGCTTCGGGGGCGTGGGCGTGGGCGTGGTGGGAGTCAGACACAATGCGTCGATTTTAGTGCGTGTACGTGTGTGCGATGGCCTGTCGAAATAGTTATGGGATATAACTGTAGCGACAGATCGAAGTGCTCGCGTCAACGCCGAGGAGAGACGCCGTGATTCACCACCAGATCCGCCTCGCCATGCGCCCCGACGCGCCCCGGGACCGGGTCGACGAGGCTCTGGAGATGCTCCGCAGGATGGGACGGGAGATCGAAGCCGTCACGTACTGGTCGGTCGGGCGCGACGTGGGCGGCGACTTCGACTACGGAGCGCTGTTCTCGGTCGAGGACATCGAGGGCTACCGGGCGTACATGCACGCCCCGCTGCACCGGCGGGTCGACGAGATCGGGCTGCCGCTGGTGCGGCGCATGGTCTCGCACGATCTGACCGACGACGAGGACCCGGCCACGGGCGACCTCATCCGGCAGATCCACGCCGAGCGCTTCGCCGGGGACCCGGCCCTCGTCGCCCTGATCGAGGGCCTCGGCTCGTACGAGGGCAGCAGCGCGCCCGAGTAGGACAGGTCCTCTAGGGATGTCGTTCGGATCGGGCCGGCTCCAGGCAAGGGTGCCGTGTGGCCGACCCGAGCGGAGGCGGTGGGGCCCCTCTCGCGCGGGCGAAGCCGAGCGTGGGGGAGCGTGCAGCTGCAAGTGGGGGAGCGTGCAGCTGCACGGCGGAGGAGGGCGGCAACGCGGAGCGTTGACAACCGACGACAACGCCGCTGGGGGCACCTCCCACGCCCTTCAGGCAGTGGGGGAGCGCGTGCCGGACCCCGCGACCCCGACAAGATCCAAACGACGCCCCCTAGCTAGTCCGCGGCGGCCAGCATCGCCAGCGCCCTGCGCCCCACTTCCCGGCCGATGGGCAGGGACGCGGTCGCCGCGGGCGACGGTGCGTTCAGGACGTGGACCGCGTGGGGGCCCTCCTTGATCAGGAAGTCGTCCACCAGCGTGCCGTCCGCCAGCACCGCCTGCGCCCGCACCCCGGCCGGCGCGGCGACCAGGTCGTCCTCCGTCACCGCGGGCAGCAGTCTGCGGACCGCCGTCGTGAACGCGGCCTTGGACAGCGACCGCCGCAGCTCTCCCGCGCCGTACCTCCAGTGCCGCCGGGCTATGTGCCACGCCCCCGGCCAGGCCAGGGTGGCGCCCAGCTCGCGGGGGCGCACCACGCCCCAGCCGTACCCTTCGCGGGCCAGCGCCGGCACCGCGTTCGGCCCGACGTGGACGCCTCCGTCGATGCCGCGGGTCAGGTGCACCCCGAGGAAGGGGAACGCCGGGTCCGGGACCGGGTACACCAGCCCTCGCACCAGCTCGGGCCGCGCCAGCTCGTAGTACTCGCCCCGGAAGGGCACGATCCGCATGCCGGGGTCGTCCCCGGTCAGCCGGGCGATCTCGTCGCAGTGCAGCCCGCCGCAGTTGACCACGACCCTGGCACGGAGCACGTCTCCGGCGCGGGTGCGGACGGCGACGCCGAGGCCGGGGCGCCGGTCGACGCGGTGCACCTCGGCGCCGTAGTGGATCTGCGCCCCGGAGGCGTGGGCGAGCTGCCGGGCCACGGCGCCGTAGTCGCAGATGCCGGTGGTGCCGACGTGTATGGCGGCCAGGCCGCGCACCTCGGGCTCGTACTCCTCGATCTGGGAGCCGCCCAGCTCGCGCACCGGTATGCCGTTCTCCCGGCCGCGCTGCACCAGGGCGTGCAGGCGGGGCAGCTCGGCGCGGTCGGTGGCCACGATCAGCTTGCCGGTGACGGCGTGGGCGATGCCGTACTCGGCGCAGAACTTCACCATCTCGGCGGCGCCCCGCACCGCGTAGCGCGCCTTCAGGGAGCCCGGGCGGTAGTAGACGCCGCTGTGGATGACGCCGCTGTTGCGGCCCGTCTGGTGACGGGCAGGGCCCGGCTCCTTCTCCAGGACCGTCACCCGGGTGCCCGGTGCGGCACGCGTGATCGCGTACGCCGTGGACAGGCCGACGATGCCGCCGCCGACCACCAGCACATCACAGTCGAACACTCGTTCCATCTCCCGGTTCACCTCCCGGCTTCGATAGTGCACTGCGCCACTGACAATGCCTTCAAACCCGGAAGAGGGCGGTCCGTCAGGCCGGAGTCACCAGCAGCGGGCGGGCGCGCTCGCGCAGCTCCACCACGCGCGGCTCGTCGCCGTAGGGTTCCAGGCGGTGCAGGAGGTCCTTCACGTACTCGGTGGTGCGGGCCGAGGAGATGCGGCCCGCCACCTCGACCGCCCGCACGCCCTGCTCGCAGGCCGCGTCCAGGTTGCCCGACTCCAGCTCGGCCACCGCCGAGACGACGAGTCTGAGACCGTGCGAGCGTACGAACTCCTCCGTCGGTTTCGACAGCGCCTGCTCCGTGAAGCGGCGGACCTGGCGGGGTGCCTTCAGGTCGCGGTAGCACTCGGCCGCGTCGGCGGCGAACCGGTCGTAGGAGTAGAAACCGAGCCACGACGGGTCGCTGTCGCCGGAACGGGCGCGCTCCAGCCAGCTCTCGGCGGCCTTCAGGGCGGCGCCGGCCGCCACCGCGTCGTTCGCGCGCGCGTGGGCACGGGCCTCGACCAGGCGGAAGAAGCTCATGGTGCGGGCCGTGGCCAGGCCCCGGTTGCGCTCCAGGGCGGCCTGGGCCAGGTCCACGCCCTCGTCGCCGAAGCCGCGGTAGGTGGCCTGCAGGGACATCGAGGCGAGGACGTAGCCGCCGAGCGGGACGTCGGCCGCCGCGCGGGCCAGGCGCAGGGCCTGGATGTAGTACCGCTGGGCGGCCTCCTGCTGGCCGGTGTCGAAGGCCATCCAGCCGGCCAGGCGGGTCAGTTCGGCCGAGGCGCCGAACAGGGCGCGGCCGACCTCGTCGGAGTAGGAGCCGAGGAGCAGCGGTGCCGCCTCGACGCGTAAGCACTCGGGGACCATCGACGAACGCCAGTCGCCGCCGCCGTACTTGGAGTCCCAGCGTCGGGCGTCCTCGGCGGCCTCGCGCAGCTTCTGCACATCACTGTGGCCGACTTTGAGCGGTGCGCCGGAGCCCTCGGCCGGGCCTGCCTCGCGCGCCACCGAGCTGTCGGCCGGGGTTATCAGCCATCGTGAGGCGGGCGTCGCATATGCGCTCACCGCGAACGATCCGGCGAGCGACTGCCAGATGCCGCCGCCGGTCCGGCGGCCGGCGAGGTCGAGACGGTACAGCTCGGTGGCGGACCTGACCGCCTGGCCGACGTCCCTCGGGAAGGCGAGGCCCACCTCGGGGGCCGGGTCCGCGTCCGCCAGGCCGATCTCGTGGAGTGGCACCGGGCGGCCGAGCTTCTGGCCGATGGCGGCGGCGATGAGGTGCGGCGCGGCACCCTGCGGCACCATGCCCTTCGAGACCCAGCGCGCCACCGACGTCTTGTCGTAGCGAAGGGTCAACCCGCGCTGGGCGCCGAGGTCGTTGACGCGCCGGGCGAGACCTGCGTTGCTGATTCCCGCGAGGGCGAGAACGGCGCCGAGCTTTTCGTTCGGCCCGCGTTGCTCCCTGGACATGCGTCACCCCTCGACACAGACGGCTGCCGCGCTGGCATAACCACGCGGCATTCGTAAACCCAGCGTAGTTCGCCGCATCCCATGCGTTAAGAGGCATTCTTCCGGATGGCGGGATTGTGGTCCGTACTCAAGTGCGGTGTATGTACGGTCTGTTGCCGCGTGCTCCCGATGTGTGGCCGTGCGCCCGTCCGTGCGCTCTTCTCCGGCCACGGCGGGAGCGATTCCATGGGCGGTGCGTGGGTCGGCCCGCTGTACTGGATCCAGTGGGCTGGGGGACGCCGCCGCCTACATCCCCGCGGGCGGCGGACCGGCCCGGGGGGCGAGTCCCGTCCCCCGGGCCGCGCACCGTCGGCGGCTCGTCGGGCGGTGCGCGGAGTTTGTACGGAGCGTGTTCGAGTGTGGCCGCGTTACGTCGATTTGGCTGAAAATCACCGCTGGTGATTTCGGGGTACCGCCGCCCTCACCACGGTAGTTGAGGGCGCGCGGGGGAGCCAAAGGGCGCGTTTCGGGGGCGCATTCGCGTCGTCTTCACTCCCTCGGTTGCGGCGTCCCGGAGACGGTGCAAGGGAGTTGGCGTCCTCGCGTGAGTCTCCGCCAGGGCGCATTCGCGGAGCACACACGGCTCCGCCGACGCTCTGTGGCGCGCCCTTCGTGGCAGCATGGGGAACCAGTTCGTACGGTGCACTGGTTGTCCCCAGCCTGTGGAGGCGTCGATGCGGTGGTTGGTGGGGTGGAGCAGCGCCGCCGTGGGAGCAGGAGCAGCGGGGATCGTCGGGGCGGCCGGCTCCGCCGGGGCCACCCGTTCCGCAGGGGTCTACGGCTCGGCCGGGGCCACCGGTTACGACGGTGAGACCGTGCAGCCCGTGGGTGCCCAGGCGTTGTGGGGCGACCCCGACCCGCTGTGGGCGGTCGGCGACTGGCGTCCCGACGAGGTGCGCGTCGTCACCGCGGACCCGCAGACCCGGATCGCCGTGCTCGGCATCTGCGGCGCGAGCGACGAGCAGTTGCGGGTCGCGCTGTTCGCCGCGCGCGGGGGCGCACTGCGGCATCTGACGGCGTGGCCCGGCAGCTACACGGCCGTCGTCCAGGTCGGGCGACGGATCACCGTGTGCGGCGATCTCGCGGGCGCGCGGCCGGTCTTCCACACCCCGTGGGCGGGCGGCACCGCCTACGCCACCGCGGCGCTGCCGCTCGCCGACCTCGTCGAGGCCAACCTCGACTTCGGCCACCTCGCCGCGCTGCTCGCCACGCCCGACGTGCCGGCCGCGCTCGACGATTCCACGCCGTACGACGGGGTGAAGCGCGTTCCGCCGGGGCACGCGCTGATCCTGCGCGCCGGGGCGCGAGAGATCGCCGGGTACGAGCCGGTGGCCTCGCTCGCCGTCGCGGCGCCCGCGGCCGACCCCGACCGCGCGGTGGACGCCGTGCGGGACGCCCTGGTGGAGGCGGTACGGACCCGGCTCGCCGCGCCCCGGCACGTCCCCGGGGACGGCATCGACCCCGGTCCGGTGCCGGGCATGGGACCCGCCGAACGCCGTGCGGCGCGCGGGATGCCGGTGCCGGGGATCGGGGCCGACCTGTCCGGCGGGCCGGCCTCGGGCACGCTGGCGCTGCTGGCGGCCGGGCTGCCGGGGATGCCGGGGACCGTGCTGGGGCACGGCACCGGGGCGGGGGAGCGGCTGCTGGCCGTCACCTTCAACGACCTCGCCGTCGGCGGGCAGGAACCCGAGCTGGCGCGGGCGGGGGCGCTGGCGGCCAACCCGCGGTTCCACCACGTGGTGGTCACCGGCGACGAGGACATGCTGCCGTACGCCGCCCTCGACGGGCCGCTGACCGACGAACCGGGGTCCTTCCTGGTCGCCGCCGCACGGCACCGGGCGCGGCTGGCCGCGGGCAGCGCGGACCACTTCACCGGGTACGGAGCGCGGCAGGTGCTGGACGCCCATCCGGCGCGCCTGGCCGACCTGCTCATGGACCGCAAGAGGCGCCACCTGGTGCGGCCCGTCGCCGCGCTCGCCAAGGCCGACGGGTCGGTACTGGTCCCCGCCCGCGTGTACGCGGCGGCGCGACGGCTGGCCCGCACGCCGTACCGGAGCGGCCTCGAGGTGCTCGCCGAGCGGTTGCTGCGGCGGCGGTTCGACACACCCGGCGACGGTGCGATGGATGCGTCCCTGGCCGCGCTGACCTGGGCCGGGGCGGGGCCGGCGGCGCGGTGGCTGACCGGAGAGGCGCTGGCTGAAGTATCGGTTCGCCTGCAGACGTCCTCGCAGCGGTCGGGGGTGGGGCCGGGGCAGCGGCCGGGGGACTTCCGGGCGCGGGCCGCCCTGGCGCGGCAGGCGGCGGAGGTACGGGTGCTGGAGCAGGCTGCGGAGATCCGCTTCCAGCGGCTGCACACGCCGTTCCTCGACAACCAGGTCGTGCGGGCGTGCCGGGCCCTGCCGGAGGCGCTGCGGGTGCAGCCGGGGGCGCGGGCGGCGATCCTGCGGTCCGTGCTGGAGGGGGCGGGGGTGAGCGAGCTGCCGCCGGGGTGGGGGGCGCCGACCCAGGCGCTGGCGGCCTCCGCGGCGCGGACGGGGCTGCGGGTCGCCGCGGATTCCCTGCTGGGGCTCTTCGACCGGCCGCTGCTCGCGGAGGCGGGGCTGGTGGAGGCGCGGGTCGTGCGCAAGGCGGTGCGGGCGGCTGCCGCGGGGGAGCCGTTGCCGCTGGACGGGCTGGCCGACCTCGTCTCCCTGGAGCTGTGGCTCGGCCGCCTCCTGGCCCGCCGCGGCACCTGCTGGACCGGCACCCCGGCCCGCCAACGCGCGGTCCCCGGCGGCATCGCACCCCAACGGGGCGCGCTGGGCGGGGCGGGCGCGGTCGCGCGACGGGTGTGACGCGTGCCTGCGGCGCCGGTTCGGGTGCCTGCGGCGGTGGGTGGTTGGTGGTGGGGGGCCTGCGGCGCCTGCGCGGGTGGGGTGGGGTGCGGATGCCTGCGGCGCCGGTGCGGGTGCCTCCGGCGGTGGGTGGTGGGGGGTGCCTGCGGCGGCCTGTACGGGGTGCGTGGTGGTGGTGCGGGTGCCTGCGGCGGTGGTGGGGGGTGCCTGCGGCGCCTGTGCGGGTTCGGTGGGGGTACGCGTAGCGCCTTGGGGTGCGTGGTGGGTCGGGGTCGGGCCGGGGGGTGTCCGTCCTCGGAACGGCGCGGAATCGGTCGGCCGCAGATCTTCCCCGGCGTTGACGCGCCAACCGCTGCGGGCGGACACCCCCCGACCCGACCCCTCCTCGCCGTACGCGGCTCTCCGCCGCCCCACGCCACTGCCCCGTCCCCGCCGTACGCGGCTCCCCGCCGCCCTCGCCGCCGTCACCACCCCAGCTGCAGGCAGTCCGCCACACCGCCGCCGCTGCTGCGGGCAGTCCGCCACGCCTGCCGCCCCAGATGCAGGGAGTCCGCCACGCCACCGCCGCTGCTGCGGGCAGTTGCCATGCCTGCCGCCCCCGCTGCGGGCAGGCGTGCCGTTGGGGCGGCACGGGTGGGCGGTCGGGGTGCCTCCCAGGCCGTTCAGGCGCTGGGGGGAGGCACCCCGCCGGCGCCGGGCCGCCTCACCCCGCTCCCCCGCCCACACCCGCGCCGGGTGACCGGGCAACCCCGGACCGGTGGGCCCACCCGCACCCACGCCGGGCACCCTGCCGGCGTCGGGCCGCGTGACCGATCCCGCGTCCGCACCCGCGTCGGGCGCCAAGGGCACGCCGGGGGCCCGGGCACATCCCCTCGGCGACAATGAACCCGTGCGGTACAGAATCCTGGGCGTCACCCAGACGGAGGACCACGGCACCGTCGCAACCCCCGGCGGCCCCCGCCTGCGCGCGCTGCTCACCGCCCTCGCCCTGCGCCCCGGTGACGTCGTCACGCCCACCACGCTGATCGACGAGGTCTGGGCGGAGGACGACCCACCGCAAGACGCCCCTGCCGCCCTCCAGGCCCTGGTCGGCCGCCTCCGCCGTACCGTCGGCAAGGAAGCCGTCGCATCGGCCCCCGGCGGCTACCGGCTCGCGGCGACCCGCGACGACGTGGACCTGTACGTCTTCGAACGCCTCGTACGCCAGGGCACCGCCGCCCTCGGGCACGACGACGCCGCGACCGCCGCCCGGCACTTGGACGAGGCGCTCGCCCTCTGGCGCGGCCCGGCCCTGGCCGACCTCCCCGGCCACGCCGCCCGCCCCGAGGCCCTGCACATGGAGGCCACCCGCGCCCGTATCGAGGCCGGTCTGCGCCTCGGCGACGCCCACGACGCCGTGCCGAGGCTGCGCGAACTGACCGCCGCGCACCCGTACGACGAGCCCCTGCACGCCCTCCTCGTCCGCGCCCTGCGCGCCACCGGCCGCGCCGCCGACGCGCTGGCCGCCTACGAGAACGTCCGCCGCACCCTCGCCGAAGGCCTCGGCACCGAACCCGGCACCCGACTGCGCACCCTGCACGCCGAACTGCTCGGCGCGGAGCCGGAGACCGGCCCGGCGTCCGAGCGGGCTGTGGCCGCCGGTGAGCGCCGCGGCAACATCCGGCCCAGGCTGACCACCTTCGTGGGGCGGGAACGGGAGCTCGACGCCATCCGTTCCGACGTGCGCCGCGCCCGCCTGGTCACCCTCACCGGACCGGGCGGATCCGGGAAGACCCGCCTCGCCGAAGAGGCCGCCACCGGGCTCGGGCAGGCGTGGCTGGTCGAACTCGCCCCGCTCGACCGGCCGGAGGCGGTGCCCGGCGCGGTCGTCAACGCCCTCGGGCTGCGTGAGACCGTGCTGCTGACCGGCGACCGGCCGACCGTGCAGGACGACCCCGTCGCCCTGCTCGTCGAGTACTGCGCCCCGCGCAGCCAACTCCTGGTCCTCGACAACTGCGAACACGTCATCGGCGCGGCGGCCCGGCTCGCCGAGACCCTGCTGACCCGGTGCCCGGGCCTCACCGTCCTCGCCACCAGCCGGGAGCCGCTGGGCGTGCCCGGTGAAGCGGTGCGCCCGGTCGAGCCGCTCAGCGCCGAGCAGGCGTCTCGTCTCTTCACCGCGCGCGCCGGTGCCGTACGGCCCGACGCCGACGTCCTACTGCGCGACGAGGAGGCCGTCGCCGAGATCTGCCGACGCCTCGACGGACTGCCGCTCGCCATCGAACTGGCCGCCGCCCGACTGCGGCTGCTCACCCCGCGGGAGATCGCCGACCGGCTCGACGACCGCTTCCGCCTGCTCACCTCCGGCAGCCGCACCGTCCTGCCCCGCCAGCAGACCCTGCGCGCGGTCGTCGACTGGTCCTGGGACCTCCTCGACGAGGCGGAACGCACGATGCTGCGCGAGCTGTCCGTCTTCGCGGGCGGCTGGGACCTGGCGGCGGCGGAGGCCGTGTGTTCCGGGTCCGCCGCAGAGCTCGTGGGGGCTCTCGTGGACAAGTCCCTCGTCGTCGCCGATCTCGGCCGGGAGGGCGCCGACATGCGCTACCGCATGCTGGAGACCATCCACGAGTACGCCGGGGAACGCGCCGCCGAGGTCCCCGGGCTGCGTGCCGACGCCGAGCGGGCCCACCGCGCCTGGGCGCGCGCCCTGGCCGAGGAGGCCGACCCGCAACTGCGCTCGTCCGGGCAACTGCCGTACATAGCGCGCCTGGAGACCGAGCACGACAACATCCGCGCGGCCCTCGACCGCTCCCTCACCGCGGGCGACGAGCCGGAGGCCGCCGCCCTCGCACTCGCCATGGGCTGGTTCTGGTGGCTGCGGAACTACCGTCACGAAGGCGTCGGATGGCTCGACCGGGTGCTGCGCCTAGGCGCAGCTCTCGACGCGGACGACCCTTCTGCCTCGACGACGGACGTCCGCGACCGGGTCGGCGATCCCATCGACATGCTCCTCGCCGAGCGGGACGGTGACCCGCCGCACCCGCTGCACTCCCTGCGCATGCGCGTGCGGATGATGCACATCCTCCTCACCTTCGAGACCGCGCCGAGGGAAGGACTGCGGGACGAGCGCATGCGGCGGTACGTGCGGCGGGTGCGGGACCACTTCGCCGCGGGCGGCCCCGAAGCGGCCCGGGTGCCCGGCCTCATCTGGCCGCTGACCGAGTTCTTCGTCGGCGACTCGGGCGACGTCCGCGGCTCCATGGACGCCTCCGTCGCCAACTGCCGTACGTACGGGGGCGAATGGGAGATCGCTGCCAGCCTCATGTTCCGCGCCCACGCGGTGGTCGACCTCTCGGGCACCCCGGTCGGCATCGACGACGACCTGGCGGAGCTGCGCGTGCTCAGCCGTCGCGTCGGCGACCGCCTGGTGGAGGCCCAGGTGTGCAGCGCCTTCGGCGAGGCCGCCATGGTGCGCGGTCGCTACCAGGAGGCCAGGGCCGAGTACGAGGAGGCCCTGCGGCTCGCCGAGGAGGTGGGCGCCTTCGCGGAGGCGCCGTTCCTCATCGCCCGGCTCGCCGAGATCGCCTACCGCGAGGGGGACCACGGCACGGCACTCGGCGTCCTCGACGAGGCCGGGGCCGCGGCGGACCGGTACGGCGTCGTGGACTCCAAGGCCTTCGTCCTGATGCTGCGGGCCGGACTCGCGGTGGTGGAGGAGGACTACGCACGAGCGCGCGTCCTGTGGGAGGCGGCCTACGAGGAGTGCCTGCGCGGCACGCCGCCGCCGCAGTTCCTGGCGATGCTCGGGCTGGTGGACGCGCTCGTGACGGCGGGCGAGTCGGGCCCGGGGGCGGCCCTGCCGCTGCTGGCGGGCACCGTCCGCACGGCCGTCGAGGAGCGGTGCGCCGACCTGGTCCTCGCGACCCTCGTGGACAGCTCGGCCGGTCTGCTGAGCGACCTCGGCGACCACGTCCGCGCGGTGCGGCTGCTCGGCGCGGCCGGACACTGGCGCGGCGACCGTCCGCGCCCCGTGCCGGACCGCGCACACGCCGAACGGGCCGAGGCCGCCGCCCGCGGTGCCCTCGGCGGTGAGCGGTACGACCTCGAACTGGCCGAGGGGGCCGTCCTCGCGCCGTCGGACGTCGTCGCCGAGCTGGCGGCGGCGGTGGGACAGCCGGTCCCGCAAGCGTCTACGCGCAGGTGAAGCGGGACTGCGCCCAGTCCGCGAGCGCCACCGTGTCGAAGGGGCTGTGCGGCTCGGTCACCAGCCGGAGCGTCTCGCGCCCCGAGATGTCCACATGGACGGGGACCGCCGGGTCGCCGCCCTTGACCATGCCCGAGTTCCACAGCCGGACGCCGTCGGCGTACACCGAGAAGTGGACCTTGCCCAGCTTCATCGTCAGGTCGTCGACGCCGGCCAGCGCGTCGTAGGACGAGCAGTCACGGTTGAGGTCGATGGTGACCGAGGAACGTCCGTTGACGGTGACGCCGTGCGCGTACGACACGTCGTCGATCGACAGGGCCGAGCGTTGCCACACCCAACTGCTGCCGGCCAGCCGCATCTCGGGGCCGGTACCGTCGCCACTCACGTCGTACGCCAGCTCGCTCCACTGGTAGACGGCGGGTGGGGGTGGGGGCGGAGGCGTGGGCGTCGGGGTCGGCGTGGGGGTGGGTGTCGGGGTCGGGGTCGGGGTGGGTGTGGGGGTGGGCGTGGGCTTCGGGGGTGGGGTCGGAGTCGGCGTGGGCGTGGAGGTGGGGGTCGGGGTCGGTTCGGGTGCCGCCACCGGCTCGGGTGGGTTCGGGGGCCGCGTCGCGGGCGTGGGGGTGTCCGGGGAGGGCTGGGCCACCGGTGAGGAGGCCGGCGGGGCGGCCTTCGGGCGTTCCTTGTCCGGTGAGTCGTTGCCGGCCAGCGCGAGGGCCAGCACCGCCGCGGCGGCCACCGCGACCACACCGGCCGCGATGCCGGCCTTCACCGGCGCGCCGAGGCCTTCCGCCGCCGCACCGCCCCCGACGCCCGCTCCGCCGGAGCTGCCGCCGCTCGCCGCGGCCGCCGCACCCGCGGCTCCCGCCGCGCCGGCGCCCGCGCCGCCGGCGATGAGTCCGGCCGCCTTCGCGTACCCGGCGACACCGAACCAGCCGATGACCGCGACGGGCACCACGGCGGGGATGCCGCTCGCGACCTCCTCGATCTGGGTCGCGGCCAGCCGGCACCTGGCGCAGTCCTCCAGGTGCTTGCGCAGCCCGCGTTCGGCCCGGATGCGCAGCCTGCCGCGCGCGTACGTGCCTAGCTGGTCGGCGTAGCGGGCGCACTCCTCGTCGGTGGCGAGGGCATCGCTGACGTGGGCCTGGAGGTAGGCCTGCTTCAGCCCCTCACGTGCGCGGCTGGCGAGGACGCGGGTGCCGTTGGCGTCCAGCCCGAAGAGCGTGGCCACCTCGCTCGGCGACTCGTCCTCGACCTCGGTGTGCCACAGCACCGCCTGCCACCGCTCCGGCAGCGAGCGGAAGGCCCGCATGGCCATCGATTGCTCGGCCTCGTGCATGGCGCGGACGTCGGCGCCCAGCTCCAGGGTGTCGTCGTCCGGCACCTTCGCGGTGTTCGCGGCCTGCGCGGCGAACACCGCGAAGTCCTCGACCAGTTGCTCCCGACCCGCCGACCGGGTCCAGCCGGCGGCGACGCGCCGGACCGCGGTGAGCAGGTAGGCGCGTACGGCGTGCTCGGGACCCGAACCGCCGCGCACCGCCTGGAGCATGCGGGCGAACACCTCGGCGGTGAGGTCGTCCGCGGTGTGGGCGTCGCGGCAGCAGGTGCGCGCGTACCGGCGGACCGCGTCCGCGTGACGCCGGTACAACTCCTCGTAGGCCGTGTCGTCGCCCGCGCGCATCCGCTGGATCAGCTCCGCGTCGGACGCCGGGAGCTCGCGCGGCGGTGGCAGGACGCCACCGTCGTCCGGGTCCCGGGGCGGCGGCAGCACGCTGTCCTCGTGCAGCTCGCGCTGTGCCGGGACCTCGGCCCCGGCCCGGCTCTCGCCCTCGGCAGGGGCCTCGCGGCCACCGTCCTCGACGGGGCCGGCCCGCCGGTCGCGGGCCGGTCCGGCCGGACCGCCCTGGCCCGGCACCTGCGGCGTGCCGCCCTCCCGGGCGGCATCGGTCCCGGCGTCACCAGGTCCCTTCTCGCCGTCACCGACTGACCTGTCCCGCCCGTCAACACTCATCGCGGAAAGCCCCCGCCAACCTGCCCAGCCAGTCCGAACACCGGGTCAGCGTGCCATATTGGCTTTTGTTCAGGACCCCCTTGTGCCGACCGTCACTCGTCTGTGGGGACTTGCCGGGCCGCGGTAATAACGCTCAGCCGTTCGGGGAAGGAGAGACGAAACACCCCACGGCACCACCGTCCCGGACCGACCGTCCTGTTCCGGTCGTCCCGGGCCGGCCCGTTCTGTTCCGGCTGCCCGGGCAGGACGCGTTCCGTTCCGGTCGTCCCGGGCCGGCCGGTCCAGCACCCGGCCGTTCCGTTCCGGTCGCCCCGGACAGGCCCGGCCGGCATCCGCCGTCCAGGACCGGACGCGTTCCGCGCCGGGCGTCCCGAGTGGGCCGGACGGCGCGGGCCGCTTCGCGTCGGTCCTCTCAGGCCGGCCGTGACCGCAGGCCCTCCAGCAGGATGTCCAGCAGACGGGCCGAGGCCGCCGCCTGGTGGGCCGGGTCCGGCAGTGAGGGGGCCGCCGTGGCTATCACCAGCAGTACGTCGGACACCGACACGTCCGGCCGCAGCTCACCCGCCGTCCGTGCCCGTTCCACGAGCCGGCCCACGACCTCCAGCAGCGTCGCGGCGCCCTCGGCGACCGCCACGGAGCCGTCGGCGGAGGCGGCGACGGAACCCGGCCCGCCGGCCGGTGCCCCGGCCGAGGAGGCCTCCTCGGGCACCAGCCGCAGTTCGGTGCCCGGCTGTATCCGCTGCTGCGGCACCCGGGGATCACCGGCCGCCGCACCACCTGCGCCACCGGTACCGCCCTGACCGTCCTCCGGCACTCCGACCCGCAGCACCTGCGGCGGCAGCAGCCGGCCGGCGCCCGAGGCCACCGACGTCCGCAGGAAACGGGACAGCGCCGACCACGGCTCGTCCTCCTGCCCGAGCGCCGCGCGTGCCTGGTCGGTCAGCCGAGCCGTCTCCTCCTCGGCTATCCGGCGCACCAGCACGTCCTTGCTCGGAAAGCGCCGGTACACCGTGCCCACACCGACCCGCGCGCGCCGGGCGACGTCCTCCATCGGCGCGCCGTATCCCAGCTCGCCGAACACCTCGCGGGCTGCGCGCAGCACGTGCTCGAGATTGCGCTGGGCGTCCACGCGCAAGGGCGCGCTCCGTGCCGCGTCTGCGCGGGCGCCGCTCGCCGTCGTACTCATCGCACCGCCGGGCGCGACGGCCGACGCGGACGACCAATGAGAATCCTGAACATGCATAGACAATCCCCCGGTAATGACGTCTCCCCCCGGAGACTCTCCCCGCCATCGAAAGCCGGAGTGCACGGAACGGGCCCGCTAGCGTGGTCCGCCCGTCGCGGACCCCATGAGCACATCCCCCCACACACCGTCGGAAAGAACATAGTTGAGCGAGGGTCAATTCAGAAGGGGCACGTTCCGCACGGAGCGCCCGCCGATCGGAGCACCGATCGCACACACCCCGAATGTGCCACCCCCGGACCCCGCCCCCGCCCCCGCTGACCTGCGGGATCACGCTTCCCGGGGCTGTTTCGTCCGCCTGTGCGCTCCCATGATCTCCAGTCACACAATTTGCCGAGCCTGTGGACAAACGCAAGCGTCGGGTGCGTCATGGGGTGGTGAAGGAACGTGCGCGCATTCTCGTTGTCGGCGGTGGCTACGTCGGGATGTACACGGCCCTGCGGCTGCAACGGAATCTCAAGGGCGAACTGCGGCGGGGCGAGGCCGAGATCATGGTCGTCACCCCCGACCCCTACATGACGTACCAGCCGTTTCTCCCCGAAGCGGCGGCCGGGTCCATCTCCCCGCGGCACGTCGTCGTCCCCCTGCGCCGTGTCCTCGGCCAGTGCGACGTCGTCGTCGGCGAGGTGCGCTCCATCGACCACACGACGCGCACCGCCACCCTCACCACCCTCGCCACGGACGAGGAGAGGACCGGCGCCCGCCGGGTGACGTACGACGAACTCGTCCTCGCGCCCGGCTCCGTCTCGCGCACCCTGCCCGTCCCCGGCCTCGCCGACCACGGAGTCGGCTTCAAGACCGTCGAGGAGGCCATCGGTCTGCGCAACCACGTGCTCGAACAGATGGACATCGCCTCCTCCACCCGCGACCCGGCCGTCCGCGACGCCGCCCTCACCTTCGTCTTCGTCGGCGGCGGCTACGCGGGCGTGGAAGCTCTCGGCGAGCTGGAGGACATGGCCCGCTACGCCGCGCGGTACTACCACAACGTCACGCCCGAGGACATGAAGTGGATCCTCGTCGAGGCCTCGGGCCGCATCCTGCCCGAGGTCGGCGAGGAACTGGGCCGCTACACGGTCACCGAACTGCGCCGCCGCAACATCGACGTACGCCTGGACACCCGCCTCGAATCCTGCGCCGATCGCGTGGCCGTCCTCAGCGACGGCTCCCGCTTCCCCACCCGCACGGTCGTCTGGACGGCCGGCGTCAAACCGCATCCGGTCCTCGCCGCCACCGACCTCCCCCTGGACGACCGGGGCCGGCTCACCTGCACCGCCCACCTGTCGGTCGACGGCGCCCCGCACGCGTGGGCGGCCGGAGACGCCGCCGCCGTCCCCGACGTCACCGCCGCCGAACCCGGCCGCACCTGCGCCCCCAACGCGCAACACGCCGTCCGCCAGGCCAGGGTCCTCGCCGACAACGTCACCCACGCCCTGCGCGGCGAGCCCCTCGACACGTACGCCCACACCAATGCCGGTTCCGTCGCCTCCCTCGGCTTCCACCAGGGCGTCGCCCAGGTCTACGGGCGCAGGCTCAAGGGCTACCCCGCGTGGTTCATGCACCGCGCCTACCACCTGAGCCGGGTCCCCACCGTCAACCGCAAGGCGCGCGTACTGGCCGAATGGGTGATCGCCGGCCTCTTCAAACGGGAGATCGTCTCCCTGGGGTCACTCGAACATCCGCGGGCGGAGTTCGAACGCGCGGCCGGTGGAAAGCCTTCTCAGGAGCCCCCGCACAACCCGAAGGGGTCGTCCTGACCGGAGCCAGGAACTCCCCCGGCCACTGGGGCGTCTGACGGATGTCGGCCGGCCGGGCACCCTGCCAGACTGGTCCACCACCGCGGGCGCGCCGCCGCTCGCCCCAGCGCGGCCCCCGGGGCCCGGGCCGCCCCCGGCCCGTCCCGGTCCCCGGCCGCCGACAACTACACGAGGCAAGGATTCGTGAACTTCACGCGCTGGAGCGCCCGACTCCCCGGAACACAGCGCCGCGCCGCGTCGCGGACGGACACGGCGGTCCCCCCGGACCGCCGGGGAGACGGCTCCGTACCCGCCGCCCGCGCCGAACAGCTGACCGACGAAACCCCGCCCGTCCCCGACGTGGACGACCTGCCCGTACGCGACCTCCTCGACCGTGTCCCGGCCCTCGTCGCCCTCGTCCACGGCCCCGAGCACCGCCTCGCCTACGTCAACGACGCCTACGTCGCCGCCTTCGGCACACGCGACCTCGGCGCCCGCGCCCGCGAGGCCCTCCCCGAGCTGGACGAGCCCGGCCTCTTCCCGCTCCTGGACCAGGTCCAGCGCAGCGGCAGGCCCCGCACCCTCAAGTCCCGCAAGGCCCCCGACGGCCGTTCCTACACCTTCACCTGCACCCCGGTCGCCGAGGGCCACAACGGCGACGGCCGCGGTGTCCTCGTCTTCGCCACCGACGTCACCGACCACGCCGAGGCGGCGGGCCGCCTCCGTGCGAGCGAACGCAGCCAGCGCGAAACCGCCGTCACCCTCCAGCGTTCCCTCCTCCCGCAGGAACTGGAGGAGCCCGACGACCTGCGCGTCGCCGCCACCTACCACCCCGGCGGCACCGAGGCCGCGGTCGGCGGCGACTGGTACGACGTGATCACCCTCGGCGGCGGCCGCACGGCCCTCGTCATCGGCGACGTCATGGGGCGAGGCGTCCGCGCGGCGGCCGTCATGGGCCAGCTCCGCACGGCGGTGAGGGCCTACGCCCGCCTCGACCTGCCCCCGCACGAGGTGCTCCAGCTCCTCGACGGCCTCGCCGCCGAGATCGACGCCAACCAGATCGCCACCTGCGTCTACGCCATCCACGACCCGAACGAGGGCCGCCTCGTCTACGCGTCCGCCGGTCACCTGCCCATCCTCGTGCGCGACGAGGACGGCACCGTCCAACGCGCCGACGAACCCACCGGCCCCCCGCTCGGCACCGGCGGCTGGATCCACGCCTCCGGCTCGATCGCGCTGCCTCCCGGCTCCACGGCCGTCCTCTACACCGACGGCCTGGTGGAACGCCGCGACGAGGACCTCGACGAGGGCATCGCCGCCCTGGAGCACGCCCTGTCCGGCGCCACCGGCACGCCCCACGTCGTCTGCGACCGCCTGGTCCGCTCGGCGGGCGTCACCCCGGACCACGACGACGACGTCGCCGTCCTCGTCCTCCAGCACCCCGCCCGCAAGGGCACCGAGGCCGAGCTGTTCCGCAACGCCGCACTGGAACTGCTCGGCGGAGTGGAAGCGGCTCCACGCGCGCGTGCCTTCGCCTCCGGCGTCCTCACCAGCTGGCGCTTCCCGCCCGACCTGCACGACCTCGGCGTCCTGGCCACCAGCGAACTGGTCGCCAACTCCCTCCAGCACGGCACCCCGCCGATGCGGCTGCGCCTGCGCCGCACCGACCGCCGCCTGATCATCGAGGTGACCGACGGCGACGACCACCTGCCCCGACGCCGCCGTGCCGAGCCCGGTGACGAGTCCGGCCGGGGCATCGCCATCGTCGCGACGATCGCCTCCAACTGGGGATCCCGACGCACTCCGGGCGGCGGCAAGGCGGTCTGGTGCGAGTTCCTCCTGCAGAAGCCGTGAGCCGGCGCGGGGCGGCGGGATTCCCGGCCCCGGCTGCCGGCCCGCTCACGCCTCCGCGGCCACCACCGCGTCGGTCGGCGCCCCGCCCTGGGTGACCACGCGGCTCCGCGCGAGCGCCGGCTGGTTCTGTACGTCGGTCAGCTGCCGCCCCAGCCGCACCGCCAGCACCGTGATGCCCAGCGAGAACAGCAGGAACGCCACGATGTAGGGCCCGTGCAGCGAGGCCCCCAGCGGCCCGCCCACCGCGGGACCGATCGCCAGCGCGAGCTGCTTCACCAGGGCGAAGGCGGAGTTGTACTGCCCGGCGAGCCCGGTCGGCGCCAGGTCGGCCACCAGCGGCGCCAGCGTCGGCGACAGCATCGCCTCACCCAGCCCGAACAGCGCATACGTCGAGATGAACGCGGCCGTCGCCATCGCCTGGCTGCCGTGCCCGAGCCCGGCGTACCCGGCCACGGCCCACGCCACGGCCCAGATCAGCCCCACGGACGCGATCACGCGAGAGCGCTTCCGGTGCTCCACGAACTTCAGCACCGCGAACTGCGCGACCACGATCATCAGCGTGTTCGCCGCCAGCGCGGTCCCCAGAGCGGACGTGGAGATGCCGGCCGCCTCGACGCCGTACGCGCTCAGCCCCGACTCGAACTGCCCGTAGCAGGCGAAGAACAGCACGAAGCCCAGGACGCACAGCTGCACCATGGCCCGGTTGCCCAGCAACTGCTTCCAGCTCCCGCCGCCGGTGCCCTGCCCCGGCGCCTCCTCGAGCCGCGGAGCGCGCGGCGCCCGCACCGTCGCCATGACGGCGACCAGCACCAGGAACATCGCCGCCTCGATGGCGAACAGCAGCGTGAAGGACGACGCGCTGGAGGTGTCGACCAGGTGGCCACCGATGAGCCCGCCGACGCCCAGCCCCAGGTTCTGCAGGAAGAACTGCATCGCGAACGCCCGCGACCGGGTCTCCGTCGTGGAGCAGTCCACGATCATCGTCGCGAGCGCCGGCTGCATCACGGCCTGCCCCGCACCGAGCGCGGCGGCGGACAGCAGCACCGTGCCCGCCGAGGCGGACAGCCCGAGGCTCATCGCGCCGAGCGCGGCGGTGACCAGGGCGACCAGCAGTACCGGCAGCGGGCCGCGCCGGACGATGGCCCGCCCGGCGAACGGCAGCACGATCAGCGCGGCCACGGCGAAGACGGCGAGCACGAGGCCCGCCGTGACAGAACCCAGTCCCCGCACCTGCGCCACATAGACGTACAGGTAGGGGACTGTGAAGCCGAGTCCGAACGCGCTGAGTGCGTTGCCCACGTGGATCCGGCGCATCGCCGCGCCCATTGCCCTGGTCACGTTCACCCTCTCTTGATCTCTCGGGATCGTCGCTGCGGCCCTCAGAGCTGAAGGCTGAAGACTTAGAAGCTAAAGTTCGAAGGTAAAGAGTACATAGCGAAGGACTTCAAGGCAAAGGCGCCGCGTGCCATACTGCGGCCATGGGCGACACCTCCGGCGCCGGCGAGCCGACACTCGAAGAGCAGATCGCCGCCTACCAGCGCGAGTTCCAGGATCTCGACCCCCAGGTCGAGAAGATCGTCTCGGCGCTCTCCCGTCTCAACCGCCGTATGAACGTCGCGTACGGCCGGCAGACCGCCGAGCTGGGCATCAGCAACACGGACTGGGAGGTGCTGAAGGCCCTGGTGCTCTCCGGCGCCCCCTACCGCCTGGGACCCGGGGACCTCGCCAAGCGCCTCGGCCTGACACCGGCCGCGATGACCCACCGCATCGACCGCATGGTCACGGAGGGACTGGTCACCCGGGAGCGAGACGAGAACAACCGGGTTCGCGTGATCGTGGCGATCACGGCGGAGGGGCGCGAGAAGTGGCAGGAAGCCATGCGCATGGCCACGGTCTTCGAGGAAGACCTGCTCCAGGACCTCTCCGCCGACGACCGCACCGCGCTCGGCGAGGTGCTCACCCGCCTCCTGCGCAGGGTGGAACACGCCCAGCCGGACGCCGGCGGCCGGCTCAGCGACCTCGATTAAAAGATCTTGACAGCGACGCTTGACAGTCCCTTGCCGGATACGTAAGGTTCTTCGAGTTGCCACGGCACCGTAACGGTTCAGCGGCAGCACCTTCCGCCGCAGCAGCGGCACTCAAACCACCAGCACGATCCCCAATGGGAATGACTTCGGCGCGCCCGAATTCAATTCCGCTGGGTACGCGTCGGCCCGGTCGACCCCGATTGGGAAACGCCGAGAAGGTCCGCTAAGGTTTGAAACGTCGGAACGGCCCAATGGCCGGGACGACAACCCCCTCTGACGGGGAATCAGAGCCCGAAAGGATCTGATACAGTCGGAACCGCCGGAAAGGGAAACGCGAAAGCGGGAACCTGGAAAGCACCGAGGAAATCGGGTCGGAAAGATCTGGTAGAGTCGGAAACGCAAGACCGAAGGGAAGCGCCCGGAGGAAAGCCCGAGAGGGTGAGTACAAAGGAAGCGTCCGTTCCTTGAGAACTCAACAGC
>NZ_JBFBJX010000019.1:0-140496 GCF_040686295.1 Streptomyces sp. NPDC085944 | reverse complement strand
TCCGACTCTATCAGATCTTTCCGACCCGATTTCCTCGGTGCTTTCCAGGTTCCCGCTTTCGCGTTTCCCTTTCCGGCGGCTCCGACTTTATCAGAAGTTTCGGGGCGGTTTGACCGGCCGTTCGTTTCCGATTCATCGGAGGTTGCTTCGTCGAATTCGTTGATTCGGAGAAGCTGCTAGATGTTCACGGTTGCCCTCTGGGGTGAACCCGTCTGCAGGCAACTGTTCGAATCTACCTCCCCGCTCGCTCCGTGTCAACGGCTCTTGCGGGAACGAAGAGGACACTAGCAGCTTGCCGGGGTGGGATGCACATCAGGCGGCCGTCGGCACGGTGGCGCTGCGTTCGGCCGCTTCGACATCGCCCGTGTCGCCGGCGCGCACGGCGCGGCCGCCGAGGACGTAGACGTAGGCGAGGAAGGCCAGCTCGGCAACGACTCCGATGGTGATGCGGGCCCAGGTGGGCAGTCCGGACGGGGTGACGAACCCTTCGATGGCGCCGGAGACGAAGAGGACGAGGGCCAGCCCGACCGCCATGCCGATGGCCGCCCGGCCCTCTTCGGCGAGGGCTACGCGTCGGGTACGGGGTCCCGGGTCGACGAGGGTCCAGCCCAGCCGCAGGCCGGTGCCCGCGGCGACGAACACCGCTGTCAGTTCGAGCAGGCCGTGGGGCAGGACCAGGCCGAGGAAGGTGTCGAGGCGGCCGGCCGACGACATCAGGCCGAAGCCGACGCCGAGGTTGAGCATGTTCTGGAAGAGGATCCAGATGACCGGTAGCCCGAGGAAGACACCCAGGATGAGACAGAGCGCGGCGGCCCAGGCGTTGTTCGTCCATACCTGGGCCGCGAACGAGGCCGCCGGGTTGCTCGAGTAGTACGTCTCGTACTGGCCGCCCGGACGGGTGAGCTCGCGCAGTTCACTCGGTGCCGCGATGGTGGACTGCACCTCCGGGTGGGCGCCGATCCACCAGCCCAGGAGCGCGGCGACCGCGGTCGACAGGAGGGCGGTGGGGACCCACCAGTGGCGGGCCCGGTAGACGGCCGCCGGGAACTGCCGGGTCAGGAAGCGCGTTACGTCGCGCCAGGAGGCGCGCCGGGTGCCTGTCACGACACTGCGCGCGCGTGCCACCAGTTGGCTGAGCCGTCCGGTCAGCTGGGGGTCGGGTGCGCTGGACTGGATCAGGGAGAGGTGGGTCGCCGTGCGCTGGTAGAGGGCGACGAGTTCGTCGGTCTCGGCACCGGTCAGTCGGCGCCGGCGCCGGAGGAGGGCGTCGAGGCGGTCCCACTCCGCGCGGTGGGCGGAGACGAAGACGTCGAGGTCCATCGGTGTGCCTGCTCCTCGGCTATCGTCGGCGGCTCGTCGTGGATCAGCTTGTCGTACTGCGGCGCGGTGCGTCCTCAGCTTGGCAGACTGGCGGGGACGGGGGCATTCAGGGGAAGGGCGGCGGGCGTGAGTGAGCTGGTGACGGGCGAGGCGGTGGCGCTGGAGCTGCGTCCCGCACGGCTGCCCAGCAGGGCGCTGGCCGTCCTGCTCGACCTGGTGGTGACGGTGGCCGTCTACGTCGCGGTGACCATCGCGCTGGTGGCCTCGACCTCGTCCCTGGACGGGGCGGCGCAGACCGCCCTGACGATCGCGACCTTCGTCCTCGTCCTGGTGGGCGGGCCGATCGCCGTGGAGACGCTCAGTCACGGGCGGTCGCTCGGGAAGATGGCGTGCGGGCTGCGGGTGGTGCGGGACGACGGCGGACCCATCCGCTTCCGCCATGCGCTGGTGCGGGGCTTGATCGGGGTGATCGAGATCCTCATGACGTTCGGGGTGATCGCCTGTATCGCCTCGCTGGTGTCGGCGCGGGGGCGGCGGCTCGGTGACGTGTTCGCGGGCACGCTGGTCGTGCGGGAGAGGGTGCCGTTCTCGTCGGCGGGTTTCATGCCGCCGCCTCCGCCGTGGCTGGCGGGACGGTTCTCGGGGCTCGACCTGTCCGCGGTGCCCGACGACCTGTGGCTCGCCGTCCGTCAGTACCTGACGCGGGCGGGTCAGCTGGATCCACGCGTCGGCTGGGCCATGGCCGAGCGACTCGCCGCCGATGTGGCGGCCCGGACGGGTGCTCCGGTGCCGCGGGAGGTGCCGCCGCCCGCGTATCTGGCGGCAGTGCTGCAGGAACGGCAGGCACGGGAGGCCCGGCGGGCGTTCGGCGAGGCCTCGGCGGGCGGTCCTCCCGCCCCGGCGGCACCGAAGGTGCCGGTGTCTCCTGCGCCGGCTCTCCCGCCTTCGCCCGCACCGATCACCCCGCCGCCTGCGCCTTCGTCGGGCGGCTTGCCCGAGGTGTCGCGGGACGTGCCGTCGGACGGCCGCCGCGGGACCGGGTTCGTGCCGCCCGCGTAGGCGCGGTCAATCGTCCGGCGCTCCTCACGGGAAGACGGACGGTGGTGTCTCCAGGTCCTCCAGTTCGACACCGGGGGCCGCGACTACGACGTCGCCGGCGATGTGCACGGAGTACTGCTCGCCCGTGTCCAGGGCTGTGACCTGGTATTCGTCTACGACGAGCGGGCCGTTGTCAGTGGCGTGTGCTTCTCTGTTCAGCAAGGCCCAGGACTGGTCCACGGTGCGGGGGGCGAGGACCGGGTCGGTGAGGGCGACGAGGCGTAGGCGGGTGGCTGATGTGGAGGGGGTGAGACGCAGCAGACGGGTGACTGCGACGAGGAAGGCCGGGGAGGTGCCGGTGAAGGCATGGGCGCGCGCGTTGCCTTCGGTGGCGTGGACTCCGATGGGGTCGGTGCGGACCCAGGTGACGCCGTCGAGGGCGGCGCCGCGCACCTGCCAGTCGGCGGCGTGGAGTTCGAGGCGGAGGGGGCGGCCGAGTTCGTCGAGGGTGAGGTCGACGGAGCCGTGGTGGTCCCCGGCGGGGGTGGTCAGCTGTGAGACGTAGCGCCAGCCGGAGGGGCCGGGGGCGCATTGGAAGTGTTCTTCTGCGAGGGGGGTGTGGTCGTGCGGATCGTGGAGCGAATAACGGCCGCGGGGCATGGGTGTCCTGGGTGGTGACGGGCTGCTGGTCCGACCGCTGAGGCGGCAACGGGACAGGCCCCCGGCACGGGGGTGCGGGGGCCTGTCTCGTAGGCGAGGAGCCGTGGGAGCCGGTTGGCTCAGTAGCGGTAGTGGTCCGCCTTGTACGGGCCCTCGACCTTGACGCCGATGTACTCGGCCTGCTCCGGACGGAGCGTGGTCAGCTTGACGCCGAGGGAGTCGAGGTGGAGCCGGGCGACCTTCTCGTCGAGGTGCTTGGGAAGCACGTAGACGTCGGTCGGGTACGCGTCGGGCTTGGTGAACAGCTCGATCTGGGCCAGGGTCTGGTCCGCGAACGAGTTGGACATCACGAACGACGGGTGACCGGTGGCGTTGCCCAGGTTCAGCAGGCGGCCCTCGGAGAGGACGATGAGGACCTTGCCGTCGGGGTAGGTCCAGGTGTGGACCTGCGGCTTGACCTCGTCCTTGACGATGCCCGGGGTCTTGGCGAGGCCGGCCATGTCGATCTCGTTGTCGAAGTGGCCGATGTTGCCGACGATGGCCTGGTGCTTCATCTTGGCCATGTCCGAGGCCATGATGATGTCCTTGTTGCCGGTCGTGGTGACGAAGATGTCGGCCTTGTCGACGACCTCGTCCAGCGTGGTGACCTGGTAGCCGTCCATCGCCGCCTGCAGGGCGCAGATCGGGTCGATCTCGGTGATGATCACCCGGGCGCCCTGACCGCGCAGGGACTCCGCGCAGCCCTTGCCGACGTCGCCGTAGCCGCAGACGACGGCGGTCTTGCCGCCGATGAGGACGTCGGTGGCGCGGTTGATGCCGTCGATCAGGGAGTGGCGGCAGCCGTACTTGTTGTCGAACTTCGACTTGGTGACCGCGTCGTTTACGTTGATCGCCGGGAACAGCAGGGTGCCGTCGCGGTGCATCTCGTACAGGCGGTGGACGCCGGTCGTCGTCTCCTCGGTCACGCCGCGGATCTCGGATGCGAGCTGCGTCCACTTCTGCGGGCTCTCGCTGACCGTGCGGGTGAGGAGTTCGAGGATGACGCGGTGCTCGTCGGACTCGGCGGTGTCGACCGAGGGGACCTTGCCGTCCTTCTCGTACTCGACGCCCTTGTGGACGAGGAGGGTGGCGTCACCGCCGTCGTCCAGGATCATGTTCGGGCCGCCGGTGGGGGTGTTAGGCCAGGTCAGCGCCTGCTCCGTGCACCACCAGTACTCCTCCAGCGTCTCGCCCTTCCAGGCGAAGACCGGGACGCCCTGCGGGTTGTCGGGCGTGCCGTTCGGGCCGACGGCGATGGCGGCGGCCGCGTGGTCCTGGGTGGAGAAGATGTTGCAGGAGGCCCAGCGGACCTCGGCGCCCAGGGCGACCAGGGTCTCGATGAGCACCGCGGTCTGCACGGTCATGTGCAGGGAGCCGGTGACGCGGGCGCCGGCGAGCGGCTGGGCCTCGGCGTACTCCTTGCGGATCGCCATCAGGCCCGGCATCTCGTGCTCGGCGAGGGTGATCTCCTTGCGGCCGAACGCGGCCAGGGAGAGGTCGGCGACCTTGAAGTCCTGTCGGTTGTCGACAGTCGTCATTACGGGCTGCTCCTCGGGTTGGGTCGAGGTGGGTACGGCTGACCTGCGCGGCGGCGGACACAGGGTGCCCCGAAGAGGACACAGGCATGCCCGCGTACGCGCAGCGCAGTCCGTCGGAGGCCCTCTCTCCCTCGGCCGGTCCGTCCTGGACCGCCCGACCGCCATCAGCAGCGACGTCTGGCTCCGTCCCAAGCTACACCGCGGGCGCCCGCCGTCCCCAGTCCGTCTCCGAACACTTCCGGACGTTCACGCAGGGTGATGACGGGCGCCGGGCGGCGGTCAGTGGGCTGCGGACGGGGCGGTCGGGCCGCCGGGGGTCGCCTCGGGGTCGGGGCCCTTGGCGGCCTCGGCCTCGCTGTAGATGTCGGGTTCCAGGTAGATGACGCGGGCGATCGGGACCGCCTCGCGGATCCGCGACTCGGCGGCGTCGATGGCGGAGGCGATCTCCGTGGCCGTGCCGTCGTGGCGGACTGCGATCTTGGCAGCGACGAGCAGTTCCTCGGGTCCGAGGTGGAGGGTGCGCATGTGGATGATGCCGGTGACGGTGTCGCCGGCGACGGCCGCGGCCTGGATCTGCTGGACCACGTCGGCGCCGGCGGCCTCGCCGAGCAGCAGGGACTTGGTCTCGACGGCGAGGACCAGCGCGATCAGGATGAGCAGGATGCCGATGCACAGGGTGCCGATGCCGTCCCAGACGCCGTTGCCGGTGAGCAGGGCGAGGCCGACGCCGCCGAGGGCGAGGACCAGACCGACGAGGGCGCCGAGGTCCTCGAGGAGGACGACGGGCAACTCCGGGGCCTTGGCGTGGCGGATGAACTCCTTCCAGGACTTCTTGCCGCGCAGCGGGTTGGACTCCTTGACGGCGGTCCGGAAGGAGAAGCCCTCGGCGATGATCGCGAAGACCAGGACGCCCACCGGCCAGTACCAGTGCTCCAGTTCGTGCGGGTGCTTGATCTTCTCGTAGCCCTCGTAGAGGGCGAACATGCCGCCGACGGAGAAGAGCACGATGGAGACGAGGAAGGCGTAGATGTAGCGCTCGCGGCCGAAGCCGAAGGGGTGTTGCGGGGTGGCCTCGCGCTGGGCCCGCTTGCCGCCCAGCAGCAGCAGGCCCTGGTTGCCCGAGTCGGCGACGGAGTGCACGGACTCGGCGAGCATCGACGACGATCCGCTGAAGAGGAACGCCACGAATTTCGCCACCGCGATCGAGAGGTTGGCCAGCAGTGCCGCCACGATCGCCCTGGTACCGCCTGACGCGCTCATGTGTCGCGTTGTCCCTTCGCCTACGTCCGTGGCCGGCTTTGCCCCGCCTTTGCGGTGCGCCATTCTTGCAGCCCGTGCGAACCCCGACGTGCCGGATGCCCCGTCGTACGCCTCTCAGACCCGGGTCAGAGGCGCACGGTGGCCCGGAAGAGCGTGCCGGTTCCGGATACTTCGGCCTTTTCGTGCGCGGGGACGAAGACGGAGCGGCCGGGGGCCAGTTCGTGTTCGCCCGCCCGTACGGTCCCCGCCGTGCAGAGCAGGATCTGCGGGGTGGGCAGGGTGAGGTCGTGGGTGGCGAATCCCTCGGGCAGGACGTAGCGGGACAGACGGAACTCGTCGATCGGGGTGTCGTAGACCTCTTCGTCGTCGGGGGACGCCTCCGGGCGCAGGATGCCGGGGTCGCCGGCCTCGAAGCGGACGATGCGCAGGAGTTCGGGGACGTCGACGTGCTTGGGGGTGAGGCCGCAGCGCAGGACGTTGTCGGAGTTGGCCATGATCTCGACGCCTAGGCCGTTGAGGTAGGCGTGCGGGATGCCGGCGCCCAGGTACAGGGCCTCGCCGGGCTGGAGCCGGACGTGGTTGAGGAGCAGGGCGGCCAGGACGCCGGGGTCTCCCGGGTAGTGGTGGGCGATGTCGGCGTACGGCCGGTAGGCGCCGCCGAGACGGTCGCAGGCGGCCGCGGTCTCGGTGACCGTGCGGGACATCTCCTCGGGGTCGGCGGTGAGGATCGCGGTGAGGACCTCGCGCAGCGCGGCGTCCTCGGGGTGGGCGCGCAGCAGGTCGACGTACGGCTTGAGGGAGGCGACTCCGAGGCCGTCGAGCAGGTCGGCGGTCTCGGCCGGGGCGCGGAAGCCGCACAGGCCGTCGAAGTCGGTGAGGGCGCAGACCAGTTCGGGCTTGTGGTTGGCGTCCTTGTAGTTGCGGTGCGGAGCGTCCAGGGGGACACCGCGGCGTTCTTCGTCCTCGTAACCGGCCCTGGCCTGGGCGAGGTCGGGGTGGACCTGGAGGGAGAGCGGGGCGCCTGCGGCGAGGAGCTTGAGGAGGAAGGGCAGCCGGGGACCGAACTTGTCGACGGACGCGGCGCCCAGTTCCTTCTCGGGGTCGGCGTCGACGACCTCGGCGAGGGTGCCCCGGCCCGTTCGGGAGGGGGCACCCGGGTGGGCGCCCATCCACATCTCCGCCTGCGGTTCGCCGGTCGGCTCGGTCCCGAGCAGGGCCGGGATCGCGGTGGTGGAACCCCAGGCGTAGGGGCGGACGGTGTTGTCGAGGCGGTCCATGGGCTCTCTCTGCCGGTGCGTGCGCGGTGGTACGTGGGAGTCGTACCAGGACGTCGTACGGGGAGGTCGTACGGGGGTGATGGTGCGTACGGATCAGGCGCCCGAGGCGAGTGCCAGGTAAACGGCGGCGAAATCCGTGATGGCGATCAGTTCGGCGAGGGTGTCGAGTTCGCCGCCCTCTTCCGGTTCGAGTTCGCTGATCGGCGTGTCGTGGCCGAGGGCCAGCTCGCGGGCGTTGGGGGCGGCGGTGAGGCCGCCCGTGGGCCGGTCGCGCAGGAGCACCACGCGTGCGTGCAGGGCGGCCGGTTCCTCGACGCGGTCACGGAAGAAGTCGTCGGGGTCGGCGCCGGCGGCGAGTCGGCCGGCGAGCAGGGCGCTGTGCGCGGCGAGCGCCTCGGGCAGGTCCGCGACGACGGCGGGGGTGCCGGACAGTTCGGCGAGCGCGGCGGCGAAGCGGCGGCCCGCGGGCCCGGCGGAGGTGCCCTCGGTCCAGATGACGGGGAGGGAGTCGGCCAGTTCGGCCGCGAGGGTCTTGGCGGGATTGCTGTAGGTGACGATCGCGGGTCCGCAGCGTTCGGCGACGCGGTCGAGGCGGTCGGCGACCTTGTCGATGGCCTCGGGGGGCGCCTCGAGCAGCCCGGTGCGGTGCAGCAGCGCGAGTAGCGGGGTGAGCAGCGCCCACAGGACGCCTGGGGCGGCACCGGCGAGGGGCTCGTCGTGGTCGTAGGGGGCGGTCGCCATCGGGATGAACAGGCCGCGGGAGGCGCTCACCGCCTCGCTGAGCGGGGAGCGGGCGGGGGCGACGGCGACGACCGTGCAGCCGCGTCGGTAGGCCTGTTCGGCGAGCAGGGACAGGCCGGGCTCGGTGCCGTCGGGGGTGGCGATGAGCAGGAGGTCCACGGAGCCGGCCCAGCCGGGCAGTTCCCAGCGCAGGGCGCCCGCGGCGGGGGCCACGCCGGTGGGGGCGAGGCGGGTGACGGGGCTGCCGGCGCCGGCGAGGGTGCCGAGGAGGTCGGCGGCGTGGGTGGCGGCGGCGCCGGGCCCTGCGATCAGTACGGCGCGGGGGCGGCCGTCCGGCTTGAGGTTGCCGACGCCGGCCTCGGCGGCGTGCCGGGCGGCGGTGCGGACGCGGGCACCGGCCTCGGCGGCGCCGCGGAGCAGGCCGCGGCGGTCGGCCTCGGTGAGGCGCTCCGGGGCGTCGAGGAGCGATTCGTCGAGCATGGCGGCAGGTCTCCGATCGCCGGGGCGTTCGTTCGAATGCGCGGGTGCGCGGGGGCGTCGCCGGGTTGCCGGTCGCCTGGCCGGCGGTTACTCGGGGCGGCGGGCCTCGTCGACGAGGAGGACGGGGATGCCGTCGCGCACCGGGTACGCCAGGCCGCAGTCCTGGCCGGTGCAGATCAGCTCCGCGTCCCGCTCCTTGAGGGGGGCGTGGCAGGCGGGGCAGGCGAGGATCTCCAGGAGGCCGGCTTCGAGCGGCATGGGGGTTCCCTCCGGGGGTGGTGGGGCTTGTGTGGATGTGCTGGTCAGGGTACCGCCGCTGCTGGAGCCCGTGTCGGGGTTGTGCCGGCCGCTTCCCCGGCACCGGTGCGGGCCCCGGGGGCACGCGGGCCGGCACCGGCCGGGTGCCGCTGCGCCCACCCGTGCCGCCCTGGGGGCACCTCCCAGGCCGTTCGGGCACCGTTCAGGCACTGGGGGAGGCACGACCGCCCGCAGCCAGGGGCGGGCGGGAGGGGCGCGGCTGCCCAACGCCGGGGGCTAGGCCCTGATGATCGCCAGGGCCTCGTCGCGGACCTTCGTCATCGTCGTCTCGTCGCGGGCCTCCGCGTTCAGGCGGAGGAGGGGCTCGGTGTTGGAGGGGCGGACGTTGAACCACCAGTCGGCCGCCTGGACCGTGAGGCCGTCCAGGTCGTCCACGGTCACGTCGTCGCGGTCCTCGTACGCGGCCCGGATCGCGGCCAGGCGGGCCTGCTGGTCGGCGACGGTGGAGTTGATCTCGCCGGAGCCGGCGTAGCGGTCGTACGCGGCGACGAGAGCGGACAGCGGGCCGTCCTGCTCGCCGAGGGCGGCGAGGACGTGGAGGGCGGCCAGCATGCCGGTGTCGGCGTTCCAGAAGTCGCGGAAGTAGTAGTGGGCGGAGTGCTCGCCGCCGAAGATGGCGCCGGTCCTGGCCATCTCGGCCTTGATGAAGGAGTGGCCCACGCGCGTGCGTGCCGGTGTGCCGCCGTTCTCCCGCACGACCTCCGGGACGGACCAGGAGGTGATCAGGTTGTGGATGACGGTGCCCTTGCCGCCGTTGCGGGCCAGTTCGCGGGCGGCCACGAGAGCGGTGACGGCGGACGGGGAGACCGGGTCGCCGTTCTGGTCGACGACGAAGCAGCGGTCGGCGTCGCCGTCGAAGGCGAGGCCGAGGTCGGCGCCCTCCTCGCGGACGCACTGCTGGAGGTCGACGAGGTTGGCCGGGTCGAGGGGGTTGGCCTCGTGGTTGGGGAAGGTGCCGTCCAGTTCGAAGTACATCGGCACCAGGTCGAGGGGCAGGCCGGCGAAGACCGGGGGGACCGTGTGGCCGCCCATGCCGTTGCCCGCGTCGACGACGACCTTGAGGGGCCGGATGGCGGTGAGGTCGACCAGGGAGCGCAGATGGGCCGCGTAGTCGGCGAGGACATCGCGCCGGGTGACGGTGCCGGGGCGGGCGGACGGCTCCGGGGCGCCCACCTCGCTCCAGCGCTCCACCAGGGCGCGGATGTCGGCGAGGCCGGTGTCCTGGCCGACCGGGGCGGCGCCCGCGCGGCACAGCTTGATGCCGTTGTACCGGGCGGGGTTGTGCGAGGCGGTGAACATGGCGCCGGGCAGGTCGAGTGCGCCGGAGGCGTAGTACAGCTGGTCGGTGGAGCACAGGCCGATCTCGGTCACGTCGGCGCCGCGGGCCGCCGCCCCGCGTGCGAAGGCGCCGGACAGGCCGGGGGACGAGGGCCGCATGTCGTGGCCGACCACGAGGGCGCCCGCGCCGGTCAGCTCGGCGAAGGCCGCGCCGAACAGCTCGGCCAGCGGCTCGTCCCACTGGTCCGGGACGACACCGCGCACGTCGTACGCCTTCACGATCTGCGACAGATCAGCAGCCACGGCCAACCTTCCTGAAAGTCCTGTCGGAGCCCACAAACTACCCGTAGGGACCGGCGCACCGCCCGGAAGGTTCCCTCAGGTCAAGGCAGCATCCAGCCCAGGACGGCCGTGGACTGCCCGACCACGATCAGGCACATCACCAGCAGCAGGCCGAGGCTCCACGGCAGCACCTTGCGCAGCAGGTCGCCCTCGCGGCCCGCGAGCCCGACGGCGGCGCAGGCGATGGTGAGGTTCTGCGGGGAGATCATCTTGCCGAGGACGCCGCCGGAGCTGTTGGCGGCGGCGAGCAGTTCGGGCGAGAGGCCGGACTCCCGCGCGGCGGTCACCTGGAGGGCGCCGAAGAGCGCGTTGGCCGAGGTGTCGGAGCCGGAGACGGCGACGCCGAACCAGCCGAGCACCGGGGAGAGGAAGGCGAGTCCGGCCCCGGCCGCGGCGACGAAGTGGCCGATGGTGGCGGCCTGCCCGGAGAGGTTCATGACGTAGGCGAGGGCGAGGACCGAGGTGACGGTGAGGATCGCGAAGCGCAGTTCGCGCACGGTCGCGAGCCACTCCTTGAGCGCCACGCGCGCGTGCACGCCGAGCACGACGGCCGTGGCCACCCCCGCGAACAGCACGAGCGTGCCACCGGTGGAGAGGATCGGCCAGGAGAAGACGTTGCCGCCGACCGGGTTGCCCTCGGGGTCTGCCACGTCGAGGAACGGCCAGTCGTAGCTCTGGGTGGCCTGGGCCAGCCAGTCCTTGACCGCCGGGACCTGCGCCACGGAGAAGACGGCGACGATCAGCGCGTACGGCGCGTAGGCCCGCACCACCTCCCGCGGGGAGTCCTGCTCGTCCAGTTCCTCGCTGCGTACGCCGGTCAGGACGGAAGCCCGTACGGGCTCGGCGGCGGGTCGGCGGGAGTGCGGTACGGCGACCAGAGCGCCGGCGCCGATCAGCGCGGCGGCGATGTCGGCGAGCTGGGCGGAGACGTAGTTGGAGGCGACGAACTGGGCGACGGCGAAGGCGACCCCGCAGGCCAGCGCGGGGATCCAGGTCTCGCGCAGTCCGCGCCGCCCGTCGACCAGGGCGACGAGGAGCAGCGGTACGACGAGGGCGAGCAGGGGCGTCTGGCGGCCGACCACGGAGGCGACGTCGTCCAGCGGCAGCCCGGTGACCTGGGCCAGTGTCACCACGGGGGTGCCCATCGCGCCGAAGGCGACCGGCGCGGTGTTGGCGACCAGGGAGACGACGGCGGCGCGCACGGGGTCGAAGCCGAGGGCGACGAGCATGACGGAGCAGATCGCGACGGGTGCCCCGAACCCGGCGAGAGCCTCCAGGAGGGCGCCGAAGCAGAAGGCGACGACGAGGGCCTGGATGCGGGGGTCGTCGGACAGGCGGCCGAAGGAGCGGCGCAGGATGTCGAAGTGCCGGGTGCGGACGGTCATCCGGTAGACCCACAGGGCGTTCACGACGATCCACAAGATGGGGAAGAGGCCGAAAACCGCCCCCTGGACGGCGCTGGAGGCCGTCTGGTCCAGCGGCATGCCGTAGGCGAGCCAGGCCACCAGCACCGCGGCCAGCAGGCCGATGAGGCCCGCCAGGTGCGCCCTCATGCGGACGCCGCCCAACAGGACGAGGACGATCACCAGTGGCAGGGCCGCCACCAGGGCGGACAGGCCGAGCGAACCGGCGACGGGTTCCAGTTCCTGCACGTACACGGACGCCTCCCCGGATTCCGCCACGCGAAAGCGATTTCTCATGGCTTCCGGAATGGTCGTGTCCGCGACAACAAGGCGTCAATGGGTGTGCAGCAACGGACGTGATCGAGACCACGGGAAGTGCGGCGCGGGAAGAGGGGTGCGAGCGGGGCTCAGTTGTCCGGCGAGCGCAGCACGCGCAGGTGACCGCGGCGCGCGACCTCCATCGGGTCGGCCGCGCGTGCGCCGCCGCCCGCCTCGGCCGCCCGCTCCTGGGGCCGGGCCGCCTCGCGCACCGCGTTGGCGAGCGCTTCCAGGTCGTCGCCGCTGGGGCGGGCCGGGGCCGATCCGTCGAGCAGGCGGACGACCTCCCAGCCGCGCGGGGCGGTGAGGCGCTCGGAGTGCTCGGCGCACAGGTCGTAGCAGTGGGGTTCGGCGTAGGTGGCGAGCGGGCCGAGGACCGCGGTCGAGTCGGCGTAGACGTACGTCAGCGTCGCGACGGCGGGACGGCCGCAGGCGGTGCGCGAACAGCGACGTACAGGGCTCACGATGTTGGACGGTACCGCACTCTTGAGCGGGCCGCGACGACTCTCCACCAGGTCACACCCCCGTGTCGTGGCGTGAAACGTCCTACGGCCCTTCCGTACAACCCCGTTCGACCTGCGTGGACGCCGGTCTTGAGGAGCTCGCGCGGATCCGAAAGCGGTCACGACCCGATACAAACAATGACATTTGCCCTGAGTTCCGCGGTCACGGAGAGATACCGAATTGAGCCCAACCTTGGCTGGAATGGTCATCCAGCGACAGGTCGTGTGGGCCGCCGGCACGTGGCCCGCCGAGCGTGTGCGGGCCGGGCGCTCCACCCCGGCGGGGACTACCCTTCACCAGTGATGGACAACCCCGTGACGCCCCGTGATGCCGGCCGCCCGGGCCCTCGCCGTCGTGATCGCCACGGTCGGGGCATGCGCGGCCCGGTCGCTCCCCCGCAGGTGCCCCTCGCCGCGAGCCGCGGCGAGGTCTTCGCCGACCTGGTGCAGGATTCCGTGGAGCGGCTGGAGCGGCGGTGGCCGCAGCTCGCCGACGTCGACTTCCTCGTCCTCGACGTGCCGCGGCCGGCCGCGGCCGGGGACGCGTGGAACGACGAGGCGGTTCCGCTCGGGGGCGCGGTGCCCTCCCGGGACGGGCGGCGGGGGCGGGTGGTCGTCTACCGGCGGCCGGTGGAGATCCGGACCAAGGGGCGCGACGAGCGGGCGCTGCTGGTGCACGAGGTCGTCGTCGAGCAGGTCGCGGAGCTGCTGGGGCTCGCCCCGGAGACGGTGGATCCCCGGTACGGGGAGGACTGAGCGGCGGGGGCCCGGTCGCCCCCGGCCACTACTTCTGCAGGACCGACAGGTCCTCGTCCGCGTTGGGCACCGAGACCATGCCCCGGTCGTCGGGGAGGCTCTGGACGGTGAAGGACGCCACGTCGTCGTCGGACCCCGTCAGAGTGCGCGAGGCGTAGACCGGGCCGCCCGAGACGGTCTCGACGGTCAGCGCGTAGGAACCCTTGAGTCCCGCGGGCACCGGCGCGTCGACGTTCTGGGTCGTGCCGGCCTTCAGCGTGTACGTCTTGGTCGCCGTCGTGCCGCCCTCGGTGCCCGTCGAGGCCGTGACCTTGACCTTCGCCGCCGCTTCGGGTGCGGACAGGGCCAGGGTGGTGCTCTTGGCGCGGTTGTCCGCGGCCGTCGCGCGCGCACCGACCGGGTCGGAGGCCGGGATGAACGCGGACTCCTGCTCGTCGCCCTTGCCCCGCACTACCCGGACCGCGGCCACGACCGGCACGGACCGGTCCGTAGGCGTGAGCACCAGCGAGCCCGCCTCGCCGCGCGTGACCTCGCCGAGGTCGACGCCGGTCGTCATACCGGCCTTGACGTGCACGGTCTCGTGGCCGGCGGGCGTGATCAGCCCGGTCGGCGAGGCGAGTCGCACCTTCAGGTCGGCGTCGGTGCCGCCGGGCGTGAACAGCACCAGGCGTACGGCGGTGGCGTCCTTCGGGATGCCCGGCACGACCAGGTCGCTCGCCGGGTCCGCGGCCGCGGTCAGCCAGTCGCCGCCGGTCTTGTCGTCCAGGGCCTGCACCGCGGCGCCGAGCCGGCCGCTGCGCACGCCGACGTGCACGGTCAGGTCGGTCTGCCGCACGTCGCTGAGGGTCGACAGCAGCAGGGACTCCGTGGCGTGCGGCGGCACCGTGACGCCCTCGCCCACCGTGGACTTCAGGGCGCCGTCCTTGCCGTACAGCTCGATGTCGACGACGGCCGCCGAGTCGTCGGGGTTGGTCAGGTGCACGTAGTCGGTGCGGCCGGTCGCGGTGCTGGCGCCCGGGAACCAGAACTCCGTGTCCGGAGCGGTGCAGTTGACGCCCTGCAGTCCCCGGCCCGTCCCGGCGGCGACCTCCGTCGTCTGCTGGACCGTCCAGCCGGGCGCGCTGCCGCCCTCGGCGGTGCCGATCAGGGCGGGGGTTTCGGCGCCGGTGGTCTTCCCGGTGACGGGCGTGCCGGGCGCCTTGGGCTGGACGACCGGCTTCTCCGCCTTCTGGTCCCTGTCGCCCTTCTCGTCCTTGTCGTCGCCCTTGCCGCCGGCCTCGGTGGCGTCGCCCGACTCCGCCGCCACGAGCGCGGCGCCGCCCTTCTCGTCGGCACCCTTCGTGACGGGCGTGAAGGACGTGTACGCCGTCTCGGCGAGGTCGGAGGTGCTGGGTGCCGGGCACAGCAGGCTGGTGCGCTCCACGGGCAGCCGGGCGGCCGGCGCCGCGGTGTCCGGGCCGGAGTCGTCCGGGGCGGAGACCGCGGCGAACCCGGTGACGGCGGCGAGCGCGGTCGCGCAGGCGATCAGGGACAGGGTCGTGCGCTTCACTGCTGGCTCCCGTCGGGGCGCTCACTGCCCGTGCCGTGCGGCTGCTGGGGCTGGGAAGGGTCGTACGGCGTGTCGTAGCCGCCCTGGCCGTACGCCTGGTCGAACGCGGGGTTGTACCCGGCCTCCTGACCTTGCGTCGGGTCGCCGTACGCGTAGGGGTCGTACTGGCCGCCCGTCCCGTACTGCGCGCCCTGGCCGCCGGGGCCGCCCTGGTAGGCGTCCTGCTGGTACGGGCCCCCCTGGTAGGGCTGCTGCCGCCCGTAGTCGGCGGGGTCGTACTGCTGGGCGCCCTGGTACTGCTCGCCGCCGTAGCCGCCGTCGTAGGAGCCGTACTCGGTGCCGGTGTACCCCGTCGTGTCCCACGCGTCGTACGCCTGCTGCTGCGGGACCGTCACGGGGGCCGCCGCGGGCGGCTCGGGAACCTCGGGCGCCTGGGGCGCGTCGTCCGCTGTCCCGGGGCCCGGCTCCACGCCTGCTCCGGTTCCGGCGTCAGATTCCGCCGCCTCCGCCTCGGCCTGGGCGCGCAGGCGCCGTGCCCGGCGTCCCTCGCCCTCGGCCGCCTGGGCGGGGACGAGCTGCTCGTCGGGCAGGTCGTCGTCGACGTCGCGGCGTCTGCCGGGCAGGGCGAGCACGACGAGGACGACGCCGAGGAGTCCCTGGGCCCACATCCAGGCCGTGTGCGTGAACGGGGCGTCGTAGGTGACGTCCAGCCGGCCGCCGGAGGCGGGGAGTTCGAAGCCCTGGGCCCAGCCGTCGACCGTGGTGCGGGTGAGGGACTTTCCGTCCAGTGTCGCCGTCCAGCCCTCGGCCGCGGTGTCGGCGAGGCGCAGCACCCGGCCGTCGGGGCCGGCCTTGACGTCGGTGTGGATCTCGACGGGCCCGGCCGCCACGGGCTCGGGCTCGCCGGCACCGGACTTCCCGGCACCGGACTTCTCGCCGGGCACGACGGTCGCGCGCGCGACCTCCTGGTTCACCCGCCACAGTCCGCTGCCGTCCTGCTGACTGAGCCTGCTCAGTCCGGGCGTGGCGTCCAGGACGCGGGTGACCTCGCGCGGCGCTCCCTTGTGCACGAGCACGTAGCGCACGGCGAATCCGCCGAGCTGGTCGGCCTGGTCGGCGCCGGAGCCGGCCACGAGGTTGGCGACGACCTTGTCGAGGGTGCTGTTCCCGCCGTCGCCGGAGGCCAGTTCGCCGTCGCCGAGACGGGCGCCGGAGCCGCGCACCAGCATGTAGCTCACGTGCGCGGACGAGTCGCTGTCGAGGACGAGGGTGCGGGCCTGGTCGCGGGTGTGGCTCTCCTCGGCGACGAACGCGGGCACCTGCACGGGGTCGCGTCGCTCCACGGGGCCGGCGGCGCCGCCGATCATCCAGCCGACGGCGGCGATCAGCGGGCCGAGGGCCGAGGCGAGGGCGATCAGGGCGGCGACGGGCTGGCGCCAGCCGAAGCTCTGCTCGGCCACGCGGTAGCGCGCGCCGTCGGCGCCGAGGGCCGCGGCGGACAGCAGGGCGATGCCGTAGACGAGGGTGGCGGGGCCGGCCCAGGCGGAGCGGTTGGACAGGACCGAGAAGACGAGGGCGACCAGGGCGACGGCCCAGGCCGTCCGGACGGCCAACTGCCGCTCGGAGCGCAGCAGTGCCGCCAGCGCGGCCAGCACGACGCCGATGAGGAACAGCCCGCCCACCGTGCCCGGACCGCCGGGGCTGGCGCCGAGCAGGTCGAGCGCGGAGGCGGCCGACGAGCCGTACGCGAGCCCGGCCTCGCCGAAGAAGCCGAACGGCAGCAGCGACAGCGACCACGGGGCGAGCAGCAGCAGCGGGGTGCCGAGCTGGGCGAGGAAGCGCGGTCCGTACGCCGTGATCTCGCCGCGGCGCAGGGCGAGCACCCCGAGGCCGAGGACCAGCGCGACCGGCCACACCACGGGCGTGAAGGCGGTGGTGATCGTCAGCAGCAGGGCGTACGCCCAGGTGGCGCGCCAGCTGCCGCGAGCGCCGGAGGAGCCCGTCAGGCCGGCCGCCGCGACGCCCGCGCGCGCGATCAGCGGCAGCAGTACGGCGAGGACGGCGGTGCCGATGCGGCCGCCGGCGAGGGCGCCGGTGGCGGCGGGCAGGAAGGCGTAGGCGACGGCGGCCCAGGCGCGCAGCAGCCGGGACGGGACCAGCGGGCGGGAGGCGAAGTACGCGGTGGCGCCCGCCAGGGGCACCGAGCAGACCAGCAGCAGGGTGACGGCGAGTCCGGTGGACCCGAGCAGGACGGAGGCGAGCGTGGCGAGGATCGCGAGGTAGGGCGGCGCGGAGGCGGTGCCGCCGGTGCCGACCGTGTGCCAGGCGTCCATGTACCGCGACCACAGCTCGCCGGCGCCGGCGGGGGCGGGCAGCAGCGCGCCGCCCGCCAGGGCGCCGCCGCCGAGGAGCGCACGGCAGGCGACCAGGGAGACGAGCAGCAGCACCAGGAAGAGCACCGGTCCGGGTTTGCGGGCGATGCGCTTGAGGCGGGCGAACTGCTCGATCTCCAGGAAGTCGGCGTCGTCGCCGCCGGGTCCGGACTCGATGCCGCCGCCGTGCCGTCCGGCACCCGCTGCGGCGTCGGCGTCGGAACCGCCGAAGAGATCGCCCGCGACCTGCTCGACGGTGGCGCGGACGGTCGCGCCGGGCGGCGGGAACAGGGGCCGCAGTTCGTCCTTCTCGACCTGCGGGCGCCCGCGTTCGCGCCGGCCGGCGAGGATCCGCTCCGGTCGCAGCAGGACGCCCAGCAGGCCCCGGATCTCGTCGAGGGCCTGGCCGGGCACCTTGCCGACCAGGTAGGCGAGGGTCCGCAGCAGGGTGCCGAGGACGATGCGCAGCAGCACCCAGGGCAGGGCGGCGGTGCGGACGTTGACCAGGAGGGTGTGGACGGCGCCGGCCTTGTCCACCTTGTGCGGCGAGGCGGTGGTGCGGCCCGCGCAGTCGACGGCGCGGCGCTCGCGCGAGGCCGCCTCGGCGTGGCGGACGACCGCCTCGGGGGCGACGAGGACGCGCATTCCGGCGGCGTGCGCGCGCCAGCACAGGTCGACGTCGTCGCGCATCAGGGGCAGCCGGCGGTCGAATCCGCCGAGCCGCTCGAAGACGTCGCGCCGGATCAGCATGCCGGCGGTGGACACGGACAGCACGGTGCGGACGTGGTCGTGCTGGCCCTGGTCCTGCTCGCGGCGGTCCAGGCCGGTCCAGCGGCGGCCGGAGTTGGCGATGGAGACGCCGACCTCGAGCAGCTGGCGGCGGTCGTACCAGCCGCGGAGCTTGGGTCCGACGACGGCGACGTCGTCGCGGCCGAGTTCGTACTCGGTGTCGACGACGCGCAGCAGTTGGGCGAGCGCGTCCGGTTCGGGAGCGCAGTCGTCGTGCAGCAGCCACAGCCACTGGACCGGCTCTCCGTGGGGCAGCTCCGGCAGGTCGTAGGCGTCGTCGCGCCAGCTGCGCGTGACGGGGTCCCAGCCGCTGGGCCGCTTCAGGTACGGCAGGTCCTCGGGGGCGAGGACCGGGGCGGTGCGGGCGGCCTCCTCGACGGCCTGGCCGAAGCCGGTGCGCCGGGCGAGGTGGAGCACGCGGTCGTCGCCGAGAGCGTCGGCGACCAGCCGGGAGGAGTCGTCGGCGCTGCCGGTGTCGGCGGCCACGGCGTACTGGACGGGGCGCTCCTGGCCGAGCAGCCCGGCGAGCGCGTCGGGCAGCCAGCGGGCTCCGTCGTGGGCGACGAGGACCGCGGTCACCACGTGACGCGGGAACTCAGGTGGGGCAGCGAGGTCTTGCTGGGCTGCCGTGTGACTCTGCACGGACATCGAGGTACGGGCCCCGGTTCGGTGGACTGCGGTGGACGCCCATGCCTGTTGGAGGTGGCGGGGCGTCTCGGACGAGCGCCCACACTATCGGCTGGACACAGGGGCGGCCCGCCGCCTGTGGACAACCCACCGGCGACGGGCCGTCACCACTGCTCGGGCCGTCTGCACCGACCGTCCGCGCGGGCCGTTCTGTCGCCGTGTCAGGCGGTCGGTGCCCAGACCTCGGTGCTCAGACCGCGGCCTTCTTCAGGCGGCGGCGCTCTCTCTCGGACAGGCCGCCCCAGATGCCGAAACGCTCGTCATTGGCAAGGGCGTACTCGAGGCATTCGGAGCGGACCTCGCAGGCGAGGCAGACCTTCTTGGCCTCGCGGGTGGAGCCGCCCTTCTCGGGGAAGAAGGACTCGGGGTCGGTCTGGGCGCACAGTGCGCGCTCCTGCCAGCCGAGCTCCTCGTCCGCGTCGTCGACCAGCAGTTGCTGCACCAGCTCGGTCATGTGCGCCCCTCGTCCGTCTTTCGCGTCCCCGTGATCCAGCCGTTACCGATTCCGGCTGAACGACACGAGTGAAATTACAAGTGTGCTGCTCCGGGCGAGTCAAGCCGAGATCTGCTATTAGGCCCCTTATTCACTCTGCGGAACCAAGGCCATGCAGTAAGTGTTCAAATCGCCATAAACCTTGACATACCAAAGGAGCTTGCCGGGGAGCCCGTCCCGTCCAACATCTGCACCAGGAAGGACGCCCCGGCGATCGATCCCGTTCCGATACACGCGCCGAAGCGAACCTGATCACATTCGGATCACGGGATCGCAACGGGGGTTGTGCGCCCGGCTTGTGCGCCATGTGTCCCGGAAGCCGTATGAGCAAACCTTTCGGCAGCGCGATCAACCGGATGAGGTGAAACATGTCCCACATAACGGGCATCGAGTTGACACTGCTGGTGTGAACCGCTGTCCTTGTGGGCATGCTCGCGAACTTGGCGCTCGCCTCGACCCGCACCGCCGGGTCCCACGGTGCTGCCCGCGCTCGCTGTAGCTGTTGCCGCTGTTCCAGCTGTTGAGCCGACCGCGCTCCAGCTGTCCCCGAGTCCACGCGACTCGACTGTTCCGTTACCGCCCCACCAGGGCGTTCTTCGTCATTCGCTCCGCTCCGCCGCTCTCTTCCCGCCGAGGAACCACGCACCCATGAACAGCGACAGCGACCTCCAGATCGCCGGCGACATCCTCGAAGTCCCCCACCTCCTGCAGCCTCCGCGCGAGCACCCGGCCACCGTCGCCGAGTTCGCCGGTCTCCTCCGCTCCCTCGCCGCCGACCGCACCGCGTGGGAGCACCTCGTCCGGTACGACGCGACGACCCGCTGGTACCACCGGCTGCGCACCGGCCCCGGGTACGAGGTCTGGCTGCTGTCCTGGGTGCCGGGACAGGGCAGCGGACGCCACGACCACGGCCCCTCCTCCGGCGTGTGGACGGTCCTGGAGGGCACGCTCACCGAGCACACGGACCGCGGCACGCGCGCGTTGCGGGCCGGTACGCAGCGCGTGTTCGCGCCGGGCCACGTGCACGAGGTGGTCAACGACGCGCTGGAGCCGGCGGTCAGCCTGCACGTCTACCACCCGGGCCTGACCGAGATGCCGATGCACTCCCCGCGGTGCTCGGCCGCGGCCGGGCAGAACACCGGCACCGTCGCCGCACCGGCACGGTGACGACTGGTCGACGCACTGTCGTACCCGCCTGCAAGACTGGGCCCATGCGCATTGTGGTTCTGGCAGGCGGCATCGGCGGTGCCCGGTTCCTGCGTGGTCTGAAGCAGGCCGCGCCGGACGCGGACATCACGGTCATCGGCAACACCGGGGACGACATCCACCTCTTCGGGCTGAAGGTGTGCCCGGACCTCGACACGGTGATGTACACGCTCGGCGGCGGCATCAACGAGGAGCAGGGCTGGGGACGGGCCGACGAGACCTTCCACCTCAAGGAGGAGCTCGCGGCATACGGCGTCGGGCCCGAGTGGTTCGGGCTGGGCGACCGCGACTTCGCCACGCACATCGTGCGGACCCAGATGATCACTGCGGGCTTTCCGCTGAGCGCGGTGACCGAGGCGCTGTGCGACCGCTGGAAGCCCGGGGTGCGGCTCATCCCGATGACCGACGACCGCGTGGAGACGCACGTGGCGGTGACCTTGCCCGACAGCGGCTCCGCCGCGGGGTCCGGCGAGCGCAAGGCGGTCCACTTCCAGGAGTACTGGGTGCGGCTGCGCGCCTCCGTCCCCGCCGAGGCGGTCGTGCCGGTCGGCGCCGAGCAGGCCAAGCCCGCGCCGGGCGTCCTGGAGGCCATCGCGGAGGCGGACGTCATCCTCTTCCCGCCCTCCAACCCGGTCGTCTCCGTCGGCACGATCCTCGCCGTGCCCGGCATCCGGGAGGCGATCGCCGAGGCCGGGGTGCCGGTGGTGGGCCTGTCCCCCATCGTCGGCGACGCGCCCGTGCGCGGGATGGCCGACAAGGTGCTCGCCGCGGTCGGCGTGGAGTCCACGGCCGCCGCGGTCGCCGAGCACTACGGCTCGGGGCTGCTCGACGGCTGGCTGGTCGACACGGTCGACGCCGGCTCCGTCACGCGCGTGAAGGCCGCCGGGATCCTCTGCCGCGCCGTACCGCTGATGATGACCGACCTCGACGCCACGGCGCAGATGGCCCGGGAGGCGCTGACGCTGGCGGAGGAGGTGAGGGAGGCGTGAGCGACGAGACGCGCGACGGCGCTTTCGGTCATCGGGACGGCTACCGGGTGTGGGCCCTGCCGGGGCTGCCCGAGGTGCGGCCCGGCGACGACCTGGCCAAGCTCGTCGCGGCCGCCGAGCCCGGGCTGGCCGACGGGGACGTGCTGCTCGTCACCTCCAAGATCGTGTCCAAGGCCGAGGGCCGGATCGTCGAGGCCGCCGACCGGGAGGCCGCGATCGACGCCGAGACGGTGCGGGTGGTCGCCCGGCGGGGCACGCTGCGCATCGTCGAGAACCGTCTGGGCCTGGTCATGGCGGCGGCCGGCGTCGACGCCTCCAACACCCCGCAAGGGACCGTACTGCTGCTCCCCGAGGACCCCGACGCCTCCGCGCGCGGCATCCGCGAGGGGCTGCGCGACACGCTCGGCGTGGACGTCGGCGTGATCGTCACCGACACCGTCGGGCGGCCCTGGCGGTCCGGGCTCACCGACATGGCGATCGGCGCCGCGGGCGTCCGCGTCCTCGACGACCTGCGCGGCGGCACGGACGCGTACGGCAATCCGCTCAGCACCACCGTCGTCGCCACCGCCGACGAGCTGGCCGCCGCGGGCGACCTGGTCAAGGGCAAGGCCGCCGGTCTGCCCGTCGCCGTCGTACGCGGGCTGCCGCAGGTGGTCGCCGAGGACGACGGCGAGGGCGCACGGGCGATGGTGCGCGGTGCGCGCGGCGACATGTTCCGCCTCGGCACCTCGGAGGCGGTGCGGCAGGCGGTCACGCAGCGGCGTACGGTACGGGCCTTCACGGACGAGCCGGTCGACCCCGGCGCCGTGCGCCGGGCGGTGGCCGCCGCCGTGACCGCACCGGCGCCGCACCACACGACGCCGTGGCGGTTCGTGCTCCTGGAGTCGGCGGACTCCCGCACCCGGCTGCTCGACGCGATGCGGGACGCCTGGATCGCGGACCTGCGGCGCGACGGCAAGAGCGAGGAGTCCGTCGCCAAGCGCGTGCGACGCGGCGACGTCCTGCGCAACGCGCCCTACCTCGTCGTGCCCTGCCTGGTCATGGACGGCTCGCACACCTACGGGGACGCGCGGCGCGACGGGGCCGAGCGGGAGATGTTCGTGGTCGCCACCGGCGCGGGCGTGCAGAACCTGCTCGTCGCGCTGGCCGGGGAGCGGCTGGGTTCCGCGTGGGTGTCCTCGACGATGTTCTGCCGGGACGTCGTACGGGAGGTGCTGGGGCTGCCGGGCGACTGGGACCCGATGGGCGCGGTGGCGGTCGGGCATCCGGCCGAGGAGCCGAAGGCGCGGCCGGAGCGGGACGCGGGGGCGTTCATCGAGGTGCGGTAGCCCTCTACCCTCGTAGGGGCTCTCCCTCGGCTCTCGTACGGCTCTCCCAAGGATCACGCTCGTGGCAGGACGTTTCGCTCCCCGGCCCCCTCGCGCCACCGTGCGCGGCGGGATACCCCGGCAGGCGCCCGCGCCGGGCCGGGTGCGGGTGTGGGTGCCTAACGGGCCGCTGGAGCTGGGGCTGGTGCTCGGGCCGCTGCGGCGCGGGCCGGGCGATCCGACGTTCCGGACGATGCCGGACGGGTCGGTGTGGCGGGCCAGCCGGACGCCCGCCGGGCCGGGCACCCTGCGGGTCACCGCGCGCGGCGGTGAGGTGCGGGGCGAGGCCTGGGGACCGGGCGCCGAGTGGCTGCTGGAGGAGTTGCCGCGGCTGCTGGGCGCCGAGGACGACCCGTCCGCGTTCGTGCCGCGGCACCGGCTGCTGGCGGTCACCGCGCATCGGCGTCCGGGGCTGCGGCTGGGACGGACCGGGCTGGTACTGGAGTCGTTGATCCCCTCGGTCCTGGAGCAGAAGGTCACGACGCTGGAGGCGTACCAGGCGTGGCGGCTGCTCGTGCGGAAGTTCGGCGAGCCGGCGCCGGGGCCCGCGCCCGGGCGGATGTGCGTGATGCCGACGGCGCGGACGTGGGCGATGATCCCGTCCTGGGAGTGGCACCTGGCCGGGGTGGACGACAAACGGGCGTCGACGATCCTGCGGGCCGTGCGGGTCGCCGCGCGGCTGGAGGAGGCGGCGGGGATGGAGCCGGCGGCCGCGCGGGAGCGGCTGGAGGTTCTGCCAGGGGTGGGGCCGTGGACGTCGGCGGAGACCGTGCAGCGCAGTCATGGGGCGCCGGACGCGGTGACGGTGGGGGATCTGCACCTGCCGGGGATCGTGGGGTTCGCGCTCGGCGGGGACCGGTATGCGGATGACGCGGAGATGCTGCGGTTGCTGGAGCCGTACGCGGGGCAGCGGCATCGGGCGGCTCGGTTGGTGCTGCTGAGTGGGCGGGTGCCGGCGAGGCGGGCGCCGCGGATGGCTCCGCGGGGGATTGAGCGGTTGTAGGGGGCCGGGGTTCGCTGGTCGGCCGGGGTGCGGGCTTGCTGGGGTGCGCAGCCCGGCGCTGACGGGGTGCCGCCTGCGCCCACCCGTGCCGCCCCAGCGGCACGACTGCCCGCAGGTACGGCGGCACGGCGACTGCCACAGGTACGGCGGCACGGCGACTGCCCGCAGGTACGGCGGCACGGCGACTGGCTGCGGCTGAGGCGGCTAGGTGTCCGAGGAGAAGCGGAGGGCTGCCGGGGGGATCTGGGCGTCGCACCAGATTCGGGCGCCGGAGCGGAGTTCGTTGTCGGCGCCGATGACCGCGCCGTCGCCGATGACCGTGTCGGCGAGGACCGAGCGGGTGCCGACACGGGCACCCGTGCCGATGAGGGAGTCGGTGATGAGGACGCCCGGCTCGATGACGGCGCCCGGCAGGATCGTGCTGCCGAAGACGCGCGCCCCCTCCGCCACGAAGGCGCCCTCGCCGACCACCGTGCCGCCGGCCAGCTTGGCGTCGGGCGCGACCTGTGCCGTGGGCAGGACGAGGCGGTCCCCGCAGCGGCCCGGTATCGCCGGGGACGGGGCACGGCCCAGGACCAGGTCGGCCGAGCCGCGTACGAAGGCCGCCGGGGTGCCGAGGTCCAGCCAGTAGGTGGAGTCGACCATGCCCTGGAGGTGGGCGCCGGTGGCGAGGAGCTCGGGGAAGGTCTCGCGTTCGACCGAGACGGGGCGCCCCGCCGGGATCGTGTCGATGACCGAGCGGCGGAAGACGTACGCGCCCGCGTTGATCTGGTCGGTGACGATCTCCTCGGGGGTCTGCGGCTTCTCCAGGAAGGCGAGCACCCGGCCCGCGTCGTCGGTGGGGACCAGACCGTAGGCCCTCGGGTCCGTGACCTTGGTCAGGTGCAGGGAGACGTCCGCGCCCGTCGTCTCGTGGCTGCGGACCAGCGCGCCGATGTCCAGGCCCGTCAGGATGTCGCCGTTGAAGATCAGCACCGGCTCGTCGGGGCCGGAGTGCAGCCGGGACGCCACGTTGCGGATCGCGCCGCCCGTGCCGAGCGGCTCCTCCTCCGTGACGTACTCGAGGTGCAGGCCCAGCGCCGAGCCGTCGCCGAAGTACGGCTCGAAGACCTCGGCCAGGTAGCTGGTCGCGAGCACGATGTGCTCGACGCCGGCCGCCTTGGCCCGCGCCAGCTGATGCGTGAGGAACGGCACTCCGGCAGCCCGGACCATGGGCTTGGGCGTGTTCACCGTGAGCGGGCGAAGCCGCGTGCCCTTGCCGCCGACCAGGAGGATCGCTTCTGTCACCTGTCGTCTCTGCTTCCTGCCGGGACCGGCCGAACTGTCTTTCGGCGGGCCAGTGTATGCAGACCGTTCCGTGGTGCTTTCGAGGACCGTGCGGCGGCGTGCCCCCATCGGTCCGTACGCCGGTGCTCGTCGGCCCTCGTCGGTCCTCGGCCGGCCTCAGCGGCCCTGGTACGCCGCCGCCTTCGCACGGGCCGTGCCGAGCTTGGCGTAGAGCCTCTTTCCGGGGCAGTTCGTGGCGAAGCCGTCGCGGTGACCGGAGATGACGTTCAGTCGTACCTTCCTGCCCTTTGGGTAGAGGTTGCCACCCCCGGACTTGAGGTATGTCTTCCCGCGCGGATTCATGCCGTAGAGCCCGACCTTCCACGCGGTGAGCCGGGCGATCGCCTTCAGCGCGGCCGACGACGGCTTCTTGGAGCTGTAGGTGCCGAGTACGGCGATGCCCGTGCTGTTGGAGTTGAACCCCAGGGTGTGGGCGCCCAGTACGGGCTTGGACACGCCGCCCGCCCGGCCCTCGTAGACGTTTCCGCACTTGTCGACGAGGAAGTTGTAGCCGAGGTCGCGCCAGCCCATGCTCTTGACGTGGTAGCGGTAGATACCGCGGATGACCGACGGCGCCTGTGAGCAACGGTAGTTGTTGCCGGTGTCCGAGTGGTGCACGAAGGCCGCCTTGACCTTCTTCGTGTACACGAACCCCTTCTGGCGCAGCTTCTCGTCGGCGCCCCAGCCGTGACGCGTGGTGATGCGCGGGCGGGGGCCGGCATGCGGCCTGGTCTTCTGCCCGGCGGGGAGCACGGCGGGTTCGGTGGCCTCGCTCCGCGCGCGGTTCGCCGGCGGCGGGGCGTCCTCGCCGGGGTCGACCAGTTCGAGGCGCAGGCCGGTGGGGAGCCGCGGGACGGCCGGAGCGGTCCGGGCGGCCGCCGGAGCGTCCTCCGCCCGGACCCGCACCTCCACGCCGTCGGACTCGCCCACCCACAGCGGTGCAGTGGCACCGCGGACGCGGCCCGAGGTGCTCTCGGGGGTGCCGGGGTCGGCGGCGTGGTCGGCGTTGTGGGTCTCCAGCTCCCGCCATCCGGACCAGGCGCCGGTCGCGGTGGCCCGGGTTCGGACCTCGGCGCGGCCGTGGAGTTCGGTGGCGGGGTTGTCCCAGACGACGCCGACGAGTGAGAAGTGCCGTACGTCCCGGCGGGGCAGGCCCTGTTCGGCCGCGCCGGGTGCCCGGTCGTGGGCGAGGGGGGCGAGGGCCAGAGACTGGGTGCCGCCCGGGGCGTAGGTCTCGGGCCGTGCCGTCGGGCTCGTCACGGACGGTGCCGAGGAGGAGGTGGTCGCTGCCGCGGGCGGGGCGAACGGGAGGGCCAGGGCCGCCGCGCATGTGACACCGGTCGAGGAAGCTAGGAATCCACGCATGCCCCTGATTCTGTACATCATTGGACAAACATGTCTATTTGAGATCTGACGGGCCGTAGGGTTCTCTCACGCGATCCGGTGGTGGCGCGGTGCGCCGTGTGCTCGGTGCGCGTCGCGCGGCCCGCGTACGCTTGTCCGGGTGAACGCGACCGACCGCACCCCTGCCGACCTGCTGAGTTCCGCGCTCGCCGCGGACCCGGGACGCCCCCTGGTGACCTTCTACGACGACGCCACGGGCGAACGCGTCGAACTGTCCGTGGCCACCTTCGCCAATTGGGTGGCCAAGACCGCCAATCTCCTCCAGGACGAACTGTCCGTCGAACCCGGCGACCGGGTCGCGCTGCTGCTGCCCGCGCACTGGCAGACGGCGGTGTGGCTGCTGGCGTGCGCGTCGGTGGGCGTCGTCGCCGATGTGGCGGGCGACCCGAAGGCGGCGGACGTGGTCGTGAGCGGGCCGGAACCGGAGTCGCTGGAGGCGGCGCGGGCGTGCTCCGGTCCGCGGATCGCGCTGGCGCTGCGGCCGCTCGGGGGGCGGTTCGCGCCGGCGGCGCCGGAGGGCTTCGCCGATTACGCGGTGGAGGTGCCGGGGCAGGGGGACCGGTTCGTGCCGTACGCGCCGGTGGACCCGGAGGCGCCGGCGCTGATCGTGGCCGGGCGGGAGTTCAGCGGGGCGGAGGTCGTGGAGCGGGCTCGGGCGGAGGCGTCGGGGCTGGGGCTCACGGGGCCGGGGGCGCGGATTCTGTCGGGGTTGCCGTACGACACGTGGGAGGGGTTGAGCGCGGGGTTGTACGGGCCGTTGGCTTCGGGAGGGTCCGTGGTGCTGTGCCGGCATCTGGAGCGGGCGGGGGCGGATGTGGTGGATCAGCGGATCGAGGCGGAGCGGGTTTCGGTGACGGCGCGGTGAGGTTTCCGCGGGGTGGTTGGTGAACCGGCGTCGAGGTGACACCGGGTAGGGCGGCGACCTGTGCCGGCCAGGGCCCGGCGTGCGTGCCGGCTCGGGGCGGGGCTCGGGGCCCGTCGGCGCGGAGCGGTGCGCGGGGCCCGGCGCCTGTGCCGACGCGGGGCGGGGCGCGTGGCCCGGCGCCTGTGCCGACGCGGGGCCCGGCGCGTGTGCCGGCGCTGCGGGGATGCCTCCCCCAGTGCCTGAACGGCCTGGGAGGTACCCCCAGCGCCCACCCGTGCCACCAGGCGGCACGAATGCCCGCAGCTTGGGGGGCTGACGACTGGCCGCAGCTCGGGGGCGAGCGAATGCTCGCCAGCTTGAGGGGGCCGGCTACGTCCGCAGCTTGGGGTGGGCCACTGCCCGCAGACCAGCCGGGGACGGCGCGAGGGCCCGCGGCCAGGAGGCACGGGCGACTGCCCGCAGCCTGAGGGGCGGGGACTGCCCGCAGTTGGTGGGCGGGCGGCTGCCCGCGGCTGGGGGGAGCGGACCAATGCCCGTGGGGGCGTTTCGGGTCGTGTGCCCCGTTTGGGCTAGTTCCGTGCTGTCCTTCGCGGTGCCCCGGGGCATGGTCGTAGCAGCGCGCGGGTGTGGACGGAGGCAGGCGTGGGCGAGGACGCGGGTACGGCGGCCTCCGGTGGGCAGCCGGGGCGCGGGGCGTCCGCGAGCGGCCGTGGGCTGAAGCGGCGGCGGCGCAGGCGGCGGCTGGGGATCGCCGGGATCGCGGTCGTGGTGCTGGCCGGGGGTGCCGCGGGCGCCGGGTGGGCGGTGTACGCCAAGCTGAGCGGCAACATCACGGCGGACGATGCGGCCGCCGCCGAACTCGCCCGGTACGAGAAGGAGCGGCCCACGGCACTGGTGGACGGCGCGCAGAACATCCTCCTGATCGGGTCGGACTCGCGGTCGGGTGCCGGCAACTCCCGCTACGGCCACGACTCCGGGACCGAGCGGTCGGACACCACGATTCTGCTGCACCTGGCCGCGGACCGGGACAGCGTCACCGCCGTCTCCCTCCCCCGCGACCTCATGGTGAACGTCCCGGGCTGCCACCGCCCCGACGGGTCACTCACCGAACCGGCGTTCACACAGTTCAACTACGCCTTCGCGGCAGGCGGTTCGGCGTGCTCGATCCGCACGGTGGAGAAGCTGACCGGCATCCGGATCGACCACCACGTGGTCGTCGACTTCGAGGGCTTCAAGGAGATGGTCGACGCGCTCGACGGCGTCGAGGTGTGCCTGCGCAAGCCGGTCGACGACAAGGACGCCAAACTGAAACTGCCCGCGGGCAGGGTGACGCTCGACGGGGAGCAGGCGCTCGGATACGTCCGCGCCCGGAAGTCGCTCGGGGACGGCAGCGACACCGACCGGATGGACCGGCAGCAGCGTTTCCTGGGGGCGCTCGTGAACAAGGTGCAGAGCAATGGCGTACTGCTGAATCCGGTGAAGCTGTACCCCGTACTGGACGCGGCCACGTCCTCGCTCACGACGGATCCCGAGTTGGCGAGTCTGCGCGGGCTGTACGACCTCGTGCGCGGGCTGCGCGGAATTCCCGCCGAGCGCGTGCAGTTCCTGACCGTCCCCCGGGAGTCGTACGCGGGCGACGCCAATCGCGACCAACTCGTGCAGCCCGGCGCCGAGAAGCTGTTCACCCGCCTGCGGACGGACGAGCCCGTGACGATCACGGCCGAGCGGTCGGACCCGAGCGGCGGTACCGGGAATTCCGGCGAAACCGGTGCCGCCGAATCCCCGGCGCCGACGTTCAGCGGGAACACCGCCGACGAGGACATCTGCGAGTAAAGCGCATTCCAAGAAGGGGCAACCGCGGGTGCAAGGTGGCTTGCGCGCGCGGACAATTGTCCGAGAAATGCGCCGGATTGCCCAGTTGTAAGGTTCGTGGAATGCGTCACTGCCGTCGCCCCGTGCCGGGCGGGACGGTTAGTGTGAGCGACCCGGTGTGCCCGGCCGCGGAGTTCTGCCCTGGCCACGCACTGAACTGACGTGAGTGAGACCGGGCGCCCGGAGGGGAGGGCGCCGCGTGGCCCCGACGGAGGATTCGGAAAACCGTGGACGCGCAAGGCCGTGGGCAGGCGGAGGACATCGACCCCGCAGACCAGTGGGTGCTCAATCCGGACACCGGCGATTACGAATTGCGACTGTCTTCTTCCACTCCGCAGTCACCGGTACCGGGGCCCCGCCGGGCCACGCCGGCACCGACTCCCGAGGTTCCCGCGCCGCGCCGGCGGCGTGCGACGCCGGAGGAACCGCCGCCGGGACGGCGCGACCGCCGGCGGCCGGCGAAGAAGGCCAAGAAGAAGTCGAAGGGCAAGAAGATACTGCTGTGGACCGGCGGCACGATGGCGTTCGTCATCCTCGCCGCCGGCACGGCCGGTTATCTGTATCTCCAGCACCTCAACGACAACATCGACTCCCTCCCGGACGACGGCGCGAGCACCGGCGGTTTCCGCAAGGACGAGGCGATCAACATCCTGCTGATCGGCACCGACAAGCGCACCGGCTCCGGCAACGACGGCTACGGGGACAAGGGCAGCGCCGGCCACGCCGACACCACGATTCTGCTGCACGTCGCCAAGGACCGCTCCAACGCCACCGCCCTCAGCATCCCCCGCGACCTGATCGTCGACATCCCCGACTGCCCGACCACGCAGGAGGACGGCAGCACGAAGGTCATCCCCGGGACCTCCGGCGTCCGCTTCAACCAGAGCCTCGGCCAGAGCGGCCGTACGCCCAGCTGCACCATGCGGACCGTCACCGAGCTGACCGGGGTCCAGCCCGACAACTTCATGGTGGCCGACTTCAACGCGGTCAAAACCCTGTCCTCCGCGGTCGGCGGCGTCAAGGTCTGTCTGGCGAAGGACATCGACGACCCCGACTCGCACCTGAACCTGTCGGCGGGTGAGCACCTCATTCAGGGCGAGGAGGCGCTCGCCTTCGTCCGCACCCGCCACTCCGTCGGCTTCGGCGGCGACCTGAGCCGTATCGAGCTCCAGCAGCAGTTCCTCAGCTCGCTGATGCGCCAGCTGAAGTCCAACGACACGCTCACCAGCCCGACGAAGATGGTGAAGCTGGCCGAGGCGGCAACCGACGCGCTGACCGTCGACGCCAAGCTGAAGGACATCGGCAAGCTGAAGGACCTCGGTCTGGAACTGGGCAAGCTCGACACGAAGAACCTGACCTTCGCCACCGTGCCGGTCAAGGACAACCCGGCGGAGAAGACACCGGTGACCGTCGTCCTCAAGGAAGAATCCGCCCAGCAGGTCTTCGACATGGTCAAGAACGACGTCTCCTTCACCGAGGTCAAGAAGAAGGAGAAGGAGAAGAAGAAAAAGGAGGACGCCGCCGTCGCCGCCCGCCTCGAGGGCGAGAAGTCCGACCCTTCCGAGGTCCGCGTCCGCATCCTCAACGGCGGCGCATCGTCCGGCAGCGCGGGGCGGGAGCTGACCTACCTCCAGAACGAAGCCGGTGTCACGAAGTCGGAGAACGCGGGCAACGCCCCCGCCGACATCGCCAGGACCACCCTGGAGTACGCCCCCGACCAGGCCGACCAGGCCCGCGCCCTCGCCGAGATCCTCGGCCTGTCCGGCGCCGCCATGAAGCCCGGCGAGAGCGTCACCAACTCCCAGGGCCTGCCCACCATGACCCTCACCCTCGGCAAGGACTTCAAGGGCGCCGGAGTCAAGCTCGACGCCACCTCCGCCGAGGCGCCGAAGGACCTCCAGAGGTCCACGGCGGACAAGGTCGAGTGCGCGAAGTGACCTGAGGGGCCCCACGCGCGTCTGACAGTACGACAGTCCATCGGTCGGCCGGTCGCCCATCGGCCGTCCGTCGGCCGGCCGGTCCCTCATCCGGCCGTCCGTCGGCCGGCCGTTCCGTGGGTCGACCGGCGGAGCGGTCCCCGGTGAACAATCCACCGGTCGCCGTACAGCCAACGAGGGGCTTCGTACGTCCAACTGTGCGAGCAGGTCGCGTGCGGGTGTGCGTTCGCAGGCCCGAGGGTGGGAGAGGGACATGACGCAGAGCAGTGTGCGCGGGGAGGGAACGCGACCGGACACGGTCCGGCACGCCCGCGGCCGGCGGGCCGGACGCGACGGCCGGGGCGAGAGCACCGGGGACACGGCCGGGCAGGGGGACCGGGGAGGGTCGCAGGGCCACGGCGGCAGGAACGGCAGGCGCCCCGGGCGGCGGCGCGCCGGACGCCGGCACCGGGTGCTGAGGTGGTCCGCGACCACCCTCGCGGTGCTGATACTCGGCACGGCCGGCGCCGGATACCTCTACTACCAGCATCTGAACGGCAACATCGACAAGGGCGAGCGCAGCAGCGGCGACTCCAAGGCGCACAAGACCGAGCCGAACGCGGCCGGCCAGATGCCCCTGAACATCCTGCTGCTCGGCTCCGACAGCCGGGCCTCCGACGCCAACGTCGCGCTGGGCGGCGGCAGGAACCACCGCGACAACCCGCCGCTCGCCGACGTGCAGATGCTGATCCACCTGGCCGCGGACCGCAAGAGCGCCGCGGTGGTGAGCATCCCCCGGGACACCCGGGTCGACATCCCCACGTGCAAGGACCCCGACTCCGGCAAGGAGTTCCCGGCGACCAACGACATCATCAACACGTCGCTGGCCCGCGGCGGCGCCGGCTGCACCCTGGCCACCTGGGAGAACCTGACCGGGGTCTACATCGACCACTGGATGACGATCGACTTCGCGGGCGTCGTCTCGATGGCGGACGCGGTGGGCGGTGTCGAGGTCTGCGTGAACCAGAACGTGTGGGACCGCCCGCTGCCCGGCGTGCCCGGCGGCTCGGGTCTGAAGATGACGAAGGGCTCGCACAAGGTCAAGGGCGAGGAGGCGCTGCAGTGGCTGCGCACCCGGCACGCCTGGGGCAGTGACCCGCTGCGGGCCCGGGCCCAGCACATGTACATGAACTCGATGATCCGCACGCTGAAGAGCCAGAACGTCTTCACCGACGCCGGTCGGCTGATGGACCTGGCGGAGGCCGCCACGAAGTCGCTGACGGTCTCCGAGGAGATCGGCACCGTCAAGAAGCTGTACGACCTCGGCACGCAGCTCAAGACGGTGCCCACGGACCGCATCACCATGACGACGATCCCCACCGTCGAGGACCCCGACGACAGGAACCACCTGCTGCCGGCCGCCGACGCCGACAAGATGTGGGCGATGCTCCGCGACGACGTGTCCTTCGACGACAACGGGACGAGGGGGAAGAAGGACGGCGGCAAGGACGCCACCGGGGACGGTGCCGCGGCGGACGGCGATGCCGCAAAGCCCTCCGACGAGCCCGCCGCAGACTCCGAGATCGGCGTCCTCGTCCAGAACGCCACCCGCTCGGCCACCCTGGGTCCGGTCACCGGCCGGGCCGGCGCGGTCGCCGGGACGCTGGTGGGCAAGGGCTTCGTGAAGGCGACGAAGGACACCTCGGCAGCGCTCTCCGAGGAGCGGACCGTCGTCCGTTACCCGAGCGACGAGCTGGCGGGCGACGCGCGGCGCGTCGCCGAGGCGCTGGGGATCCCCGCGAACGCGGTGCGCAAGTCCACGGACGTGTCCGGGGTCACTCTCGTCGTGGGAGCTGACTGGCGCGAGGGCGCGTCCTATCCGAAGCAGAAGACGCCCGAGGCCGGAGACCTGCCGGAGAGCAGCGACGCCATCAACGGCTCGGACACCAGCAAGTGCATGGACGTCTACAAGCCCTACCGATGGTAGGAGTTCATGAAAATAGGAGGGAATGCCCTGTTGTAGGGGTGACGATCGTGACACCGGAGTCGTTCGACGCCGAACCGGGCGGATAGTGTGAGCGCTCCGGTGCCCCCTGCCGCGAGGTCCGCCCTGGCGTCGTGCACTTGTTGACCTTTTTCTACCGTGCGCCTTCAGGAGAAGGTGCCGCGTGGCCCCGACGGAGGATTGGGAGAGCGTGGACGCGCAAGGACGTGGGCGGGCAGACGACGTGGATCCCGCAGACCAGTGGGTGCTTAATCCGCGTACCGGTGAATACGAACTGCGGATGTCCCCTTCCGGACCCTCCGCCCCCTCCGCACCGGAGTCGTCCGTCCCCGGCCCCCGCACGGCGGGCCGCCGCACGTCCGCTCCGGACCGCGAGGTGCCGCCCCAGCGGCGGCGTCGCCCGGAGCCCGAGGAGCCGGTGCCGGGCCGGCGCGGACGCCGGCCGGAGAAGAAGAAGTCCAGGGGCAAGAAGGTCCTGCTGTGGACCGGCGGCACCATGGCCTTCGTCGTCCTCGTGGCCGGCGTGGGCGGTTACGTCTACCTCAAGCACCTCGAGGGCAACGTGTCGACGACGGACGTCGGCAACGCCGGAAGCAGCAGCTTCAGCAAGGACGAGGCGTTCAACATCCTCATCATCGGCACCGACAAGCGCACCGGTGAGGGCAACGAGGGCTACGGCGACAAGGGCAGCGCCGGGCACGCGGACACCAACATCCTGCTGCACGTCTCCAAGGACCGCTCCAACGCCACCGCGCTCAGCATCCCCCGCGACCTGATCGTCGACATCCCCGACTGCGAGACCGTGCAGGAGGACGGGACGAAGAAGATCGTCCCCGGCTCCGAGGGCGTCCGCTTCAACCAGAGCCTGGGCGACCTCGGCCGGGACGCGGGCTGCACGATGCGGACGGTGACGGAGACGACCGGCATCAAGCCGGACCACTTCATGATGGCCGACTTCAACGCGGTCAAGACGCTGACCTCGGCGGTCGGTGGTGTCGACGTGTGCGTGGAGCACGCCGTGGACGACTCGAAGTCCCATCTCAAACTCCCCGCGGGCGAGTCCACGGTCGAGGGCGAGCAGGCCCTCGCCTTCGTCCGCACCCGGCACGCCTTCGGCAACGAGGGCGACCTGGACCGCATCAAGGTGCAGCAGCAGTTCCTGGGCTCGCTCATGCGGAAGATGTCATCCGGCGACACCCTCACCAGCCCCACCAAGCTGGTGAAGCTCGCCGAGGCCGCGACCAAGGCCCTCACCGTGGACAGCGCCATCGGCAACGTGGGCACGCTCAAGGACGTCGCCCTGGAGCTGAAGAAGGTGCCGCCGAAGAACATCACGTTCACCACCGTGCCGGTGCTCGACAACCCGGCCGAGAAGGTCAAGGCGACGGTGATCGTGAACGAGGCGAAGGCACCCCCGGTCTTCGACATGATCAAGAACGACATCTCCTTCACCGAGGTCGAGCAGGAGAAGAAGGCGAAGAAGAAAAAGGAGGACGCCGCCGTCGCCGCCCGCCTCGAGGGCGAGAAGTCCGATCCCTCGGAGATCAGGGTCCGCGTCCTCAACGGCGGTGCTCCCACCGGCAGTGCCCAGCAGGAGCTGAACTACCTCCAGACCCGGGCCGGCGTCGCGAAGTCGGAGAACGCGGGCAACGCCCCCGCCGACATCGCCAGGACCACCCTGGAGTACGCCCCCGACCAGGCCGACCAGGCCCGCGCCCTCGCCGAGATCCTCGGCCTGACGGGCGCCGCCATGAAGCCCGGCGACAGCGTCACCAACTCCCAGGGCCTGCCCACCATGACCCTCACCCTCGGCAAGGACTTCAAGGGCGCCGGAGTCAAGCTCGACGGCACCTCCGTCAAGAAGCCGGACCTGGACAACGCGTCCACGGCCGACCAGAAGCTGTGCGCCAGTTGACCTGACGGGTCTGTCGCACGTCTCACAGGACGGCGACAGGTCCGCGCGGTGGCGCGGGGTGGGGAGGGACGCGGAGATGACGCGGAGCAGTGTGCAGGGGGACGAGACGCAGGAGGGCGCGGCAGACGCCTCCGAGCGTGCCGGGACCGTCGTAGGGGACGGCGACAACGGTGTCGGCGACACGGCGGACGATGGTGCGGGCGACACGGCGGACGATGGTGCGGGCGACACGGCGGACGACGCCGGGGACGGCTCGGGGAACGACGGCGGGAAGCCCTCGGTGGCGGCCGCCCGTCCGCGCCGGCGCCGCCGCGCCCTGCGCTGGACCGCGGTGCTGCTCGCCGCGGTCCTGGCCGGCACCGCCGGGGCCGGTTACCTCTACTACGAGCACCTCAACGCCAACATCAAGCAGGACGCCCTGAACCTGGGCGACAACAAGGTCGCCGCGCCGACGCCCAACGCGGCCGGACAGACCCCGCTGAACATCCTCGTCATCGGCTCGGACGCCCGGGACAGCAAGGAGAACCAGCAACTGGGCGGTGCCCGCGAGACGTTCGGCTCCACGCCGCTCGCGGACGTGCAGATGCTGGTGCACCTGTCGGCCGACCGCAGCAACATGTCGGTGGTCAGCATGCCGCGCGACACCCTGCTGGAGATACCCAAGTGCACCGACCCGGACGACGGCACGGTGTACCCGGCGAGCGAGGGCCGGGTGATGACCAACCAGAGCCTCGGTCGCGGCGGTCCGGGCTGCGCGGTGGCCACCTGGCAGGAGCTGACCGGCATCCACATCGACCACTTCGTGATGGTCGACTTCGCGGGCGTGGTCTCGATGGCGGACGCCGTCGGCGGCGTCCAGGTCTGCGTGGACGCCAACATCCACTCGCGCGACAACGAGGGCCACGGCTCCGGTCTGAAACTCGAGAAGGGCACCCACCCGGTCAAGGGCGAGCAGGCCCTGCAGTGGCTGCGCACCCGGTACGGCTTCGAGGACGGCAGCGACCTCGCGCGGGCCAAGGCCCAGCACATGTACCTCAACTCGATGGTCCGGGTGCTGCGCGAGAACGCGACCCTCAGCAGCCCGAACCGGCTGCGCAGGCTCGCCGAGGAGGCCACCGGGGCGCTCACCGTCGACCCGGACCTGGACTCCGTCAAGAAGCTGTACGACCTCAGCGACGAGCTGCGCAAGGTGAAGCCCGAGCGCGTCACCATGACCACGATGCCCAACCGGTACGTGGGCGCCCGCGTCGAACCGACCGAGGACGCGGAGCAGTTGTTCCGGCTGGTGCGGGAGGACATCGCCCTGGACGGCAAGGACGCGAAGAAGAAGCCCGACGCGGAGCCGGAGCCCCCGGCCGACCCGGCCGCACCCGACGACGAGCTGGCGGTCCAGGTCCGCAACGGCACCCGCACGGACGAGCTGGGCACCGCCCCCGGACGTGCGAACGCGATCGCCGGGCTCCTGGTCGAGCGGGGCTTCACGAAGGCGGTCGCGGACCCCTCGGTGCTGCCGAGCGAGGACCGTACGGTGATCCGCTACCCGAGCGCCGACCTGGAGGGCGACGCACGGCGCGTCGCCGAGTCCCTGGGCATCCCGGCGAGTTCGGTGAAGCGGTCCACGGACGTCTCCGGCGTCACCCTGGTCGTGGGCGCCGACTGGCGCGAGGGCACGGCGTACAAGGCGCCCGGGAGCGACAACAGCACCCCCGAGTCCGCCCAGGCCCTCAACGGCGCGGACGACAGCGCCTGCATGCACGTGAACCCCGCGTTCACCTGGTCCTGAGGCGGTCGGGCCGGGTCAGCGGGCCCCGGCGGCGTCCGTGGCCCCGGTCTCCGGCCGCACCGCCGGGCGCCGCGAAGCGATGACCTTGCGCGCCAGCGACTTCGGGCTGGTCAGGAAGCCCCAGCCCCACGACATGTGCATGGTCGCCAGCGCCACCGGGATCTGCGCCCGCGCCTTCAGCCCGAGCCCCTTGCCCGCGGGCAGCGAGCCCGCCACGATCGCCGCGAGGTAGCCGCCGGGCACCACGAAGCCCCACGGGGTCAGCGCCGCGCCCACCACGACACCGGCCGCGATGGCGCACACGGCGGTCGGCGGGGCGAGGTAGCGCAGGTTGATGGAGCCGGAGTGGTAGCGGGCGACGACGTGCCGCCAACGGCCGTAGTCCTTGTACTGCTTGGCCAGCGCCCGCACGGACGGCCGGGGGCGGTAGGACACCTTCAGCTCGGGCGAGAACCAGATCAGGCCGCCGGCCTCGCGGATGCGGAAGTTCAGCTCCCAGTCCTGGGCGCGGATGAACTCCTCGTTGTACCCGCCCTGCCGCTCCAGCGCCTCGCGGCGGAACACGCCGAGGTAGACGGTCTCGGCGGGCGCCGCCTGTCCGCCCGTGTGGAAGGCCGCGTTGCCCACGCCGATCTTCGACGTCATCGCGGCGGCGACGGCGTCCTCCCAGGCGTTCTCACCCTCGGCGTGCATGATGCCGCCCACGTTCTGCGCGCCGGTCTCCTCCAGGAGCCGTACGGCCGTGGAGATGTAGTTCGGCGACAGCATGCCGTGGCCGTCCACGCGGACGACGACCGGGTGACGGGATGCCTTGATCGCGGCGTTCAGCGCGGCGGGGGTGCGGCCGGTGGGGTTCGGCACGGTGTGCACGCGCGGATCCTCGGCGACGAGCTCGGCGGCGATCTCCTCCGTGCGGTCCGAGGACGGACCGACGGCGATGACGACCTCCATCTCGCCGGCGTACTCCTGGGCGAGGATGGCGCGGACGGCGCCGCGCAGGTGCCGCTCCTCGTTGAGGACGGGCATGATCACGGAAACGGCGGGCAGCCGCACGTCGGACTTGGCGTTCATCGGTGCTCACGTTACCGCGAACGGGGGACACGGGTGCGCGCCGCGGGGGTCACAGCCCCGGGCAGCAGATCGTATGGGCCTACGGTGCTCACGAATCCCACGTCCGGCCGCACGCTCCACGCCCAGGTGCCCGTCCCCGCGGAGGTGTCCCCTTGCCCACGCCGCCCCGCTCGTCCCGGGCCCCGGCCTCGACCGACCGGGGCGGGCCTCCGTCGCAGCGCGGCGGCCCCCGGCCGTCCCGGCGTCCGCCGAGGCCCCCCGTACGGCGGAAGAGGCCGCGCTGGGCCATGCGGGCGGTGACCGCCATGTCGGTGGTGGTGCTCGGCTCCGCCGGGATCGGGCACGCGGTGCTGTCGAACCTGGACTCGGACCTCTCGCGGGTCGACGCGTTCAAGGACATGAAGAACCGGCCCAAGGCTGGCGACGGCATGAACGTCCTGATGGTCGGCACGGACGGCCGGGACGAGATCACCAAGGAGGAGCGGCGCAAGTACAAGCTGGGCGGCGCGCCCTGCCACTGCACCGACACCATCATGATCGTGCACATCTCGGAGGACCGGGAGCGCGCGAGCGTGGTCAGCCTGCCGCGCGACTCGTACGCCGTCACGCCCGGCCACACCGACCGGACCACGGGCGAGCACCACAAGGGGCACCCGCTCAAACTGAACGCCGCCTACGCCGAGGGCGGCCCGCAGCTGACCATCCGCACGGTCGAGAACATGACCCGCGTGAAGATCGACCACTATCTGGAGGTCGACTTCACCAGCTTCATGAAGACCGTGGACGTGCTCGGCGGGGTGAAGATCTGCACCGTCCAGCCGCTCAAGGACAGCTACACGGGGCTCGACCTCGCCCCGGGCACCCACACGCTGATGGGCGGGCAGGCGCTGCAGTACGTGCGCTCCCGCCACCTCGACGGCGCCTCGGACCTGAGCCGGATGAAGCGCCAGCAGCGCTTCCTGGCCGCCCTGATCGACCGGGCGACCTCCTCGGGGATCCTGCTGAACCCGCTGAAGTTCCGTGACGTCACCCGGGCCGTGCTGGGCTCGGTCCGCGCCGACGAGAGCTTCGGCACCGACGAGCTGCTGACGCTGGGGCGGGCGATGCGGGACTTCTCGCCGTCGTCGTCCGAGTTCACCACCGTGCCGATCGGGCAGATGGGATACAAGATCGAGGGCGTCGGTTCGACCCTGAAGTGGGACCCGGTGAAGTCGAAGCGGCTCTTCGACGCCCTGCGCGAGGACCAGCCGCTGGCCGCGCCGAAACCCAGACCGAAGGGGCCGGCTCCGGTGCGGGTCCCGGTGGACCCGAAGCAGATCCGGGTCCAGGTGGAGAACGGCACGCACACCTCGGGGCTCGGCAAGCGGGTGGACGACGCGCTGGCCGCGACCGGGTTCCGCACCACCAAGGCGCCGCGCAACGCCGGGGACCGGGCGGTCGAGCGGACCGTCGTCGCCTACGACCCCCGCTGGGACCAGTCGGCGAAGTCGCTGGCCGCCGCCCTGCCCGGCAGTGAGCTGAAGCCCGTGAAGGGCCAGGGCGCGACGCTGAAGGTGATCGCGGGCGCCGATTTCAAGAAGGTGGCGAAGGTGCGGCCGGCCGACCCGCCGCAGGAGTCGGGCACGGTGGTGCGGGGCGACGAGGTGGTGTGCGGCGACAAGTGAGGTCCGCCGTTCTCCGGCTCAGTTGCCGGAGACGGTGACCTTCTCGTCGTTCTTCAGCTCCTCCACGAGCTTCTTCACCTTGGCGTCGTCCCACTTGAGGTTGGAGCCGACGCTGCCCGAGATCGGCATGTTCATCGAGGTGCCCTCGCCGCCGCTGACGCTCTTCATCGCCCAGAACATGCTCGCCAGGTCGAACAGGCCCATGTCCTTGTCGACGATCAGGGAGTCCAGGCCGGCGCCCATGGTCGGGTAGAGCTTGAACGGGTTGAGGACCGTCGACGGGGTGGCCACCTGGCTCGCCAGCGCCGACAGGAACTTCTGCTGGTTCTTGGTGCGGTCCAGGTCGGAACCGGCCAGCGCGTACCGGGTGCGGACGAAGGCGAGGGCCTCCTCGCCGTTCAGGGTCTGCTTGCCCTTCTTGAAGTCGGCGCCGGACTTCTTGTCCTTGATGTCCTGCGGGATGTCCATCTCGACGCCGCCGACCGCGTCCACGATGTTCGCGAAGCCGGCGAAGCCGATCTCCACGTAGTGGTCCAGACGCAGCCCGGTGTTGTGCTCGATGGTGCGCACCAGCAGCTCGGGGCCGTCCTCGGCGTAGGCGGCGTTCAGCTTGGTGTGCCGGCCGGTGCCCGGATACTTCTTGCCGGACTCGGAGCCGACGAAGCTCGGGATCTCCACGTCCGAGTCGCGGGGCAGGGAGATCAGCGTCGACCCGTTGTCCCCGGTGTGCAGGATCATCATCGAGTCGGTGCGCTTGCCCTCGGCGGATCCGGTGTGCAGGTCCTTCTTCTGCTCGTCGGTCATGCCCTCGCGGCTGTCGGACCCGACGATCAGGTAGTTCGTGCCCTCGCCGGCCTCGGGCCGCTCGATGACCTTGGACAGGTCGACCTCGCGGTTGAGCTTGGAGTCGGCCCAGAAGTAGGTGCCCACGGTGGTGACGACGAGCACGGTCACCACCGTGATCGCGGTCCACTTGATCCGGCGGCGCCAGTTCGGCGCGGGCCGGTCCCGGAGCTGACGGCCGGGGCCCTGGCCGCCGCCACCGCCGCCGTAGACCTGGCCGGTGTTGTAGCCGCTGTCGTAGCCGTCGCCGCCGTACCCCTGACCGTCGGTGTACGACGGCTGCTGGGGCACCCCGGCGCCGTACGGTGGGGCCGACGGGCCCGGGCCGGGCGTCGCACCGCGGCGGACCTGACGCATCACGCGCGCGCTCTCGGGCCGTTCGCTCGCGCTGCCGCGCCCGTAGCCGCTGCCGCGGTTGTCACCGGACCATCCCTCGGGCCAATCATTCATGCGCCCAGTGTGCCGGGCCGCCCTGTGGGCGTTACAAGGTATGTCGGAAAATCGGGGCAGCGCTGTTGCGAACCCGGCACAAAATCACGCCGGTGTGGCTCCGGCATAAGGTGGAGGCCATGACAGACCAGGCAGAACAGGCCTCGGCCGCGCAGCCGGCACCCCCGGAGATCCCGGGCAAGCCGACCTCGGCCTCCCGCACCACCCTCAGCCACATCATGACGCACAGCGACACCAACCTTCTGGGGACGGTGCACGGCGGTGTGATCATGAAGCTTGTCGACGACGCGGCGGGCGCCGTGGCCGGACGGCACTCCGGCGGCCCCGCCGTCACCGCGTCCATGGACGAGATGGCGTTCCTCGAACCGGTCCGCGTCGGCGACCTGGTCCATGTGAAGGCGCAGGTCAACTGGACCGGCCGCAGTTCCATGGAGGTGGGCGTCCGGGTCATGGCCGAGCGCTGGAACGAGTCCACCCCGGCCACCCAGGTCGGCTCGGCCTACCTGGTCTTCGCCGCCGTGGACGCCGACGGCAAGCCCCGCACGGTCCCGCCGGTCCTCCCCGAGACCGAGAAGGACAAGCGCCGCTACCAGGAGGCCCAGATCCGCCGCACCCACCGCCTGGCCCGGCGCCGCGCGATCATGGAGCTGCGGGAGCGGCGGGTGGCCGAGGGGTACGAGGACTGACCTCCATAGGAGCATCCCCCGCCCGGGACGTCGCGGCCCTCGCGGACGGCACGGGCGTCAGAGCATGAGCAGGAGCCGCGTGTTCGCGACCAGCTTCCGGTTCACGCTCGTGCTCTGCACGAAGATCGTGAAGTCGTCGTTGTGGTCCGGCTTGACGCGGACCTCCACGTCCGGCAGACCGAGCAGGGCGCGGGCCTCGGGTCCCGTGTAGATCTTGTCCGTCTTCTTCTCCAGCACCGATATCTGCTTCTTCGGCTGGACCTTCTCCGACTTGCTCAGCTGGTAGAACGCGCCGCCGGTGCGGTAGGTGTGCCCGCTCTCGACGACCCACTCCCGGACCGCGACGTCCCGGGTGACGTCGATGAGCTGGTACTTCGACGACTCCACCGGGGTGAGGCCGGCCGCCTTGATGGTGTCCTTGTTGACCGTGTCCGCGCCGGTGGAGAAGACGGCCCGCGAGCCCCGGATGCCCTTGGTGCGGCCCACCATGAACTTCTCGGTGGCCTCCTGGATGACCTGTCCGGCCTCCTCCAGGCCCTGGGTGCTGGTGGCGTCCCAGATGGCGATGTTGTCCTTCGGGAAGCCGTACTGCATGGCCTCGCGCCTGCCCATCTGGTCGGGCACGAGGACGGCCAGCGTCCAGTTGTCCTCCTGCGTCTCGATCATCGATGACACGGCCTGGACCAGGGCGCGCGGGTCCTTGGCGGGGGCGTCGGGGCAGCGGTGGCTCACGTTCTCCTGGCCGTCGGTGAGGACGAAGGTCAGGAAGCTGTGGTCCCCGTAGAGCTGGGCGGTCTGCGCCAGCTCGTGCTGCGACTTGAGCGTGGCGGCCAGCAGCGCCGTCATACCGCCGACCCGGTACATCTGCTTCAGGGACGGCATCCGCAGCACGTCCTTGTCGTAGATGACGCACTGCACCCGGTCGGCGAAGACGTACACCGTGACGCGGGTCTCCTGGTCCAGCTCCTGCGAGCGGCGGGCCAGGTAGGCGATCTGCTGGTCGGCGACCTCGACCACCTTGTGGCTCAGGCGGGACATGGACGAGCTGGCGTCCAGCACGAGAGCGACGTGGTTGATGTAGTTCTGGCTTCCGGACATGGCGGATCCCCCTCTTACCGACTGCCGCTCGGCGGCTTCCCGACTCGATGGATCCACCGTCTCACCCACCACTGACAACCCGTCACGACGAGCGAGGGGCGCCCGGCCGGCGGACGCCCCTCGCTGCACGGAAACCGCCGTTACGGCAGGTTGCGCGCCATGACGATCCGCTGGACCTGGTTGGTGCCCTCGTAGATCTGCGTGATCTTGGCGTCGCGCATCATGCGCTCCACCGGGTAGTCGCGGGTGTAGCCGTAGCCGCCGAGCAGCTGGACGGCGTCCGTGGTGACCTCCATGGCCACGTCGGAGGCGAAGCACTTGGCGGCGGCGCCCTGGAAGGTGAGGTCGCCGTCACCGCGCTCGGACTTGGCGGCGGCCGCGTAGGTGAGCTGGCGGGCCGCCTCGATCTTCATGGCCATGTCGGCGAGCATGAACTGGACGCCCTGGAAGTCGGCGATCGGCTTGCCGAACTGCTTGCGCTCCTGGACGTACCCCTTGGCGTAGTCGAGGGCTCCCTGGGCGATGCCGAGGGCCTGGGCGGCGATGGTGATGCGGGTGTGGTCCAGCGTCTTCATCGCGGTGGCGAAGCCGGTGCCCTCCGCGCCGATCATGCGGTCGGCGGGGATGCGGACGTTGTCGAGGTAGACCTCGCGGGTCGGGGAGCCCTTGATGCCGAGCTTCTTCTCCGGAGCGCCGAAGGAGACGCCCTCGTCGGACTTCTCCACGACGAAGGCGGAGATGCCCTTCGAGCGCTTGGCCGGGTCCGTCACGGCCATGACCGTGTAGAACTCGGACTCGCCCGCGTTGGTGATCCAGCGCTTGACGCCGTTGAGCACCCAGAAGTCGCCGTCGCGGACGGCCTTGGTCTTCATGCCGGCCGCGTCCGAGCCCGCGTCCGGCTCGGAGAGGCAGTACGAGAACATGCCCTCGCCCTTGGCGAGCGGGCCCATGTACTTCTTCTTCAGCTCCTCGGAGCCGGAGAGGATGACGGGGAGCGAGCCCAGCTTGTTCACCGCGGGGATCAGGGAGGAGGAGGCGCAGACACGGGCGACCTCCTCGATGACGACGACGGTGGCGAGCGCGTCGGCACCGGCGCCGCCGTACTCCTCGGGCACGTGCACGGCGTGCAGGTCGTTGGCGACCAGCGCGTCCAGCGCCTCCCGCGGGAAGCGGGCCTCCTCGTCGACCGCGGCGGCGTACGGCGCGATCTTCGCCTCGGCCAGCGAGCGGACGGCGTCGCGGAGCATGTCGTGCTCCTCCGACGGGCGGTACAGGTCGAAGTCAGCCGATCCGGCCAAGGTGTCTCACGCTCCAAAACGCTGTGATGCTGGGCACGCTAACTACCGTTAAGTAACCCAAATTTTAGGGCCCGCCCGCGTTCGTGGATAGGTGAGCTTGACGACAGCCGGACCGAAGGCCTCGAAAGGCTCTTCCCGCGTCCCCCGATATGCTCGGGCGCGCACCCATGCCGTACACCTCTGGAGCACCCATGGCCCTGAAGATCACCGTGATCGGTACCGGTTATCTCGGCGCGACGCACGCGGCGGCCATGGCCGAACTCGGTTTCGAGGTGCTGGGTCTGGACGTGGTGCCCGAGAAGATCGAGATGCTCCAGCGGGGCGAGGTCCCGATGTACGAGCCGGGCTTGGAGGAGCTGCTCGGCCAGCACGTCGCCGGGATCGAGGGGTCCAGCGGGCGGCTGCGTTTCACCACCGACTTCGCCGAGGTCGCGGCCTTCGGCGACGTGCACTTCCTGTGCGTGAACACCCCGCAGAAGCACGGCGAGTACGCCTGCGACATGTCGTACGTCGACGCCGCGCTGGCCTCGCTGGCACCGCACCTGACCGGCCCCGCGCTGGTCGTCGGCAAGTCGACGGTGCCGGTGGGCTCCGCCGACCGGCTGGCCGCCTACCTGGCCGAGCACGCGCCGGCCGGCCACGAGGCCGAGCTGGCCTGGAACCCGGAATTCCTGCGCGAGGGCTTCGCCGTCGAGGACACGCTGCACCCGGACCGGATCGTGGTCGGCGTGCGCAGCGAGCGGGCGGAGAAGCTGCTGCGCGAGGTCTACGCGACGCCCGTCGCGGAGGGCTCGCCCTTCGTCGTCACCGACTTCCCGACCGCCGAGCTGGTGAAGACCTCGGCGAACTCCTTCCTCGCCACCAAGATCTCGTTCATCAACGCGATGGCGGAGGTGTGCGAGGCCGCCGACGGCGACGTGGCCAAGCTGGCGGAGGCCATCGGCTACGACGACCGGATCGGGAAGAAGTTCCTGCGGGCCGGGATCGGCTTCGGCGGCGGCTGTCTGCCGAAGGACATCCGCGCGTTCATGGCGCGCGCCGGTGAGCTGGGCGCCGACCAGGCGCTGACCTTCCTGCGCGAGATCGACTCGATCAACATGCGCCAGCGCGGCCAGATGGTGGAGCTGACCCGGCAGGCGCTGGGCGGCGGCCCGTTCCTGGGCAAGCGGATCGCGGTGCTCGGCGCCTCCTTCAAGCCCGACTCGGACGACGTACGCGACTCCCCCGCGCTGAACGTCGCCGGGCAGGTCCACCTCCAGGGCGCCCAGGTGACCGTGTACGACCCCAAGGGCATGGAGAACGCCCGGCGGCTCTTCCCGACCCTCGGCTACGCCGACTCGGCGCTGGAGGCGGTGCGGGGCGCGGACGTCGTGCTGCACCTCACCGAGTGGCGGGAGTTCCGCGAGCTGGACCCGCAGGTGCTGGGCGAGGCGGCGGCGGCCCGGGTGATCCTGGACGGGCGCAACGCGCTGGACCCGACACTGTGGCGCAAGGCCGGCTGGACGTACCGGGCGATGGGCCGTCCGACGGCCTAGTCCGTCGGGACGGGTACGGGCGACGCCGGTTCGGCCGAGGCTCAGTCGGCCGAACCGGCATCCGTCCGTATTGTGCCGCAGGACGCGGCCGGGCGGCCGGTGAAGCGGGCGGTGTTTACGACTCCTTGGCCCGGTAGCGGCGCATCTTGGCGCGGGCCCCGCACACCTGCATGGAGCACCAGCGGCCGCGTCCGGCCGGGCTGCGGTCGTAGTACGCCCAGTGGCAGTCGGGCGCCTCGCACGCCTTGAACCGGCTCCAGGTGCCGGCCACCAGCGCCTCGGCGACGGCGGCGGCGACGCGTGCCGTCAGCGAGCCCTTTCGGACCGGGGCGAGAGCGGCGGAGCCGTCGGCCGTCTCGACGGTGACGACCAGCGGGGCGGCGGCCAGCAGCTCGCCCAGCGGGGTCACCGTGCGGTGCGGCGGATGGCCGGCGTGGGCGAGCAGAGTGGCGCGCAGGGACTCGCGCAGCTCACGGGCGTCGGGCAGGTCGTCCTCCGTCAGGCCGAACCGCTCCCGGACCTCCGGCGTGTCCAGCGAGTCGGCGCCCGTCTCGACGTTCAGCAGCGTGTTCACCAGGGCCTCGACCAGTTCCAGGCCGCCCGGCGCGGGCGATCGCTCACTCATGCTTGCGACGTTACCCCCAATGGGGCAACATGCAGTAACCGTTACCGGTTAACCGACTCTACGGGTAACAGAGAACAGTGATCCCCGACCGGACGCTTCAAGGAGGAAGTCATGGCTGTCGCCGAACTGGGCCCCGTGGTCCTGGACTGTCCCGAGCCCCGCGCACTGGCCCGCTTCTACGCCGACGTGCTCGGCGGCACCGTCGAGGGCGACGACGACTGGGTCGACCTGAAGCTGCCGGACGGACGGGCGCTGGCGTTCCAGGCCGCCCCCGGCTTCGTACCGCCGAAGTGGCCCGCGCCCGACGACTCGCAGCAGTTCCACCTCGACCTCACCGTCAGGGACCTGGACGCGGCCGAGAAGGCGGTCCTGGAACTGGGTGCCCGTCCGCTGGACGCGGAGGACCGCACCCGCACCTTCCGGGTCTACGCCGACCCGGCCGGACACCCGTTCTGCCTCTGCGCCTGCTGAGCCGCCACGCCCGGTGAGCGCCGCCCGCTCAGCCGTCCAGGTCGGCGATGACCGCCGTGGACGGCTCGCGGCGCAGCTGGGCGGCCTTCGCGGTGAAGGCCGCAGCACGCAGGACGCGCTGGACGTTGCCCCAGGTCAGCAGGGCCACGTCCGCCTCGTCCCAGCCGCGGCGGAGCAGTTCGGCGATGAGCCGGGGATAGCAGGAGGGGTCGCCCAGCTCCAGCGGGTGGGCGGTGCCGGTGTCGTAGGTGCCGGACAGGCCGACGCTCTGCGGGCCGGCGACCGTGCGGACGTGGTCGAGGTGGTCGGCGACGTCGCGCACGGTCGGGCCGGTCTGCTCGGCGGTCAGCGGCACCATGCACAGGCCGCCGGCCGCGCCCAGCTCCACCAGCAGGTCGTCGGGGAGGTTGGCGGGGTGCGGGCGCAGGGCGCGGGCGGCGGAGCGGGTGCACAGCGCCGGCGCCTTGGACACCGCGAAGACGCGGCGCACGGTCTCGGCACCGGCGCCGGAGAGGTCGGCGACGACACCGAGGCGGTTCATCTCGCGGACGACCTCCTCGCCGAACCGGGTCAGTCCCGCCTCGCCGGCCCAGCTCACCCCGGACAGCGTCAGCGCGCGCAGGCCGAGGGCGTGCAGGGAGCGCAGGATGCCGAGGCGATCGCCGATCGCGGCGGCGCCCGCGGGACCGGGGACCACGGCGACCCGGCCGCAGTTGCGGGCGTCGATCGCCTGCCCCGCGTCGTACGCCAGGCGCAGCCCCTCGGGGTGGGCCCGCACGACCGTCTTGACCAGGTCGAGCTGTTCCAGCGTGGCCCCCACCGCCCGGTCGCCGTCGATGGACTCGGGCAGGTGCAGCGACCACAGCAGCGCGCCCACGTGCCCCTCACGCAGCCGCGGCACGTCGGTGTCGACGGCGCTCTCGCCCAGCTCCAGGTCGTACCAGGGCAGGTGCCTGAGCGCCCAGGGCAGCCCGCTGCAGCCGTCGGCGACGGGATGGGCGGCCAGCACGGCGAGCGCCCGGGTCAGCGGCTCGTCGTCGGGGTCGGACACGGGCGCGTAGGGCTCCGGCGGAAAGGCCTCCGCGGCGAGCGGCACGGGCAGGTCGTCGAGCCCACCGGCCTCGGTACCGGTGTGCAGGTCGTCCTGGAGATCTGCCATGGCGGTGCTCCGTACGGTCGTCGTGCGATACGGCCACCGTCGCACGGAGCGGTAAGGGCTTCCTGGTGGGTGGGGCGTTCGGGGGTACGCCGCTCAGCCCCCGGCGGCGTCGATCACCTCGTCGAGGGTGTCCCGGGAACGGAGCAGGTCGGTGATCGTCCGGTCGATGCGGGCACGTTCGGCGGTGAGGTCGGCGAGCAGCTTCGGCGTCGCCACGGCCGAGGGGCCGCCGTCGCCGTCGCGCATGCACGGCAGCAACTGCGCGATCTTGCTGCTGCACAGCCCGGCCGCGTACAGCTCCTGGATGCGGATGACCCGGTCGACGGCCGCCTCCGCGTACTCGCGGTGGCCGCCGGGCGTGCGCTCGGCCGCGAGCAGCCCCTGCTTCTCGTAGTAGCGCAGCGAGCGCTCGCTGACGCCCGTGCGCCGGGCCAGTTCGCCGATCCGCATCCGCCGTGCCTCCCGGTCAGTCCGCCCTTGATTCTGACATCAGTGTCAAGTTTTAACGTACGGGCATGTCGAACACAACAGAGCTCTTCGCGCCCGCCCCGCTCGGTCCTCTCACCCTGCCCAACCGCCTGGTGATGGCCCCGCTGACACGCAACCGTGCCGAGGCCGACGGCACCCCGACCCGGCTCATGGCCGCGTACTACGCCCAACGCGCCTCCGCCGGACTGGTCATCGCCGAGGCCGCGACGCCGAACGCGGTCGGGCAGACGTACCCGAACATCACCGCCGTGCACAGCGCCCGGCACGTGGCGGGCTGGCGGCGGGTCACCGGCGCCGTGCGGGAGGCCGGCGGGCGGATGTTCCTCCAGCTCCAGCACGGCGGCCGGGTCGGGCATCCGGCGACGAGCGGGCTGACGCCCGTCGCGCCCTCACCCGTGCCGCTGCCCGAGACGATCTTCACGCCCGACGGGCACCGGCCGGCCGTCGTCCCCCGGCAGATGACCACCGAGGACATCCGGACCACCGTCGCCGACTTCGCGCGGGCCGCCCGCAACGCCCTCGACGCCGGGTTCGAAGGTGTGGAGGTGCACTCCGCCAACGGGCACCTGCTGCACCAGTTCCTGTCCGCCAACACCAACCTGCGCACCGACGGCTACGGCGGCTCCGTCGCCGCGCGCGTCCGGTTCACCACCGAGGTGGTGGAGGCGGTGGCCGCCGAGATCGGCGCCGAACGGGTGGGGTTGCGGGTCTCCCCCGGCAACACCGTCAACGGCATCGCCGAGGGCGAGACCGAGGAGCTTTACCCGGCGCTCGCCGAGCGGCTCAGCGGGCTCGGGCCGGCGTATCTGCACCTGGTGTACGCCGACCCGGACGCCCCGGTGTTCGGGAAGCTGCGCGCGGGGTGGCCGGGCGTGCTGATCGGCAACCCGGTGCTGGGCGACGAACTCACCACGGACGCCGTGCGCCGCGCCTCCGAGCGGCTGCTGGCCGCGGGCGCCGACCTGATCGCCCTGGGCCGGCCCTTCCTCGCCAACCCCGACCTGGTGGAGCGGCTGCGGCTGGGCGCCCCGCTGAACCCGGCGCGGGACCGGTACTTCATGTACGTGGGCGGGGCGACCGGTTACACCGACTACCCCGCCCTCGCGTCACAGACGTGACGGCTCAGCCGTCCAGCTGCTCGATGGTGGCGTTGGACGGTCCCCGCGTCGCCCGGAGCCCCCGGGCCACGTCCTCTGCGGTGTCCAGGACGCGGACCGCGTTCTTCCAGGTGAGCTTGGCCAGGTCGGCCTGGGACCAGCCGCGGTCGAGGAGTTCGGCGATCAGGTTCGGGTAGCCGGCGACGTCGTCGAGGCCGTCCGGGGTGAAGGGCGTGCCGTCGTAGTCGCCGCCGATGCCGAGGTGGTCGACTCCGGCGACCTCGCGCATGTGGTCGAGGTGGTCGGCGACCGTGGAGACGGTGGCCACGGGGCGCGGGACGCGCTCCTCGAAGGCGGCGTGCACCTTCATCGCCTCCGGGCTGGAGTCGAGGTGGTGGTAGCCGTGCTCGCGCATGTTCTCGTCGGCCTCGGCCGTCCAGTCCACGGCGGCCTGGAGCACGAACTTCGGCACGAACGTCACCATCGCCATGCCGCCGTTGGCGGGCAGCCGCTCCAGCACGTCGTCCGGGATGTTGCGCGGGTGGTCGCACACCGCGCGGGCGGACGAGTGGGAGAAGATCACCGGCGCGGTGGAGGTGTCCAGCGCGTCGCGCATCGTCGTCGCCGCGACGTGCGAGAGGTCGACCAGCATGCCCTCGCGGTTCATCTCCCGCACGACCTCGCGGCCGAAGGCCGACAGGCCGCCGACGCCGGGCTCGTCGGTCGCCGAGTCCGCCCAGGCGACGTTGTCGTTGTGGGTGAGCGTCATGTAGCGCACGCCGAGCGCGTACAGGGCGCGCAGCGTGGCCAGCGAGTTGTCGATGGAGTGGCCGCCCTCGGCGCCCATCAGGGAGGCGATCCGGCCCTCGGCGCGGGCCGCCTCCATGTCGGCGGCGGTCAGCGCGGCGCGCAGCTCGCCGGGGTGGCGCGCGATGAGCTGCCGTACGCAGTCGATCTGCTCCAGCGTCGCCGTCACCGCGCCGGGAAGGTCGGAGCGCACGTACACCGACCAGTACTGGGCGCCGACGCCGCCGGCCCGCAGCCGGGCCAGGTCGGTGTGGAGGGACGCGGACTGGTCTGCGGCGATGTCCCGGGCGTCGAGGTCGTAGCGGACCTGTTCGCGCAGCGCCCAGGGCAGGTCGTTGTGCCCGTCGACGACGGGGAACTCGCGCAGCAGCTCCCGGGCGCGGTCCAGCGATGTCATCCGCATACCTTCCGTCACTGTGTGTCGGTCACTTTCCGAAGCCGAAGCCGGCCGTCGAGCCCGCGACCTTGTTGCGCAGTCGCTTGCCCTTCTCGGTGGCCTGGTCTTTGAGGTCCTGCTGGAACTCGCGCATCCGGCCGAGCAGCTCCTCGTCGTGGGCGGCGAGGATGCGGGCGGCCAGCAGCCCGGCGTTGCGGGCGCCGCCGACGGAGACCGTGGCGACGGGGACGCCGGCCGGCATCTGCACGATGGACAGGAGGCTGTCCATGCCGTCCAGGTACTTCAGCGGCACCGGGACGCCGATGACCGGCAGCGGTGTGACCGAGGCGAGCATGCCGGGCAGGTGGGCGGCGCCCCCGGCCCCGGCGACGATCGCCTTGAGGCCGCGCCCCGCGGCCTGCTCGCCGTACGCGATCATCTCGTGCGCCATGCGGTGCGCGGAGACGACGTCCACCTCGTAGGGGATCTCGAACTCGTCGAGTGCCTTGGCGGCGGCCTCCATGACGGGCCAGTCGGAGTCCGACCCCATGACGATGCCTACGACCGGGCTCGCCGGGCTGGCCTGGCTCATTCGGTGATCGTCCCTCTCAGGTAGCCGGCAGCGTGACGGGCGCGCTCCAGCACGTCGTCCAGGTCGTCGCCGTAGGTGTTGACGTGGCCCACCTTGCGGCCGGGCTTCACGTCCTTGCCGTACATGTGGATCTTGAGCTGCGGGTCGCGGGCCATGCAGTGCAGGTACGCCGAGTACATGTCCGGGTAGTCGCCGCCCAGGACGTTGACCATGACCGTCCACTCGGCGCGCGGGCGCGGGTCGCCGAGCGGGAGGTCGAGGACCGCGCGGACGTGGTTGGCGAACTGCGAGGTGATCGCGCCGTCCATCGTCCAGTGGCCGGAGTTGTGCGGGCGCATCGCCAGCTCGTTGACGAGGACGCGGCCGTCACGGGTCTGGAACAGCTCGACGGCCAGGTGGCCGACGACGTCCAGCTCCTTGGCGATGCCGAGCGCCATCTCCTCGGCACGCAGGGCCAGCTCCTCGTCGAGGCCGGGCGCCGGGGCGATCACCGTGTCGCAGACGCCGTTGACCTGGCGGGACTCGACGACGGGGTAGGCCACCGCCTGGCCGTGCGGGGAGCGGACCACGTTGGCGGCCAGCTCGCGGACGAAGTCGACCTTCTCCTCCGCCAGCACGGGCACGCCCGCGCGGAAGGGCTCGGCGGCCTCTTCCACGGAGTCCACGACCCACACGCCCTTGCCGTCGTACCCGCCGCGGACCGTCTTGAGGACGACGGGGAAACCCTCGCCCTCGTCCGCGAAGGCGGCCACGTCGGCCGGATCGCTCACGATGCGGTGCCGCGGGCAGGGCACGCCGATCGCGTCGAGCTTCGCGCGCATCACGCCCTTGTCCTGGGCGTGCACGAGCGCCTCGGGGCCGGGGCGCACGGGGATGCCGTCCACCTCCAGGGCCTTGAGGTGCTCGGTCGGCACGTGCTCGTGATCGAAGGTGATCACGTCACAGCCGCGCGCGAACTCGCGCAGCGTGTCCAGATCGCGATAGTCGCCGACGACGACTTCGTTCACGACCTGCGCCGCGGAGTCCTGGGGAGTGTCACTGAGAAGCTTGAACCTGATGCCGAGCGGGATGCCCGCCTCGTGTGTCATACGAGCGAGCTGGCCACCGCCGACCATGCCGACTACGGGGAACGTCACGCCCCTAGCGTATCGGGCGCGCGGAGCCCACCTGTTTACCGGCCGTTTCCCGCCGCTCTCCGCGCCCGTTCCGGCCCCGTGCGTCCGTCCGCAGGAAGATCGCGCGTCCGGGTGGTTAGCATGAACGGATTGACGCCAACCGATGGACGGGGGCCTGCACGACCATGGGACATGGTTCCTCGGGTGCTCAGACGGCTCCCGCCACGCCCCGGGCACCCCGTGAGGGAGTGCGGGGCCGGATCGACCGGCTCGTGCGCGAGGTCGTGAAGTTCGGTGCCGTGGGCGGCGCGGGGGTGCTGGTCAACCTCCTCGTCTTCAACTTCGTGCGGCACACGACCGACCTCCAGGTCGTGCGGGCCAGCATCATCGCCACGATCGTCGCGATCGCCTTCAACTACGTGGGCTTCCGCTACTTCGCCTACCGCGACCGCGACAAGAGCGGCCGGACCCGCGAGATGTCGCTGTTCCTGCTGTTCAGCGCGGTCGGGCTGATCATCGAGAACGGCGTGCTCTACACGGCGACGTACGGCTTCGGCTGGGACAGCCCGCTGCAGAGCAACATCTTCAAGTTCCTCGGCATCGGGATCGGCACGCTGTTCCGCTTCTGGTCGTACCGCAGCTGGGTCTTCCGCGCGCTGCCCGCCCGTGAGCCGGTGACGCGGGCCGAGACCTTCCTTGAGCACGAGCACCCGACCGCGCTCCCCCGGGCCGACGGCGCTCCCGCCGGCCGCCGCTGACCGGCGCACCGTCCCCGGCGCGCTCAGCGCACCGTCTGGTCGCCGTCCCCCGGGGTCTTCTTCGACGGCGGCGTACGGGACAGGAACAGTCCGAAGACCGGCGGACGCCCCTGGAGCAGCTCCAGGCGTCCGCCGTCCGCCTCGGCCAGATCGCGGGCGACGGCGAGGCCGATGCCCGTGGAGTTGCGTCCGCTGATCGCCCGTTCGAAGATCCGCGCCCCCAGGTCGGCCGGGACGCCGGGCCCCTCGTCGGTGACCTCGACCACGGCCTGGTTGCCGGTCACCCGGGTCCGCAGGGCGACGGTGCCGCCGCCGTGCATCAGGGAGTTCTCGATCAGCGCGGCCAGCACCTGCGCCACGGCGCCCGGGGTGCCCACGGCCGTCAGATGACGCTTGCCGGAGCTGACGATGGCCCGCCCCTCGCCGCGGTAGGCGGGGCGCCACTCGGCGATCTGCTGCTGGATGACGTCGTCCAGCTCGAAGGTGACGGCGGAGCCGCTGCGCGGGTCGCGGGAGTTGGTCAGCAGCCGGTCGACGACGTCCGTCAGCCGCTCCACCTGCGACAGCGCGATCGTCGCCTCCTCCTTCACCGTCTCCGGCTCGTCGGTGAGGGTGATCTCCTCCAGCCGCATCGACAGCGCGGTCAGCGGCGTACGGAGCTGGTGGGAGGCGTCGGCGGCCAGGCGGCGCTCGGCGGTGAGCATCCGGGCGATGCGCTCGGCGGAGGAGTCCAGGACGTCGGCGACGCGGTCCAGCTCGGGGACGCCGTACCGCTTGTGCCGGGGGCGCGGGTCGCCGGAACCGAGGCGTTCGGCGGTCTCGGCGAGGTCGGTGAGCGGGGAGGCGAGGCGGTTGGCCTGCCGGATCGCCAGCAGTACGGCGGCGACCACCGCGAGCAGCGCCACCAGGCCGATGATCAGCAGGGTCCGCCCGACCTCGCGGGTCACCGAGGACCTGGGCTCCTCGACGAGGACGGTCTCGCCCTCCTCGCCGGTGGCCCTGCCCCGGAGGACGTCGCCGGACGGTTTGTCGCCGACCTCGACGACCTGCTCGCCGGGGATGCGGATCAGGGCGTACCGGGCGTCGCTGATCTGCTCCCGCAGGAACTGCTCGTCGACGGAGCCGGTGCCGATGAGTCGGCTGTCCACGATGCTGGCCAGCCGGACCGCCTCCAGGTCGACCCTCTCCTGTGCGGTGCTGCTGATCGTGCGGGTCTCGACGATGACGAGGGAGACGCCGAAGACGGCGATCACGACGAGCACCACGGCGAGCGTGGACTGGATCAGTCGACGGCGCATGTCCTCTTACCCGGGTCGCCCGGGCGGGCCCTCGCGGGCTCGCTCGGTTCTCCTCGACTCAGTTCTTCTCGAGTCAGTTCTTCTCGAAACGGAAGCCCACGCCGCGCACGGTGGCGATGTAGCGGGGGTTGGCCGCGTCGTCGCCGAGCTTCTTGCGCAGCCAGGAGATGTGCATGTCGAGGGTCTTGGTCGACGACCACCAGGTGGTGTCCCAGACCTCGCGCATCAGCTGGTCGCGGGTGACGACCCGGCCGGCGTCGCGCACCAGGACCCGCAGCAGGTCGAACTCCTTCGCGGTGAGCTGCAGCTCCTCCTCGCCCATCCAGGCCCGGTGCGACTCGACGTCGATGCGCACACCGTGGGTGGCGGGCGGCTGCGGGGGCTCCACGGCGCCGCGCCGCAGCAGGGCCCGGACCCGGGCGAGCAGTTCGGCGAGGCGGAAGGGCTTGGTGACGTAGTCGTCGGCGCCCGCGTCCAGGCCGACGACGGTGTCCACCTCGTCGGCGCGCGCGGTCAGGATCAGGATCGGCACGGCGTGGCCCTCGGACCGCAGCCGGCGGGCGACCTCGAGACCGTCCATGTCCGGCAGGCCGAGGTCCAGCACGACCAGGTCGATGCCGCCCTGCAGCCCCGCGTCGAGTGCGGTGGGTCCGTCCTCACGCACCTCGACCTCGTACCCTTCCCTGCGCAGTGCGCGGGCCAGCGGCTCCGAGATGGACGCGTCGTCCTCGGCGAGCAGTACACGGGTCATGAGCTGATGGTAGACCGCTCGGAGCAACGCCCGGGGCAAGATCGCCCCGAGGGACTCCCGCCCGCGGACCGCCTGCGAGCGACCTGTGGACCGCCTGTCGACCGCCCGTGGGTCACTTGCGGACAAGCCGGGCAGTCACCGACGTCCGCCGCGCGATCGACTGCGCGACCTGCCCCGTCGACCCCACGTCCGAACCTGCGGCTGTGGGGTGCCATCCTGTAATGGACCTTCGAAAGATCGTTCGCGGTTCCATTATCACCTGTGATCCGCGTCTCAAGTCCTTCCATACCGGGCGGTGTCCTGCCGTATGGTGAATCAGCGCCTGTAGTACCCAGGGGACCTTTGGCGACAGTTTCGACGCTGAAGGTCTCTTTTGTGTGCGGGTCGGCCCCCACGGCCGGCCTTGAAAGGAATGACCTGTGGCCGGGCCTCGGCGCGTGCAGTGACGCGCACGGAGGCGTGGATCCCGGTGGCCGCCGCCCACCGCTTCGCAATCCGGAGCGGAATCCCTCAGGCGTGGGACGGGCGGGGAAGGCCGCCGGTGCCGGCCGCCCCCCACCGGGCGCGCATCGCCTCGTGAGCGCGTCCCGACCAGCAAGGATCGACCATGGCGTCCAGCCTGACGAAGGACTCGGTCACCCCGGGCACCCCCGGAACCGAGAAGACCTTCTTCGGCCACCCCCGCGGACTGGCCACACTTTTCATGACCGAGATGTGGGAGAGGTTCTCCTACTACGGCATGAGGGCTCTGCTCCCGCTGTACCTCGTCGCCCCGGGCGGCCTCGGCCTCAACGCCGGCACCGCGACCGCGATCTACTCGGTGTACCTCTCGCTGGTGTACCTGCTCACGATGCCGGGCGGCTGGTTCGGCGACCGCGTATGGGGTCCCCGCAAGACCGTCGCCATCGCCGGTGGCGTGATCATGCTCGGCCACCTCACGCTGGCGCTGCCGTCCGCGGGCACGTTCTACGCGGGCCTCGGTCTGGTAGCCATCGGCTCCGGCCTGCTGAAGGCCAACATCTCGACGATGGTCGGCCAGCTCTACAGCGGCCCCGACGACCCGCGCCGCGACGGTGGCTTCACGGTCTTCTACATGGGCATCAACCTCGGTGCCTTCGCCGCGCCGCTGACCATCGGCACCATCGGCGAGAACGTCAACTGGCACCTGGGCTTCGCCCTCGCCGCGGTCGGCATGGGTCTGGGCGTGCTCCAGTTCCTGATCGGCAGCCGCCACCTGGACCCGCACTCCAGCACGGTCCCGAAGCCGCTGTCCGTCGAGGAGAAGACCTCGACGCTGCGCAAGGCCGCGTTCTGGGCCGCGCTGGCCGTCGTCTTCTACGCGATCGTCGGCTTCTCCGGTGTCTACACCCTGAACTGGATCCTGGTCCCGCTGACCCTGCTCGGCGTGATCGTCCCCATCCTGGTGCTGACCAACATCAAGCGCGACAAGTCCCTGGACCGCGCGGAGCAGTCCAAGATGTCGGCGTACATCTGGTTCTTCGTCGCCGCGGCCGTGTTCTGGATGATCTACGACCAGGGCGGCTCGACCCTGTCGCTCTTCGCCGACTCCTCGACGAACACCAGCGTCCTCGGCTGGGACTTCCCGGTCTCCTGGTTCCAGTCGGTCAACCCGGTCATCATCATGGCCCTGGCCCCGGTCTTCGCGACGGTGTGGCTGGCGCTCAACCGCCGCGGCAAGGAGCCGAGCACGGTCGTCAAGTTCTCCTTCGGCCTGGTCCTGGTCGGCGCGTCCTTCTTCCTCTTCCTGGCCCCGCTGGGCATCGCGGAGGGCGGCCACAAGGCGGCGGCGCTGTGGCTGGTGGCGATCTACTTCGTCCAGACCTGCGGTGAGCTGATGCTCTCCCCGGTCGGCCTGTCGGTGACGACGAAGATGGCTCCGGTGAAGTACGCCTCCCAGATGATGGGCGTCTGGTTCCTCGCCGTCACCGCCGGTGACGCCACGACCGGCCTGCTCTCCATCGCCGGCGTCGACCTCAACAAGACGGGCATCGTCGCCGCGGAAGCCACCCTCGCGGTGGTCGCGGGCCTCGCGATCTGGATGTACCGCAAGCGCGTCAAGGAGCTCATGGGCGACGTCCGCTGAGCCCTGCGGGCACGCCCGCTTCTTCCCGGAGGGTCACCCCGTCCTGCGGACGGGGTGACCCTCCGGGCGTGGGGACGAGGTTGGCGGAACCTCGTGGCGGGCGAACCACGCCTCCCGGCTCCCGGCCCCCGGGGTGGTCGTCACGGTCGAAAACCCCGGCTCCGTCCGTGGGCATCCGCCGCGGCGTACGCGGCGAAGCGCGTCCACGTGGCGGGACGGAGGGCGAGGCGGGGCCCGTTCGGGTTCTTGGAGTCCCGGACGAGGATCGTCGCCGGGGCGGTGGCTATCTCGAGGCAGTTCGAACTGTCGCCGCTGTACGTGGACTTCCGCCACTGGTGGATGCTCATGCCAGCCTCTCTCACATGTCCCGCCTGAGGTTTTCAATGAAGTCGCGCGACGCGGTGGTGTCGAGCGCGCAGGACTCCATGTGCTCCAGCACGGCACGGTACTTGGCCAACTGAGCCTCCGCGTCGAGAAATCCGCAGCCGCCGTGGTGGGTGTCCAACTGAACGGTGTCGAGTTGCGGCACGGCTCCCTCGACATAGTCGAAGGACTGTCCGGTGCTGGGGTAGTACGCCGCTCCGAAGGGGATGACCCGGACTGTGACGTTCGGCAGCTCGCCCATCTCCAAGAGGTGCTTGAGCTGACCGCTCGCGACTTCGGGGCCGCCGAAGCCCATCCGTAGAGCCGACTCGTGGACGATTGCCGAGTACTGAGGCGCGCACTCCCGGTGAAGGACGCCCTGGCGCTTGATGCGATGGGTGAGGCGATGCTCGATCTCGTACTGCCGCATGGACGGGACCACGGCTCGAAAGAGCGCACGTGCGTGGTCCGTGGTCTGCAGGAGCGCGGGGATGTGCATGGCGAGAGCCACGCGCAGGCCTGTGGCGTGGTGCTCCAGTTCGGCCAGGTCGACCAGGGCCGCAGGCAGGTGCTCGCGGTACTCCTCCCACCAGCCGCGGGTCCGGCGCCCGGTCATCGCCGAGAGAGCCGCGATCAGGCGTTCGTCGACACAGTCGTAAGCGGAGGCCATCGCCGCGACACGGTCGGCACTGAGCGGACTGCGGCCGGTCTCGATCATGCTGACGCGCCCCTGGTTGACGCCCAGGTGTGCGGCCGCCTGTGTGACCGTGAAGCCAGCACGTTCGCGCAGTTTCCGCAGTTCGGCGCCGAGACGCCGCTGTCGCAAAGTGGGGTTGGTTACAGGGGGCACGACGCCTCTCCTCAGGCCACCGCATGGCGCGTTCGTAACTCACACGAGGTAACAACAGGTGCATCTTCCGGATTTGGGAGATAAATCTCCCCAATAGCCCTACGGTAGCCCCAACCGCCCAACCCCCCGCCCCCGTAAGCCGGAAGCGCACCCCCTGGGCACAGCCACCGCCCGGCGCGGCCGTTGGGCAGCCGGATCCCCTCCTTCCCGAAAGGCTGCTTCATGGGCACCGTATCCCCGTCCGACACCTGGGCGTACGCCCTCCGCCTGCCGCACGACCCCAGGGCCGCACGCGTCGCACGGGTGACCGTACGGGCCGTCCTCGGCGGGCACGGGCGGCACGGAGTACTGGACAGCGTCGAGCTGCTGGCGTCGGAGCTGGTCACCAACGCCTACCGGCACACCCGCGGTCCCTGCTCGCTGCGGCTCACCGCGCTGAGTGACGGGCGGCTGCGGGTCGGGGTGTGGGACAGCAGCCCGCACGTGCCCTCTCCTTCGCGGAACCGCCGGGAGGGCACCGGACGGCTCCCGCCCCGCGGGGGGACGCGGAGGGCGGGCGCGGGCTGCAGCTCGTACAGGCGTGTGCCGACTCGCGGGGAGGGTGGTCACTCGGCGACGACGTGCTCCCGCGCGGCGCCGGGAAGCTGCTCTGGTTCGAGGTGCGGGGGTAGCGCAGGGCACGGTCCCCACCGGGGTCCGGGGCGGAGCCCCGGGGACGGCAGCCTCTTGGCCGACCGAGACGGGCGGGTGGGCGAAGAGCCCGGCAAGCGCCGCAGGCCTACGCCGGAGCGCCCAGCTCCGCCCAGACCCGCTTGCCCGCGACTCCCGGCGTGCGTACGACGCCCCAGTCCAGGCACAGGCGCTGCACGATGAACATCCCGTGGCCGCCGGGGCGCCCCGCGCGGTGCGGGGTCCGCGGCGCCGGCTGGCCCGTACCGCGGTCGGAGACCTCCAGCCGGATCACCTTCTTCTCGCAGGTGATCGACAGCTCGTCCGGGCCCTCCGCATGGAGACACGCGTTGGTGACCAGCTCGGAGACCACGAGCAGGACGTCCTCCGCGGCGGCACGCTGGTCCGCGGTGGCGGAGGGCAGCCAGCCCCAGGCGTACAGCGCCTCGCGGGTGAAGTCACGGGCCAGCGGGACGACCCCGCTCGCGTCCTCGAAGCTCAGCCTGCGGGCCTGCCGCCCGCCGCCCCCGGAAGCGGAGGCAGCCGTGGGCACGGACGCCGCCCCGGGAGCCCCCGAGGAAGGCACCTGCGCGGGCGCGGACGCCCCGGAAGCGCCGCTGGGCTCCGGACCGCGGTCGCCCGGCGGGTAGGGCCGGGTGGTGCTCATCAGCGCTTCACCTCACCGATTCACCAGTTCACGTTTCAAATTCGCTGCCGGCAATGTCGCACACAGCCGGTTCAGGGTCTCTCCTGCCCGACCGGACCGTGCGAACACCCCTGTATTCGCCACGAAACCCGGCGCGGGGCGGAAACGCCCGCCCCGGGAAGCACACGCACCCCTCCGTCGGCCGGACAAGGACCGGCTCAGCCGGACTCGTCGGCCAGGGCGGCCGCAAGCGTGTCATGCAGGGTGAAGACAGCTTCGGCCCCCGTGATCTCGAACACGCGGGCCACCACCGGCTGCATGGCCACCAGATGCACGCCGCCCCCGGTCGCCTCTGCCTTCAACCGAGCGCCGAGCAGGACGTTGAGCCCCGTGGAGTCGCAGAACTCGAGCCGTGAACAGTCCACGACGAGCCGGTTGAATCCCTTGGCGAGACAGTCCTCCAGCGGCTCGCGCAACAGATCGGCGGTGTGGTGATCCAGCTCACCCGCCGGGGTCACGACGGCACTGGGGCCCTCTTCCCGTACCTCGACCAGAAGCCGGCCCGACTGGGCCTGGCCGACCGTCCCGCGGTCCATGCCGTTTCTCTCTCCCGAGGTCGTGACTGCTTGCTGACGCCCCCCGAACACTACGCCCTCCCGCAGTGCGCCGACACTCTAACAATCGCGCACAAACGGACATATTGACACAGAACGCACTTGCGATCGACTCGGTGGACCCGGTAGGGCTAGTACGACACGTCAACCGACACGGCCGGCTTTGGAGGCGCCGCACACCGCAGTGCACGTATTTGGCTTCGGCAGCCGTATGCCGAGAACGATGGAGGACATCATGTCACCCCGGCTCGACGGATCGCGTACCCACCAAGCGACGTCGACACTCCCTCCGGAACATCTGGATCCCATCGAGCACCACGACGCCGTCGTCGACCCCGACGACGCACTCGCCGGGCTTCCGGACATCCCCGCCTACGACGAGGTCGCTCCGGCGGACGCCAGGGCCCTGTCCAAGACCCTCTTCGAGCGGCTGGAGTCGCTTGAGGAAGGCACCCATGAGTACGCGTACGTGCGCAACACGCTCGTCGAGCTGAACCTGGCGCTGGTCAAGTTCGCCGCCTCCCGCTTCCGCTCGCGCAGCGAGCCGATGGAGGACATCATCCAGGTCGGCACCATCGGCCTGATCAAGGCGATCGACCGCTTCGAGATGTCGCGCGGTGTGGAGTTCCCCACGTTCGCGATGCCGACCATCATCGGCGAGATCAAGCGCTTCTTCCGCGACACCTCGTGGTCCGTGCGCGTCCCGCGCCGCCTGCAGGAGCTGCGGCTCGACCTGGCGAAGGCCGGCGACGAGCTGGCTCAGCGCCTCGACCGCGCCCCCACGGTGAGCGAGCTGGCCGAGCACCTCGGCCTGTCCAAGGACGAGGTCGTCGAGGGCATGGCGGCGTCCAACGCCTACACCGCCTCCTCACTGGACGCCCAGCCGGAGGAGGACGACGCGGAGGGCGCGCTCGCCGACCGCATCGGCTACGAGGACCACGGGCTCGAGGGCATCGAGTACGTCGAGTCGCTGAAGCCGCTGATCGCCGAGCTGCCCTCGCGGGACCGGAAGATCCTCTCCCTCCGTTTCGTCGCGGGCATGACCCAGTCGGAGATCGGCGAGGAACTGGGCATCTCGCAGATGCACGTCTCACGTCTGCTGTCGCGGACCCTCGTACGGCTGCGCAAGGGGCTCACGGTCGAGGAGTAGTCCTCGGACCCTGACCGGGTGTTCCTTGCCCTCAAGGGGGGCGGTCCGAAACCGGGCCGCCCCCCTTCGGGCTGCCGGGGCCCCGTCACCCGGAGTGGGCGAACAGGGCGGCGGTCGGCAGCAACGGCACCAGGACGCACAGCAGCCAGAACGAGCGCGGGGCGAGGGCGGTCCTGCGCCGCAGGGGCTCGTTGGCCAGCCACCAGAGCAGCCCGAACAGCGCGACCACCGGGACGACGATCACCAGCCAGAGCGCCATCCCGTCGTTCTCCGTCGGGTTGCGCACGGTCCAACCGAGTTCGGCCAGCGGCCAGTTCACCAGCACGTACCAGACGATCCAGATCGGCACCACCGCCGGTACGCCGAGCAGCAGGTTCACCAGGAACGGCGCTCCCCAGGCCCGCCAGTGCCTCGCCATCCGCCCTGTCCCCGCTCCCGCCGACGCTCGTACGCTCACACCTTACGTACGCCGCGCCGCCACACGCCCGCGACCAGCGGCACCCCCGGCCGGTAGGCCAGGTGGACGTGGCTCGGGGCGTCCAGGAGCGTCAGGTCGGCGTACGCGCCAGGGACGAGGCGTCCGACGTCGTCGCGGCGCAGGGCAGCGGCGCCGCCGGCAGTGGCCGACCAGACCGCCTCGTCCGGCGTCATCCCCATGTCCCGTACCGCGAGCGCGATGCAGAAGGGCACGGACGACGTGAAGGAGGAGCCGGGGTTGCAGTCGGTGGAGAGGGCGACCGTGGCACCGGCGTCGATCAGGCGCCGGGCGTCCGGCCACCGGGCGCGGGTGGAGAACTCGGCGCCGGGCAGCAGGGTCGCGACCGTACGGCTGTTCGCGAGGGCGTCCACGTCGGCGTCGGTCAGGTGGGTGCAGTGGTCGGCGCTGGCGGCGTCGAGTTCGACGGCGAGCCGGACGCCGGGGCCGTAGGAGAGCTGGTTGGCGTGGATGCGGGGGTGCAGGCCCCTGGCCCTGCCCGCGGTGAGGATGGCGCGGGCCTGGTCGCCGTCGAAGGCGCCCTTCTCGCAGAACACGTCGATCCAGCGGGCGTGCGGCGCGCAGGCGTCGAGCATCTCGCCGGTGACCAGGTCGACGTAGGCGGCGGGGTCGTCTGAGAGTTCGGGGGCGACGATGTGGGCGCCGAGGAAGGTGACCTCGTCGGTGTGGCGGGCGGCGACGCGCAGGGCGCGGGACTCGTCGGCGGTGGTCAGGCCGTAGCCGGACTTGGTCTCGAAGGTGGTCGTGCCCTGCCGCAGGGCCTCGGCGAGGTAACGGGTGAGGGAGGCCTCCAGCTCCGCGTCGCTCGCGGCGCGGGTGGCGGCGACGGTGGTGCGGATGCCGCCCGCGCTGTAGGGGCGGCCGGACATGCGGGCGTTGAACTCCTCGGTGCGGTCGCCCGCGAAGAGGAGGTGGGAGTGGGAGTCCACGAAGCCGGGGAGGACCGCCCGGCCCTCGGCGTCGACCCGGTTGTCAGTGGCGGGTGCTTTGCTTGATTCACCGGTCCACGCGACCCGGTCGCCCTCGATGACGACGGCCGCGTCCCGGACCAGACCGAGCGGGGAGTGGTCGCCGAGGGAGGGGTCGTTGGTGACGAGTGCGGCGATGTTGGTGATGACGGTGCTGCTCATGGGGTCCCTGGTGTCCTCGTGGGGGCGGGGGCTGATCGCCGTCAGGCGTGCAGGGCTTCGACGGCCTGCGCGAGGGCCTGCGGCACGTCGGGGACGAGGGCGTGCGCCCCATCGCGTACGACGTGCCGCCCGCCCACGATCGTGTGCCGCACGTCCGCTGCCGTCGCGGCGAATACGGCCGTCTCGGCGCCGAGCCTGGGCAGTGGCCCCGCCGTCCTGACCGAGTCCAGCGCGATGGTCGCGAGGTCGGCGCGGGCTCCGGCCTCGATGCGGCCGGTGTCGTCCCAGCCGAGGGCGGCGTGGCCGTCGGCCGTGGCGGCGCGCAGCAGGGCCGCGGCGGTCCAGTGGCCGCGGGCGCGGGTGCGCAGACGCTCGTTCAGCTCCATTGCGCGCGCCTCTTCCAGCAGGTCGACGACGGCGTGGCTGTCGGAGCCGAGGGAGAGCGGGGAGCCCGCCCGCTGCAGCGCGGCCGCCGGGCCGATGCCGTCGGCCAGGTCCCGTTCCGTGGTGGGGCACATGCAGGTGCCGGTGCGGCTGCCGCCGAGCAGGGCGACGTCCTCGTCGGTGAGGTGGGTGTTGTGGACGCCGGTGGTGCGGGGGCCGAGCACGCCGTGGTCGGCGAGGAGGCGGGTGGGCGTGCAGCCGTGGGCCTGCCGGCAGGCGTCGTTCTCGGCGGTCTGCTCGGACAGGTGCATGTGCAGCGGGGCCCGCCGTTCCTCGGCCCACCGCGCCACGGTCGTCAACTGGTCCGCGGGCACGGCCCGTACGGAGTGGATCGCGGCCCCGATCCGTGCGTGATCCCGTTCCTTGAGAACTGAACAGCGTTCGGCCCAGGCCTCCGCCGTGCCGTCGGAGAAGCGTTGCTGGTGGGTGTTGGGGGGTTCGCCGAAGCCGGAGGACAGGTAGCAGGTGTCGAGGAGGGTGATGCGGACACCGGCTTCGGCGGCCGCCTCGATCAGCGCCTCGCCCATCGCGTTGGGGTCGGCGTAGGGGGTGCCCGCGGGCGCGTGGTGCACGTAGTGGAACTCGCCGACGGTGGTGATGCCGGCCAGCGCCATCTCGGCGTACACGGCGCGGGCGAGTGCGTGGTAGGTGTCCGGCGTCAGCCGGTCGGCGACGGAGTACATGACCTCGCGCCAGGTCCAGAAGGTGCCGGAGCCGACCTGGACGGTGCCGCGCAGGGCGCGGTGGAAGGCGTGCGAGTGCGCGTTCGCCAGCCCCGGCAGGGTCAGTCCGCGCAGGATCTCGGCGCCGGGTGGCGGGGTGTGGACGCCCTGGTGGACGGCGGTGACGCGGCCGCCCTGGACGTCCACGGCGACGCCCGGCTCGACGTGGGTGCCGAGCCAGGCGTGCTCCAGCCAGTACGTCCGGGTCCGCTCGGTGGAGGTCACGTGCAGGCCAGCCCTTCCAGTACGTCGGCGAGTGCGCTCACCCCGGCCGCGCAGTCGTCCTCGGCGGCGTACTCGGCCGGGGAGTGCGAGACGCCGGTGGGGTTGCGTACGAACAGCATGGCGGTCGGGATGCGGTCGGAGAGGATTCCGGCGTCGTGTCCGGCGCCGGTGCCGAGGACGGGGACCTTCAGTTCCGTACGGGTGCCCAGGATGCGGGCGAGTTCGTCGCGCAGGGCGTGGTCGAACTCGACGACGGGCGTGAAGGACTCGCGCACGACGTCGAGGTCCACGCCGTGGGCGGCGGCGTACTCGCGGGCGGCCTTCTCGATACCGGTGACGACGGTGTCCAGGCTCTCCTGGTCGGCGGCGCGCGAGTCGAGCCAGCCGCGGACCAGGGAGGGGACGGCGTTGACGCCGTTGGGTTCGACGCCGATCTTGCCGAAGGTGGCGACGGCACCGGCGAGTTCGGCCTCGCGGCGGGCGGCGAGGACGGTCTCGGCGTACGACAGCATGGGGTCGTGCCGGTCGGCGAGGCGGGTGGTGCCGGCGTGGTTGGCCTCGCCGCGGAAGTCGAACCGCCAGCGTCCGTGCGGCCAGATGGCGGAGGCGATGCCGATGCGGTCGCCGGACAGGTCGAGGGCGCGGCCCTGCTCGACGTGGAGTTCGACGAAGGCGCCGATGCGGGCGAGCCGTTCGGGGTCGGGGCCGAGGGCGCCCGGGTCGTACCCGGCCAGCTCCATGGCCCGCGGGAGGGTGACGCCGTCGCCGTCGGTGAGGCGGTGCGCCTGCTCGACGGTGAGCGCGCCGGCGGTGAGCCGGGAGCCGACGCAGGCGAGGCCGAAGCGGGCGCCCTCCTCGTCACCGAAGTTGACGATGCCCAGCGGCCTGGTGAACCGCGCTCCCCTGGCGCGCAGTTCGTCCAGGGCGGCGAAGGCGGAGACCACGCCGAGCGGGCCGTCGAAGGCACCGCCGTCGGGCACGGAGTCCAGGTGGGACCCGGTGACGACGGCGTTCCCGGCGGCCGGGTCGCCGAGCCAGGCCCACTGGTTGCCGTTGCGGTCGGTCTCGAAGGCGAGGCCGCGCGCCTCGGCCTGCTCCTGGAACCAGGCCCGGCAGTCGGCGTCGGCGCCCGTCCAGGCGTAGCGGCGGTAGCCGCCGGAGGCGGAGCTGCGGCCGACCGGCAGCAGCTCCGCCCACATGCTGTGGAAGCTCACGCGCCGTCACCCTCGCGCGTCGCGTCGCCCTGCCGGGTCGCGTCACCCGCGGCGGCCCCGGCGCCCTCGCGCATCGGCACCCGCACGCCCCGCTCCCCGGCGACCGACTCGGCGATGTCGTACCCGGCGTCGACGTGCCGGATGACGCCCATGCCGGGGTCGTTGGTGAGGACCCGGCGGATCTTCTCCCCGGCGAGCGGGGTGCCGTCGGCGACGGTGACCTGGCCGGCGTGGATGGAGCGGCCCATCCCGACGCCGCCGCCGTGGTGGAGGGAGACCCAGGAGGCGCCGGAGGCCACGTTGACCATGGCGTTGAGCAGCGGCCAGTCGGCGATGGCGTCGGAGCCGTCGAGCATGGCCTCGGTCTCGCGGTACGGGGAGGCGACGGAGCCGCAGTCGAGGTGGTCGCGGCCGATGACGATCGGGGCGGCCAGCTCACCGCTCGCGACCATGTCGTTGAACCGCTCGCCGGCCTTGTCGCGCTCGCCGTAGCCGAGCCAGCAGATCCGGGCGGGCAGGCCCTGGAAGTGCACCCGCTCGCCGGCCATCTTGATCCAGCGGGCCAGGGACTCGTTCTCCGGGAAGAGGTCGAGGATCGCCTGGTCGGTCCTGGCGATGTCGGCGGGGTCGCCGGACAGGGCGGCCCAGCGGAAGGGGCCCTTGCCCTCGCAGAAGAGCGGGCGGATGTACGCCGGCACGAAGCCGGGGAAGGCGAACGCCCGGTCGTACCCGGCGAGCCGGGCCTCGCCGCGGATGGAGTTGCCGTAGTCGAAGACCTCGGCGCCCGCGTCCTGGAAGCCGACCATGGCCTCGACGTGCCGGGCCATGGACTCGCGGGCCCGGGTGGTGAAGCCCGCCGGGTCCTTGGCGGCGGCGTCGGCCATGTCCTCGAAGGCGATGCCGGTGGGCAGGTAGGCCAGCGGGTCGTGGGCCGAGGTCTGGTCGGTGACGATGTCGATCGGGGCGCCCATGGCGAGCAGCTGCGGGACCAGTTCGGCGGCGTTGCCGAGGACGCCGACGGACAGCGGCTTGCGGCGGTCCCGGGCCTCGGTGGCCAGCTGGAGGGCGTGGTCGAGCGAGTCGGCCCTGACGTCGAGGTAGCGGTGCTCGATGCGGCGGTCGATGGCGCGCGGGTCGCAGTCGATGCAGATGGCGACGCCGTCGTTCATCGTGACGGCGAGCGGCTGGGCGCCGCCCATGCCGCCGAGGCCGGCGGTGAGGGTGACGGTCCCGGCCAGGGTGCCGCCGAACTTCTTCGCGGCGACGGCGGCGAAGGTCTCGTAGGTGCCCTGCAGGATGCCCTGGGTGCCGATGTAGATCCAGGAGCCGGCCGTCATCTGCCCGTACATGGTCAGGCCGAGGGCCTCCAGGCGACGGAACTCCTCCCAGTTGGCCCAGTCGCCGACCAGGTTGGAGTTGGCGATGAGCACGCGCGGCGCCCACTCGTGGGTCTGCATGACGCCGACCGGACGGCCGGACTGGACGAGCATCGTCTCGTCCTGCTTCAGGGTTTTCAGGGTGCGGACCATGGCGTCGAAGGAACGCCAGTCACGCGCCGCCTTCCCGGTGCCGCCGTAGACGACGAGCTTGTCGGGGTGCTCGGCGACCTCGGGGTCGAGGTTGTTCTGCAGCATCCGCAGGGCGGCCTCCTGCTGCCAGCCCAGGGCGTTCGGCTCGGTACCGCGTGGCGCTCGGACGGGACGAGGTCCGGACATGGTCTGCCTCCTGGTGGCTTGCTCCCGGCGGATGTTTGCTACGGATATTCATATCCTCGCCACGTGAATAGAACTAGTCAACAGGGTCGTGCCCCGCGCGGCGCGCGTGCGAGTGTGGGGAAGGACGCGTCTGGGCAGGCGGCGACGGTATGGAGGCTGGCGTGAGCAACGGCACGGACATGAGCGGTGACACCGGCGCGGAGCGGGCGGTGCGGCGGGACCGGGCCGTGCGGGCGGCCGTGGAGCAGGGGCTGCTGGGGCCCGACGCACCCATCGTCGGGCTGCTGGACGTCGCCGGGATACGGGAGTCGGCCGCGGCCCTGCGGTCGGCGTTCGAGGCGGTGACGGCGCCGGGCGCGCCCGTGTTGCACGCCTTCGCGGTGAAGGCGTCCCCGCTGGTCCCGGTCCTGCGGCTGCTGCACGAGGCGGGCATCGGGGCGGAGGTCGCGAGCCCGGGCGAGCTGGCCCTGGCGCGGGCGGCGGGGGTGCCGGCGGAGCGGACGGTGCTGGACTCGCCCGCCAAGACGCCGGACGAGCTGCGCCAGGCCCTGTCGCTGGGCATCGCCGTCAACGCGGACAACCCGCAGGAGCTGGAGCGCCTCGACGGCCTGGTGTCCCGGGGGAAGAGCGCGTCCCCGCTCGGCATCCGGGTCAATCCCCAGGTCGGCGGGGGCTCCATCGAGGCCCTGTCGACGGCGACGGCGACCTCGAAGTTCGGGGTGGCCCTGCGCGACGCGGGGGCGCGCGAGTGGGTGGTGCGGGCGTATCTGGACCGGCCGTGGCTGACCCGGCTGCACGCGCACACCGGGTCCCAGGGCATTCCGCTGGTCCTGATGGCCGAAGGGGTGCGTCAGACGTACGCGCTCGCCGAGGAGATCAACGAGCGGGCGGGCCGCAGACAGGTCGACACGCTCGACATCGGCGGCGGCCTCCCGGTGAACTTCGCGTCGGAGGAGGCCACACCGACGTACGCCGAGTACGCGCGCGTGCTGAGCGAGGCGGTGCCGGGGCTGTTCGACGGGCGGTACGGGCTGGTCACCGAGTTCGGGCGGTCGCTGCTGGCCAAGCACGGCACGGTCGTGGCGCGCGTGGAGTACGCCAAGAGCGCTGGGGGGCGGCCGGTCGCGGTGACGCACGCGGGCGTGCAGGTCGCGACGCGGACGGTGTACGCGCCGGGGTCGTGGCCGCTGCGGATCGCCGCGTACGACGGCAAGGGGCTGCCCAAGGCGGGGCCCGACGTGGCGCAGGACGTGGCCGGTCCGGCGTGCTTCGCGGGCGATCTGCTGGCCGTGGGCCGGGCGATGCCGCTGCTCGAACAGGGGGACTACGCGGCGGCGCTGGACACGGGGGCGTACTACTTCGCGCACCACTACGCGTACAACTCGCTGGCGCGGCCCGCGGTGTACGGGTTCGTCGCCGACGAGGGCGGGGGCGTCTCCTTCGCCACCGTGCGGGAGGCTCAGCGGGTCGAGGAGATCGTGGCCGAGGCGGGTGGGGCCTACGCCGATGCGCTGACCGTCGCCGTTCGCCGTGGGGGTTCTGCCCGTTCGTAGACCCGCGGTCCGTCGTGGCCGGTCGCGCCCACGCGGCGGAGCCGCACCATGTCACAGCCCCGCGCCCCTGGGCGGGGCGCTTCGCGCCCCGGCCCCCGGGTCAGACCACCGCCGCCGTCTTCCGCCTCGCGCCACCCGGGGCCGCGTCGCCCGCCGCGATGCCCGTGCTGCGGTATCCCTTGACCGCCCTGCCCGCCGGGCGGCCGGTGTTGCCGGCGAGCCAGTCCACCCGGACCCAGAGCAGGGCGTCCCGGGACTGCTCGCGGCGGCCGATCCAGGCGGACTTGAGCCACAGCCCGGCCCCGCAGCCGGCCAGCAGCAGTCCGCCCGCGGCGGGGACGGCGAAGGCGCTGCCGAGGGCGGCGAGGAAGGCGAGGGCCAGCCACCAGCGGTGTCCCCGGCGCCAGTTGCGCACGGTGACCCCGCGGTCCTGGAGCACGTCGTGCTTGCCCGCGCGGGCGGCCGAACCGGCCAGGGCGGTGTAGCGCCGTCGGCGGACCCACGCCACGACGGCCGTGGCGACGACGAAGAGCGCGGCCCCGGCCAGCACCCCGATCCGGCGTCCGGTGAATCCCGGCACCAGCACGCCGATGCCGGCCGCGAAAACGCCCAGCCACCACAGCGGCGCGGCGCCCGCCCGTACGACGACGGCGACCCGAGCCAGCCCCACCTGTCCTCCGCGCGCCACGTCCTGCCTCCTGTCCCGTTCCTGCCTGTGCGTTGCGTCTGAAGGGTGTGTCAGGCGCCGCACTGTAACGGGGCAAGCTGAGACGAATCTGAGAACCCGTCCGCCGTACGGGTCACCCGGCCCGAGGGGCTCAGTCCACGAAGAGTCCCCGCGCGGCCGCCTTGGCGTCGAACTCCTCCAGCCGGGCCTGCGCGTCCGGCAGGTCGTCGCACATCGCCTCGAGGAGCACCCGGCCCAGCAGCATCGGCGCGCAGGCGGTGTCGAAGGCGAGGCCGGTGCCGACGGCGGCGGGGAGCAGCAGGTCGGACACCTTGGCGACCGGCGCGAAGGCGGAGTCGGCGACGGTCACCACCGTGAGCCCGGCCTCCTTGGCGTGGGCGAGCGCCTCGACGACCTCGCGCGGATGCCGGGGGAGGGCGAAGCAGAGCAGGGTGCCCGCACCGGCCCGGACGGCGGCGTCGATGCGGTCGTGGAGCATCGTGCCGCCCTCCCCGAGGAGGCGGACGTCCGGGTGGACCTTGGCGGCGAAGTAGGCGAAGCCGTGCGCCTGGGCGGCGGCGGCCCGCAGCCCGAGCACCGGCAGGGGCCTGCTCCCGGCGAGCAGCCGCCCCGCCTCCCGCACCGGCGCCGGGTCGGCCAGCACCTCCGCGAGGTGCCGCAGGTTCTCGATCTCGGCCGCCACGGCCTGCTGGTACTCGTTGACGGCGCCGGTGTCCGCGACCGGTTCCGCGGGGGCGACCTCGCGCAGATGGCGGCGCAGCGCCGGGTAGCCGTCGAAGCCGAGGGCGACGGCGAAACGGGTGACGGACGGCTGGCTGACCCCCGCCAGCTCGGCCAGCTCCACACTCGACAGGAAGGGCACGTCGGATGCCCGGCGCACCATGCTGTGCGCGATGCGCCGCTGGGTCGGCGTCAGCCGGTGCCCCTCGAACAGCGCCTGCAGCCGCGCGGCCGGCCCGTCGGCCCCGCTCGTCCCGCCGGTCCCGTTCGTCATGTGGCCCCCTCGACCTATTCACGCGCCCCGACTTCTGCATACCGTTATACAGCGGGGTGGTGCGGCACCGCCGATCCGTACCGGCCGGCCCCCGTCGAAGTCGGGGGTTGTCCCCAGTGCCGAAGCAGCCCCGGCTGGCTACCGTCAGTTTCATGACGGGAATGGACGCACGCGACGCCGACCTCAAGAAGGATCTCGACGCCACCCTGCGCACCCGCAGGGAGCTCGGTGAGGAGTACGAGTCCGCGCTGGTCGACTCGTTCCTGGAGAAGGTCGACCAGCGCATCGACTCGGTCGTGGACCGCCGGGTGCGCCGGCAGCTCGCCGAGCAGCAGATGACGGCGGCCCGGGACAGCCGGTCGCCGAGGCCCACGGACACCTTCGGCGAGCGCTTCGGTTTCGGCATCGTCTCGCTGGTGCTGGCGATCCCGCTGTCCGCGATCGGCGGCGGTGTGGCGCACCTGCCCGGGATGCTGGTCGCCTGGGTCGGCATCGTCGGGGTCAACGTCGTCCAGGTCGCCCGCACCAACCCGGGCCTGTTCGGACGCCGCCACCGCACCGGCCGGGACGACGCCTGGGAGGACTGAGACCTGGGGCGGGGTCCTGGGGCCGGGTCCTGGGGCCGGGCCCTGAGGGGAGACTGCGCGGGGACCGCCGCACCCCCATCGCTGGGGGGCGGGACGACGGCGGTCCCCGCGGGGGACGCGCACGTGCCGGGCCTCACGTCCGGGCGGCGCGTCCGTGGCGTCCTTGGAGGTCCGGGAGCCGCTCCGGAAGGTCCGTGACGCCGTTCGGTGTCGGCGGGTCCGGGGAGCCGCTCCCTTCCCTGCCGACACCCTTACTCTGCCGGTCCCGTGTTAAGCGACTGCTGCGCGCACGTGACGTGCGCGTACCACTTCCGCGAAGGCCGCGGAGGTCAGCGGCCCGGCGACCGCTCCTACTTGCCCTTGGCGAGGAAGGACAGCAGGTCCTGCCGGCTCACCACCCCGGTCGGCTTGCCCTCGACCAGGACGATGGCCGCGTCGGCGCCGCCGAGCACCGACATCAGGTCCGCCACCGGCTCGCCCGAGCCGACCTGGGGCAGCGGGGCGGACATGTGCTTCTCCAGCGGGTCCTCCAGTGAGGCGCGCTTGGCGAACAGCGCGTCCAGCAGCTCGCGCTCCACGACCGAGCCGACGACCTCGGCGGCCATCACGTCCGGGTGACCGGCACCGGGCTTGACGATCGGCATCTGCGAGACGCCGTACTCGCGCAGCACTTCGATGGCCTCGCCGACGGTCTCGTCCGGGTGCATGTGGACGAGGGAGGGGATGTGGCCGCCCTCCTTGTGGTTCAGCACCTCGGCGACGCGGGCGCTGGGACCGGCGTCCTCCAGGAAGCCGTAGTCGGCCATCCACTCGTCGTTGAAGATCTTGCTGAGGTAGCCGCGTCCGCTGTCCGGCAGCAGGACCACCACCACGTCGTCCTCGCCGAGCCGCGCCGCCACCTCCAGGGCCGCGACGACCGCCATGCCGCAGGAGCCGCCCACCAGCAGGCCCTCCTCCTTGGCCAGGCGGCGGGTCATCTGGAAGGAGTCCTTGTCCGAGACGGCGACGATCTCGTCCGCGACCTCGCGGTCGTACGCCGTCGGCCAGAAGTCCTCGCCGACGCCCTCGACCAGGTAGGGACGCCCGGAGCCGCCGGAGTACACGGAGCCCTCGGGGTCGGCGCCGATCACCTTCACCGCGCCGTCACTGGCGTCCTTCAGGTACCGGCCGGTGCCGGAGATGGTGCCGCCGGTGCCGACGCCGGCCACGAAGTGGGTGATCTTCCCCTCGGTCTGCTCCCACAGCTCGGGGCCCGTGGAGTGGTAGTGGGAGAGCGGGTTGTTCGGGTTGGAGTACTGGTCCGGCTTCCAGGCGCCCGGCGTCTCGCGGACCAGCCGGTCGGAGACGTTGTAGTAGGAGTCGGGGTGCTCGGGGTCGACCGCGGTCGGGCAGACGACGACCTCGGCGCCGTACGCACGCAGCACGTTGATCTTGTCGGTGGACACCTTGTCGGGGCAGACGAAGATGCACTTGTAGCCCTTCTGCTGGGCGACGATGGCGAGGCCGACGCCCGTGTTGCCGCTGGTCGGCTCGACGATCGTGCCGCCCGGCTGCAGCTCTCCGCTCTTCTCCGCGGCCTCGATCATGCGCAGGGCGATGCGGTCCTTCACCGAACCGCCCGGGTTGAAGTACTCCACCTTGGCCAGGACGGTCGCCCTGATCCCCTTGGTCACGCTGTTGAGCCGCACCAGCGGGGTGTTGCCGACGAGGCTGATCATCGAGTCGTGGAATTGCACCGTGGTCTCCGGATGCCGCAAATGAAAGGTCGATATCGGTCCGGCCAGCCTATGGCCTGCCGACCCGAGCATGCCCCGTCACGGTCGTTCACCCTGCGTTGAGATTGGGCGACCGTCCGTACGGGGCAAGGAGTGGGTGTACGGGTTTCGGGAGGTGGCGGCTACGTATGACGAGCATGTCGAGGGCGAGGGCGGCCCGCCGGATCGCGGCCGGCGCCGCGTACGGCGGCGGCGGCATCGGGCTGGCGGGAGCGGCGGCGGTCGGCCTGGTGGTGGCCGAGGTGCAGCTCGCCAGACGCCGGGTGGGTGTGGGCACCCCGGCCCGGGTGCCGAACGCGCAGGGACTGTACGGCGGCACCCTGCCCACGGCCGGTGAGCCACCGCTGCGGCTGCTGATGCTGGGCGACTCCACGGCCGCCGGGCAGGGCGTCCACCGGGCCGGCCAGACGCCGGGCGCACTGCTGGCGTCGGGGCTCGCGGCGGTGGCGGAGCGGCCGGTGCGGCTCGGGTCGGTCGCACTGCCGGGGGCGTGTTCCGACGACCTCGACCGGCAGGTGACGCTGGCACTCGCGGATCCGGACCGGGTGCCCGACATCTGCGTGATCATGATCGGCGCCAACGACGTCACCCACCGGATGCCGGCGACCCGCTCGGTACGGTACCTGTCCGCAGCGGTACGGCGGCTGCGCACGGCCGGCGCGGAGGTGGTGGTCGGCACCTGTCCGGACCTGGGCACGATCGAGCGGGTGCGGCAACCGCTGCGCTGGCTGGCCCGGCGGGCCTCCCGGCAGCTGGCGGCGGCGCAGACCATCGGCGTCGTCGAGCAGGGCGGGCGCACGGTGTCGCTGGGCGACCTGCTGGGCCCGGAGTTCGCGGAGAATCCCCGGGAGCTGTTCGGGCCGGACTACTACCACCCCTCCGCGGAGGGGTACGCAACGGCGGCGATGGCGGTACTGCCGTCGGTGTGCGCCGCGCTCGGCCTGTGGCCGGCCGAGGAGGAACACCCGGACGCGCTGCGCCGCGAGGGCTTCCTGCCGGTGGCCCGGGCGGCGGCGGAGGCGGCGTCCGAGGCGGGCACGGAGGTCGCTGCCGCCGTACCCACGGGGCCTCGGGGGCCTTGGGCGCTGCTCAGGCGCCGGCGGCGGCGGAGGGTCTCGGAGGCAGAGCCGGCGCCGTCGGGACAGCCGGGGTAGGAGCCGGGTCGCTTCACGGCGCCGCCCGGTGCCGCTGCGTCCACCCGTGCCGCCCTGGGGGTACCTCCCAGGCCGTTCAGACACTGGAGGAGGCACGACTGCCCGCAACGGGGAGGGATGCCAAGCAAGCGCTTAGACATGTGCGGTCCAAGTCACACCGCCGCGGGCGTGACCCGGGCCATACGGCCGGGTAACTTCCCCACCAGCCGCCCGATTCCTTCGCCTCGCCACTGGAGCCGTGATGCCCGAAGCCGTGATCGTCTCTGCCGCCCGTTCCCCCATCGGCCGCGCCTTCAAGGGCTCCCTGAAGGACCTGCGCCCCGACGACCTGGCCGCCACGATCATCCGGGCGGCCCTCGCGAAGGTCCCCGAGCTGGACCCGCGGGACATCGACGACCTGATGCTCGGCTGCGGTCTGCCCGGCGGCGAGCAGGGCAACAACCTCGGCCGGATCGTCGCCGTCGAGATGGGCATGGACCACCTGCCGGGCTGCACGATCACCCGGTACTGCTCCTCGTCCCTGCAGACCTCGCGCATGGCCCTGCACGCCATCAAGGCCGGCGAGGGCGACGTCTTCGTCTCGGCCGGTGTCGAGATGGTCTCCCGGTTCGCCAAGGGCAACTCCGACAGCCTGCCGGACACCCGCAACCCGCTCTTCGCCGAGGCCGAGGCCCGTACCGCCGAGGTCGCCCAGCAGGAGGGCACCACCTGGCACGACCCGCGCGAGGACGGCCTCGTCCCCGACCCGTACATCGCGATGGGCCAGACCGCCGAGAACCTGGCCCGCGCCAAGGGCATCACCCGGCAGGAGATGGACGAGTTCGGCGTCCGGTCCCAGAACCTCGCCGAGGAAGCCATCAAGAACGGCTTCTGGGAGCGCGAGATCACCCCGGTCACGCTGCCCGACGGCACGGTCGTCAGCAAGGACGACGGTCCGCGCGCCGGCGTCACCCTGGAGGGCGTGGCGGGTCTCAAGCCGGTCTTCCGCCCCGACGGCCTGGTCACCGCCGGCAACTGCTGCCCGCTCAACGACGGCGCCGCCGCCCTGGTGATCATGAGCGACACCAAGGCCCGCGAGCTGGGCCTGACCCCGCTCGCCCGCATCGTCTCCACCGGTGTCTCCGGCCTCTCCCCCGAGATCATGGGCCTCGGTCCGGTCGAGGCGAGCAAGCAGGCGCTGTCCCGCGCCGGGCTGAGCATCGGCGACATCGACCTGGTCGAGATCAACGAGGCGTTCGCCGCGCAGGTCATCCCCTCCTACCGGGACCTCGGCATCCCGCTGGAGAAGCTCAACGTCAACGGCGGCGCCATCGCCGTCGGCCACCCCTTCGGCATGACCGGCGCCCGTATCACCGGCACGCTGATCAACTCCCTGCAGACGCACGACAAGCAGTTCGGCCTGGAGACCATGTGCGTCGGCGGCGGCCAGGGCATGGCGATGGTCATCGAGCGCCTGAGCTGACCCCCGTCGGGGCCGCCACCGAGGGCCACTGATGGACCGTCAGTAGCACCCGGTGGACCCAGCGTGACGGACCGGCCCGGAGCCCTGCCGACCGCAGGGTTCTGGGCCGTTTTGTGACCCAAACTCCCCCAGGATGTGACCTACCTCTCCCGTACCCTTGATTTACGCAGGTCAGAACAGCATCACCCCCACCTTCCGGGCCCAAAGTCCTGTCCGTTTCGTGACGTTACGCACTGACAGACGGTTAGTCCTCCCTTCAAGCTGATGTAGGAAGTCGGGGGTCGACTTTGAACCGGGAGTACGTCAGTGAGCGCCATGCCGATCGCCCTGCTGCTCACCACGGCCGCCACCGGCGCCGTGGGCGTCGCCGTCCTGCGCAGCATCCTGGTGCTGCGCCGCCAGGTGACCGCCTTGCGCACCGAGCTGGCCGAGAGCCGGGCCACCGCCGCGCGGGCCCGGGTGCCCGCCGCCCGCACCACCGCCGACGCCGAGGAGATACGCGCCGCCGTGGCGGAGGCGCTCGCCGAGGAGCGTGAGCGCGAGCTCGCCGAGGCGCGGGCCTTCTGGGCCGCCCAGGAGACCCGGGACGTCTCCGACGCGCCCCTGCTGCTCGGCCTGTCCGACAGTGAGCTGTTCCTGCCCCGCCAGACCGACCTCGCGGGCCTGGAGCCGGTGGTCGAGCCGGCCGCGGACACCGACGAGCCGTCCGACCGGGACACGGGCCACACGGGCCCCAGGGAGTCCGCCGAGCTGGCCGCCGCGCGCCGCCGGCACCCCTCGCACCCGGACTTCGTGCCGAACCCGTCCCCGGCCGTGAACGACCACGACCGCACCGTGGCGGCCCTGGAGGAGCTGGCCGAGTCCAGCGTCGCGCTGGCGGACGTCCGTCCTGGCCCGCTGGGCACTCTCGACGTGTACGTCTTCGCCGACGGCACCACCCTGTGCATGACCCCGGGCCACCGGGAGACCGCGGAGCGCCTTGCCGCCGCCCTGGGCGCGGGTCAGACGCCGTACCTCCTGGGCGGTTCCGGGATCTCCGGCGCCTACACGCTGACCTTCGCCTGCGGCGAGGAGAACGTGTACATCCTGGCGGACCGCGTCATCGCGTCCCTGTAGGCGCCCCAGGGCCTCCCGGCCGCGTCACACCCCGGCCCGCTTGCGGGCCTCCTCCACCAGCGCCGCCGCTTCCTCCACCTGGCCCTCGTCCTTCAGTACGAGGGCCAAGTCGTGCGCGGCAACGGCGATCTGGTCGGCGGCGGCGAACATGCCCGCGTCCGGCATCTCACGGGGCTCGGCCCCGGGCTCCTCCACGAGCTGGGCGCGCCGGGCCAACTCCCTGGCCAGCTCCAGCGCCTCGGCGGCCGCGCCGCGCTGCAGCCTGCTCTGCGGGGCGGCCCGCAGCCGGTCGGCGAAGTCGTCCACGGCACGGGTCAAAGGCGTCGTATCAACCACGGCGTGAGCGTACGCGGCCGTCCGGGACTGTTGCCAACGGACGCACGCTCGGGCACGGTGACCTGAAGGACCGGCCTACATCCCCTTTCGTCCGGAGGCGCCGATGTCCCAAGTCTTCTCCGAGGAGACCCATCGCAATCTGCTCGCCCGTATCCCCCAGTGCACCGGCCGTGAGATCTCCGACTGGCTGCGCGCCGTCGAGGACGGCCCCGCCCTCTTCCGCTTCGAGGAGAAGGTCAGCTGGCTCCGCCACGAACACGACCTCGCGTACGGCCACGCGAAGGCGATCGTCCACGAGTACGACCTGAGAAGGGCCGCGCGCAAGCTGCTGTGAGCGGGCGCCGACCCACGACGAAGGGCCCCGGGCACGAAGCCCGGGGCCCTTCACCTGCGTGGTGCTACTGGGCGCTGCTAGTCGTTGCTGTTCAGGATCGCGATGAGACGCAGGAACTCCAGGTAGATCCAGACCAGCGTCAGCGTGAGGCCGAAGGCGGCGAACCAGGCCTCCTCGCGCGGGGCGCCGTAGGCGAGCCCGTCCTCGACCTGCTTGAAGTCGAGGGCGAGGAAGCAGGCGCCGAGGATGACACCGATGACGCCGAAGACGACACCGAGCGCACCGCTGCGGAAGCCGAGGCCGTCACCGCCACCGAAGACGGCGAACAGCAGGTTCACCATCATCAGGAGGACGAAGCCGAGCGCGGCCGCCATCACGAAGCCGTAGAAGCGGCGGTTGACGCGGATCCAGCCCGCCTTGTAGGCGATCAGCACACCGGCGAAGACCGCCATCGTGCCGATCACGGCCTGCATGGCCGCGCCGTCCGCGATGCGGTTGTCGACGACGCTGGAGACGACGCCGAGGAAGACACCCTCGAACGCCGCGTAGGACAGGATCAGCGCCGGCGTGGGCTTGCGCTTGAAGGACTGGACGAGCGCCAGGACCATGCCGATCAGGGCGGCACCGATACCGATGCCGTACGAGCGGCCGATGTTGGCGTCGTCCACCGGCAGCAGCGCCCACGCGAGCGCGGCCGTCACCACGAGCACACCGAGCGTGCTCGCCGTACGGACGACGACGTCGTCCATCGTCATCCGGCCGGTGGTGGCGGGCGCCTGCGGCCCCGCGCCGAACTGCTGGTCCGGCTGGGCGTAAGGGTTCTGCGCGTACGGGTTGCCGGCGGGCGGCTGGGCGTACGGGGTGCCCTGGGCGCCCTGCGCGTACGGGTTGGCCTGCGTGGCGACGGCGGGTCCCCCGGCCTGCGGCGCGGCGTTGAAGCCCGCGTAGCCGTTGTCGCGGCTGAACCCCCGTCGCGAGAAGACCGGGTTTCTGCTCCTCATTTCACTCCTCCATGGCCACACGGCGCAGCCTTGGCTCAAGAGTAATAGAACGGCAAAGGAATGACCCTACTGCTTGAGGAGGATCTTTCCCTCGCCTTGCGGCTCAACACGCTACGCCGATCAGTGATTCCCCTCACGGCCGGGGTCGCGCGGGCCGCCGGGCGGCGCTCACCCGATCGGGAACCCGGTGTAGGCCTCGGCGAGGTCGGTCTCGGCGGCGCGGGAGGAGGTGATCCGGTCGAGGCGGGCCAGCTGGAGCCGGTCCTCGAAGGGGGTGGCGTCCGGGGCGGTGTGCAGCAGGGTCGTCATGTCGTACGAGAACCGCTCGGCCTGCCAGACGCGGCGCAGGCAGGTCGCGGAGTAGGCGTCGAGCAGGTCGTCGGAGCCGGTCGCGGCGCGGTGGGCCAGCGCACGCGCGAAGGTCACCACGTCGCCGACGGCGAGGTTGAGGCCCTTGGCGCCGGTGGGCGGCACGATGTGCGCGGCGTCGCCGGCCAGGAAGAGGCGGCCGTGCCGCATCGGTTCGTGGACGTAGGAGCGCATCGGCGTGACCGACTTCTGGGTGATGGGGCCCCGTCGCAGCGTCCAGTCGTCGTCGGTCTCGAAGCGGCGCTCCAGCTCGTCCCAGATCTGCTCGTCGCTCCAGCCGTCGGCGTCCGTGTCCACGGGGACCTGGAGGTAGAGGCGGGAGACGGACGGGGAGCGCATGGAGAGAAGGGCGAAGCCCCGGTCGTGGCGGGCGTAGACCAGCTCGTCGTGCGAGGGGGCGACGTCGGCGAGGACGCCGAGCCAGCCGAAGGGGTACGTCCGCTCGAAGGTGCGCCCGTCCGGCACGGCCGCCCGGGCCACTCCCCAGAAGCCGTCGCAACCGACGACGTAGTCGCACTCCAGCACGTCCTCGGCGCCCTCCGCGCCGCCGCGGCGGAAACGGACGCGCGGCCGGTCCGTCTCGGCGCCCTCCACGGCCAGCGCCTCGGTCTCGAACAGCAGCGGCCCGCCCTCCTCGAGCTGGAGGGCTATGAGGTCCTTGCAGACCTCGGTCTGGGCGTAGACCGTGACGGACCTGCCGCCGGTGAGCGCGGGAAAGTCCACGCGGTGGCGGCGCCGGTCGAACCGCAGCTCGATGCCGTCGTGGCGCAGCCCCTCGCGGTCCATCCGCTCCCCGGCCCCGGCCTCGCGCAGGACGTCCACCGTGCCCTGCTCCAGGATCCCGGCGCGCTGCCTGCGCTCGACGTAGGCGCGGTCGCGGCTCTCCAGGACGACCGAGTCGATCCCGGCGTTGTGCAGCAGCCGGGCGAGCAGCAGCCCGGCAGGGCCTGCCCCGATGATGCCGACGGTGGTGCGCATCGGTCGTTCCCTTCGATCGGCGTCGTTGCCTTGTCCCCGTTGTTCGCCTGGTGAAATTTCCTTCACCAGACAGGAATGAGTTTCCGGTCGACCGCATGCCGCTGTCAACGGTTTCAGGGGATACGAGAAGGGGGGTGACGCTCTGCGCACAGGGCCATGACGGCGGTTGTGCCCGGAGCCGGACTTGAACCGGCACGCCCTCGAAGGGGCAGCGAGGTTTAAGCTCGCCGTGTCTGCATTCCACCATCCGGGCAGGCCATGGGCTCCGCGTCGCGTGCCTTGAGCCTATCGGGACGCACCTCCCGGCCTCGGGCGGGCGAACCGATGTTGTCTTATTTTATTGGCGCCTGAGGGAGCATCAGATGCCGGGGCAGGCCGTCAGCACATGCCAACAGCCTTGCGTGCCGGACTCCGCCATGTATGCGGAATGACGGGAATTCACCGTCTCGACAAGGGCGCCCGCCCCGTTCTCGCTCGCCCCGCCGTCGGAGACGCCCGTCATCCGCAGGTATGACACGGGGCGGCGCCGTCCGACCGGAGTCGCCCCCGTAAACCGGAACAGCGGCTGACTCCACGGCGCCGCACTGCAAGGACGATGGATGACGTCCCCGAGCACACACCGTGCCGGCCGCAGACGTCGTGCGGTCCGCACGCGCCGTGCCGGCCCCGCACGCCGTACCGACAGGAGCGCCCTTCCCGTGACCACCGCACCCATCGCCGACCGGTCCACCGCCGTGGCCGCACGCGCCACGGAGCTTTCCAAGATCTACGGCCAGGGCGAGACCCAGGTGGTCGCCCTGGACCGGGTCTCCATCGACTTCCGGCAGGCCGAGCTCACCGCGATCATGGGCCCCTCCGGCTCCGGCAAGTCCACGCTGATGCACTGCGTCGCGGGCCTGGACACCTTCTCGTCCGGCTCGGTACGCATCGGCGAGACCGAGCTGGGCTCGCTCAAGGACAAGCAGCTCACCAAGTTGCGCCGGGACAAGATCGGCTTCATCTTCCAGGCGTTCAACCTGCTGCCGACGCTGACCGCGCTGGAGAACATCACCCTTCCGATGGACATCGCGGGCCGCAAGCCCGACAAGCAGTGGCTGGACTCGGTGATCCAGATGGTCGGGCTGTCCGGGCGCCTGGGGCACCGCCCCTCCCAGCTGTCCGGCGGACAGCAGCAGCGGGTCGCCGTGGCGCGGGCGCTGGCCTCCCGGCCGGAGATCATCTTCGGCGACGAGCCGACCGGCAACCTCGACTCCCGTTCCGGCGCCGAGGTCCTGGGCTTCCTGCGCAACTCGGTGCGGGAACTGGGCCAGACCGTGGTGATGGTGACCCACGACCCGGTGGCCGCCGCCTACGCGGACCGGGTGGTCTTCCTCGCGGACGGACGCATCGTCGACGAGCTGTACGGGCCGACGGCCGACTCGGTGCTCGACCGCATGAAGCGGTTCGACGCCAAGGGCCGCACCAGCTGACACGCCCCGCCGGCCCCCGTCCTCCCCGCCCCGCCCCGCCCCCGTCCCCCGTACGTCTGGACAGAGAAGACCCATGTTCCGTACCGCCTTGCGCAACGTCTTCGCGCACAAGGCCAGGTTGTTGATGACCGTGCTCGCCGTGATGCTCGGCGTGGCGTTCGTGTCGGGCACCCTGGTCTTCGCCGACACCCTCTCGAACGCCTTCCGCAACCAGTCGGCGAAGAGCTACCAGGACGTCGCCGTCGCCGTCACCTCGTACGCCGACTCGGACAACTCCGAGGAGGAGTACGGCCTCTCCGACGCGGTCCTGGACCGGATCTCCGCCGTGGACGGCGTCGCCGGGGTGTACGGCCGCGTCGAGGGCTTCGCCGGGGTCGCCGACCCCGACGGGAAGCTCATCGGCGTCGGCTGGTCCAACAAGGGCTCCAACTTCGCGCCCGGCAAGGACGGCAAGGACGCCGCATACACGTTCACCGACGGCTCCGGCCCGGTGCAGGACGACCAGATCGCCCTGGACGAGGACTCCGCCGCCAAGGGCGAGTACGAGGTCGGCGACCGGGTGCGCGTCGCGACCAACGGCCCGGTGAAGGAGTACACCCTCAGCGGTGTCTTCACCACCGAGGACGGCGCCGTCAACGCGGGCGGCAGCCTCGTCCTCTTCGACACCGCCGTCGCGCAGAAGCAGTACCTCCGGCCCGGCTACTTCGAGAGCGCCACCGTCGCCGCCGCCCCCGGCGCCGACGACGCGCGGATCCTGAAGGCCGTCGAGCCGCTGCTGCCGGAGACCGCCGAGGCCCAGACCGGCCAGGCGCTCGCGGACGAGCAGGCCGACCAGATCGAACAGGGCCTGGGCAACCTCAAGCAGGTCCTGCTCGGCTTCGCCGGCATCGCGCTGTTCGTCGGCATCTTCCTGATCTCCAACACCTTCACGATGCTGGTCGCCCAGCGCACCAAGGAGATCGCCCTGATGCGCGCCGTCGGCGCGTCCCGCAGGCAGATCACCCGCTCGGTGCTCGCCGAGGCCGCGCTGGTGGGCCTGGTGGCCTCGGCCGTCGGCTTCGCCCTCGGCGTCGGTCTGGCCGTCGGACTGCGTTCCGGCATGTCCGCGTTCGACATGAAGATGCCGGCCGGTCCGCTGGTCCTGTCCGCCGCGCCGGTGGTCGCGGCGTTCGCGGTGGGCGTGCTGATCACGGTGTTCGCCGCCTGGCTGCCCGGCCGCCGGGCCGCGAAGATCCCGCCGGTGGCGGCCATGAACAGCGTCCACGCGGTGGCCACCACCAAGTCGCTGGTGGTGCGCAACTCCATCGGCGCGGCCGTCACCGCCCTCGGTGCGGTGGGGATCGTGGCGGGTGCCTCGGCCGGCGGCGACGACGGCCGGATGTACATCGGCGCGGGCGCGTTCTTCGCGCTGATCGGCGTGATCGTCCTGATCCCGCTGCTGTCCCGGCCCGTGATCGCACTGGTCCGTCCGCTGCTCGTGGGTCCCTTCGGGGTGGCGGGCAAGCTGGCCGGGCAGAACGCGGTCCGCAACCCGCGCCGCACCGGCGCCACCGCCTCGGCGCTGGCGATCGGACTGACGCTGGTGACCGGACTGTCGGTGCTCGGCGTCACGGTCGGCACCGCCATCGACAAGATGACCACGGACAACATCAAGGCCGACTACATGGTCTCGATGGCCAACGGAGGCGACCTCGACCGGACCGCGCTGACGGCGCTGGAGAAGGCCGACGGCGTGTCCGCGGTCTCGCCCCAGCAGGACGCCTACTTCCGGGTCGACGGCGACTACGTGTCGGCCTCCGCCGTCACCCCGGGCGACATCGAGAAGGTCCTGTCCGTCGACGTCGTCAGCGGCAGCGCGGGCTCGCTCGCCCAGGGCCGGATCGCGGTCGCCCAGAAGACGGCCGAGAGCAGGGGCTGGAAGACCGGCGACACCGTCCCCGTCACCTTCGACGACGACCGGAAGGTCACGCTGACGGTCGGCGCCGTCTACAAGGACAGCGAGTTCCTCTCCCCCGTCCTCGTCGACCGCGAGGTCGTGGACCGCCACGAGGCGAAGCCGTCCATCCGGCAGATCTTCGTCAAGCTCGACGGCGGCCAGTCCGCGGCGAACGAGAAGGTCCTCGTCGACGCGCTGGGCGACAACCCGGCGATCACCGTGATGGACCGGCAGGACATCCGCGACGAGTTCGGCGGCGCCATCAACACCCTGCTGAACGTCATGTACGGGCTGCTGGCGATGGCCCTGATCATCGCGGTCCTCGGCGTCGTCAACACCCTCGCGATGTCCGTCTTCGAACGGCAGCAGGAGATCGGCATGCTGCGCGCGATCGGTCTGGACCGTCGCCGGGTGAAGCGGATGGTGCGGCTGGAGGCCGTCGTCATCTCGGTGTTCGGCGCGGTGGTCGGCATCGGTCTCGGCACCTTCCTCGGCTGGGCGATCGGTGAGACCGTCGCCGACGAGATCCCGGGGTACGCGCTGGTGCTGCCCTGGGACCGGATCGGGATCTTCGTCGTGCTGGCCGGTCTGGTGGGCGTCCTGGCCGCCATGTGGCCGGCCCGCAACGCCGCCCGGCTGAACATGCTGAACGCGATCAAGGCCGAGTGACCTCGCCACGAGGGGACATACCGAAGGGCCGGGCCGCCGCATGGGCCCGGCCCTTCGGGGTCGTGGGTCGCGCGCGGATCAGGCCCGGTCGGGCGCGCCCCACACACGGGTCCGCAACGGCATCCCGGAGGCGCCCGAGTCGGGCGTCCTCACGGCGAGGACCTGGTTGACGCCGATGCGGTTGCGCTCGAAGGCGAGCGCGGAGGCGGCCATGTACAGCTGCCAGACCCGGGCGCGTCCGGGGCTGACCAGCCGGGTTGCCGTCGCCCAGTCGGACTCCAGGTTGGCGACCCAGCGGCGCAGGGTGAGCGCGTAGTGCTCGCGGATCGACTCCACGTCGCGGACCTCGAACCCGGCGCGCTCCAGCTGCGTGACGGTGGTGCCGATCGGGGCCAGCTCCCCGTCGGGGAAGACGTAGGCGTCGATGAACTCGTCGACGCTGTAGGCGGACTCGTCCCGCTGGGGGCGGCGGGCGATCTGGTGGTTGAGCAGCCGTCCCCCGGGCTTGAGCAGCCTGTGCAGGTCGGTGGCGTACTCCAGGTAGCGCTCGGCGCCCACGTGTTCGGCCATGCCGATGGAGGAGATGGCGTCGTAGGGCCCGTCCGCGACGTCCCGGTAGTCCTGGACGCGGATCTCCACCCGGTCGGTGAGCCCCTCGTCGGCGACGCGCTTGCGGGCGTATGCGGCCTGTTCCTGGGACAGGGTCACGCCGACGACGCTCACCCCGTGCTCGCGGGCCGCGTGGATCGCCATCGAGCCCCAGCCGCAGCCGATGTCGAGGAGGCGCTGACCGGGCTTCAGGTCCAGCTTGCGGCTGACCAGTTCGAGCTTGTCGCGCTGGGCGTCCTCGAGAGTGCCGCCCTCGGCCGGCGGAGCGGGCCAGTAGGCGCAGGAGTACACCATGGAGGGGCCGAGGACGAGTTCGTAGAAGTCGTTGCCGACGTCGTAGTGGTGGCTGATGGCCCGCTTGTCGGTGCGCTTGGTGTGCAGGTGGCCGCGGGTCCGGCGGACCTCCTCCGGCGGCGGCGCGGGCGGCAGCGGCGGCCCGGCGAGCTTCACCAGGCCCCGTACGGCGGCCCGGACCTCGGGGTCGCGCAGCGCCTCGACCAGGCCGCGGGCGTCCTCGCCCCGCTCCCAGATCAGGCCGGCCATCAGCCCGAGCGCGGTGTAGAGGTCGCCCTCGATGTCGAGGTCGCCGGCCACCCAGGCGCGGGCCAGGCCCAGTTCACCGGGTTTGAACAGCAGGCGGCGCAGTGCCCTGCGGTTGCGGACGACGAGGGTCGGTGCGCCCGGCGGACCCGCGTGCGAACCGTCCCAGGCGCGGATGCGCACCGGGAGTGGTGCGCCCAGCAACTGTTCGAAGAGGTTCTGCAGCCGCAGCGCGGCGTCAGCCATGGCGTACCTCCAAGACGAGCTATCCCGGAATGTCCAACACCACGTAAACACCTGCGGGCCCTCCGTACAGTCCCCGGCACGCGTTACGACTCGGCAAAATAGCTGTACACACCAACGGACTCGTCGCCCGGGCGGCGCGGCGCCAGCGCGAAGGGGCCGTCCGCACCACGGATGGCGGACGGCCCCTTCGAGGGACTGCTACTGGCTACTACCGACTTGTGCTGCCACGCGTACTGCCGACAGCGACGGGGGTCAGGAGGCCTTGGCCTCGGTCTTCTCCGCCGTCTTCTCGGCCGGCTTCGCGTCGGCCGCCTTCGCAGCGGCGGGCTTCGGGGCCGGCTTGGCGGCCTCGTAGAACTCCTCGCGCGGCGTCTCCATCGCACCGAGGGAGACGACCTCGCGCTTGAGGAACATGCCGAGCGTCCAGTCCGCGAAGACGCGGATCTTGCGGTTGAAGGTCGGCATCGCCATGCCGTGGTAGCCGCGGTGCATGTACCAGGCGAGACGGCCCTTGAGCTTGATCTTCATCTTGCCCATGACGATCATCGCGACGCCCTTGTGCAGGCCGAGGCCCGCCACCGCGCCCTTGTTGGCGTGGCTGTACTCCTTCTGCGGGAAGCCCCGCATGCCGGAGATCACGTTGTCGCCGAGGACCTTGGCCTGGCGCAGCGCGTGCTGGGCGTTGGGCGGGCACCAGGCGTTCTCGTTGCCCGCCTTGCGGCCGACGAGGTCCGGCACCTGGGCGTTGTCGCCCGCGGCCCAGATGTAGTCGGTGCCCTGGACCTGGAGGGTGGCCTGGGTGTCGACGTGACCGCGGGGACCGAGCGGCAGGCCGAAGCGGGCCAGCGCCGGGTTGGGCTTGACGCCGGCCGTCCACACGATGGTGTTGGAGTCGACCTCCAGCCCGTTCTTCAGCACCACGTGGCCGTCGACGCAGGAGTCCATGGAGGTGGACAGGTAGACCTCGACGCCGCGGCCCTCGAGGTGCTCCTTGCCGTACTGGCCGAGCTTGGGGCCGACCTCGGGGAGGATCTTGTCGGCGGCGTCCACGAGGATGAAGCGCATGTCCTCGCGGGAGACGTTGTTGTAGTACTTGGCCGCGTCGCGGGCCATGTCCTCGACCTCACCGATGGTCTCCGCGCCGGCGAAGCCGCCGCCGACGAAGACGAAGGTGAGCGCCTTGCGGCGGATCTCCTCGTCGGTGGTGGAGTCGGCCTTGTCGAGCTGCTCCAGGACGTGGTTGCGCAGGCCGATGGACTCCTCGATGCCCTTCATGCCGATGCCCTGCTCGGCGAGGCCGGGGATCGGGAAGGTGCGGGAGACCGCGCCCATCGCGATGACCAGGTAGTCGAAGGGCAGCTCGTACGCCTCGCCGACCAGCGGCGCGACGGTGGCGACCTTGCGGTCCTGGTCGATGGTGGTGACCCGGCCGGTGAGGACCTCCGCCTTCGGAAGCACGCGCCGCAGGGGGACGACGACGTGCCGCGGGGAGATGCTGCCGGCGGCGGCTTCGGGGAGGAAGGGCTGGTAGGTCATGTACGACCGCGGGTCGACGACGGTGACGGTCGCCTCGCCGTAACGCATCTTCTTCTGGATGCGTCGAGCTGCGTACAGGCCTACGTACCCACCGCCTACTACGAGGATCCTGGGACGCTCCGTGGTGCTCATGGCATCGAGTATCCACCCGGTCGAGGGGGGTGGTTCGTGCGCCCCTTCACAAGGTTCGGTGGAGGCTGTGCTACCATTCGCCGCCGACGTGACGGAGATCATGGCGGGCGAAGGAACCAGCGTGTAGGGCATCCCGTTGTCAATGCCGCGTGAGCTGCGCCTCCGCACCGACGAGACGGTGGATCACCCTCGCGCGAGGGTTCCGCGAGACCCCCTCACGACACCGTCCTGAACACGTTCAAAGGGCAGTTGAAACCCCAAAAGGGTCGACGAGCGCGCTTTCGTCGTCCGACGGGGCCCAATTCCTTGTGAAGAACTTCACGAACTTTGCCGACGGGATGTCACCGACGGGCCCCGAAGGGCCCCCGGCGCCCGCTCAATCGTCGTCGGTCCTGCTCAGAACCCCACCGCACGACCGCTCCGGCGCTGCGGCGAACCCCCTACGCGAGCGACCACGCGATGCCGTCGAGGATGTCGTGCTCGCTCACGACGACCTCCTCCGCACCGGCCCGCTCCATGATCGCCAGGAGCACCAGGGCCCCGGCCGCGATCACGTCGACCCGGCCCGGGTGCATGGAGGGGACCGCCGCGCGCTCGGCGTGCGTGGAGCGCAGCAGCCGGTCGGTGATCTCCCGGACCCGGTCGCGGGAGACGCGGGAGTGGTGGATGGCGGCCGAGTCGTACTCCGGCAGCCCCTGCGCGATCGCGGACACCGTCGTCACCGACCCGGCCAGACCCACCAGCGTGCGCGCCTCGCGCAGCGGCACCGCCTGCTCGGCGAGGTCCAGGGCGGCCTCGACGTCGGCCCGTATGGCGGCGACCTGCGTCTCGGTGGGCGGGTCGGTCACCGCGCCGTCGCGCACCAGGTGCCGCTCGGTCAGCCGGACGCAGCCGACGTCCACGGAGCGGGCGGCGCGCGCGTGGTCGTCGCCGACGACGAACTCGGTGGAGCCGCCGCCGATGTCGACGACCAGGTAGGGCCGGTCGAGGTCGGCGCGGCCGGTCAGCTCCTTCGTCGCGCCGGTGAAGGAGAACTCGGCCTCCTGGTCCCCCGAGATGACCTCCGGCTCCACGCCCAGGATGTCCAGCACCCCGCGCACGAAGTCGTCCCGGTTCTCCGCGTCGCGGGAGGCGGAGGTGGCCACGAAGCGCAGCCGTTCGGCGCCGTGCGCCTTGATGACCTCGGCGTACTCCCGGCAGGCGGCGAAGGTCCGCTCCAGCGCCTCGGGCGCCAGCCGTCCGGTGCGGTCGACGCCCTGTCCGAGCCGCACGATGGTCATGCGGCGGTCCAGGTCGATCAGCTCGCCCGTGGCCCCCGCGCCGGAGGCGCTGTCGGACACAGTGGCGTCGGCGACGAGCAGGCGGATGGAGTTCGTACCGCAGTCGATGGCGGCGACCCGGGTCACTGGGCGTCCTCCCCTTCGGTCCGCTCGGTCCCCTCGGTTGCGGAGACCGTCACGCACGGGCCCTTGCGCCACCACTCGGGCAGCATCGCGACCGCCTCGTCGCCCAGCGGGTTGACGCCGGGACCGGCCGCCAGCGAGTGGGCGACCAGGACGTGCAGGCACTTCACGCGGTCCGGCATGCCGCCCGCGCTCGGGAAGCCGGTCAGCTCCTCGATCTCGTCGCGGCGCCGGATGTAGTCCTCGTGCGCGGCACGGTAGGCGGCCGCCAGCTCCGGGTCGGTGGCCAGGCGCTCGGTCATCTCCTTCATCACGCCGTTCGCCTCCAGCGTGCCGATGGCGGAGGCCGCCTTCGGGCACGTCAGGTAGTACAGCGTGGGGAAGGGCGTGCCGTCGGGCAGCCGCGGCGCCGTCTCCACGACGTCCGGCTGTCCGCACGGGCAGCGGTGCGCGATGGCGCGCAGGCCGCGCGGGGGCCGTCCGAGCTGCTGCTTGAAGGCCGCCACGTCCGCGTCGGTCGGCTCGGTGCGCGGGGTGGTCGGCGGGGGAGTCTGCATGACTGTCTTCTGCTGGTCTTCCTGTTGAGTCGCGGCCGGAGCGGCCGGAGCGGCCGGCGTGGTCTGCGTGGCTGCGTGGTCGGCGATGCGGGCGTGGTCGGCGTGGTCGGTTCACTGCCGGCGGGCGGCGGCGTCGGCCTTGTCGACCCCGTCCCACACGTTGCGGTACCAGGGGCGGTCGGCGGCGCCTGCTTGGGCACGGGTCTGCTCGGCCGCGTCCGGGTCCACGACGACGAACCCCGTCTCCCCCGGCATCACGTAGTGCAGCCGCAGCCGGATCTGCTGCTCGGCGTAGGCGTCGTCCTGCCAGCGCGCCCTGAGGTCGCGCAGGTCCTCGACCCGCTGCCGGGTCTCCCGCTGCTCCTGCTCGAGGTCGGCGATCTCGGCCCGCTGGGCGACGTACTGCCGGATCGGGTAGGCGAGGGCCACGACGAGCGAGCAGAGCACCATCGCGAGCAGCGCGGCCCGGCCGGTCAGCCGGGAGCGCCGGGCCTGGCGCTTGGTCTGCGAGCGGTAGACCCGGGCCGCGGTCTGCTCCCCGATGATCCGGATCCTGGTCGCGGTGGAGAAACGGTCCCGGTCCTTCACGGCCATCTGGTCTCCGCCTCCCGTGCACGCGCGTACGTCCCCGCACACGGTACGGGACCGGATACGGGGACGTACGTACGACGCTGCCTCTTACGGGGCCTTACCGGGTGGCGCTCAGCCCTTGAACCGCGGGAACGCGCTGCGGCCGGCGTACACCGCGGCGTCGTCGAGGATCTCCTCGATGCGCAGCAGCTGGTTGTACTTGGCGACGCGCTCGGAGCGGGCCGGGGCGCCGGTCTTGATCTGGCCGCAGTTGGTGGCGACGGCCAGGTCGGCGATGGTGACGTCCTCGGTCTCGCCGGAGCGGTGGGACATCATGCACTTGAAGCCGTTGCGCTGGGCCAGCTCGACGGCGTCCAGGGTCTCGGTCAGCGAACCGATCTGGTTGACCTTGACCAGCAGGGCGTTGGCCGAGTTCTCCTCGATGCCGCGGGCCAGGCGCTCCGGGTTGGTGACGAACAGGTCGTCGCCGACGAGCTGGACCTTGTCGCCGAGCTTGGCGGTGATGGTCTTCCAGCCGTCCCAGTCGTCCTCGAACAGCGGGTCCTCGATGGAGACCAGCGGGTACGCCTCGACCAGCTCGGCGTAGTACTCGGTCATCTCGGCGGCCGTGCGGGTCTTGCCCTCGAAGGCGTAGGAGCCGTCCTTGTAGAACTCGGACGCGGCGACGTCGAGCGCGAGGGCGATCTGCTCGCCGGGGGTGTAGCCGGCCTCCTTGATCGCCTCGAGGATGAGGTCGAGGGCCTCGCGGTTGGAGCCGAGGTTCGGGGCGAAGCCGCCCTCGTCGCCGAGGCCGGTGGCCAGGCCCTTGTTCTTCAGGACCTTCTTGAGGGTGTGGTAGACCTCGGCGCCCCAGCGCAGGGCCTCGGAGAAGGACTCCGCGCCGATCGGAGCGATCATGAACTCCTGGATGTCCACGTTGGAGTCGGCGTGCGAGCCGCCGTTCAGGATGTTCATCATCGGCACCGGCAGCAGGTGCGCGTTCGGACCGCCCAGGTAGCGGAAGAGCGGCAGGTCGCTGGCCTCGGAGGCGGCGTGGGCGACGGCGAGGGAGACGCCGAGGATGGCGTTGGCGCCGAGCGAGCCCTTGTTGTCGGTGGCGTCCAGGTCGAACATGGCCTGGTCGATCAGGCGCTGCTCGGTGGCGTCGTAGCCGACCAGCTCCGGGCCGATCTGCTCGATGACGGCCAGGACGGCCTTCTCGACACCCTTGCCGAGGTAACGGCCCGGGTCGCCGTCACGCAGTTCGATGGCCTCGAAGGCACCGGTGGAGGCGCCGGACGGAACGGCGGCACGCCCCGTGCTGCCGTCGTCGAGGCCGACCTCGACCTCGACCGTGGGGTTGCCTCGGGAGTCCAGGATTTCCCGGGCTACGACGACGTCGATGGACGGCACGAGCATCTCCTTCTTCAATGTGACGCTTCGGTGTGACGCGCGGGCCCCGCGGGACCGCGGCGGCTCTGCGGGACCGAGCCTAACCGGCTCCGGGCGATCGGCCAGCCGATCGCCCACCCGCTGGACAGAACCGAGAGTAAATTGTTTCCGAACGAAACAAAGGCGGAATGTGAAAATCCCGCCCCGGTGCGTACGGGGGAACACGCACCGGGGCGGGAGTCGCGGGGGCCGCCGCTCCTTACTTCAGGTGCAGCTGCTGGCCCGGGTAGATCAGGTCGGCGTCGTCGACGATGTCGTCGTTCAGCTTGAACAGCTTCTGCCAGCCACCCTTGACGTCGTGGTCCGCGGCGATCGAGCTGAGGGTGTCGCCCTTGACGACCTTGTACTCGCCGTCGCCCTTCTCGACCTTCTTGCCGGTCGGGGTGGTGACGGTCTTCTTGGCGGGCTTCTCGGCCTTCGGCTCGGCGGCCGGACGCTCGGAGGAGCGGGAGGCCTTCTGCTCGGTGGAGCGCTCGGCGGTGGAGCCGCCGCTCTGGCTCTGCGAGCTCTCGGAGCTGCCGGAGCCGCTGTCCTGCGAACCGCCGCCGGTGTACGCGGCGCCCGACAGGCCGGTGCCGCAGACCGGCCAGGCACCCTTGCCCTGGCCCGCGAGGACCTTCTCGGCGATCTCGATCTGCTGGGCCTTGCTCGCCCGGTCGGCGGTGGAGGCGTACTGCGTACCGCCGTAGGCGGCCCAGGTGGAGGCGGAGAACTGCAGACCGCCGTAGTAACCGTTGCCGGTGTTGATGGACCAGTTGCCGCCGGACTCGCACTGGGCGACGGCGTCCCACTCGGACGCGGTGGCGGCGGAGGCGTTGCCGGCCGCCATCAGCGGGGCGGCGACGGCGGCACCGGTCACGCCGGCGACGGCGATGACACGGGTGGCCTTGGACGGACGACGGTGCTTGCCCTTGCCGGAAAACAGCATGGTTGATCCCCTCACCGACGCCTGCGAGGTGAGCTGTCGGGTTCGGGCCGGTTGAGTTGCCCGGCCGGGTTCCTCACGGAACTCGGCTTCACCCCTAGCCGCTCCGGCTCAACTGCCCGGTGCGGCACTTACCTTGGGTCCCCCGCTCCTGCCTGCGGCGCTTGACGCGACGACTGTTCCCGTACGGCCGCTGGCAGGATTCGGCGTTGCGGCTGTCGGGGCCCGCGGTGGCGAGCGGTCATGACCGTAGACACGTGCTCCGCGGATTTTCAAAGACGATCACGGCTTCTGAGACCTATCTCTCACGAGATCCAAAAGGGACATACGGTCTCTAACCGTGACGCGAACTCCCCCTACTTTTCGCCCGATTCGCCCGTGACCGTGAGCGTCTGACCGGGGAGGATGTGGTCCGGGTCGGCGCCGACGACGGTCTCGTTCTCGGCGTAGAGCGCACGCCACCCGCCGTCGAGGTCAAGGGAGTCGGCGATGGCCCAGAGGTTGTCGCCGGAGCGGACGGTGTACGAGCCGTCCTCGACCTCTCGCGGTCCACCGTCGCGCGAGGCGTGCCGTCCCGCCGCCTCGCCCCCGCGAGCCTCGTCCGCGGCGGCCTCGTCCGCGCTGTCGCCACGGTGCCGGCCGGAGCCGGACGAGCCCTCGGCGCCCTGCCGTTCGGCCACGACGCCGGAGTCGGATTCGGTGGATGTGTCCGACTTGATGGAGGAACCCTCGTCACTTGACGAGCCCTCGGAGGAGGTGTCGGACGACGGGGAAGAAGAGGGCGAAGGGGACGAAGAGGGCGCCCCGGACGTCGATTCGGTAGCCCCGCCCGCGTCGGCCGAGTCGGCCCTTCCGGACGACCGCGAGGACTCGGACGACCTGGACGACTCGGGCGACTGCGACGACTCGGGCGCTTCGGTGGTCGTGGGAGCGGCCGACGACTCGGAACCGTCCGTCTTCCCCGAGGCGTCCGAACCCTCCGACACCCCGTCACCGGACGCGTCCGAGCCGCTCGTGGCGCCCGAGTCGTCGCCGAGGCCGGCGAGGAGGCCGCAGGTCGGCCAGGCGGCGATGCCCTGGTCCGCGTGCATCTTCTCGGCGATCCGTATCTGCTGGGAGCGGCTGGCCTGGTCGGCACTGGGCGCGTAGTCGAGGCCGCCGTACCGCTCCCAGGCGTCCTGGGACAGCTGCAGGCCGCCGTAGTACCCGTTGCCGCTGTTCTGGCTCCAGGCACCGCCGGTCTCGCACTCGGCCACCTGGTCCCAGGTCCCCGAGCCGGCCGCGTGGGCCCCGGTGGCGCCGAGCAGCGGGATCGCGATGGCGGAGCCGGTCACTCCGGCGGCGACGACCAGGGCGGGAGCCTGGCGGGGGCGACGGTGACGACCGTTCCCGGAGAGCATGCGACGACCTTTCACGAGACGACGGGGACCACGCGGCGGATGACGCTCGACACCACGTTGATCCGTGAACGTATAGGGAGATCATCACTAGTCACAAGTTCATGCCGCGCAGATCACGTGAAGATCACAGAGTTGAGCGCGTGTCACGTTTGAACGACTCGGACGCGATGGTCCCCGTGACTTCGAATGGCGGCGCTTGCGGTTCGCACCGCACCGGCGTGGCCACCCCGCGCCGGTTCAGCTCTTCCATGAGTACAGGCCAGAAGCCTGTTCTGAACCAGGAGTTCTGCCGTTCTTCGGCGAGCTGCCACGGCCCGTACCCCTCGGGGAACTCGTCCCGGAGACAGCCTGTACGCAGCCGGTGCAGAGCACCGTTCAACTGCGTACGGGTGTCGACGGTTCCGCGAGCGAACTGGCGGCGCGCGAAGCAGGAGACCATGAGTTCTTCGACAACTGGCCATTCCGACTCCGCCACGGTGACGGGAACCGGTGTGCCGGTGCGCTCATGCCACTCCGTCACCTTGCACTTGACCCCGGAACGCCTCCTCACCGCTCCGAGCGGCTTCACCTCGATGTCCAAGAGATCGATCAGCAGTCTCATCCCGGCTGTTTCTGCCTGGTGTGGAGACTGCGCAGACAAACTGAGAAATCTCTCCTTGTCGTCCATGTCCTGACGAGTCGGTTCTCCTCTGTCGGCCCGGGAACTGGGAGCATCCGCTCCCGTTACGGTCGTACCGTGAATGTTCCGAGCGCCGCCCCCGAACTCTTCACCTGGGAGTTCGCCACCGACCCCTATCCGGCTTACGCCTGGCTGCGTGAGCACTCCCCCGTCCACTGGACGAAACTGCCCAGCGGAGTCGAGGCATGGCTGGTGACCCGATACGGCGACGCGCGTGAGGCTCTCGCCGACGGTCGACTGTCCAAGAACCCCGAGCATCACGCCGAGGACGCCGGCGGGAAGAGCAAGACCGGGATTCCCGGTGAGCGCAGCGCCAACCTCATGACCCATCTGCTCAACATCGACCCCCCGGACCACACGCGTCTGCGCCGCCTCGTCTCCAAGGCCTTCACTCCACGACGCATCGCGGAATTTGCCCCTCGGGTACAGCAGTTGGCGGACGGCCTCATCGACGATTTCGCCTCCCGGGGCGAGGCGGACCTCATCCACGACTTCGCCTTCCCTCTGCCCATCTACGCGATCTGCGACCTGTTGGGTGTCCCTCGGGAGGATCAGAACGATCTCCGGGACTGGGCAGGCATGATGATCCGCCACGGCGGAGGACAGCGCGGTGGCGTGGCCCGCTCCGTCAAGAGGATTCGCGCCTACCTCGCCGAACTGATCCACCGGAAGCGCGACGACCTCGGTGAGGACTTGATCTCGGGTCTGATCCGGGCCTCCGACCACGGCGAGCACCTCACCGAGAACGAGGCCGCGGCGATGTGCTTCGTCCTTTTGTTCGCCGGTTTCGAGACCACCATCAACCTCATCGGTAATGGCGTGTACACGCTCATGCAGCACCCTCGGGAGCGGGCTCGCTTGCAGGAAGCCATTCAGCGGGGCGATACGGCGTTGTTGGACAGCGGCGTCGAAGAACTGCTCCGCTACGACGGCCCCGTGGAACTGGCCACCTGGCGCTTCGCCACGGAGCCACTCGTCATCGGGCGACAACGCGTCGCCCAGGGTGACCCAGTACTCGTCGTGCTCGCTGCCGCAAACCGTGACCCGGCACGCTTCGCCGGACCGGACGCCCTCGACCTGAACCGCCGCGACAACCAGCACCTGGGGTACGGACACGGCATCCACTACTGTCTTGGCGCGCCTCTCGCCCGTCTGGAAGGCCGCACGGCTCTGGAGACCCTGCTACGGCGTCTCCCGGATCTCGAGCTGGCGGCCGACCCCGGCGACCTGCGCTGGCGGGGCGGGCTCATCATGCGCGGGCTCCGTGACCTCCCGGTACGGTTCACCGCTGTCTGACCGGCTCAGACTCCACCCTCGACCGCCCTGATGGCGTCCCGGTAGGTGCGGGCCGCCGCTCTCAGGGCCGCCTCCGGGTCGGTGCCCTCGGTCTCGGCGCGGGCGGCGAGGGCGAGCAGTTCGTAGCCGATGCCCTCGCCGGAGGGCAGGGGGACGTCGAGGCCGGCGGTGCGGACGCGGGAGTGGAGCTTGGCGGCGAGGGCGAGGCCGGGCTGGCCGAGGGGGACGCCTTCGGTGACCGAGGTGCGCTGCTTCTCGGCGGCCTTGGTGCGCAGCCAGTGCTCCCGGACCTCCTCGGGGGTGTCGGCCGTCTCGTCGCCGAAGACGTGCGGGTGGCGGTGGACGAGTTTGTCGACGATGGTGCCGGCCACGTCGTCGACGGAGAACGGGGCGTCCGGGTCCTCCTCCGCGATGCGGGCGTGGAAGACGACCTGGAGGAGCACGTCGCCCAGCTCCTCGCGCAGTTCGTCGCGGTCGCCGTCCTCGATGGCCTCGACGAGTTCGTACGCCTCCTCGATGGCGTACTTGGCCAGGCCCTTGTGGGTGCGCTGCGAGGACCACGGGCATTCCAGGCGGATGCGGTCCATGACCTGGACGAGGTCGAGCAGGCGGGCGCCCGGGAGGTCGTAGGAGGCGGGGAGCAGCTCGAGCTCGGGCATCCGGATGCGCCCGGAGCCGGCGAGGCGGGCGAGTCCGTCGGTGAGCGCGGGGTCGCCCTCGCCGGTGGCGACGACCACGGCGGTGCGGCCGCCGGCGCAGGCGTCCACCAGTTCCTCGGCGGTGGGGGCCGCCTCGTCCACCCGTATGCCGGCCTCGCGCAGGTAGGGCAGCTGCGGGTGGGCGCCGTCGGCGCACAGGACGCGGTCGGCGGTGCGCAGGGCCTGCCAGGCGGGCCAGGACAGCAGGCCGGGGGCGACGCGGTGGCTGGTGGTGAGCAGGACGATGCGGCCCTGGTCGGGGACGGTCGGGTCGGCGGTCTTCGCGTTCACTCTCCGAACCTAACGCACGCCGCCGACGGCCCCCCGAGTTGTCCACAGGGGGGCCGTATCCACGCTGCTCAGGCGGTTACGCGGGCTGCTGGTCCCCGGCCGCCGCGATCTCCCGCACCCACGGGGTCCGGGTGTCGACGCGGCTGCTCTTCTGGACGTCCCAGGTGCCGTAGCGCGGGTTGAGGTCGACGTCGAGCTTCTTCGAGGCGGCGGACAGGGCCTGCCAGAACTCGGGCCTGCTGGTGTCGGTGCCGAGGCTCTGGGCGAGCTTCTGGGCCTCGATCTGAACGGAGAGGTTGTCGTCGAGGCGGTCGGGGGCGACGCCGTACTGCTGGAGCCAGACCGTCTCCAGCTGCTCGGGGCCGCCGGCCTGCCCCTCCAGCTCGCCGCGCATGTCCTGCACCTCCTTGCGGCTGACGGTCACACCGGCGTCCTGGGCGGCGCGGTGCAGGACCCGGTCGAGGACCATGCCGTGCAGGGTGTCGCGGGTGAGGGTGCCGGTGCGGGCGACCACCTGCTGGTACTGGGTGTCGTCCGGGACGGCGGCGCGCTGTGCCTCGCGTACCTCGTCGACGCGGTTCTCCAGCTGGGCGACGGTGATCCGCTGGTCGCCGACGACGGCCGCGGCGCCCGGGTGCGCGTCGTTGCCGCAGGCGGCGAGCAGGGGTGCCGCGGCGGCGATCGCGGCGGTGAGGAGGAGCGCGGAGCGACGGCGGCGGTGCAAGGGAACCTCCCGTTGGAGATTGCAAGGGACAGGTGCGGCCCGAACCGCCTCCACCAGGGGTGGTGGTCGGGCGACGGGCGGGCGCACAAAGTCTTGCGATGATCGATGTTAGGCAGTGGCCCGGCTCTGGCCAACCCATTGGACCAACGATTCATCGGCACTTCGGGCACCGCCTCGCGCCCGCCGCCGTCGGGGGTCGTCAGCCGTGCATCCGGCCGAGCCACTGGAGCGTGCGCCGGACGTCGGCGGCGAGCGGGTGGCCGGGGCCGTGGACGCGCTCCACGTCGTGCAGCAGCCGGGCCAGCGTGTCGTGGGCGGCGGCGCGGTCGCCGAGGGCGAGCAGGAGGTGGCCGATGCGGCGGCGCACGTCGTGGGCGAGGTCGGGGTCGCCGGCGACGTACTGGTTCTCGTAGTACGGCAGCAGGGCGCGGTACTCGGCGAGGGCGGCGGCCGGTTCACCGAGCTGTTCCAGGCACTGGGCGGCGTCGTAGCGGTGGCGCAGGGACTGCGGATCGGCCTGGCCGGCCTCGGCGGCGCGTTCGTCGGCGAGGCGGCGCAGTTCGGGCAGGGCGCGCCGGTACTGGCCGTCGTTCATGAGGGTCGCGGCGTACTGCTTGCGCAGGGTGCGTACGACCGGGGAGTGTTCGCCGTGCTGGTCGGCGGCGGCGGGCAGGATGGCGCCGAGGACGTCGACGGCCTGAGTGATGCGGCCCTCGCCGAGGAGGCGCTTGACGTCGTCGACGGCGCGGGCGACGTCCGGCTTCCCGGCGTCGGCGGCGGGCGTCACCGGGGCGGGTCGGGGCGCGGGGGTGCGGGCGCGGTCGGGCCAGGGGGCGTGCGGGCGCACGAAGGGGCGGGTGGGGTCCAGGGGGCCGCCGGTGGGTACGCCGCGTGCGGGCAGCATCGGCGCCAGGTGCTCGTAGACCTCCTGGGCGGAGGCGGGGCGGTGCTGCGGGTCCTTGGCGAGCAGGTGCAGGACCAGGGTTTCGAGCGTGTCGGGGACCTCGGGGCGGATGCGGCGCACGGGCAGCGGCGGCTCGTACAGGTGCCGGTGCAGCACGCCGAGTGCCGTCGATCCCGCGAACGGGACCTCGCCGCTGAGCAGTTCGTGCAGCAGCACGCCGAGCGCGTACAGGTCGGTGTACGGGCCGACGGCGCCGCCCATGGCCTGCTCGGGCGCCATGTAGGCGGGCGAGCCGACGGGGGTGCCGGTGTGGGTGAGGCGGGTGGTGTCGGCGTCCATGACGGAGGCGACGCCGAGATCGAGGACGGTGACGGCGCCGTCCTGTCCGACCATCACATTGCGCGGCTTGAGGTCGCGGTGGACGATCGGCACGGCGTGCACGGCGCTCAGGACGGCGCACAGCTGCGCGGCGACCGCGACGGCCCACTGCCACGGGTAGGGCTCGTGCTCGGCGAGGTGGTCGGAGAGGTCGGCGCCGTCGACGTACTGCATGACGAGGAACAGCTCCTCGCCCTCGCTGCCCGCGTCGTGCACCGTGACCAGGCCGGGGTGATCGACCTGTGCGGTGATGCGGCACTCGCGCACGAAGCGGCGGCGCAGTTCGTCGGCCTCCTGCCCGGCCACCTTGTCGGGGCGCAGCAGCTTCACCGCCACGCGCCGGTCCAGGCGCCGGTCGTAGGCCGTCCAGACCTGTCCCATGCCGCCCTGGCCGATGAGCGTGGACAGCTCGTACCGGCCGGCGACGACGCGTCCTGCCCTCACGGTCACCGTCCGCCCCGGGGGCCGGCGTCGTGGCCGTCGTGGCCGCCGCCGTCGTGGCTGCGCAGGTAGTCGCTGAGCTCGTCGAGTTCGGCGCGGACCTGGTCGATGCGGGCGGCGGCGGGGTGGGGCTGCGGCGGGGCCTGGTAGGGCGGGACCGGCGTCTGCACGGGGGCGGGGGCGTAGGGGTACGGAGGCTGCGGATGTCCGTGGCCGGGTGTCGGCGGCAGCGGCACCGGAGGCAGGTGGGCGGGGTGGGGCGGCCGCCGGTGGTGGCTGATGTCCGCGTACAGGAAGTACCCGGCGCAGGCGCAGGCGTTGAGCAGCAGGATGATCATGCCGGTGGTGCCGGCCGGGGTGCTGAAGTCGTCGGTGTCGTCGGTGGCCAGGAAGCAGAAGCTGACCACCAGGAGGGCGACCGACGCCGCGAAGGCCCACCAGTCGCGCGGCTGCCGGGTCACGATGGCCGCGTACAGGGTCGAGATCCAGGCGAGGAACCCGATGCTCAGCAGGGGCAGGGCCACGAAGAAGACGCGCAGCAGGACCAGCACCGCGGTGGCGGGGCGGCGCGGCGGCGGTGGCGCATAGCCGTGGCCGTGCATGACTTCTCCCGAAGACCTGAAGAGACGGACGCGCACCGGCCGTCGACCGGTGCGGAGTCGAGCGTATAGGCCGGCACGGACAAGCGGCCCCGGGTTGTACCGAACCGTTGTCGTCCCGGTCACCCGGCCCGTGCGGACCGCTCAGTCGGGGGCGACCGTGCCGTCCGTGAGCCCGTCGTACATGCCGCGCACCAGCTGCTCCCCCAGGCGGCCCGCGAGCCGCAGCGCGCGCTCGAACTCGTCGAGGGCGCGGAAGCGGTCGCCGTAGCCGCGCTGGGCGTCGAGGGGGAGGCGGGGCAGTTGGAGGCGCCGCACGTCGAGGCGGGTGGCGGTGGAGGCGTAGCTGCTGGCCTGCCGGTGGTTGGCGGTGCCGCGCAGGAACCCGGCGAGGAACCAGGGGTCGAGGGCGGCGGGGTCGGGGCGCAGGAGCACGAGGTTGCGTCCCAGGGCGGCGCCGGCGGTGGCGTCGTCGACCACGCGCGCGACCGTGCCGCCGCCGAGGACGGGGACGACGACGTCTCCGGGCTGCGTCAGCACGGGCTCCTCGTCGCTCTCCGGAAGGGTGCCCGTGGGGCCGGTGCCGGTGAGGACGTCGTGGTCGGTGAGCACGGGCACGCGCGCGTGGCCGCCGTGGGTGCCGGTGCGCAGGGTCAGGGCCCCGCCCCGGGCGAGTTCGCCGACGGTGGTGAGGGGCCGGCGGGGCGCGGCGCGTCCGGTGGCGGGGGCGGCGGGGGCGGGGGTGAGCCGCGCGGTCAGCCGCAGGGTCTCGCCCAGGCGCTCGCGTACGTCCGTGAGCCGTCCGGTGTCGCCGGCGGCGGTGGGGGGCGGCAGGTGGCGGGCGGGGGCGAGGTCGACGTCGTCGTCGAGGAGTTCGATGACGGGCAGGCAGCGGGCCAGGCCCGGCCGGTCGTCGAGCCGGCCGGTGCGGTCGAAGTCGCCCCAGGCTTCGAGCACGGCGTCCCGCACGGACCGCCAGTCCGGTCCGCCCCGCCCCTCCCCGGCGAACTGCCCGGCGTCGGCGAGCAGTACCTCGGGCTGCGCGGGAGCCTTCTCGGGCCGGCGCAGCACCCACAGGTGCAGGGGGAGGTTGTACGGGGGTGCCGCGCCGACCGGCAGGGCGATCACGGCGCGCAGGGCGCCCCGGCGCAGCAGGTCGGCGCGGACCCGGCGGCCGGAGCGGCGGGAGGCCGCGGCGGGCGGCATGAGGACGACGACGGTGCCGCCGTCCCGGACGCGGGCCAGGGCGTGCTGCACCCAGGCCAGTTCGGACTCGGTGCGGGCCGGGAAGCCGTACTCCCAGCGGGGGTCGTAGGCGAGTTCGTCGTGACCCCAGTTGCGCTCGTTGAACGGCGGGTGGCACAGGGCGGCGTCGGCGCGCAGGGCGGGGAGGGCGTCGGCGCGCAGGCTGTCGCCGGCGGCGATGCGCACGGTGGCGTCCGTGCTCAGGGCGAGCCGGAGCGCGGTGAGGGCGGTGAGTGCGGGATCGTCGTCCTGGCCGTAGAGCTCCTGTCCGGAGCGGGGGGTGGCGGCGACGGCGCGGAGCAGGGTCCCGGTGCCGCAGGCGGGGTCGAGGACCGTGCGGGCGGGGCCGGCGAGTCCGGCCATCAGCTCGGCGAGGGGGCCCGGGGTGAGCGTGTACTGCCGCGGGTTGGCGTCGAGGTGCCGGCCGAGCAGGAACTCGTATGCCTTGCGGGCGCCCGGCCCGGCGGCGAGTTCGGCGGCGCCGCGCAGGAGGGGCACGGAGGGGAGCAGGCGGGGGCCGATCGGCGTGGTGACGGTGCGCTCGGACGCCGGGCCGAAGCGGGCGTCGAGCACCTGGTCGAGGGCGGCGGGCAGCATGGCGGCGAGGCGTTCGTCGGAGCCGGCGCTCGCGTCCAGCCACAGGGTCGGGCGGTCGTGGATCAGCAGGAGGCCGCAGCCGGTGTGCACGAGGGCGGTGACCGGTCCCTCGGGGTGGCCGGCGAGTTGCTGCCAGACGCGTTCGCGCGGGGGCACCTCGGCGAGTTTGCCCTGGGCGCGCAGCCATGCCTCGACGTCGGCGAGAGAGAAGGACGGGCTGGTCTCGGTGCCGCCGACGGGTTTGGGGAAGTCGGCGTGCCGGCGGCGCCAGTTGCTGACGGCGGCGCGGCCGACGCCGGCGAGCCGCGCGATACCGGCGGCGGTCACCTCGGTTCCGTCTGTCGCCTTGTCCTGCACGCTCGGGCCCCCTCGTCCTGGTCGTGTGAGGCCGATCCTACCGATGGACACGGACCACCCCGATTCACGATGTGCACCACCTTCTCACTGTGAACCGTGTTGACTCGGTTCACACGCTCTGTTCTTATTGACGCATCGAACCGCGAACCGGCCTGACCGACAGGCTTCGGTCCACGCGGTCATCAACTGATCTGTCTCTGGGGAGAGGACCGACGTCATGGGCATGAAGACCAAGATCGCGCTGGGTGCCGTGGTGGGGATCGCCGTCATCGGCGCGATGTCGGCGAACTCGGGCGACGGGGACGGGGACGGCGGCGGCAAGAGCGACGGCCGGACCTCCGCGAGCGCCGGCGAGAAGTCGGACGACGGCGCGAAGGCCGACGGAGGGAAGGCGGACGGCTCGTCCGACGCGAAGCCCGCCGAGGACAAGGCCGCCGAGAAGGCGTCCCAGGCCGAGCAGTTCAAGGCGTTCGTGCGGAAGAACGGCTCACCCAACGAGAAGGACGCCGTCTCCCACGTCACCAAGGTGCAGGGCGCCGAGGAGCAGAACGACATCCTCGACGCCGCCGACGTCTACACCGACTTCACCGGCGGCCTCATGGGCGAGGGCACGGGCCCGGCCAAGCTGATCGCCTCGGCTTTCGCCGACTGGAAGGACAGCGAGAACGGCCTCGTCACCATCTACGACGCCGAGGGCGAACTCCTCGGCAACGGCCAGTTCTGACCGGCTGCGGCTACAGCGCGTGCCGCAGCCACACGTTCGGCTCGACGTACACCGCGTACCCGCGCTGCGGTTCGCAACGCACCGGCACCAGGGCGCCGGGGACCTCGACGTCCCCGGCGGTGTCGAAGGGGAGTCCCGTCCACCCCCGCCACTCCTCCAGCGAGCCGGAGACGGTCATGGAGGCCGGGGCCACGGAGTCGAGGGTGGCTTCACGGGGCAACGCAGGCGGGAGGGCCGACGGCTCGAAAGCGGATGACGTCACCGCTCCCCGGGCCTTCAGTCGCCGCACTGCTTCGCCATCATCGCCTTGTCCGCCTTCGTCACCGCCAGTTCGTACTTGGCGGCCACCTGCGCGAACCGCACCGCGTACGCGCAGCGGATGGTCCTGCTGGGCGGCAGCCAGGAGGCCGGGCCCGCGTCGCGCTTGGCGGAGTTGGCGCGGCCCTCGACAGGGAGCAGGTTGAGCGGGTCGTTGGCCAACTGCTCGCGTTTGTTCTCCGGCCAGCGCGCGGAACCCATCTGCCAGCTGTACGACAACGGCACGACGTGGTCGATCTGGACCTCGCTCGCCTTCTGCTTGCGCCACTCGATGCTCGTCCCGGTGTACGGGTCGTCCAGCGTCATGGCGATGACCACACAGTCGGAGCCGGACCGGAAACGCACCTTCTGGCCATCGCGTTTCAGCAGGTCGTTCCGGGTGTCGCAGCCGTTGCGGGCGAGCGGGACGCCGTCGGCGGTGTCCATCCAGGCGTAGCCGAACTCGTCGCGGTCGTACCCCGTCTTCGGGCCGCGCCCCTTGGTGGTCAGGCCGTCGATCAGCTTGCGGGCCTCGGTCCGCGGGCCGTCGCCCGTGACCGGGGCCAGGCCCGGTTCGGTGCCGTCCGGGTTGTCCAGCGGGCTCGCGGCACGGCCCGCGGCGGGGGCCTCGGCGCCACCGCCCGAGGCCGGGGTGTCGCCGTCCGCCTCCAGACCCTCGCAGCCGGTCGCCAGGGCCAGGGCGAGGACCGCACCCGCGGCCCACCCGGTACGAATCCTGCTGTGCCGCCTCATGCGCGCCCCTCCCCTTGCCGTTCGCGACAACCACCGTAGCGACGGAGAAGGCCGCGCCATACCGTGCCTTAGGTGGGCTTTAGTGGGCACACGAGACATATCTGTCGTACGGTCGACAGTGAGTCACGTCTCGGAAGGAGCTCTGCATGGGCATCCTCGACAAGATGAAGAGCATGGCGGGCAAGGACAAGGACAGGTCAAGGAAGATGTCCGACGCCGCCGAACGCCAGGTCAACCAGAGGACCGGCGGCAAGTACGAGAAGCAGGTCGACGCCGCGCAGCAGCAGGCCGAGGGCAAGCTCGGCCTCGGGCGCGAGCAGGGCGGCGGCCGGGAGCAGCAGTAGGAGCCTCCCGCGACCGGAAGCGTCGAAGCCGTCCACGGAACTGTCTCCGTGGACGGCTTCTCCGTGACCGGCTGTGGACGGCTTCTTCTTGGCCGAGCCCCGGCCCCGGGTGCTACGACCCCAGGATCGAAGTGAGGAACTCGCCCACCCAGCCGAGCAGTTCCCGCCCGACCAGCGGCTTGCCACCCACCTTCGCGGTCTTCGGACGCGGTACGAGCACCTGGTGGGTGCCCGCCTTGATGACACTGCCGGGATAGAGCCGCTTGAGCCTCAGCTCCTGGGATTCGCGCAACTCCACCGGCGCGAAGCGGATGTTGTTGCCCTGGAGCACGACCTCTCCGACGGCACACGCCCGCGCGAGCATGCGCAGGCCGGCCACCAGCAGCAGGTTCTCCACCGGCTCCGGCAGCTTGCCGTAGCGGTCGACCAGCTCCTCCCGTACGGCCTTGATGTCCTCCTCGCTGTTGGCGGAGGCGATGGACCGGTACGCCTGGAGGCGCAGCCGCTCGCCGGGCGCGTAGTCGTGCGGGACGTGCGCGTCGACGGGCAGCTCGATCTTGACCTCCAGCGGCGGCTCCTCCTCGACCCCGCCCTCCAGGGAGGCCCGGTAGTCGGCGACGGCCTCGCCGACCATGCGCACGTACAGGTCGAAGCCGACTCCGGCGATGTGGCCGGACTGCTCGCCGCCCAGCAGATTGCCCGCGCCGCGGATCTCCAGGTCCTTCATCGCCACGTACATGCCCGCGCCCATCTCGGTGTGCTGGGCGATGGTGGCGAGCCGCTCGTGCGCGGTCTCCGTGAGGGGCTTTTCCGGCGGGTAGAGGAAGTAGGCGTAGCCGCGCTCCCGGCCCCGGCCGACGCGGCCGCGCAGCTGGTGGAGCTGGCTGAGGCCGAAGTTGTCGCCGCGCTCGACGATGAGGGTGTTGGCGTTGGAGATGTCGATGCCGGACTCGACGATGGTGGTGGAGACCAGCACGTCGAACTTCTTCTCCCAGAAGTCGACGACGACCTGCTCCAGGGCCTGCTCCGACATCTGGCCGTGGGCGGTGGCGATGCGCGCCTCGGGGACGATCTCGCGCAGCTTGGCCGCCGCCCGGTCGATGGACTCGACGCGGTTGTGGATGTAGAAGACCTGGCCCTCGCGCAGCAGCTCGCGGCGGATCGCGGCGCCGATCTGCTTGTGCTCGTAGGGGCCGACGAAGGTCAGCACCGGGTGGCGCTCCTCCGGCGGGGTGGTGATCGTGGACATCTCGCGGATGCCGGTGACCGCCATCTCCAGGGTGCGCGGGATGGGGGTGGCGGACATGGTGAGCACGTCGACGTTGGCGCGCAGCTTCTTGAGCTGCTCCTTGTGCTCGACGCCGAAGCGCTGCTCCTCGTCGACGATGACCAGACCCAGGTCCTTGAACTTGGTCTCCGAGGAGAACAGGCGATGGGTGCCGATGACGATGTCCACCGAGCCCTCGCGCAGCCCCTCCAGGGTCGCCTTCGACTCGGTGTCGCTCTGGAAACGGGACAGCGCCTTCACGTTCACCGGGAACTGCGCGTAGCGCTCGCTGAACGTGCCGAAGTGCTGCTGCACCAGCAGCGTGGTGGGGACGAGGACGGCGACCTGCTTGCCGTCCTGGACGGCCTTGAAGGCGGCGCGGACCGCGATCTCCGTCTTGCCGTAGCCGACGTCGCCGCAGATCAGGCGGTCCATCGGGACCGTCTTCTCCATGTCGTCCTTGACCTCGGCGATGGTGGTGAGCTGGTCCGGCGTCTCCGCGTAGGGGAAGGCGTCCTCCAGCTCGCGCTGCCAGGGGGTGTCGGCGCCGAACGCGTGGCCCGGCGCCGCCATCCGCGCGCTGTACAGCTTGATCAGGTCGGCGGCGATCTCCTTGACCGCCTTCTTGGCGCGCGCCTTGGTCTTGGTCCAGTCGGCGCCGCCGAGCCGGTGCAGGGTGGGGGCCTCGCCGCCGAGGTACTTGGTGATCTGCTCCAGCTGGTCGGTGGGGATGTAGAGGCGGTCGCCGGGCTGGCCGCGCTTGGCGGGCGCGTACTCCACTACCAGGTACTCGCGGGTGGCGCCCTGGACGGTGCGCTGCACCATCTCGATGTAGCGGCCCACGCCGTGCTGCTCGTGGACGATGTAGTCGCCGGCCTCCAGGGTGAGCGGGTCGATGGTCTTGCGGCGCCGGGCCGGCATCCGGGCGCCCTCGCGTCCTGCGGCCTTCTGCCCGGTCAGGTCGGTCTCGGTGAGCACGGCCAGCTTGAGGACCGGGTCGACGAAGCCGTGGTCGATCGAGCCGCAGGAGACGTGCACGACCGAGGGGCTGAGCGTGCCGAGGTCCTGGTCGAGGCGGGCGGCGATGCCCTCGCCGCCGAGGACCTCGACGGTGCGGGAGGCGGGGCCGTGGCCCTCGGTGAGGTAGACCGCGCGCCAGCCGTCGGCGAGCCAGCCCTTGGTGTCGGCCAGCGCCTTGGCGGTGTCGCCGCGGTAGGTCTCGGGGGCGTGCATGCCGAGCTTGAGGGTGTCCGGGTCGCCCGCCGTGCCGGCGTCGGACGTCAGCGTCTCGTCGGCGGCGAAGGGGGAGACCGACCACCACATCATGTCCAGCTCGCGGGCCCGCTCCCGGACGTCGGCGATGGACCACAGGGAGGCCGCGTCCACGTCGATCGGGGCCTCGCCGCCGCCGGCGGTGGCGGCCCAGGACGCCTGGAGGAACTCCTGGGACGTCGCCACCAGGTCGGCGGCCCGGGTCCGCACCCGCTCCGGGTCGCAGACCACGGACATCGAGCCCTCGGGCAGCACGTCGAGGAGCAGCTCCATGTCGTCGACGAGGACGGGGGCCAGCGACTCCATGCCCTCCACCGCGATGCCCTCGGCGATCTTGCCGAGCAGTTCGCCCAGCTCGGGGTGGTCCTCGGCGAGGGCGGCGGCCCGCTCGCGCACGTCCTGGGTCAGCAGCAGCTCGCGGCAGGGCGGCGCCCACAGGCCGTGCTCGGCGACCTCCAGGGAGCGCTGGTCGGCGACCTTGAAGTAACGGATCTCCTCGACGTCGTCACCCCAGAACTCGACCCGGAGCGGGTGCTCCTCGGTCGGCGGGAAGACGTCCAGGATGCCGCCGCGCACGGCGAACTCGCCGCGCTTCTCGACCAGCTCGACGCGCGCGTACGCGGCCGCGGCCAGGGCCTCGACGATCTCTTCCAGGTCGGCGCTCTGTCCGGTGCGCAGGGCCACGGGCTCCAGGTCGCCCAGGCCCTTGACCTGCGGCTGGAGCACGGAGCGTACGGGGGCGACGACGACGGAGACCGGGCCGGTCTCCGGGTCGTCGGGGCGCGGGTGGGCCAGGCGGCGCAGGACGGCGAGGCGGCGGCCGACGGTGTCGCTGCGGGGGCTGAGCCGCTCGTGCGGGAGGGTCTCCCAGGAGGGGTACTCCACGACGCCCTCGGGCGGCAGCAGGGAGCGCAGGGCCGCCGCCAGGTCCTCGGCCTCGCGGCCTGTCGCCGTCACCGCCAGCACCGGGCGGCCCGTGTCGCGGGCCAGGGCGGCGATCGCGAAGGGGCGGGCCGCGGGTGGGCCGACGAGGTCGACGTGCATGCGGTTGCCGTCTGCGGCCGCGGTGATCGCTTCCGCGAGGGCGGTGTCCTTGACGACGGCGTCGAGCAGACCGTGCAGGCTCATTGAAGGGGCGCTTCCGTCCTGGGGTGGGACAACACGAGTAACCCGACGCGGTGAGGGCCGGGGGTGTCCAGGTTACGTCGGTCCGCTCGTCGGCGTCGGGGGCCGTGGATGACGCCGGATGCGTGGTGGCCGGCCTCGCGGTGGCCGTACCAGGGGGATCCGCCCCTCGGACCCCCGAACCTGCGCCCACCCATCACCCGACTCGGTGGGCTGAAACCCGAACGCCCGGGGTGACGGACGCCCCGGGCCGGAAGGCTGCTGTCCCCGGCCCCCGGCCCCCGGAGACGCGAACGACCCGGGGACGAGAGCCACGGCACCCCAGGCACCGGCCCCGGCGTCGGAAGGTCCCGGGGGGGTACGGAGGCTGCGGCGGCCCCGGGGCGGGTGTGAAAAGGCCCGGCGCCGGAGGCGGTGGGCCTCCGGCGCCGGGCTTCCCCCGCAACCCCCGTGTGCGGTGGCTGTTGGACGGGTGCTAGTCCGTCGCGATGGCGTTCAGGACGTTCATGCGGCCGGCCCGGAAGGCCGGGACCAGGGCGGCGAACAGGCCCACGAAGGCCGATCCGACGAAGACCCCGATGATCGTCGGCCAGGGGATGTCCAGGACGTTCAGCCCCTCCAGGGCGAGCAGCTTCTGGGCCGTGGCGCCCCAGCCCATGCCCAGGCCGAGGCCCAGCAGGGCACCGAAGAGGGCGATGACCACGGACTCCATGCGGATCATGCGGCGCAGCTGGCGGCGGGAGAGGCCGATGGCCCGCATCAGGCCGATCTCCCGGGTCCGCTCGACCACCGACAGCGCCAGGGTGTTCACCACACCGAGGACCGCGACGATGATCGCCAGGGCGAGCAGGCCGTAGACCATGTTCAGCAGCTGGCCCACCTGGTCCTTCAGCTCCTGCTTGTAGTCGGTCTGGTCGGCCACCTGGTACTGCGGGTAGGCGTCCAGGGACTTCTTCAGCGCGGCGTACGCCCGGTCGGCCTGGCCGTCCTTCGCCTTGGCGAACATGATCGTGTTCGGCGGCACGTTCTCGGCCGGCAGGTACTTCTTCATCGTCTCGATGCTGATGTAACGGGCGCCCTGGTCGATGGCCACGTCGTCGCTGGTGATCGCGGCGACCTCGAGCTTCGCGGTCTTGCCGCCCTTGAAGGCGACGGAGACGGTGTCGCCGACGTGCACGCCGTGCTTCTCGGCGTAGTCCGAGCCCACCGACATGGCGTCGGTGCCGTAGGCGTCGGCGAGCTCGCCCTCCGTCGTCTCGCGGCGCACGTCCTCGGCGTAGGTGGGGTCGGCGGCCGTGACGCCGTCGTCGTCCGTCTTGCCGTCGGGCGAGGTCAGCGTGGCGTTGAGCACCTTGTAGCGGGTCACGTGCTCGAGGCCGGGGGTGTCGGTCATGGCCTGCTCGGCCTGCGGCACGATCCGCTGGTTGCCCTGGACGATGAAGTCCGCGCCGACGGTCTTGTCCAGCTCACTGGTGGCCGAGGCGACCATGGAGGAACCGACGACGGAGAGGCAGGCGACCAGTGCGAGGCCGATCATCAGGGCGGCGCCGGTCGCGCCGGTGCGGCGGGGGTTGCGCAGGGCGTTGCGCTCGGCCAGCCGGCCCACCGGGCCGAAGGCCCGCAGCAGCACCGCGCTGATCACCCGGACCACGAAGGCGGCCAGCAGCGGGCCGATGACGACGAACCCGATGAGCGAGAGCACGATGCCCGCGCCCAGCATCATCGAACCGTCGCTCGCCTTGTCGGCGGAGGCGGCCGTGAGCAGGGCGGCGGCGCCGGCGCCGGTGAGCACCAGGCCGATCAGGCCGCGTATCCAGCCGGCCTTGCCGTCGGCCGGCGTACCGGCGTCGCGCAGGGCGGCCATCGGGGAGATCTTCCCGGCCCGGCGGGCGGGCAGGTAGGCGGCCAGGACGGTGACCACGACGCCGAGGATCAGGCCGGTCACGGGGGTCGCCGTCTTGATGGTGAGGTCGTCGGTGGACAGGTTCATGCCCGCCGCCGACATGAGCTTCATCAGGCCGATGGCGATCCCGACACCGGCCGCGACGCCGAGGACCGAGCCGACGACCCCGAGGAGGAGCGCCTCGACCAGCACGGAGCGGTTGACCTGCCGGCGGGAGGAGCCGATGGCCCGCATCAGACCGATCTCACGGGTGCGCTGGGCGACCAGCATGGAGAAGGTGTTGATGATCAGGAAGATGCCGACCAGGAACGCGATCCCGGCGAAGCCGAGCATGGCGTACTTGATGACGTCCATGAACTCGCCGACGTCCGCGCGGCCTTCGTCGGACGCCTCCTTGGCGGTCTGGACCTTGAAGGAGTCGCCTCCGAGGGCTCCTGAGACGTTCTGCTTCAGCTGCGCGTCGGTCACACCGGCCGCCGCGGTGACGTTGAACTGGCTGAACCGGTCCGTGCCGCCGAGCAGTTCACGCTGGGCGGTGGGGGTGTCGAAGTAGACGACCGCGGCACCGGGGTTGGTGACGGTGAAGGAGGCGATGCCGACGATCTTCGCCTTGAAGTCGCCGGTCTGCGCGATGGTGCGCAGCTCGTCGCCGATCTTCAGGTCGTGCTTGTCGGCGGTGTCGGAGTCGACCATCGCCTCGGTCGGGCCGCGCGGGGCGTGGCCGGAGGTGATCTCCATGGACCGCAGGTCGTTCCTGGTCCAGTTCCCGGCGAGCGTCGGGGCGCCGTTGGTGGCTCCCACGTTGTCGTTGTCGGAGTTGACGACGGTCACGTTCATCGAGACGACCGCGCCCTCGACGGACTCCACGCCGTCGACCGGGCGGATCTTCTCCAGCGTGGACGCCGGCAGCGACTCCGGCACACCGTTCTGCGGGGTGTCCTCGGCCTTGGCGTCCTTCGGGGCGACCGTCACGTCGGAGGAGGTGACCGCGAAGAGCTTGTCGAAGGTGGTGTTCATCGTGTCCGTGAACACCAGGGTGCCGCAGACGAACGCCACCGACAGCAGCACCGCCACCGCCGAGAGCGCCATGCGGCCCTTGTGCGCGAAGAAGTTGCGCATCGAGGTCTTCACGACGGTCATGACGTGCGCCCCCGGGCGTCGAAGTCCTTCATGCGGTCGAGGACGCCTTCGGCGGTGGGCTGGTACATCTCGTCCACGATCCGGCCGTCGGCGAGGTACAGCACCCGGTCCGCATAGCTTGCGGCCACCGGGTCGTGGGTGACCATCACGATGGTCTGGCCCAGTTCGGCGACCGAGCGGCGCAGGAAGCCGAGCACCTCGGCGCCGGCGCGCGAGTCCAGGTTTCCGGTCGGCTCGTCACCGAAGATGATCTCGGGCCGGGCGGCCAGGGCCCGCGCCACGGCGACGCGCTGCTGCTGGCCGCCGGAGAGCTGGGTGGGCCGGTGCTTGAGCCGCCCGGCCAGGCCCACGGTCTCCACGACGCGGTCCAGCCACGCGCGGTCGTACTTGCGGCCGGCGATGTCCATGGGCAGCGTGATGTTCTCGATCGCGTTGAGCGTCGGGAGCAGGTTGAAGGCCTGGAAGATGAAACCGATCCGGTCCCGGCGCAGCTGGGTGAGCCTCTTGTCCTTCAGACCGGTGATCTCGGTCTCGTCCAGGTAGATCTGGCCGCCGGTGACGGTGTCCAGGCCCGCCAGGCAGTGCATCAGCGTGGACTTGCCGGAACCCGAGGGGCCCATGATCGCGGTGAACTGACCGCGGGCTATGTCCACGTCGACGTGGTCGAGCGCGACCACCCGGGTCTCGCCCGAACCGTAGGCCTTCACGACCTGCCGCGCCCGCGCGGCTACGGCCGTACGCCCTCGCGTGCTCCCGTGTGCGGGAATACTTACGGCCGATGTCATGTCAAGTCTCCTATGTCGGTCATCGAGTGAGCCGCCGGTGCCCGGCGCGACGTCCGTGCCGCCGCGCCCGCACTTGCTGCTGTCTCGAAGAGTCTGGCCGGAACCGGGGGCCTGCCGCGCTGGTGTTCAGCGCAGTCTTCTACTGAGGAAAACCCCACCCCCGCGGGTCCGGTTCACCGCCCCCCAGCGGCGTAAAGCCAGACTAAGGACGGCCCCGGGCCCGTCTCGTCCTCCGTCGGTACGAACCCTCCCCGAGCCGTAGTACGGAGGTACCCCTAGGGGCAGTCCACCCCTGGGCGGAGCGGGTCTCGGGGTCGCCCTCCTCCCTGAGACGCATCGAGCGTCCACCCTGACGCGACGTCAGGGGCAAGCGGACTACGGGCCGTCACTCCACCGCGCGGCCCGTCAGCGAACTGAGGCTGCTGCGCACGGAGTCCATCTGGGCCTGCAGTTCGTCCCACCGCTCCCCGTGCTCGCGCAGCACCCGCTCCGTGTCGCGGGCGATGCGCTCCTGACGCACCCGGGCCTCGGCGACAAGCTCGGCCGCGCGGGCCCGGGCCTCCTCCTGCCGCAGCCCGGCCGCCTCCCGGGCGGCGGTCAGTTCCCGCTCCGCCTCGCGCGCCCCCTGCTCGGCCCGCGCCACCAGCTCCGCGTGGTGGGCGTCCAGGGCCCGCACCCGCTCCTCCTCGGCCCGCTCCGCCGCCGCCCACCGCTCGGCCAGCTCCCCGCTCTGCTCGGCCGCCGTCCCGGTGCTGCGCCGGCGCGCCTCGCGCAACGCGGACAGCGCCTCCGCGCGCCCCGCCTTCACCTCGCGCCGCGCCTCGATCCGCACCTCGTCGGCCTCCGCACGCGCCGCGAGCAGCAACTGCCGGGCCCGCTCGTCGGCCTCGGCGCGTACGGCGTCGGCGTGCTCCCGGGCCGCCTCCCGCACCCCGGCCGCGTGCGCCCTCGCGGCCTCCATCAGCTCCTCCGCGGCACCACGCGCCCGCTCGCGCACCGCCTCGCCCTCCGCCTCGACGAGCCGGAACACCTCGCGCGCGCCCTCCCCCAGCACCTCGTAGTCCTGCGAGGTGAGCTGCTCGACCACCTCCTCCAGGTCCCCCAGGTCCGCCTCCATCTCCCGGGCCAGCACGGTGAGTCGGGCGGCCCGCTCCCAGGCCGCGTCACGCTCCTCGGAGAGGGCGGCGGCGTACGCCTCCACCTGCTCGGGGCGGTAACCGCGCCCGCGCCCGCGTACGGTCACGAAGCCGTGGGGGGACGCCGATGCACCGCTCATGCCCATCACCCCTGCATCACCTTGGCCCGCCTCGCGGTGGACCTGCCGCACCACATGGACCCGTCCGACTCTATGGACCGGGCGTAGGCGCACATAATCCGACACACCGCACGCAAACGGGCGGGGCCCGGCCGACTCACAGATCGACCGGGCCCCGCCCGTCGGGCACGTCAGCGGCGCGAGCGCCTCACAGCAGCCCGTCCCACATCTGCTCCAGCAGCACCGACCACCAGCTCTCCGGCGACCCGAGCGCCGCCGGGTCCAGCGCGGCCAACTGCGCCTGGAAGTCCACCGTCCAGCGGCCCGCCTGCTCCTGGTTCAGACCGAACCTGAGCCGCCACATCCGGCCCAGCAGCGCGAGCGAACGCGCGAACTCCGGCAGCCCCGTGTTCACGAACTGCGGCGGCACGGGCGCACCGCCCGGACCCGCCTCCACCGGAACCGCCACGATGGCCGCCGTCCCGTACTGCACACAGATCGCCCGGCCGAAGTCGCTGCCCACGACGAGGTACGACCCCGCGTCCGAGGCCGGCTGCGCACCGCGCTCCGCCGCCAGCTCCGCCAGCGTCGGCACCGGCCGCCCCGGCTGGGCCTGCGCCCAGAAGAACGGGCCCATGTCCATCGGCAGTCCCGCGGCCACCAGCGTGTGCGCCACGACCGGCGGCACCCCCTGCCGGGACACCGCGGCCTGCTCGAACCGGAACACGCCCGGCCCGAACGCCGCCGCCAGCTCCTGCCCGATGCCCTCCGGCGGGATCGGCGGCGCCGGCTGCACCTGCGGCAGCGGCGCCCGCACCGGCGCCGGACGCGCGGGACCGTCGGCCACCTGATGCAGCTCGCCCTGGTGCGCCAGCAGCTGCTGCATGCCCTGCTGCCGGCTCGCGTGGTCCAGACCGTACGGCGCGATCGAGGTGATCCGCGCCTGCGGCCACTGCTCGCGGATCATCCGCGCGCAGTACGCGCCCGGCAGCTCGCACGACTCCAGCTCGGTGTGCAGCTCGAGCACCTGGTCCGGCGGCACGTTCATGGAGCGCAGCTCGTGGAACATCTGCCACTCCGGGTGCGGCGTGCCCGGCGCGGAACGCCGGATCAGCCGCTGCTCGGAACCGTCCTGCGCGCGGTAGCGCAGCACGGCCTGGTAGCCCGGACCGACGGTCGGCTGACCGGTGGGCTGCGGCGGATACCCGTACGCCGGCGGCTGCCCCGGCACGGGCTGCCCGGGCGGCGGCACGGCACCGGGCGGGGCGGGTACGGCGCCGGGCGGGGCGGGTACGGCGCCGGGCGGGGGCGGAGGCGTACCGATGCCGCCGGGACCGCCCAGGGAGGGCGACGCCAGCACGGTCTGCGCGTGGTGCACGGCACCGCTCGCACCCCCCGCGGAACCGGGCGGCGGCACGGCACCGGGAGCGGCCGGAGGAGGAGGCGTACCCGGGCCGGAAGGCGCCCCGGGCACACCGGGAGCACCCGGAGCGGCGGGAACGCCGGGAGCCCCGGGCCGGCCGGGAGGTCCAGGAGGCTGCGGGGCACCGCCGCCGGGGCGGCCCGGGTCGGCCAGCATCGTGGCGGCGTGATGCATCCCGCCCGGCGGCGTCCCACCCGGCGCGTTCGGCGCACTCGGCGCGTTCGGCGCACTCGGCGGGGGCGGCGGAGTACCCGGCGCACCCTGACCCGCTGGGGGCTGCGGAGCACCGGACGGGGGCGGAGTGCCCGGAGCACCGGGCGGAGGCGGCGTGCCGGGGCCGCCGCCCGGACCCTCCGGGCCCAGCGACGACACCAGCTGCGTCGGCACGTAGCCACCCGCCGGCGTACCCGGCGCCGGAGTCCCCGACGGCGTGGGTGCACTCCCCGGACGCGCGCCCGGCACGCCCGGAGCGCTCGGCGGAGGCGGTGCCGACGAACCACCGCCACGGCGCGGCGGAGGCGTCGCCTTGCTGGTCGCGGCGTCGGCGATGTCCCCGGCGTTCGACGCGAGCGGCTGGGACGGCGTGGCGGGCGCTCCCGGACCGGACGCCCCCTGACCAGGCGCCCCCGGACCTGCGGACGGCTGCGCCGCGGACGGCGTGGGGGGTGCCGGCGGCGGCGTACCCGCCCCGGCGGACGCACCCGGCGCGTTCGGGTCGCCCGGCCCACCCGGCGTGTTCGGGTCGCCGATCGCCGGCGCGAGTGCCGTCGGCGGAAGCTGACTGCCGCCCGACATCAGCGCCGTCTTGGCGTCCGGCGTCGTCGACGGCGGCGGCGTGTCGTCGTCGGCACCGCTCAACGGCGGCGCGAACACGGTCTGAGGCAGCGGTACGGAACGGTCCTCACCGGCATCCGCGTTGGTGTCCGTCCCCGCCCACGGGGTCGCCCCGGCAGGCGCACTCGGGGCACTCGGCCCACCGGACGCACCCGCGCCCGCCCCCGAGTCACCCTCGCCCGCCCCCGAGCCCGCGGCCGGCCACCCCGCCCCACTCCCGGACGAGGCGTCCGCCGGCGCCGCCGGAGCCGACGGCACCCCGGCCTGCGTCTCGGGCAGCCCGCCACCGGCACCGGACCCGACACCCGCCCCAGCACCAGCACCGGACCCGGCACCCCCGGTACCACCGCCGTCCTGCCCCTCCTGATCCCCCCGCCGGCGATCCGGAATACCGATCCGGTCCGCCGCCTCCTGCAACCACTCCGGCGGACTCAACAAGAACGACGTCTGATTCAGATCCACCCGCGCCGCGGGCGCCGCAGCCGGCGCCTCCGCCTCGTCCGGACGGCCGTACTCCTCCTCGTACCGGCGGATCACCTCACCCACCGGCAACGAGGGCCACAGCGTCGCCTCGCCACTGTCCCGGGCGATCACCAGCCGCTGCGCACCCCCGTCCGAACGCGGACCGTCCGCACGGTCCTCCGCCCACACCACGAACCCCAGGTCGAACTCCCGCACCCGCACCTCACGGTGCTGGTACGCCGGCAACTCGCCGTTGACCCACTCCTCCGCGCGCTCCTGCGCCTGCGCGAACGTCACCATCGCCAGCTCACTCCCCTACCGACGCCGACGCGGGCACCGCACGCGCGAACCCGCCGTCCACCATCAGGTTCGCCACCGTCTCCAACTCCGGCGGAGAGCCCGCCAGACGCGACAGGAACGCGTCGAAATCCTCACCGCACGGCAACAGCAGCCGCTCCACACGATCCGCCGGCGGCCACGACGGATCCACGTCCCGCACGTCGTCGTACGCGCAGAACCACACCGAACCGATCCGCTCGCCCTTCACCTTCACGGCGAGCAGACCGCCCTGGACGAACGCGACGCCCAGAAAGTCCTTCGTCAGATGGTCCCGCAGACACTTGTTCACATAGACCAGGTCGTTGACCGCCGCCTCCTCACGCACCGTGAAGAACGGCTGGTCCACCAGCAGCCCCAGCTCCGCGTCGAGCGCCGTACCCACCGGCGCACACCCGCCCGCCGCCTTCAGGAACGACCGGTACGCACCCGGCAGCCGGTACCCGAGGTCCTCCTCGACCCCCTGCACCTGCTGCTCCGTGACGGCCACCCCCGACTTCGGCAGCCCGAAGTGCGCCGGACGCGTCTCCTGCAACGGCCGCGTGCCCCGCTTGGCCTGGTCCACCGCCGCCGTCGCGATCCCGCCGTGGTGCCGCAGCAGCGCCTTCACCTCGACCGGCACCAGCTCCATCCGCCGCGAACCCGACACGTGGTGCCACGTCCAGCCGTGCGGCGTCGCCACCGCCGGCACCGTGTCCCACAGCTCGTGCCCCGACGCCGACAGGGCCGCGTTCGCCGACACGTAGTCCGTCAGCCGCAACTCGTCGACCCCGAAACCCTCCGGCGGATCCGCGATCTCCGCGACCGCACGCGCGTACGGCGAGAAATCGGGGTAACCACCCGCGTCCACCCGTACCCCTCTCGGGTGACGGGCCGCACGCACCGGATCCGGGAAATGCACGACCTGCCCGGCATAGGCCGCGTTCGGCGGCGCGGCTGCTTGCCCGAGCCGACCTGTCGTCATGGCGGTTGCCCCCTGCGGCGTCTGTCTGCTGCCAGATCCCTCTGATCTGCCTGCACTGTCTGGTCCCCGCGTCCGATCGCGGTGCCGACAGCCTATGCGGTACCGCCACAGGGGTCACCGGCACCGGACCCCGCACCCCGCACCCCGCGCCCCCGCATCCGTGACCAGCCGTCACCCTCCCGTGACACACCGCCCATACCCGGGCGTGTCGCCACGCCCCAGCTTCCGCAGCAGCCACGGGATTTGGCACCCTGTGACCTCCGGGGGGATGCTCAGGAGGGGAAAACGATCATGACTGCGACACAGACGGGACCCGACACCGGGCGGTCCGACGACCGCCACGGCGGCGACCCCCGCATCGGCTGGAGCAGCACCGACACCGCCCAGGCCCCCACCCTCCGGCACCGCCGCGACGGCATACTCCCCACCGTCGCCGCCGCCCTCTCCGTACGCGGCACCACCCTCACCGGCACCGCCACCCGCGCCGACACCCCACCCGCCCTGCACCACCTCGTCCAGGACTTCCTCGACACCCTCACCAGCGGCCAACGAGACCGTTACACCGGACGCTGCGCCGAAACCATCCTCCTCTCACGGCACCTCGCCACCGCCGACGCCGCCCGCAGCAAACGCGCCGCACGCAAACCCATGACCAACGGCGAAGCCCGCAAAGCACTCAAACACGCCAAACTCACCACCCGCCGCATCCGCGAGGACGGCGACCCCCTCCACGGCGCCTTCGCCGCACCCTGCCGCGCCTGCACCGCCCTCACCGCCCACTTCGGCGTCCGCGTCGTCGACCCCACGACACACCACGACTGAGACGACTGAGACGACAGACCGGCACCCACACCACCGGCCGACGCCGCCGCCGCACCGGCCGACGAAACGAACCAGGGCAGATGCAAGCCGACCGCACCTCCACCACCCGCTTCCCCGTCCCCGTCGACGCCGCCCTGCGCGACGCCGGCTGGCAACCCGGACGCTGGGACATCAAACAGGCCGAGATCTGGGCCGACACCCTGCGCGAACACGCCTCACCCGCAGGACACCGCCACACCGTCTTCCCCGCCGCCGTCGAAGCCTGGGCCGAATTCGGCGGACTCCACATCACCCCCACCGGACCCGGCCGCCAGATCGCCCCCGCCACCCTCCACCTCGACCCCCTCCACGGCCTCCACATGGCCCGCACCCTCGGCGACCTCGGCCGCGCCCTCGGCACCCACACCTGCCCCCTCGGCACCGAAACCGACAGCCAGGCCCTCATCGCCATCGACACCGAAGGCCGCGTCTACGCCCTCGACCACACCGGCGACTGGTACCTCGGCCCCACCATCGACACCGCACTCGCCACCCTCGTCGCCGGCACCCAGCCCACCCGCCTCACCACGCACTGACGGCCGGCCCACACCTACGACGCCGGAATCACCGCCGACACCCGGAAACCCCCCGCATCCGTCGGCCCCGACACGAACACACCCCCCAGAGCGGCCACCCGCTCCCTCATCCCCACCAGCCCGTTGCCCCCCGACGGCAACCGCGCCGACGCCTCACCCGACAACTCCGGCGGCGGCTCGTTCTCCACCTGCATCGCGATCTCGGACACCCGATGCGCCAACCGCACATGCGTCTTCGCACCCGCCGCATGCTTGTGCACGTTCGTCAACGCCTCCTGCACCACCCGGAACGCCGTCGACTCCACCTCCGCCGCATACGCACGCCGCTCCCCCTCCACGGACAGATTCACGACCATCCCGGCCGCCTCCGACTGCCCGATCAACTCGTCCAGCTCCGACAGCCACGGCCCGTCCGACGACGACTCCCCGTCCTCCACCGCCCGCGACGCCGCCGCAGCCGCAGCCACCCCCACCGCAGCCAACGGCACCGACGCCCGCTCCGCACGCGCACCCTCCCCACCGCTGCGCAGCACCCCGAGCATCTCCCGCAACTCCGTCAACGCCTGCCGCCCCATGTCCCCCACCAGAGCCGCGTTCTTCACCGCCTTCTCCGGGTCCTTCCGCGCCACCGCCTGCAGCGCCGCCGCGTGCACCACCATCAGACTCACCCGGTGCGCCACCACGTCGTGCATCTCCCGCGCGATCCGGGTCCGCTCCTCACCCCGCGCCCACTCCGCGCGCTCCTCCGCCCGCTCGGCGAGCAACTGCAACTCACGCTCCAGGCTGTCCGCCCGCTCCCGCAGACTCTCCATCAGCCGACGCCGCTGCCCCACGTACAGACCCAGCAGCAACGGCGGCGCCGTCATCCCCAAAGACGTCGCGATCGACGCGAACGGAAGGAACCAGTCCCCCAGCTCCAGGCCGTCCCGCGCCATGTCCTGCCCCAGCCGCACGAACGTCACGACCAGCGTCCCCAGGAACGTCATCCCGGCCAGCGCCCCGATGATCCGCCGCGGAAACTCCGACGCCGCCAGCGTGTACAGGCCGACGACGCCCATCAGGAAGCCCATCTCGGCCGGCGTGATGGCCAGCGCCACCAGCACCACCGCGATCGGCCACTTGCGCCGCACCACCAGCACCGAACCGGCCAGCAGCCCGAACAGCACCCCCGCCGCAGCCGGAATCCCGGCATCCCGCGCGAACGGAACCCCCTCCGCCGCACACTCCAGCGCGGACACGGCACCGAGGCTCACATCGAGCACCGCACCGCGCCGCCTGTCCCACCACCAAGGCCCACCCCGGGCCGGTGCGTGATCTTCCCCCGTCGTGGTCATGCCTCCAGCCTACGGGCGCCGACCGCCCCTTTTCCGGTGACTTTCGACAAACGATACGACGCGATATCCCTCGAACTGGTGAACCCTGGACGGTTCCCCTCCGAAGGTGAAGATTCCGGCCGGACGGTATGCCCATGGCACGTTCACAGAACAAGTACGCGGACTTCGAAGGACTGCGGGAGCGGGCGGTGGCGCTGCGGCGGGCCGGCTACAGCCTTCGACAGATCCGCGACGAGCTGAAGGTCTTCAACAACGACATCCTCAGCCGACTGGTGAAGGGCGAGCCGCCGCCGGAGTGGACCAAGCGGCCACGCGCGAAGGACGACCTGCGAGATCGGGCACGCGAACTACGCCGCCGAGGGTGGACGTACGACCAGATCGAGGCCGAGCTGGGCTGCTCCAGGAGCTCGGTGTCGTTGTGGGTGCGGGACCTGCCGAAACCCGAACCCCGATACACACCGCAAGAACAGCAGACGCTGATGCGGGCCGGGCTCGCGCGTCTTCGTAGCGCTCAGGACGAGGAGCGACAGCGCACCAAGGAGGAGGCCAAGCTAGCCATCGGCGAACTGTCGGCCCGCGAACTCTTCCTGGTGGGCGTAGGCCTGTACTGGGCAGAAGGGGGCAAAGACAAGCCGTACGACCGCCGCGAGAACGTCACCTTCGTCAACAGCGACCCGGGCATGATCAAGGTCTTTCTGGCCTGGCTCGACCTGCTCGGAATCGAACGTGAGCGCCTCCGGTTCACAGTCATGATCCACGAGAACGCCGACGTGGCGGGCGCGGAGCAGTTCTGGGCCGAGCTCGTCAGCGCCGATCGCAGCACCTTCAAACAAGACGACCCTCAAGCGACACAACCCCAAGACGGTGCGCAAGAACGTTGGCGTCTCCTACCGGGGTTGCCTGGTGATCAAGGTCTTGAAGGGTGCCGAGTTGTACCGCCGCATCGAAGGGGCATGGTCCGGGCTGGTATTGGCAGCCGAACAGCGGACGCCGTAGGCTGACTCCCGGCATTCCCGGGTTGCTCTGTCGGTAGGGGCGACTGGACTTTGAATCCAGGTAAGACGCAGGTTCGACTCCTGCCCCGGGAGCTCCTAAGCGGGCCCTGACTCCACAGTCAGGGCCCGCACTCATGTCCCCCACAAACCACCCCGGTATCCTGCGGATGTCCACCCCCACCCCCTCAAAGCCGAAGGGCATCCCGTGAGCGCCATTCGCCCGGCAGCCGTCGTCGTTCTCGCAGCGGGTGAGGGCACCCGTATGAAGTCGGCCACACCCAAGGTCCTGCACGAGCTGTGCGGCCGGTCCCTCGTCGGGCACGTGCTCGCCGCCGCCTCAGAGCTGGACCCCGAGAACCTGGTCGCCGTCGTCGGGCACGCCCGCGAGAAGGTCACCGCGCACCTCGCCGAGGTCGCCCCCGACGTACGCACCGCCGTCCAGGAGCAGCAGAACGGCACCGGGCACGCCGTGCGGATGGGTCTGGAGGCGCTGGGCGGCGCCGTGGACGGGACCGTGGTCGTGGTCTGCGGCGACACTCCGCTGCTGACCGGCGACACGCTCAGGGCCCTCGCCGCCACCCACACCGCCGACGGGAACGCCGTGACGGTGCTGACGGCCGAGGTGCCGGACGCGACGGGGTACGGGCGGATCGTGCGGGACGGGGCCTCGGGTGCCGTGACGGCGATCGTGGAGCACAAGGACGCCTCGGAGTCGCAGCGGGCGATCCGGGAGATCAACTCGGGTGTGTTCGCCTTCGACGGGCAGTTGCTCGCGGACGCGCTGGGCAAGGTGCGGACGGACAACAGCCAGGGCGAGGAGTACCTCACGGACGTGCTGGGGATCCTGCGCGAGGCGGGGCACCGGGTCGGCGCGTCGGTGGCCGGGGACCACCGGGAGATCGCGGGGATCAACAACCGTGTGCAGCTCGCCGAGGCCCGCCGCATTCTCAACGACCGGCTGCTGACCGGGGCCATGCTGGCCGGCGTGACGGTGGTGGACCCGGCGACGACGTGGGTGGACGTGACGGTGACGTTCGAGCAGGACGTGGTCGTTCACCCGGGTACGCAGCTGCACGGTGCCACGCATCTCGCCGAGGGGTGCGAGGTCGGGCCGAACACCCGGCTCACGGACACGCGGGTGGGCGCCGGCGCGCGGGTGGACAACACGGTCGCCTACAGCGCGCACGTGGGGCCGCAGGCCTCCGTCGGTCCGTACGCGTATCTGCGGCCGGGGACGCGGCTGGGATTGAAGTCGAAGATCGGTACGTTCGTGGAGGCGAAGAACGCGTCGATCGGTGAGGGGACGAAGGTTCCGCACCTGTCCTACATGGGTGACGCGACGATCGGTGACTTCACGAACATCGGTGCCGCGAGCGTGTTCGTGAACTACGACGGGCAGGACAAGCACCACACGACGATCGGCTCGCACTGCCGTACGGGTTCGGACAACATGTTTGTGGCTCCTGTCACGGTCGGGGACGGTGCCTACACCGCCGCCGGCTCGGTGATCACGAAGGATGTGCCGCCCGGTTCGCTGGCCGTGGCCCGTGGCCAGCAGCGGAATATCGAGGGTTGGGTGGCCCGGAAGCGTCCGGGGAGCGCGGCGGCGAAGGCGGCCGAGGCGGTCTCCCGCGAGGCGGACGGCGAGGACTGACCGGAAACCGGTGCGTCGAACACGGCGTACCGTGATAAGTGCACATCCGCACCCCACCAGCTGAGACGCCCCCGCGGCCAGCGGGAGAGCGCCCATGTCGCTCAGCTGCGAACCTCTGAGGAGAAAGTGCTGTGACCGGGATCAAGACGACCGGCGAGAAGAAGATGATGTTCTTCTCCGGCCGCGCACACCCCGAGCTTGCCGAGGAGGTCGCCCAGCAGCTGGGTGTCGGGGTCGTCCCGACGAAGGCCTTCGACTTCGCGAACGGTGAGATCTATGTGCGGTATCAGGAGTCGGCGCGTGGTGCGGACTGCTTCCTGATCCAGAGCCACACGGCTCCGATCAACAAGTGGGTCATGGAGCAGTTGATCATGATCGACGCGTTGAAGCGTGCGTCGGCCCGTTCGATCACCGTCATCGTGCCGTTCTACGGTTACGCGCGGCAGGACAAGAAGCACCGTGGACGTGAACCGATCTCGGCGCGTCTGATCGCGGATCTGATGAAGACCGCGGGTGCGGACCGGATTCTGGCCGTGGATCTGCACACGGACCAGATTCAGGGTTTCTTCGACGGCCCGGTGGACCACCTGTTCGCGCTGCCGCTGCTGGCGGACTACGTGGGTGCGAAGGTGGACCGTTCGAAGCTGACGGTGGTGTCGCCGGACGCGGGCCGGGTGCGGGTGGCGGACCGTTGGTGCGACCGTCTGGGCGCTCCGCTGGCGATCGTGCACAAGCGGCGTGACAAGGATGTGGCGAACCAGGTCACGGTGCACGAGGTCGTGGGTGATGTGAAGGGGCGGATCTGCGTCCTGGTCGACGACATGATCGACACGGGTGGCACGATCTGTGCGGCGGCGGACGCGCTGTTCGCGCACGGTGCGCAGGACGTCATCGTGACGGCGACGCACGGTGTGCTGTCGGGTCCGGCGGCGGACCGGCTGAAGAACTCGAAGGTGAGTGAGTTCGTGTTCACGAACACGCTGCCGTCGGCGAGCGAGCTGGAGCTGGACAAGATCACGGTGCTGTCGATCGCTCCGACGATCGCGCGTGCGGTGCGTGAGGTGTTCGAGGACGGTTCGGTGACGAGCCTGTTCGACGAGCAGTGAGTGTTGTGCAGTAACCGTTCTGCAGGCTCCGGTACCGCCTGTTGATCGTTTTGGGTAGGGCCTTCCTGTCCGAGTAGACTGCTGAAGTTGCTCGGCGAGGGAGGCCGTGCCCGTGTTCGCGGGTGTGGCGCTCCGTTATCGACGCGCTCTTCGTAGCAGGCCGTTCGTGGCCGGGTGACCACGTCCGTTTCTGATTTCCACGAGGAGTGATCATGTCCGAGGTGAAGCTCACCGCCGAGACGCGTACCGAGTTCGGCAAGGGTGCCGCGCGTCGTATCCGCCGCGACAACAAGGTTCCCGGTGTTCTGTACGGTCACGGTGCCGACCCGCTGCACCTGACCCTGCCGGGTCACGAGCTGCTGCTGGCGCTGCGTACGTCGAACGTGCTGATCGCGCTGGACATCGACGGCAAGACCAATGAGCTGGCGATCCCGAAGTCCGTGCAGCGTGACCCGATCAAGGGTTTCCTGGAGCACGTCGACCTGCAGCTGGTGACGCGCGGCGAGACCGTGTCGGTCGAGATCCCGGTGCAGGCCGAGGGCGAGCTGGCCCCGGGCGGCTACCTGCTGGAGTACGTCCTGGACGCGCTGCCGGTCGAGGCCGAGGCCACGCACATCCCGGAGCAGGTCACCGTGTCGGTGGCGGGTCTGGAGGCCGGTGCCTCGATCCACGCCAAGGACATCGCGCTGCCGTCCGGCGTGAAGCTGGACGTGGACGGCGACACCGTCGTGCTGCAGGTCCTGGCCGCGCAGGCCGAGGAGGCTCCGGCCGCCGGTGAGGGCGAAGAGGCCGCCGAGGCCTGATCCTCCCCCACGGTCATCGTGTGGTCGGCCGCTGTTCCCGTCGGGGGCAGCGGCCGACGCGTCTGTGTGGACGGGTGCGGACGGGTACGGACGGGTTCTAGGGACACGAAGGAGACATGGACGTGACGACGGACGCGGGGGCTCCCTGGCTGGTGGCCGGCCTGGGGAATCCGGGCCCCGAGTATGCCGCGAACCGGCACAACGTCGGTTTCATGGTGGCGGATCTGCTGGCGGAGCGGATGGGGGCGCGGTTCAAGCGGCACGGCAAGGCGCAGGCGCAGGTGGTGGAGGGGCGGATCGGTCCACCGGGGCCCGCCAACCGGCGCGTGATCCTGGCCAAGCCGATGTCCTACATGAACGTGTCCGGCGGCCCGGTGACGGTGCTGCGGGACTTCTACAAGGTGCCGGTGGGCAATGTCGTGGCGGTGCACGACGAGTTGGACATCGACTACGGCGTGCTGCGGCTGAAGCTGGGCGGCGGGGACAACGGGCACAACGGGCTGAAGTCGATCACGAAGTCGCTGGGTGCGGACTATCACCGGGTGCGGTTCGGGATCGGCCGGCCGCCGGGGCGGATGCCGGTGGCGGACTTCGTGCTGCGGGACTTCTCCTCGGGGGAGCGCAAGGAGCTGGACTACTTCGTCGACCGGGCGGCCGACGCGGTGGAGGCGCTGGTGATCGAGGGACTGGAGCGGGCGCAGAGCACGTACAACTCCTGACTTGTCCGTTGATGGGGCTCGGGTGGGCGACCGGGCGGGTTGACCGGGCGTGTAGGTATGGCCAATGATCCCGGCCATGCCTGCCTCTGCCGCCGCCGCTCGTGCCCGTCAGGCGTCGTCCGCGTCCTCCGCCCTGTTGGCCTTCGGCCGGGTCGCGGCGATGGGGACGGTCACGGCGCTGATTCTGATCGCGGGTGTGTGGGCGTCGTGGGGCACGGCGCAGCACGTGCTGCTGACCAAGGGGCGGGAGCAGGGCACGGTCCGGGTGACGCGGTGCGGGGGCGGGGTGTGCAGTGGGCCGTACTCGCCGGTGTCGGCGGGGTCGCAGGCGCGGGAGCGGGTCGTGATCGAGGACTCGGTCGCGGTGGCGAAGGGGCGGACGTACGGCGTGGTGTTGAAGCCCGGTGGCGGGGACGCGGTGCGGTCGGGCCCGGCGGGGATTCTGTACGCGTGGGTGCCCCTGGGTGGGGCGTTGCTGCTGGCGTCGGTGGTGGTCGCGGGTGGGCTGCGGCGGACTCGGGTGGCCTGGGGGATGGCGGGGGTGGGGGTTGCGCTGCTGACGGCGGCGTTCTTCGCGGTGTGAGCTCTTCTCGTACGACGACGTGACGGTGCCCCGGGCTCGGGTGAGCTCGGGGCACCGGTGTTTCATGTGCGCCCGCCTCCGGGTGGGCGCGGTACGACTGCCGCGGACTCTGCGGTCAGCCCGTGTTGCGGAGGCCCGCTGCTACGCCGTTGACCGTGAGGAGGAGGGCTCGGGCGAGGAGGGGGTCCGGCTCGGTGTTCGCGGCGGCTGCCTCGCGCTGGCGGCCCAGGAGGGCGACCTGGAGGTAGGAGATGGGGTCGAGGTAGGCGTCGCGGATGGTGAAGGTCTGCTTGAGGACCGGGTCGGCGTCCAGCAGTTCGCTCTCGCCGGTGACGCGCAGGACCTCGGCGACGGTGAGCTCGTGCTCGGCCTTGATGGTGTCGAAGACGTGCTTGAGCTCGTCGGGGACGAGGGTGTCGACGTAGTGCTGGGCGATGCGCAGGTCGGTCTTGGCGAGGGTCATCTCGACGTTGGAGATGAAGTTGCGGAAGAAGTGCCACTGCTGGTGCATCTCGTCCAGGACGGTGTCCAGGCCGGCCTCGCGCAGGGCCTTGAGGCCGGAGCCGACGCCGTACCAGCCGGGGACGATCTGGCGGGACTGGGTCCAGCCGAAGACCCAGGGGATGGCGCGCAGTCCGTCGAGCGAGACGCCGGAGCCGGGGCGGCGGGAGGGCCGGGAGCCCAGGTGCAGGTCGGCGAGCTGGTCGACCGGGGTGGAGGCCAGGAAGTAGGCCGGCAGGTCGGGGTCCTCGACGAGGTGCCGGTAGGCGGTGTGGGCGGCGTCGGAGGCGACGTCCATCGCGGCGTCCCAGCGGGCGAGGGCCTCGTCGGACTGGCGGGGCGCGGTGTGCAGGGCGGAGGCCTGCAGGGTGGCCGCGACGGTCAGCTCCAGGTTCTCCCGGGCGAGGGCCGGGATGAGGTACTTGTCGGAGATGACCTCGCCCTGCTCGGTGACCTTGATCTCGCCCTCCAGGGTGCCCCAGGGCTGGGCGAGGATGGCGTCGTGGGTGGGGCCGCCGCCGCGGCCGACGGTGCCGCCGCGGCCGTGGAAGAGGCGCAGCCGTACGCCGTAGCGGTGGGCGACGTCGCGCAGCCGGCGCTGGGCGCGGTGGATCTCCCACTGGCTGGTGGTGATGCCGCCGAACTTGGAGGAGTCGGAGTAGCCGAGCATGACTTCCTGGACGTCGCCGCGCAGCGCGACCAGGCGCCGGTAGGAGGGGTCGGCGAGCAGGTCCTCCAGGATGGTGTCGGCGGCCTTGAGCTCGTCGGTGGTCTCCAGGAGCGGCACGATGCCGATCTTGGCCCAGCCGGCGTGCAGGTCGATGAGTCCGGCCTCGCGGGCCAGTACGGCCGCGGCGAAGACGTCGTCGGCGCCCTGGCACATGGAGATGATGTAGGACTCGATGACCTCGGGCCCGAAGACGTCCAGGGCGCGGCGGACGGTCTGGAAGACGCCGAGGGTCTTCTCGCCGGGCGCGTCGACGGGGGCCGGGGTGGGGGCGAGCGGCCTGCGGGAGCGCAGTTCCTTTGCGAGGAGCTTGGTGCGGTAGTCGCGGGGCATGTCGGCGTAGCGCCAGGATTCCTCGCCGAGCCGGTCGAAGAGCTGGCCGAGGGCGTGGTGGTGGGCGTCGGCGTGTTCGCGGACGTCCATGGTGGCGAGCTGGAGGCCGAAGGCGGCCAGCGTGCGGATGGTGCGGGCGAGGCGCCCGTCGGCGAAGAGACCGCCGCGGTGCTCACGCAGCGAGGTCTGGACGATGCGCAGGTCGTCGAGGAGCTGGGCGGTGCCGAGGTAGTCGCGGCCCTCTTCGTGGGGGGTTCCCTTGGCGAGGCGCTGCTTGGTGTTCTCCAGCTTCTGCCGGATGCAGGTGGCCTTGAGCCGGTAGGGCTCCTCGGCGTTGAGGCGCTTGTAGCGGGGGCTGATCTCGGGGAGCCGCTCGATGTCGGCCCGCAGGGAGGTCAGCAGTTCCTCGGTCGCGCCCGCGTAGCGGATGGAGTTGGAGAGGAAGCCGCGCAGTTCGTCGATCATCTCCAGGGCGTCGTTGATGCCGTGTTCGTGCTGGAGGATGAGGACGTCCCAGGTCACCTGGGGGGTGACGTTGGGGTTGCCGTCGCGGTCGCCGCCGATCCAGGTGCCGAAGGTGAGGGGACGGGTGTCGTCGGGGAGCTTGACGCCCGCGCGCTCCAGTTCCGCCGTCAGGTCCTCCAGGACGTCGCCGACGGCACCGAGGTGCAGCTCGTCGAGGTAGTAGATGGCGTTGCGGGCCTCGTCGGCGGGCTCGGGGCGGACCACGCGCAGCTCGTCGGTCTGCCAGACCAGGTCGATGTTCTCGGCGAGGCGGGTGTCCAGGCGGCGCCGGTCGGACTCGTTGACCGGGGTGTCCAGGAGGGCGGCGATGCGGCGCAGCTTGTTGAGGACGGAGCGGCGGGCGGCCTCGGTGGGGTGCGCGGTGAAGACGGGGCGCACGTTGAGGTTGCGGACCGTTTCACGCAGGTGCTCGGGGTCGGCGTCCTTGAGCCGGTCGGCGGTACGGGCGAGCAGTCCGCCTTCGGCGGCGCGCTTGGCGCCGAGTTCGCGGCCGCGGTGGACCTGTTCGGTGACGTTGGCGAGGTGGAAGTAGGTGGAGAAGGCGCGCACCAGCTTGGCGGCGGTCTCCAGTTCGGTGCCGCGCAGCAGTTCGGCGGCGGCCTCGCCGTCCTCTCGGGTGAGTCGGCGTACCTTCTCGACGAGTTCCAGCAGTTCGGGGCCCTCCTGCCGGACGAGGGTCTCGCCGAGGAGATCACCCAGTCGGCGGATGTCGGCGCGCAGCTCGCTGCTGGTCGTCGTGGTGGTCTGGTCGTCGGCACTGCTCACAGGTGCGGCTCCTTGCAGTGTTGAAGCTCGTCTGGGAGGGAACCCGGACGGCCGTCTCGCGCGGCGGGCGCCGCTTACCGGGCCGGACGTCCGGGAAGTAATCAGAGCGGACCGCGCTGTCCGACCGGCTTCCAGGATAGGTGCCGGTCAGGACGCGCAGGCTCTGGGGCTCTTGCCGCGCGGCCACGCACTGCCATACTTACGTCGCCGTAGGTTACGGAACCGTAGGAAAACCGTGCAGGTTTCCGGAGCCCGGCACCGGACTGACCCTCGACCCCACAGGGGACGCGCATGACCACGAGTTCCGATGTGATCCCAGACGCTCCGCAGCCGGCCGATGCCGCCGCGGCGTCCTCCGCCACGCTGGGTGGTGAGCAGAAGCGGTCGATCGAGCAGATCACGCTGCTGATGTTCATCACCCTTCCGTTCCTCGCGCTGGTGGCGGCGGTGCCGCTGGCGTGGGGGTGGGGCGTGAGCTGGCTGGACCTGGGGCTGCTGGTCTTCTTCTACTTCCTGGGCTGCCACGGCATCACCATCGGCTTCCACCGTCACTTCACCCATGGTTCCTTCAAGGCGAAGCGGCCGTTGAAGATCGCCTTGGCGATCGCGGGGTCGATGGCGGTCGAGGGGCCGCTGGTGCGCTGGGTGGCCGACCACCGCAAGCACCACAAGTTCTCCGACGACGAGGGCGACCCGCATTCGCCGTGGCGGTACGGCGAGACGGTCCCGGCCCTGATCAAGGGCCTGTGGTGGGCGCACATCGCATGGATGTTCGACGAGGAGCAGACGCCGCAGGACAAGTACGCCCCGGACCTGATCAAGGACCCGGCCCTGCGGGCGGTTTCCCGCCAGTTCATCCTGTGGACGGTGGTGTCCCTGGCGCTGCCGGCCCTGATCGGCGGGCTGGTCACGATGTCCTGGTGGGGGGCGTTCACCGGGTTCTTCTGGGGTTCACTCGTGCGGGTGGCGTTGCTGCACCACGTGACGTGGTCGATCAACTCGATCTGCCATGCGGTGGGCAAGCGCCCGTTCAAGTCCCGGGACCGTTCGGGCAACGTGTGGTGGCTGGCAGTGCTGTCCTGCGGTGAGTCCTGGCACAACCTGCACCACGCGGACCCGACGTCGGCTCGGCACGGCGTGATGCGCGGGCAGCTGGATTCGTCGGCCCGCCTGATCCGCTGGTTCGAGCAGCTGGGGTGGGCGTACGACGTGCGCTGGCCGTCACGCTCGCGTATCGATTCGCGCCGCAACACGGATCAAGACGGCGCCCGCCGCCGGAAGGAGACGGCGAAGGCGGCATGATTGACGCCGTGGCGACCGACTCCAGCAGCACCCCAGGCAACGAGAAGCCGCGGCGAGCGCGTCGCACCCGGATGACCGGTGCCGAGCGCCGCCAGCAGCTGCTGGAGATCGGCCGCACCCTCTTCGCGGCGAAGGGCTTCGAGGGCACGTCGGTGGAGGAGATCGCGGCGAAGGCCGGGGTGTCCAAGCCGGTGGTGTACGAGCACTTCGGCGGCAAGGAGGGGCTGTACGCGGTGGTCGTGGACCGCGAGATGCGGCGGCTGCTCGACATGGTGACCGGCTCCCTGACGGCCGGCCACCCGCGGGAGCTGTGCGAGCAGGCCGCCTTCGCGCTCCTGGACTACATCGAGGAGTACACGGACGGCTTCCGCATCCTGGTCCGCGACTCCCCCATCCCGCAGTCGACGGGCACCTTCGCCTCCCTCATCTCGGACATCGCCACCCAGGTGGAGGACATCCTGGGCCGCGAGTTCAAGAGCCGCGGCTTCGACGCGAAGCTGGCCCCGCTGTACGCGCAGGCGCTGGTGGGCATGGTGGCGCTGACCGGTCAGTGGTGGCTGGACGTGCGGCGCCCGAAGAAGGCGGAGGTGGCGGCGCACCTGGTGAACCTGGCGTGGCACGGCCTGGACGGCCTGGAACCGAAGCCGCGGCTGATAGGGCACCGCAAGAGCTAGCGGCCGCGAGGGGCAGAACACATGCAGCCACTGCGCGGCGTCACGGTCGTCTCGCTGGAGCAGGCGATCGCCGCTCCCTACGCCAGCCGTCAGCTCGCCGACCTCGGCGCACGGGTGATCAAGGTGGAGCGCCCGGGGACGGGGGATTTCGCGCGGGCGTACGACACCCGGGTGCGGGGTCTGAGCTCGCACTTCGTGTGGGTCAACCGCAACAAGGAGTCCCTCACCCTGGACTTCAAGGATCCGCGGGGCCTGGAGCTGTTGCGCCGGCTGATCGCGGACGCCGACGTCTTCCTGCAGAACCTGGCGCCGGGCGCGGCGGCCCGGGCGGGTCTGGGCGCCGCGGAGCTGCGGGCGGCGCATCCGGGGCTGATCGTGTGCGACATCTCGGGCTACGGCACACCGGGCCCCTACGCGGACCGCAAGGCGTACGACCTGCTGGTGCAGTCCGAGGCGGGGCTGCTGTCGGTCACGGGCACGCCGCAGGAGGCGGCGAAGGTGGGCATCCCGGTGTCGGACATCGCCGCCGGGATGTACGCGTACAGCTCGGTCCTGGGCGCGTTGCTGGAGCGGGGCCGGACGGGACGGGGCACGCACCTGGACGTGTCGATGCTGGAGGCCACGGTGGAGTGGCTGGGCTTCCCGCTGTACTACTCCTTCGACGGAGGCGAGCCGCCGCCGCGGGCGGGCGCCGCGCACGCGACGATCTATCCGTACGGCCCGTTCACGGCGGGCGACGGGAAGGTCGTGATGACGGCGGTGCAGAACGAGCGCGAGTGGCGCGGCTTCTGTGCGGGTTTCCTGGGCCGCCCGGAGCTGGCCGGGCATCCGCACTACGCGACCAACGCGGACCGCAACGCGCACCGGGAGGAGCTGGGCGCGCTGATCGCGGCCCGGTTCGCGGAGCTGACCGCGGCCGAGGCGATCGAGCTGCTCGACGCGGTGCCGGTCGCCAATGCCCGGGTGAACACGCTGGCCGAGGTGTGGGAGCACCCTCAGCTGACCGCGCGCGGACGCCTGCACGAGGTGCCCACGCCGGCCGGTCCCGTCCCGGCACTGGCGCCGCCCGGCCCGACCGGTGGGGCGCCCCGGATGGAGGCGGTCCCGGCACTGGGCGAGCACACCCGTGCCGTCCTCGGCGGCCTCGGCCTGTCGGAGGAGGAGATCGACGCGCTCGTCGCGGACGGCGTGGCGTGAGCCGGGCCGGGGATCAGGGCCGGGCGGGCCCGTCCGGTTCCAGGAACTCCAGGCGGTTGCCGACCGGGTCGGCGCAGTAGAAGCGCCGGTGGCCGGGCAGATCGTGGTCCCAGGTGACAGGTGTGCCGTGGGCCGTGAGGCGGGCGGCGTACGCGTCGATCCCGGTGACCCGCAGCCCGGGGTGGGCCTTGCGGGCGGGGCGGAAGCCGGCCGTTTCGACGCCCAGGTGGAGGTGGGCGGTGCCGGCCCGGAACCAGCAGCCGCCGTGTGCGGCGAGCACGGGCGGCTTGGGGACCTCGGTCATGCCGAGGACGTCGGTGCAGAAGGCGCGCAGCGGCTCCTCGGCGCCGGGCGGCACGGCGAGCTGCACGTGGTCGAGGCCGGTGATCACCGGCCCGCCTTTCCCGCGGACCCCGCGGGCTTTTGTGCGACGGCGAAGACGCGGCGGAAGGGGAAGGGGGTGCCGTGCGCCTGGGCGGGGTAGGCGGCGCGCAGGACGGCCCGGTATTCGTCGAGGAACGCGTCGCGGGCGTCCGGGTCGTCGGCGAGGGCGTACAGGACGGGCCGCAGTCCCGTGCCCTTCACCCAGTCGAGGACGGCGTCGTCGCCGGGCAGCAGGTGGATGTACGTGGTCTCCCACACGTCGGCGGTGCAGCCGGCGGCGGTGAGACGGGCGAGGTAGGACTCGGGGGCGAGGACGGCGTCGTCGTGGCGCAGGACGCCGGTGAGGCGGTCCCGCCAGCGCCGGGAGTCGGCGAGTTCGCGCATCAGGCGGTGGCTGGGGGCGTGGAAGTTGCCGGGCACCTGGAGGGCGAGGGTGCCGCCGGGGGCGAGGCGGTCGATCCAGTCGGGGAAGCGGTCGGCGTGGCCGGGGACCCACTGGAGGGTGGCGTTGCTGACGAGAAGGTCGCAGGGCTCGTCGGGGGTCCAGGTGCGGGCGTCGGCGGGGGCGAAGTCGAGGTGGCCGCCGCCGGGGGTGGGGCCGGCGTACTGCCGGGCGCGGTCGAGCATCTGCGGCGAGTTGTCGTAGCCGGTGATGCGGGCGGTGGGCCAGCGGTCGGCGAGGAGGGCGGTGGCATTGCCGGGGCCGCAGCCGAGGTCGGCGATGCGGGGCGGGTCGGCGGGGAGGTCGGGGATCCGCGCGAGGAGGTCGGTGAGCGGGCGGGCGCGGTGGCCGGCGTGGCGCAGGTACTGGGCGGGGTCCCAGGTGGGGGCGGTGGCGGGCATGGAGCCTCCAGAGGGTGTCCGTGCGGGACGGGTACCCAGCGTCACGCCGAAACCATCTCGACGTCAAGATAGTCACTACCGAGAGAGTCGACATCAAGAGACTTCACATCGACACAACCACTACACTGATCGTCATGGAGGACGAGGTCGATCGGCTGGTCGCAGCGTGGCGCCGGGAGCGCCCGGACCTCGACGTGGAACCGCTCGAGGTGCTGAGCCGCGTCAGCAGGCTGGCCCGGCACCTGGACCGCGCACGGCGGCTGGCCTTCTCCGAACACAATCTCGAGCCCTGGGAGTTCGACGTGCTCACGGCGCTGCGCCGGGCGGGCACCCCGTACCAGCTCTCCCCGGGACAGCTGCTCACCCAGACCCTGGTCACGTCGGGCACGATGACCAACCGGATCGACCGACTGGCGAAGAAGGGCCTGGTGGAGCGCCTGCCCGACCCCAGCGACCGGCGCGGTGTCCTGGTCCGGCTCACCGACGAGGGCCGGGACCGCGCCGACCAGTCGCTGGCGGGCCTGCTGGCGCAGGAGCGCGCGATCCTGGGCGAGCTCTCGCGTGCCCAGCGCAGCGAGCTGGCGGCCCTGCTACGCCAGCTGACCGCCCCGTTCGACAACATCCCCGGTTGAGGGTCCGCCCAGGTCGGCCGGTCCCACCCCGGCCCGGCGTGCCAGCGCGACGGCGGCCAGGGTGGAGTGGACGCCCAGCTTGCCCAGGACGTTCTGCATGTGGGTGCGCACCGTGTGCGGGGACAGGTACAACCGCTCGGCGACCGCCTTGCGTCCGAGGCCGGCGACCATGCAGCGCAGAACCTCGCGCTCGCGCGGGGTCAGCGACTCGACCAGCAGCTCGCTCTCGGTGCGGTGCTTGCGGGCGGCGGTCAGCTCGCGCAGGACGCCGGTGAGCAGGGCGGGCGGCAGGTGCGTCTCGTCGCGCAGGACGCCCCGGATGACGCTGAGCAGCCGGGACAGCGAGCAGTCCTTCGCCACCCACCCCGAGGCCCCGGCCCCGAGCGCGAGGGCGGCCCGCCGGGGGTCGTCCTTCTCGGCGAGGACAACGATCCGTACGCCCGGGTGCCCCGACCGCACCCCGGTGACCAGCGAGATCCCGTCGACCAGCCCGTCCTCGTTGCCGTCGCGCACGGGCACGGCGGGCCGGGTGCCGGGCACGTGGCCGCCCAGGTCGGCGTCGACGAGCAGGACGTCGAACCGCCTTCCCTCGGAAGCGGCGCGTTCCAGGCAGCGCAGGGCGGCCGGACCGCTGCCGGCCGCGGAGACCTCGACGTCGGGCTCGGCGGCCAGGGCCGCCGCGAGCGACTCGGCGAAGATGCGATGGTCGTCGACGACCAGGACTCGGATACGAACCACGTAACCCCCTCCCCCGAGCTCCGCGCGGAGCAGGGGATACCCATCGGCTGTCCGTCCCCGGCTGACGGCACCGGCACGGGCACGACGCCCGAGACCCCGTAACGCAGATCCCGTATTCAGCTGTGTCGTGCGGTAACCGGTGCCCCCGCCCGGGCGTCGTACCCGGCTGTCTCGCCCCCCTGAACGGCACCGGCCCCCACCGGTGCTGCTCATCAGAGTACGGGCGGGCGCCGACAGCGGAAGGCTATTTGCAGAACTGACTCCCCCACGCGTTTATGGTGTGCCGCATGTTTCGTCTTGTGACAGAAGTCGACAGGGAACGGCGCGATCTGCTGCGCACCCGCCTGCGGGAGACGAACACAGCGGCCTCCTCCGTCCTGCGTTCCCTGCGCGGAACCCCTCACGAACGCGAATTCCCGCTGCACGTGTGGGTGCTGGACGAGACCGGGGCGCTGGCGGGCGGCCTGGTCGGCCACACCTGGGCGACCTGGCTCCACGTGACCTACCTGTGGGTGGACGGCCGGCACCGCGGTTCGGGCCTGGGCTCCGCCCTCCTCGACGAGGCGGAACGCACCGCCCGCACCGAACGCGGCTGCGCCGCCGCCCGCGTGGAGACCTGGGACTTCCAGGCCCCGGGCTTCTACACGAAGCGCGGCTACGACGTCGTGTGCGTGATCCCCGACTACCCGCCGGGGGTCACGGAGTACACGCTGGTCAAGCGGTGGGACTGAGGCGAACCGGGAAGGCCCCGGGCCGTGGCGGGGGAAACCGCGGCCCGGGGCCGGTCGGTGGGGTGCCGGGCGGTCAGCGGGTGTGGGCGGCGCGGCCGGAGCAGGAGACGTCGACCGTGCGGCCGTCGACGCCGATCTTCTTCTCACCGGTGAAGGAGGCCCCGGCCGATCCGCGGAGGAGGTGCCCTCGGTGCCGGCGTCGGCGTACTCCTCGTTGAGGACCAGTCCCGCGCCGGCCACGGTGCAGACGGCGGCGATCGCGGCGGTCGCCTTGGCGAGGGTGCGGAACAGGGGAGCCGCCAGCGGCGGGGTGGGGTGGGCGTCAGGGGCCCAAGAAGCCTTCTCGGCCCGCCGGTTGTCGTTCCCGGCGACCGAGGAAGACTCCAGGAACCCGACGGCCCCCGATCGTCACCCCGCGGTGGTCACCTGCCCGTAGCTCCCCCGGGGGGACAAGCCCGCGAGGACTCAGCCCACCCGCCGGGCCCCCGCCGAGGGCACCGCCTCGAACACCCGCGGCGCCTTCAGGTCCGCCGCCGCGAAGGCGTCCTCGACCGCCTTGGTGACGGTGTCCACGTCTGCGGCCTCCACCAGGACGATCGCCGAGCCGCCGAAGCCGCCGCCGGTCATGCGGGCGCCGAGGGCACCGGAGGCCAGGGCCGTGTCGACGACCAGGTCCAGCTCGCGGCAGGAGATGCGGAAGTCGTCGCGCAGCGAGGCGTGGCCCTCCACCAGCACGGGGCCGATGGCCCGGGTGTCGCCGGACTCCAGGAGCGAGACCACCCGCTCGACGCGTTCGTCCTCGGTCACCACGTGCCGGACCAGGCGGCGCACCTCCTCCTCGTCGCCCAGGCGTTCCAGGGCGGCGTCCAGCTCGGCGTGGGGCACGTCGCGCAGCGCGTCGACGCCCAGCAGCGCGGCGCCCTTCTCGCAGCCGGCGCGGCGCTTGCCGTACTCGCCCTCGCTGTGGGAGTGCTTGACGCGGGTGTCGACGACCAGCAGGCGCATGCCCTCGGCGGCGAGGTCGAAGGGGATCTGCCGCTGGGACAGGTCCCGGGTGTCCAGGAACAGGGCGTGGCCCGCCTCGCAGCAGGCGGAGGCGGTCTGGTCCATGATGCCGACCGGGGCGCCGACGTAGACGTTCTCCGCGCGCTGGCACAGGCGGGCCAGCTGCCAGCCGCGCAGGCCGAGGGAGTACAGGTCGTTCAACGCCAGTGCCACCACGACCTCCAGGGCCGCGGAGGACGAGAGCCCCGCGCCCGGGGCGACCGTGGAGGTCAGGTGGACGTCGGCGCCGGTCATCTCGTGGCCGGCCTCGCGCAGCGCCCAGACGACGCCCGAGGGGTACGCGGTCCAGGCCTTGTCCGAGCCGGGGGTCAGGTCGGCGACGCGCAGTTCGACCGGGTCGCCGGAGATGTCGGCCGAGTGCAGGCGCAGGACGCCGTCGTCGCGCCGGGAGACGGCCGCGACTGCGGTGTGCGGGAGGGCGAAGGGCATGACGAAGCCGTCGTTGTAGTCGGTGTGTTCGCCGATGAGGTTCACCCGGCCCGGCGCCGCCCACACGCCTTCCGGTTCCGCCCCGTACAGCTTCCGGAACCGCTCGCCGACGGTTTCCGCGACAGCCTCGCCCATGCCCTGACCCCTCGTTCTTCCGGTGCGTCCGTGGATACCGCGCGTCCTAGCCCGCGTGCCGCTGCGCGAACTCCCACGCGTCCGACACGATGCCCGCGAGGTCCGCGCGGGACGGGTTCCAGCCCAGTTTCTCCCGAGCGGTGTCCGCCGACGCCACCAGGACCGCCGGGTCGCCGCCCCGGCGCGGGGCCACGACCTCGGGGATGGGGTGGCCCGTGACCCGGCGCACCGTCTCGACGACCTCGCGGACGGAGAAGCCGTTGCCGTTGCCGAGGTTGCAGATGAGGTGCTCGCCGGGGGTGGCGGCCGCCACGGCCAGCAGGTGGGCCTCGGCCAGGTCGGCGACGTGGATGTAGTCGCGTACGCAGGTGCCGTCCGGCGTCGGGTAGTCGTCGCCGAAGACGGAGATCGCCTCACGCCTGCCCTGCGCCACCTGCAACACCAGCGGGATCAGGTGCGACTCGGGGTCGTGGCGCTCGCCGTACTCCCCGTACGCGCCCGCGACGTTGAAGTAGCGCAGCGAGACCGCGCCCAGCCCGTGGGCCGCCGCCTCGCCGGTGATCATGTGGTCGACCGCGAGCTTCGAGGCACCGTACGGATTGGTGGGCCTGGTCGGCGCGGTCTCGACGATCGGGACCTGCTCCGGCTCGCCGTAGGTGGCGGCGGTGGAGGAGAAGACGAGCCGCCGCACGCCCGCGCCCCGCATGGCCTCCAGCAAGGCCATGGTGCCGCCGACGTTGTTGTCCCAGTACTTCTCGGGCTTCACGACGGACTCGCCGACCTGCGAGAAGGCGGCGAAGTGCAGCACGCCGTCGAAGGAGGCGTCCAGCCACTTGGCGGCGTCGCGGATGTCGCCCTCGACGAACGAGGCACCGGCCGGCACACCCTCGCGGAAGCCGGTCGACAGATTGTCGAGCACGACGACCTCGTGCCCGGCCTCCACCAGATGCTGGGCGACGACGCTGCCGACATAGCCGGCCCCGCCCGTCACCAGGTACTTCCCGCTCATGAACTCGCTACCTCTCGCAGTCGCTCGGCCGCGCGCTCCGGGGGCACGTCGTTGATGAACACGTCCATGCCGGACTCGGAGCCCGCGAGGAACTTCAGCTTGCCCGACGTACGGCGAATGGTGAAAAGCTCCAGGTGCAGCGCGAAGTCGTCCCGCGTCACGCCGTCGAACTCCTCCAGCTGCCCGAACGGCGCCTGGTGCCAGGCCGCGATGTACGGCGTAGGCGGCTCTCCCTCGCCGAAGATCCGGTCGAAGCGCCTCAACAGTTCCAGATAGACCTTGGGGAATTCTGTGCGCGCCACCTCGTCGAGGCCGAGCAGGTCGGGCACCCGCCGCTTCGGGTAGAGGTGCACCTCGTACGGCCAGTGCGCGGAGTACGGCACGAAGGCGACCCAGTGCTCGCCCTCCAGGACGACCCGCTCACCGGCCAGTTCCTGGGCCAGCACGGCGTCGAACAGGTTCTCCCCGCCGGTCGCGTCCTTGTGGGCGGCGAGCGAACGGAGCATCAGGGCGGTGCGGGGAGTGGTGAACGGGTAGGCGTAGATCTGCCCGTGCGGGTGACCCAGCGTCACTCCGATCTCGGCACCGCGGTTCTCGAAACAGAACACCTGCTCCACGGAGGCCAGATGCGACAGCTCCGAGGTGCGATCGGTCCAGGCGTCGAGCACGAGCCGGGCCTGGTCCTCGCCGAGGTCGGCGAAGGAGGCGTCGTGGTCGGAGGTGAAGCAGACGACCTCGCAGCGCCCGGAGTCGCCCGCCAGCGAGGGAAACCGGTTCTCGAAGACCACCACGTCGTACGACGCGTCCGGAATCTCGCTCAGCCGCTCCCCGTCCGACGGGCACAGCGGGCACTGGTCGGCCGGCGGATGGTAGGTGCGGCCCTGCCGGTGCGAGGCGACGGCGACCGAGTCGCCGAGCAGCGGATCACGCCGGACCTCGGAGGTGGTGACGGTCCGCTCCAGCGGGCGGCGGTCCGCTGCGTCCCGCACGGTGTCGTCCCGCAGGTCGTAGTAGACCAGCTCGCGGCCGTCGGACAGCCGGGTCGAGGTCTTCTTCACTGCCGCACTCCTCTGCACCCACCCATGACGGTCGCCGGGACACCGTCCATCACCGAACACAATCAAACATAACACATCACAACCCACCACTCCGGCCGCCGCAGCCGTCGTTCATCACAATCCAACAAATTTCATCACCAAAAGTGTTCAATTCCTGAACGCGGAGGCGTAGGTTCCGCTGCGGATCAGTTCGCGAACGAAGCGAGTGCTTAATGCAAACCCCCACAAGCCCTACATACCTAGCCGCAGAGCTTCGACTCCCCACCAACTGGCTCGACTACACGATCCTCGGGATCTACTTCGTGGTCGTCCTGGGCATCGGCTTCGCCGCCCGGCGTTCGGTCAAGACCAGCCTGGACTTCTTCCTGTCCGGCCGTTCGCTGCCCGCCTGGGTCACCGGACTCGCCTTCGTCGCCGCCAACCTGGGCGCCACCGAGATCCTCGGCATGGCCGCCAACAGCGCCCAGTACGGCGTGTACACGACGCACTGGTACTGGATCGGCGCCATCCCGGCGATGGTCTTCCTCGGCCTGGTGATGATGCCGTTCTACTACGGCTCGAAGGTCCGCTCGGTCCCGGAATTCCTGCTCCTGCGCTTCGACAAGGCCTCCCACCTCCTCAGTTCGGCCCTGTTCGCCGTGGCGGCCATCCTGATCGCCGGCGTGAACCTCTACGCCCTCGCGATCGTCGTCGAGGCCCTGCTCGGCTGGCCGGAGTGGGTGGCCATCGTGGTGGCCGGCTTCTTCGTCCTGGCGTACATCACCCTGGGCGGCCTGTCCTCGGCCATCTACAACGAGGTACTCCAGTTCTTCGTGATCCTGGCCGGCCTCATCCCGATCACCATCCTGGGCCTGAAGAAGGTCGGCGGCTGGGACGGCCTGTCCGACTCCCTCTCCCAGTCCCACGGCTCCGACTTCATGACGGCGTGGGGCGGCACGGGCATCGGCAGCGAGAACCCGCTGGGCGCCAACTGGCTGACCATCGTCCTGGGCCTCGGCTTCGTCCTCTCCTTCGGCTACTGGACGACGAACTTCGCCGAGGTCCAGCGCGCCCTCTCCGCGAAGAACCTCTCCGCGGCCCAGCGCACCCCGCTGATCGCCGCGTTCCCGAAGATCTTCATCGTCTTCGTCGTCATGATCCCGGGCCTGGTCGCCGCGGTCCTGGTCCCGAAGATCGGCACCCCCGGCTCGGACCTCCAGTACAACGACGCGATCCCGTACCTGATGCAGCAGTTGCTGCCCAACGGTGTCCTGGGCATCGCGGTGACCGGTCTGCTGGCCGCCTTCATGGCCGGCATGGCGGCCAACATCTCCTCCTTCAACACCGTCTTCACCACCGACATCTGGGCGAAGTACGTGGTGAAGGACCGCGAGGACGGCTACTACGTCCGCTTCGGCCGCCTGATCACGGTCATCGGCGTCCTGGCCTCGATCGGCACGGCCTTCCTGGCCTCCTCCTTCTCGAACATCATGAGTTACCTCCAGACGCTCTTCTCCTTCTTCAACGTGCCGATGTTCGTGGTCTTCATCATCGGCATGTTCTGGAAGCGGGCGTCCATGAAGTCCGGCTTCTGGGGCCTGATCGCGGGCACCACGGCGGCGATGGTCAATTACTTCGTCATCTACAAGCAGGGCGTCATCGACATCCCCTCCGATCAGGGCGCCAACTTCGTCTCCGCGATCGCGGGCTTCGTCGCCGGTGCGGTGGTCATGGTCGCGGTGTCCCTGTTCACCGCGCCGAAGCCCACCGCCGACCTCCAGGGCCTGGTCTACGGCACCACGTCCCCCGGCATGGCGGAGCCGCCGGCCAAGGGCGACGACGCGTGGTACCGCAAGCCGGCGCTGCTGGGCTGGGGGGCGGTCGTCCTGGCCGCCGCCTGCTACATCCCGTTCTCGTTCTGATCGCGGGAGGATTGAGAGAGCATGTCTGATTCCTACTCCGACAAGAACCTGCAGGACGAGGTCTCCGAGCTGGAGACCAAGTCCGTCACCGCCGCGCGGCTGTTCGACATCCGGCGGATCATCGGCGGGCTGTTCGTGATCTACGGCGTCATCGTGACGATCGCGGGTTTCGTGGCGTCCGACGACGAGATCGACAAGGCGCAGGGGGTGAACATCAACCTGTGGACCGGCGTGGGGATGCTGGTCCTCGGTCTCTTCTTCCTGGCCTGGCTGAAACTGCGGCCGACGGCGCCGTTGGAGGAGGCCGGGAAGGAGTAACGGTGCGCCGGTGACACCGTGAGGGCGGTCCGGCCTCGGTGCGGGCCACCGGCCCGGCGTGGGTGCGGGTGGGCCCACGGGCCCGGGGTTGCCGGGTCACCCGGCGTGGGCGCGGGCGCGGCCCGGCGTAGCGGGGTGCCTCCCCAGCGCCTGAACGGCCTGGGAGGTACCCCCACCGCCCACCCGTGCCGCCCCAACGGCACGACTGCCCGCAGCGAGGGCGGCAGGCATGGCGACTGCCCGCAGCAGCAGCGGCGGCGGTGTGGCGGACTGCCTGCAGCGGGGGCGGCGGGGAGCCGCGTACGGCGGGGACGGGGCAGCAGCGTGGGGCGGCGGAGAGCCGCGTACGGCGAGGAGGGGTCGGGTCGGGGGGTGTCCGCCCGCAGCGGTTGGCGCGTCAACGCCGGGGAAGATCTG
>NZ_JBFBJX010000018.1:0-144896 GCF_040686295.1 Streptomyces sp. NPDC085944 | reverse complement strand
CGCCCGGTTACATTTCGAACCCGGAAGCTAAGCCTTACAGCGCCGATGGTACTGCAGGGGGGACCCTGTGGGAGAGTAGGACGCCGCCGAACAATAATTGGAGGGGCTGGTCCCGGAACTTCGGTTTCGGGACCAGCCCTTTTTTGTTTTTCGTCACTTCGAGTTCACGTTGTGCCCCGACCATCCCCGTATGGGTACTGCAGCAATGCTCAGGGCCGCCGGCGTGGGCGTCGGTGACGAGGTCGTCGTACCTGCCTTCGGGAACGTGGAAGTCGCCGAGGCCGTGGCCCTGGTGGGCGCTTCGCCGGTGTTCGCCGACATAGATCCGGTGACGTACTGCCTGAACCCCTCCGTGGTGGAGGCGGCGCTGACGCCCCGGACCGCGGCGATGGTCGTCGTGCACCGGTTCGGGCGGCCTGCGGACATGGGTGCACTGCACCGGGTCGGACAACGGCACGGGCTACTCGTGCTGGAGCAGGGCGAGTCCGAGGTGCCGTACGACGAGATAGCGCGGCGCAGGCAGCGGGCGGCCTACCTCGACGGGAAGTTGAGGGGTGTGCGGACTCCGGACTGGGGCGACGGGCACACCTACCAGCAGTACGTGGTGCGGGTGCCAGGGAACGGGCGGCCGGACCGTGACGCGTTCGCGCGCGCCGTGCGGGGGAAGGGAGTGGAGTGCCGGGTGCCGGTGAAGGTGCCCGTGCACCGGTTGCCTGGATTCCGGCGGTGCGTGTCGCTGCCGGAGACGGAGCGGGCCGTCGACGAGACGCTCGCGCTCCCCGTCGAGGCCGCGCTGACCAAGCGGGACATGCAGCGGATCGTGTCCGCCTGCAACGCGCTCGGAGGGTTGCTGCAGCCCGCGTACTGACGGAACGTCCGTGGTTGGGAGCACCGGCTTGTTCGGGGTATGATCTATTCCGTTGCCGCGAGGGAAACCTCAAAAAGCGACAGGCCCCTATAGCTCAGTCGGCAGAGCGTCTCCATGGTAAGGAGAAGGTCAACGGTTCGATTCCGTTTGGGGGCTCTGCGCACGAGGCCCCGCCCAATTGGGCGGGGCCTTTCGCATGGTCGCGATCAGAGGCCGGGGCCGGGCCAACCCCCGGAACCCGCACGCTAGTCGGCGTGGGGCTCCGGGACGCGCATCGCGAGGATCGCCATGTCGTCGGACGGGGCGTCCGACGCGAACCGCTCCACCGCGCGCATGATGCGGGCGGCCACCGCACCGGCCGTCAGGCCCGTGCAGGTCGTCAGGACGTCGGCGAGTCCGTCGTCGCCCAGCATGCGCGTGCCCTCGCGGCGTTCGGTGACGCCGTCCGTGACGCACAGCAGGACGTCACCCGGGTCGAGGGTGACCGTCTGCTCGTACAGTTCCAGGTCCTCGATGACGCCGAGGAGGGGCTGCGGTTCGGCGGCCGGTTCGACCGTGCCGTCCTGGCGTAGACGGAGCGGGAGCGGATGGCCGGCGCAGACCACCTTCAGCTCCGCGCTGCCGTCCTCCTGCGGGCGCATCTCGCCGTACAGCAGCGTGAGGAAGCGGCTGCGGGCGCCCTCGTCCAGGATGGCGGAGTTGAGGCGCTGCAGGACCGCTGGGCCGCTCAGCCCCTCCCGGGCCAGCAGGCGCAGGGCGTGCCGGGCCAGGCCGGTGACGGCGGCCGCGTTGGGGCCCGTACCGCAGACGTCGCCGATGGCGAAGCCGTACGCGTCGTCTCTGATGGGGAAGAGGTCGTAGAAGTCGCCGCCCACCTCGTTGCCCTCGCCGGCCGCGCGGTAGATGACCTCCACCTCGACGCCGTCGATGACGGGCAGCTCCGGGGGCAGGAGGCTGCGCTGGAGGGACTGGCTGATGGCCGTGCGCTCCGAGTACAGGCGGGCGTTGTCCAGGGCCAGTGCGGCCCGGCGGGACAGGTCCTCGGCGAGTTCCAGGATCTCCTGGCGGAAGTGGTCGTCGGTGGGCTTGCCGAGCGTGAGCATGCCGATGACGCGGTTGCGGGCGACCAGCGGGAGGACGACGGTCTCGCCGCCGACGGCGGAGGCCGTGGCGAGGGTCGGGCCGATGCCGATGCTCACCGGCTGGGGCGTACCGCCGCTGAGGCCGAGGTCGCGCATGGAGGTGCGCAGTGCCGCCTGGTGGGCCATCTCGGCGGGGGCCGTCCACACGCGGGCGCCCGGGGTGGGCACCGGGTCGGGCGGGGCGATCTTCGACAGCAGGGACTTGATGCCGTCGATCAACTCCTCGTCCTCGTGCAGGACGTAGGAGAGGTACGGGTCCGAGGACTGGTCGGCGATGGTGTAGACGGCGCACCAGGTGGCCAGCGTCGGGACCGTCATCTGGGCCATGAGGGCCAGCGTCTGGTCGCGGTCCAGGGTGCCCGCGAGGAGGTCGGAGGCCTCGACGAGGAAGCTGAGCGAGCCGCGGCGCAGCCGCTCCAGCTCGCCCAGGCGCGCCGACTCGACGGCCAGCGCGATGCGGTCGGCGGCGAACTGGAGGCGCAGTGCCTCCTCGTTGGAGTACCGGCCGGGGGCCTCGGCGGCGACGCCGAGGGAGCCGGTGAGGCGGCCCTCGACCTTGAGGGGGACGGTGACGACCGAGCGCATGCCCGTGCTGTTGAGCAGCGGAACCGCGCCGGGAACGGCTTCGAGGTCGTCGTGGACGGCGGGCATGCGCGCCGAGCCGTAGCGTCCTGGCCCCGCCTCCACCGGGACGCGGGCGAAACGCTGGCGGGCGGAGGGCAGGCCGGTCGAGGCGCGGACCTCCAACTCCGTTTCGTCGTCGGTGGCCAGGAGCAGGAAGGCGGCGTCGGCGTCGAGCATGTCGCGGGCGCGTTCGACGGTGCGCTGGAGCAGGCCGTCGAGGTCGTCCGGGGCGGGGGAGCCGATGAACACTTCGAAGGGGTCGGCGCTCTGGCCCTCGGCGGCCGGGGTGTCGGCGGCCGGTACGCGCAACGGGGTCTGCAGCACCGCGCGTTCGTGGTCGCGGACCAGGAGGCAGACCGTGGACGGTTCGCCGTCGGCGTCGCGGACGCGGAGGTGGGAGGCGTAGACCGGGGTGACGCGGCCGTCGGCGCCCCTTATGCCGTAGCTGCCCTCCCAGCGGGAGAGCTGGAGGGCCTCGGCGATGCCGGTGCTGGTGCCGGGGGTGTGCGGCCAGGCGGCGAGGTCGGTCAGCGGCTTGCCGACGACCTGGTCGGGGGCGTAGCCGAAGAGGTCCTCGGCGTCCTCGTTCCACGACGTGACGGCGCCGGTGCGGTCGATCTGGACGACGGCGACACGGACCCGCCCGTCGGCGAGCGGCAGCAGGGCGGCCGGTAGGGAAGGGCCGGCGGCACGGGTGCCGACCGGGCGCTCGGGCAGATGAAGGTGGAACCAGACGTTCTTGAGCGTGGGCGTGTACTCCACGCCCCAGCGGTCGGCGAGCGCCGCGCACAGCTGGAGACCGCGCCCGCCCTCGCGGTCGAGGCTGCCCATGTTGGCGGGGGAGCCCTGGAGCGGGACCTCGCGCTCCGGATAGTGGTCGGCGACCTCGATGCGTACGCCGTCGTCGCTGCGCAGACACACGACGTCGGCGGTGGTGCCGGCGTGGACCACGGCATTGGTCACCAGTTCGCTGGTGAGCACCACGGCGTCGTCGACGATGTCGGCATGGCCCCAGCCCTGGAGGGTGTCGCGGACGAAGGACCGGGCACTCGCCACGGATCGCCCGACGGGCTCGAAGCTGGCGGCCGCGCGCGCGGTGATCACAGAACTCCTCGACCCTCTCTCCCCGTGCACGGCCTCATGGCCGACCGGCTCCGGCCGCTGCTGCGGCAGCCCACCCGTCGGCCCGGGATCCGGGGGCTGTTCCCCCGGGATCAGTCCGGTGGTCATTCCGGCCGCCCCTCCGATGCCCGCTCGTCTCCGTGCCACCGCCCAGACCGGACGGACCGGTACGGCTGGACAGCCTCATGCAAGGTTACTTACCTTCGCCGTCCATCCGGATGCCGGTCTGCAGTGTTTCCGCCCAGAGGGTGTGCGGACGATGTGCGAAGCTGCCGAACTGTTATGGCCTGGTTCGGCCGGGGTGAAACACTGGGCAAGCTGCTTATGAAGGTCCGGGCAGGTGAATGCGTGCCCAGTCGGGTGGGCAGCAGCCCCTGGAAGCGGTCCGGCGTGCCGGGCCGCGATGCCCGGCAGTAAGGGAATCACAGGCGGCAGGAACCGGTCCGCCGAGCGTGGGCGGCCGGGAACAGCGGTATCGGTCGACCCCTGCGGGAGGGACACAGTGGAGTCTGGCGCAGCGACGCGGACCACGAAGACGCGCGCGAAGGGCGGACAGTCCCTGAGCAACCAGGGCAAAACGCGGGGCGGCAGTACCCGGGGCGGCACCACGACGGTGGACACGGCGGCCCTGAACCGGCTGCTGGCGGCCCTCGTGTCCATGCGGGAGGGGAACTTCCGCAGGCGGCTCACGGTGTCCGGCGACGGCGTGATGTCGGAGATCGCGGCGGTCTTCAACGAGGTGGCCGACCGGAATCTGCACCTCACGGGCGAGCTGGCGCGGGTACGGCGCGTGGTCGGACGTGAGGGAAAACTCACGGAACGGCTGGAGACCGGCGCCTGCGAGGGGTCCTGGGCGGCCGCGATCGACCACTCGAACGCGCTGGTGGACGACCTGGTGCGACCCGTCTCCGAGGTCAGCCGGGTGCTGTCGGCGGTCGCGGACGGTGATCTGTCGCCGCGCATGGAGCTGCGGACGCAGAGCGAGGAGGGCACCGGGCAGCCGCTGCGCGGTGAGTTCCTGAAGGTCGGCCGCACCGTGAACAACCTGGTCGACCAGCTGTCGACGTTCACGGACGAGGTCACGCGGGTGGCCAGCGAGGTCGGTACCGAGGGCAAGCTGGGCGGTCAGGCCCGGGTGCGCGGTATGTCCGGTTCCTGGAAGGACCTGACGGACTCCGTCAACACGATGGCGTACCGGCTCACCGCCCAGGTGAGGGACATCGCGCTGGTCACGACGGCGGTGGCCAAGGGTGACCTGTCGCGGAAGGTCACGGTGCACGTGGCCGGCGAGATGCTGGAGCTGAAGAACACCGTCAACACGATGGTGGACCAGCTCTCCGCGTTCTCGTCCGAGGTGACGCGGGTGGCCCGTGAGGTGGGCACCGAGGGTGCGCTGGGCGGTCAGGCGCGGGTGCCGGGTGTGGCCGGGGTGTGGAAGGAGCTGACCGACTCCGTCAACACCATGGCCGGGAACCTGACGGCCCAGGTGCGGGAGATCTCCCACGTGACGACGGCGGTCGCCAACGGCGACCTGTCGAAGAAGGTGACGGTGCCGGCCCGCGGCGAGGTCGCGCAGCTCGCCGAGACGATCAACCAGATGACCGAGACGCTGCGGATCTTCGCCGACGAGGTCACGCGCGTGGCGAACGAGACGGGCGGCGAGGGGCAGCTCGGCGGGCAGGCGAACGTGCCGGGCGCGGCCGGCATCTGGAAGGACCTGACCGACTCGGTCAACACGGTCTTCCGGAATCTGACCACGCAGGTGCGCGACATCGCCGCGGTGACGACCGCCGTGGCCAGCGGTGACCTGTCGCAGAAGGTCACGGTGGACGTGGCCGGCGAGATGCTGGAGCTGAAGAACACCGTCAACACGATGGTGGACCAGCTGTCCGCCTTCGGCGCCGAGGTGACGCGGGTGGCCCGCGAGGTGGGCGTCGAGGGCGAGCTGGGCGGTCAGGCGCAGGTGCCGGGGGCGGCCGGGACGTGGAAGGACCTCACCGACTCCGTCAACACGGCGTTCCGCAACCTCACCGGTCAGGTGAGGAACATCGCCCAGGTGACGACGGCGGTGGCCAACGGTGACCTGTCGCAGAAGGTCACCGTGGACGTCTCCGGCGAGATGCTCCAGCTGAAGAACACCGTGAACACGATGGTGGACCAGCTCTCCAGCTTCGCCGACCAGGTGACGCGGATGGCGCGGGACGTGGGCACGGAGGGCCGCCTCGGCGGTCAGGCCCGGGTCGACGGCGTGTCCGGCACCTGGAAGGAACTGACGGACTCGGTCAACTCCATGGCCGGCAATCTGACCTCCCAGGTGCGCAACATCGCCCAGGTGACGACGGCCGTGGCGCGCGGTGACCTGTCCCAGAAGATCGACGTGGACGCGCGCGGCGAGATCCTGGAGCTGAAGAACACCATCAACACGATGGTCGACCAGCTGTCGTCGTTCGCGGAGCAGGTCACGCGCGTGGCCCGCGAGGTGGGTACCGAGGGCCGGCTCGGCGGTCAGGCGCAGGTGCCCGGGGTCGCGGGCGTGTGGCGCGACCTGACGGACTCCGTGAACGGCATGGCCGGCAACCTCACCGCACAGGTGCGCAACATCGCGCAGGTCGCGACGGCCGTGGCGCGCGGTGACCTGTCCCAGAAGATCACCGTGGACGCGCGCGGGGAGATCCTGGAGCTGAAGAACACCCTGAACACGATGGTCGACCAGCTGTCGTCGTTCGCCCAGGAGGTCACGCGCGTCGCGCGCGAGGTGGGTACCGAGGGCATCCTCGGCGGACAGGCGGAGGTGCAGGGCGTCTCCGGTACCTGGAAGGACCTCACGCAGTCCGTGAACGGCATGGCCAACAACCTGACCATGCAGGTGCGCAACATCGCCGAGGTCACCACCGCGGTGGCCAAGGGCGACCTGTCGAAGAAGATCACCGTCGATGCCAAGGGCGAGATCCTCGAACTGGTCACCACCGTCAACACCATGGTGGACCAGCTGTCGTCCTTCGCCGAGCAGGTCACGCGGGTGGCCCGTGAGGTGGGCACGGAGGGCATCCTCGGCGGTCAGGCGAGCGTGCCCGGCGTCGTGGGCATCTGGAAGGACCTCAACGACAACGTCAACCTGATGGCCAAGAACCTCACGGTCCAGGTGCGGAACATCTCCCAGGTGGCCGCGGCCGTCGCCAACGGCGACCTGACGCGGACGGTGACGATCGAGGCGCGCGGCGAGGTGGCCCAGCTCGCCGACACCTTCAACACCATGGTGCGGACGCTGCGGTCCTTCGCCGACCAGGTGACCAAGGTGGCCCGCGAGGTGGGCACCGACGGCATCCTGGGCGGCCAGGCACAGGTGCCGGGCGTGTCGGGGACGTGGAAGGACCTCACCGAGTCGGTGAACCAGATGGCGTCGAACCTGACCGGTCAGGTGCGCAACATCGCCATGGTCACCACGGCGATCGCGAAGGGCGACCTGACCAAGAAGATCGACATCGACGCGCGCGGCGAGATCCTGGAGCTGAAGACGACCATCAACACGATGGTGGACCAGCTGTCGTCCTTCGCCGAGGAGGTCACCCGCGTCGCCCGAGAGGTGGGCACGGAGGGGCAGCTCGGCGGCCAGGCACGCGTGCGGGACGTCGACGGCACCTGGCGCGACCTGACCGAGTCCGTGAACGAGATGGCCGGGAACCTCACCCGGCAGGTGCGGGCCATCGCGCGGGTGGCGACGGCGGTGACCCGCGGCGACCTGAACCTGAAGATCGACGTGGACGCCTCCGGGGAGATCTCGGAGCTGCAGGACTACATCAACAAGATGATCGCCAACCTGCGCGACACCACGATCGCCAACAAGGAGCAGGACTGGCTCAAGGGCAATCTGGCCCGGATCTCCGGCCTGATGCAGGGCCGCCGCGACCTCCAGGACGTGGCCTCGCTGATCATGAGCGAGCTGACGCCCGTGGTCTCCGCACAGCACGGGGCGTTCTTCCTCGCGATGCCCCTGGTCGACGGGCAGGAGCAGGCGGGCGCCGAGGGCGACGCGTACGAGCTGCGGATGCTCGGGTCGTACGGCTACTCGATGGGTTCGATGCCGACCTCGTTCCGGCCGGGGGAGGCCCTGGTCGGCACGGCCGCCAAGGAGAAGCGCACGATCCTCGTGGAGAACGCGCCGACCGGCTATCTGAAGATCTCCTCCGGACTCGGCGAGGCCCCGCCCGCGCAGGTGATCGTCCTGCCGGTGCTGTTCGAGGGGCAGGTGCTCGGCGTCATCGAGCTGGCGTCGTTCACGCCGTTCACGCACATCCAGAAGGACTTCCTGAACCAGATCGCCGAGATGATCGCGACCAGCGTCAACACCATCTCCGTCAACACCAAGACGGAGCTGCTGCTGAAGCAGTCGCAGGAGCTGACCGAGCAACTGCGGGACCGCTCCGAGGAGTTGGAGCAGCGGCAGAAGGCGCTCCAGTCGTCCAACGCGGAACTGGAGGAGAAGGCCGAGCTGCTGGCGCAGCAGAACCGCGACATCGAGGTGAAGAACACCGAGATCGAGGAGGCCCGACAGGTTCTGGAGGAGCGCGCCGAGCAGCTCGCGGTCTCCATGCGCTACAAGAGCGAGTTCCTGGCCAACATGTCGCACGAGCTGCGCACGCCGCTCAACTCACTGCTGATCCTGGCCAAGTTGCTCGCCGACAACGCCGACGCGAATCTCTCCCCGAAGCAGGTGGAGTTCGCCGAGACGATCCACGGCGCCGGCTCGGACCTGCTCCAGCTCATCAACGACATCCTCGACCTGTCGAAGGTGGACGCGGGGAAGATGGACGTCTCCCCGACGCGTATCGCACTCGTCCAGCTCGTGGACTACGTGGAGGCCACCTTCCGGCCGCTGAGCGCGGAGAAGGGCCTGGACCTGTCGGTACGGGTGTCGCCGGGGCTGCCCGCGACCATGCACACCGACGAGCAGCGGCTGCTCCAGGTGCTGCGCAACCTGCTGTCCAACGCGGTGAAGTTCACCGACTCGGGCTCGGTCGAGCTGGTCATCCGGCCCGCCCGGGACGAGGTGCCGCAGGCCATCCGGGAGCAGTTGCTGGAGGCCGGTTCGATGAGCGACCCGGATGCCGAGCTGATCGCGTTCTCGGTGAGCGACACGGGCATCGGGATCGCGGCCAGCAAGATGCAGGTGATCTTCGAGGCGTTCAAGCAGGCCGACGGCACCACCAGCCGCAAGTACGGCGGTACGGGCCTCGGGCTGTCCATCTCGCGGGAGATCGCGCAGCTGCTCGGCGGCGAGATCCACGCGCAGAGCGAGCCGGGCCGCGGGTCGACGTTCACGCTCTACCTGCCGCTGCACCCGAGCGAGCTGCCGCCGCACGGCTACCAGCAGCCGCTGCCGTCCGTGGACGGAGGTGAGCTGTCGGCGTCCCCGGCGGCCGTGGCCGAGCTGCCGGGTGCGGAGGCCGAGACGCCGGCCGAGGTGCAGTCGTACCAGGACTCGCAGAACGGAGCGGCCGCGCTGTTCCGGCGCCGCCGCCGGTCGGCCGGGACCGAACAGCTGCCCGTGGTGCGGGAGCGGCAGTCGGACGCCGGGCAGGAGTCGGCTCCGGAGTCCGGCCGGGGGATCAGGTTCGGCGGGCAGAAGGTGCTGATCGTCGACGACGACATCCGCAACGTCTTCGCCCTCACCAGCGTCCTGGAGCAGCACGGTCTGTCCGTGCTGTACGCCGAGAACGGGCGGGAGGGCATCGAGGTCCTGGAGCAGCACGAGGACGTGGCGGTCGTCCTGATGGATATCATGATGCCCGAGATGGACGGGTACGCGACGACCACGGCGATCCGCAGGATGCCCCAGTTCGCCGGTCTGCCGATCATCGCGCTGACCGCGAAGGCCATGAAGGGAGACCGGGACAAGGCGATCGAGTCGGGCGCGTCCGACTACGTGACGAAGCCGGTCGACCCCGACCACCTGCTGACGGTGATGCAGCAGTGGATGCGCGAGGAGTGAGGGAGAGGCTCCGACGGCGGCCGGGGAGCCGCAGGGAAGCGAGCGGTACGTTCGGGCCCCGGGCCCTTAGTACGTTCGGGCACGGTGTCCTCGCATGTTCGGGCACCTTCCGTGCGGCTCGCTCGGGCGGTGTGCGAACGTGGAGTGTGTGTCAACGGCGGGAACCTTCGGGGTTCACGCGGAGTCGCTGACTCAGCGTGCCCGAAGCCGTGTAGAAGTACGGGATTCGGGGAACCTTCTGGTCCCCTGCCGCGTTTCTGCTACGAGCACAGTGACATCACGGTGACAGGGTGTGGCGACAGGCGGGGTGCGGCTACGATGACCGGCACGAGGACGGGCGGCGCAAGGGAGCCGTCCCCCGGGGCGGCACCCGCCGGTGCCGTGCCAAGTCCTGTGAACAGGGGAGGCCCCACGCCGGGGCGAGGAGGGCGGGCCATGGTGCAGAAGGCCAAGATCCTCCTGGTCGATGACCGGCCGGAGAATCTGCTTGCGCTGGAGGCGATCCTCTCGGCGCTCGATCAGACGCTGGTGCGGGCATCGTCCGGGGAGGAAGCGCTCAAAGCACTGCTCACGGACGACTTCGCGGTCATTCTGCTGGACGTCCAGATGCCGGGCATGGACGGTTTCGAGACCGCCGCGCACATCAAGCGACGGGAGCGGACCCGGGACATCCCGATCATCTTCCTCACCGCGATCAATCACGGTCCCCATCACACCTTCCGCGGGTACGCGGCGGGCGCGGTGGACTACATCTCCAAGCCCTTCGACCCGTGGGTGCTGCGCGCCAAGGTCTCGGTCTTCGTCGAGCTGTACATGAAGAACTGCCAGCTGCGGGAACAGGCGGCGCTGCTGCGGCTCCAGTTGGAGGGCAGCGGCAAGGCGGAGGCCGGCGAGACCAAGGAGCCGGCCGGGCTGCTCGCCGAGCTGTCGGCGCGGCTGGCGGCCGTGGAGGAGCAGGCGGAGGCGCTGTCCAAGCAGTTGGGCGACGAGTCGACGGACGCGGCGGCGGTGGCGACGGCCGCCCACCTGGAACGCAAGCTCACCGGGCTGCGGCGGGCCCTGGACGCCCTGGAGCCGGGCACCTCCGGAGGCCAGGCCGCCGTCAACTGACGCTGCGGCCGGCGCCCGGATCACCGAGCACGTCCCGGTACGGCGGCTGCGGCCGTCCCTGAGGCGGCTCGTGAGGAACGGTCAGGCGCCGTACCGGAACCGTCAGTTCCGCCTGCGCTCGGGCGCGACACGAACGGGTGAAGCGGTGGGCACACGTGTCGACCGCCGTCTCCCCCGGTAACCTCACACTCATGGCCTCACGTCCCTCCGCAGCCAAGAAGCAGCCCGCGAAGAAGGCGGCCGCTCCCGCGAAGGGTCCCGCCAAGAAGGCCGCCGCGAAGAAGGCACCCGCGAAAAAGGCGCCCGCCAAGAAGGCCGCGGCGAAGAAGCCCGCGCCCAAACCGGCTCCCAACCCCACGGGAGGCGTCTACCGGTTGGTGCGCGCGCTCTGGCTGGGCCTCGCCCACGGCGTCGGCGCCGTCTTCCGCGGCATAGGGCAGGGCGCCAAGAACCTCGACCCGGCCCACCGCAAGGACGGCGTCGCCCTGCTGCTGCTCGGCATCGCGCTGATCGTCGCCGCGGGCACCTGGGCCGACCTCAAGGGCCCCGTCGGCGACCTCGTCGAGATCCTGGTGACCGGCGCCTTCGGCCGGCTCGACCTGCTCGTGCCGCTGCTGCTCGGCGCCATCGCCGTACGCCTGATCCGGCACCCCGAGAAGCCCGAGGCCAACGGGCGGATCGTGATCGGCTTGTCCGCGCTCGTCATCGGCGTGCTCGGCCAGGTGCACATCGCCTGCGGCTCACCGGCACGCAGCGAGGGCATGCAGGCCATACGGGACGCCGGCGGGCTGATCGGCTGGGGCGCGGCGACCCCGCTGTCGGCCACGATGACCGACGTGCTGGCCGTGCCGCTGCTCGTGCTGCTCACGGTCTTCGGCCTGCTCGTCGTCACCGCGACCCCGGTCAACGCGATCCCGCAGCGGCTGCGGCAGCTCGGGGTGCGGCTCGGCGTCGTCCACGACCCGGAGGCGGACGAGTACACCGAGTACACCGACGACGACGCGCGCTACGACGAGCAGTGGCGCGAGGCCCTGCCCGTCCGGTCCCGCAAGCGCGCCCAACCGGCCGCCGCCGAGCCGTACGACCCCGACGCGGCCGAGCAGGAGGCGCTCGGCCGGCGCCGCGGCAGGCCCCGGCGGTCCGCCGTGCCGCAGCCCGAGATGAACCGGCCGATGGACGCCGTGGACGTCGCCGCCGCCGCGGCCGCCGCGCTCGACGGCGCCGTACTGCACGGAATGCCGCCCTCGCCGCTGGTCGCCGACCTCACCCAGGGCGTGAGCACGGGAGAGCGCGAGTCCACGACCCCGACGCCCACGCCCGTGCCGGCGGCGCGGCCGCAGCCGGGGAAGCTCAAGAAGGACGCCGCCAAGGCGCCCGCGGAGGAACCGGCCGGCGGCGTCCCGGACCTGACGAAGACGCCACTGCCCAAGGAGCGGGACCTGCCGCCGCGCGCCGAGCAGCTCCAGCTCTCCGGCGACATCACCTACTCCCTGCCGTCCCTCGACTCCCTGACGCGCGGTGGCCCCGGCAAGTCGCGCAGCGCCGCCAACGACGCCATAGTGGCCTCGCTGACCACCGTCTTCACCGAGTTCAAGGTCGACGCCGCCGTCACCGGCTTCACCCGCGGCCCGACGGTCACGCGGTACGAGGTCGAGCTGGGCCCCGCCGTGAAGGTCGAGCGGATCACCGCGCTGACCAAGAACATCGCGTACGCCGTCGCCAGCCCCGACGTGCGGATCATCAGCCCGATCCCCGGCAAGTCCGCGGTCGGCATCGAAATCCCCAACACCGACCGGGAGATGGTCAACCTCGGCGACGTGCTGCGCCTCGCCGAGTCGGCCGAGGACGACGACCCGATGCTGGTCGCCTTCGGCAAGGACGTCGAGGGCGGCTACGTCATGCACTCGCTGGCGAAGATGCCGCACATGCTGGTCGCCGGCGCCACCGGCTCCGGCAAGTCGTCCTGCATCAACTGCCTGATCACCTCGATCATGATGCGGGCGACCCCCGAGGACGTCCGGATGATCCTGGTCGACCCCAAGCGAGTCGAGCTGACCGCGTACGAGGGCATCCCGCACCTGATCACGCCCATCATCACCAACCCGAAGCGGGCCGCCGAGGCGCTCCAGTGGGTCGTGCGCGAGATGGACCTGCGCTACGACGACCTCGCCGCCTACGGGTACCGGCACATCGACGACTTCAACCGCGCGGTGCGCGAGGGCAAGGTCAAGCCCCCCGAGGGCAGCGAGCGGGAACTCCAGCCGTACCCGTACCTGCTGGTGATCGTGGACGAGCTGGCCGACCTGATGATGGTCGCGCCGCGCGACGTCGAGGACGCGATCGTCCGGATCACGCAGCTCGCGCGCGCGGCCGGTATCCACCTGGTGCTCGCCACCCAGCGGCCCTCCGTGGACGTCGTCACCGGTCTCATCAAGGCCAACGTCCCCTCGCGCCTCGCCTTCGCCACCTCCTCGCTCGCCGACTCCCGGGTCATCCTCGACCAGCCCGGCGCCGAGAAGCTGATCGGCAAGGGCGACGGCCTCTTCCTGCCGATGGGCGCGAACAAGCCGACCCGTATGCAGGGCGCGTTCGTGACCGAGGAGGAGGTCGCGGCCGTCGTCCAGCACTGCAAGGACCAGATGGCGCCGGTCTTCCGGGACGACGTCACCGTCGGTACCAAGCAGAAGAAGGAGATCGACGAGGACATCGGCGACGACCTCGACCTGCTGTGCCAGGCCGCCGAGCTTGTCGTCTCCACGCAGTTCGGGTCGACGTCGATGCTCCAGCGCAAGCTGCGCGTCGGCTTCGCCAAGGCCGGGCGGCTGATGGACCTGATGGAGTCGCGGAACATCGTCGGACCGAGCGAGGGTTCGAAGGCTCGTGACGTTCTCGTGAAGCCTGACGAGCTGGACGGCGTGCTCGCCGTGATCCGGGGGGAGTCTGAAGGCTAGGGAGCGGGTAGGCGATGGGTTCCGCCGGCGTTTCTGCGACATTCCTCCGGCGGAGGGTCACTGCGGCCGGGCGGCCGATCGTGACTCACCCGTTAGGGATCATTGAGCAACCGTTTCCCCATGCCCTACGTCAAGTTGAGGGAAGTGACAAACAGGTAGTCCACCATCGGGGTGCCGGGCCATTCCGATGGCGTAAAGGTCGTACCGCCCGGTTGCCCCACCCCTTGGCACCCCTCCTAGACTGAACGCCCAGCACAGGCGGCTAAACGCTCGAAAGGCGCCCCCGTGTCCAACGGCAACTCCCCCGAAGACGAGCGTCCGATCGAAGACGTGTCCCGCGACGCCCCTGAAGACGTTTCCGAGGAAGCCCGGCCCTCGGTCGGCCGTGCCCTGCAGCAGGCGCGGATCGCCGCCGGGTTGACCGTCGACGACATCACCACCGCCACCCGGGTCCGCATCGCCATCGTGCACGCCATCGAGGCGGACGACTTCGCGCCCTGCGGCGGCGACGTCTACGCGCGCGGTCACATCCGCACCCTCGCCAAGGCCGTCGGGCTCGACCCGGCCGAGCTGCTCGCGCGGTTCGAGGCCCAGCACGGCGGGCGCCCGGAGCCGACCGTCACCGCGCCCCTGTTCGAGGCAGAACGTATCCGCCCCGAGCGGCGCGGACCCAACTGGACCGCCGCCATGGTCGCCGCCATCGTCGCCGTGATCGGCTTCGTGGGGTTCACCTTCGTCAAGGGCGGCGACGACGGCGGCAACGAGGCGAGTGTCGCCGAAGGGGCCCAGCCCTCGTCCGGCGAGTCCGCCTCGCCGAGCGCCAAGCCCAAGAAGCCCGCCGACCCGAAGCCGGAACCGAGCGACAGCGCCATCGCCGCCGCGCCGGCGGACAAGGTGACCGTCAAGGTCAGCGCCACCGACGGGCGCAGCTGGATCTCGGCCAAGGACCACAACGGCCGCCTGCTCTTCGACGGACTGCTCGACCAGGGCGACTCCAAGACCTTCCAGGACAACGAGAAGGTCGACCTCGTCCTCGGCGACGCCGGAGCCATAGAGCTCTACGTCAACGGCAAGAAGATCGAGGACGACTTCCAGCCCGGCGCAGTGGAGCGGCTGACGTACACGAAGGGCGATCCGCAGGTCGGATAGCGGATCGGGCGCGTGCCGCCGCACGGGGTCGGCCGCGATCGGCCAACCCCGTCGACGTGGGCTGTCGGCGGGACGAAGTAGTCTTGAGCCCATGCCTGAAAGCCGCACCGTCGCACTCGTCACCCTTGGCTGCGCCCGTAACGAGGTGGACTCGGAGGAGCTCGCAGGCCGTCTGGAGGCGGACGGCTGGAAGCTCGTCGACGACGCCGAGGAAGCGGACGTCGCCGTCGTGAACACGTGCGGCTTCGTCGAGGCCGCCAAGAAGGACTCCGTCGACGCCCTCCTGGAGGCCAACGACCTCAAGGGCCACGGAAGAACGCAGGCCGTCGTGGCCGTGGGCTGCATGGCCGAGCGGTACGGCAAGGAGCTGGCCGACGCCCTCCCGGAGGCCGACGGCGTCCTCGGCTTCGACGACTACGCCGACATCTCCGACCGCCTGCAGACCATCCTGAACGGCGGCATCCACGCCGCCCACACCCCGCGCGACCGGCGCAAGCTGCTGCCGATCAGCCCTGCCGAGCGCCAGGAGGCCGGCGCCTCCGTCGCCCTGCCGGGGCACGGACCGGCCGACCTGCCCGAGGGCGTCGCCCCCGCCTCCGGGCCCCGCGCGCCCCTGCGCCGCCGCCTGGGCGGCTCCCCGGTCGCCTCGGTGAAGCTGGCCTCCGGCTGCGACCGGCGCTGCTCCTTCTGCGCCATCCCGTCCTTCCGCGGCTCCTTCATCTCGCGCCGCCCCAGCGACGTGCTGAACGAGACGCGGTGGCTGGCCGAGCAGGGCGTCAAGGAGATCATGCTGGTCTCCGAGAACAACACCTCCTACGGCAAGGACCTCGGCGACATCCGCCTGCTGGAGTCGCTGCTGCCGAACCTGGCCGAGGTCGACGGAATCGAGCGGGTGCGGGTCAGCTACCTGCAGCCCGCCGAGATGCGCCCCGGGCTGATCGACGTCCTGACCTCCACCGAGAAGGTCGTGCCCTACTTCGACCTCTCCTTCCAGCACTCCGCCCCGAACGTGCTGCGCGCGATGCGCCGCTTCGGCGACACCGACCGCTTCCTGGAGCTCCTCGACACCATCCGGAGCAAGGCGCCCGAGGCCGGTGTCCGCTCCAACTTCATCGTCGGCTTCCCCGGCGAGTCCGAGGCCGACCTCGCCGAGCTGGAGCGGTTCCTGAACCACGCCCGGCTGGACGCCATCGGCGTCTTCGGCTACTCCGACGAGGAGGGCACCGAGGCGGCGACCTACGGCGACAAGCTGGACGAGGACGTCGTCGCCGAGCGGCTGGCACGGGTCTCCCGACTGGCCGAGGAACTGGTCTCGCAGCGCGCCGACGAGCGCGTCGGCGCGACCGTGCGGGTACTCGTCGAGTCCGTGGATCCCGCCGACGGGGGGGACGGTGTCCGCGGCCGCGCGGAGCACCAGGCGCCCGAGACGGACGGCCAGGTGCTGCTCACGAACGGCGAAGGTCTGAGTGTCGGTCGTATGGTCGACGCGAAGGTGGTCGGGACGGAGGGTGTCGACCTGGTGGCCGAGCCGCTGCAGGGCTCGCCCGAGTGGAGTGAGGAGGCCGGCAGATGAGCGGAGTCCCGGCGTCCGCGGCGGGCGGCTCCTCCAGTGCGGCGCGCAGGACCGGGCCGCGCGGCACCGCGGGTCCGGCGCACGGTCCGGGCGAGCGTACGACTCCGAGGGGTGCTGCCGTGGAACGGGACGCGGCGGAACGGGGCACGACGGAGCGGGGCACGGCCGAGCGGGGCGCGACCGAGGGCGGTGCCGGCGGGCGCGGCGGCAAGATCGCGGCCGCCGCCGTCAACCAGGCGAGCCTCTGGAACGTCGCCAATCTGCTGACGATGTTCCGGCTGCTCCTCGTCCCGGTCTTCGTGGTGCTGATGCTCGGCAACGGCGGATACGACCCGGCCTGGCGCTCCTTCGCCTGGGCCGCCTTCGCCGTCGCCATGTTCACCGACCTCTTCGACGGGCATCTGGCACGCACCTACAACCTCGTCACCGACTTCGGCAAGATCGCCGACCCCATCGCCGACAAGGCGATCATGGGGGCGGCGCTCGTCTGCCTGTCGGCCCTGGGCGATCTGCCGTGGTGGGTGACGGCCGTCATCCTCGGCCGGGAACTCGGGATCACCGTCCTGCGTTTCGTGGTCATCCGGTACGGCGTCATCCCCGCCAGCCGGGGCGGCAAGCTGAAGACGCTCACCCAGGGCATCGCCGTCGGCATGTACGTCCTGGCGCTGACGGGTCCGCTGGCCACCCTGAGGTTCTGGGTGATGGCCGCCGCGGTGGTCCTGACCGTGGCGACCGGACTGGACTATGTGAAGCAGGCCATTGTGCTGCGCCGCCGGGGAATCGCCGAACGCAGAGCGGCGTTGAAGGATGCGTCGAAGGAGTCGGAAGCTTGAGTTCCGCGGCCGCCGACGTGGTGCGACTACTCACTGTCAAGGGCGAGACCCTGGCGGTCGCCGAGTCACTGACCGGCGGGATGGTCGCCGCCGCGCTCACCGCGGTCCCCGGGGCCTCCAAGGCCTTCCGGGGCTCCGTCACCGCGTACGCGACGGAGCTGAAGCGGGAGATGCTCGGTGTCGACGGCGAGCTGCTCGCGGCACGCGGAGCGGTGGACCCGCAGGTCGCCGCCCAGATGGCGGCAGGCGTACGCACGACCCTGGGCGCCGACTGGGGCATCGCGACGACGGGTGTCGCAGGCCCGGACCCGCAGGACGGACAGCCCGTGGGGACGGTCTTCGTGGCCGTGGACGGGCCCCTGGGGGCCCGCCGGGGTTGCGCCGATGGCGGAAAAGTGGAGGCGTTGCGGTTGAACGGCGACCGCGCGGAAATTCGTATGGAGAGTGTACGGAGCGTACTCGCACTTCTTTTGAGGGAGCTTGCGAGCGAACAGACCGGGAATGAGCGGGCACAGGATACGGAACGGAACGGGGGGTTTTGATGTTTGCAGCCCTGAGTGAACACGACATCGCTCCCCGCACGGCCGCGGCGCGAGGCGGTACGGTGGGGCGTGAAGGATGCGGTTACACGGTCCGAGGAGGGAGCCACCGATGATTCTGCTCCGTCGCCTGCTGGGTGACGTGCTGCGTCGGCAGCGCCAACGCCAGGGCCGTACTCTGCGCGAAGTCTCCTCGTCCGCCCGAGTCTCACTCGGCTATCTCTCCGAGGTGGAGCGGGGGCAGAAGGAGGCTTCTTCCGAACTGCTCTCCGCCATCTGCGACGCGCTGGACGTACGGATGTCCGAGCTCATGCGGGAAGTGAGCGACGAGCTCGCCCTCGCCGAGCTGGCCCAGTCCGCTGCGGCCACCCCCAGCGAGACCGTTCCGGCACCGGTGCGTCCGATGCTGGGTTCCGTCTCGGTGACCGGTGTGCCACCGGAACGGGTGACGATCAAGGCGCCCGCCGAGGCAGTGGACGTCGTCGCCGCCTGAGGCGCCCGAGAACGTGTGCGTGTGAGGCCCCGGCCCGGGGTCGCTCCGGTGAGCGGAGTGACGCGGTCGGGGTTTTCGCGTGCCCGGGGCGTCCCACGCGAGGTCGTGAGAGCCGTCGACGGCGCCGGTTTGCCGGTGCGGGTCGGTGCGGTCATCGTGGAGGAGATGGCCGGGGGGCGAACCGACGGAGGCGTGCATGTACGTCGTGAAGAGCCCGTTGTCCGACGCGGACCTGAAGACCGTCTCCGAGGCGTTGCAGGGCGCCCTCGTCGACCTGGTCGACCTGGCCCTGGTGGCGAAGCAGATCCACTGGAACGTGGTCGGACCGCGCTTCCGCTCCGTCCACCTCCAGCTGGACGAACTCGTCGGCACCGCCCGCACGCACTCGGACACCGTGGCGGAGCGTGCCTCGGCACTCGGCGTCTCCCCGGACGGGCGGGCCGCGACCGTCGCCGTGGGCAGCGGGATCGACGTGACTCCCGAGGGCTGGGTCGACGACACCGCCGCCGTACAGACCATCGTGGACGCGCTCGGCGCGGTGATCGGCCGGATGCGCGAACGGATCGCGGCGAGCGGCGAGCCCGACCCCGTGAGCCAGGACATCTTCATTCAGATCACGGCCGATCTCGAGAAGCAGCACTGGATGTTCCAGGCCGGAAACGGATGACGCGGGGTGGCGGCGGCGCGCACGGCCCGCCGGACGGCCGCGCTGGGCCTTTGCGCGCTGTGGTGGTGGGCGGTACTGCGTCTGGCGCTGGAGCCCGGTGCCGGGGTGCTGGAAGGGGCGGTCGCGGTCGGCGGCTGGGGGCTGAGCGTGCTTCCGGTGCACTGTGTGCCGCGGCGGCGGGCCGTGGGGGCGCTGGATGCGGGGCGGTGGCGGCGGGCCCTGCGCGGGGCCGTGACGCGAGGGTCTGACCCGGTTCCCGACCCGGCGCCCGACCCGACCCGGCCGGGCGGTGCCGGCCTTTACGGCGGACGTTCGGGAGAGTAACGTACAACCAAATGGTTGTAGAAGGGGTCGAGGAAGCGGGCACGGACCGCCTGTTCCAGGCGCTGGCCGACACGACCCGCCGCGACATCCTGCGCCGCTGTGTGCGGGACGACCTGTCGGTGTCACGGCTGGCCGACGCCTACCCGATGAGCTTCGCCGCCGTGCAGAAGCACGTCGCGGTACTGGAACGGGCCGGCCTGGTGGTCAAGGAGCGCCGCGGACGGGAACAGATCGTGCGCGCCGATCCCGACGCCCTGGACCGGGCCCGGCGAGCCCTGGACGGACTCGAGGCCGCGTGGCGCGGACGCGTGGAGCGCATGTCCGGCCTGCTCGCCGAGGCGCCGGAAACCGAACCCGAAGCGCAGCAACCGGCGGAAGGACAGAGCCGATGAGTGTCACCAGCCTGGACAAGGATCCGGACAACCTGACCCTCACCCTGGTCGCCGACTTCGCCGCCCCCGCGGAACGGGTGTGGCAGCTGTGGGCCGACCCCCGGCAACTGGAACGCTGGTGGGGACCGCCGTCCCACCCGGCGACGGTGGAGGAGCACGACCTGACTCCCGGCGGGGACGTCACGTACTTCATGACCGGCCCGGAGGGCGAGAAGTACCGCGGCTGGTGGCGGGTGGCCACGGTCGACGCACCACGGTCGCTGGAGTTCACCGACGGGTTCGCCGACGAGGACGGGGTGCCGAACGCCGCGATGCCGACGTCCGCGAACCGCGTGACGCTCAGTGAGCGCGACGGCGGCACCCGCATGGAGATGCGGGCGGTCTTCGACACCCGGGAGCAGATGGACCGGCTGATGACGATGGGCATGGACGAGGGCATGCGGGAGGCGGCCGGTCAGATGGACGCCATCCTCGCCGCCGGCTGAGCCGTCCCACGGCTCCAACGGCTCTCACGGGTCCGCGGCGGTTCCTCAGCGGCTGCCGCGGTGGGCCGACCGGCGCCGTGTTCGTGCGTCCCCGGGGCCGCCCGGGCGGGGCGCGGGTCCTGCCTGACAGGTCGGGCACCAGTACGTGGGGCGCTCGCGGGAGCCGTCACCCTGGTCGGCCAACCGGACCGACGTGCCGCAGCGCAGGCACGGACGGGGCGCGCGGCCGTACACGAACAGGTTGTGGCCGCGCAGGCCCGTCGTCCGGCGGACCGGGCGATCGCGGTTGGCCTCCAGGAGTTCCCGGGCGAGTGCGGGGAGCCGCGCGGCGCGGTCGGGGGGCAGGTCCCCGACCGGCAGCCAGGGGGTGACGCCGAGGAGGAAACAGAGCTCGCACTTGTAGACGTTGCCGATGCCGGCCAGGTTGCGCTGGTCGAGCAGGGCCTGACCGATCGGACGCGCCGAGTCCGCCCGCAGGTTGTCCAGCGCCCGCGCCGGGTCCCAGTCGGGGCCGAGCAGATCGGGGCCGAGATGGCCGACGGCGCGCTGCTCGTCGGCGGTGCGCAGGATCTCCAGCACCGGGAGGCGGTAGCCGACGGCCGTGCGGTCGGCGGTGGCGAGGACGACCCTGATCTGGTGTGCGGGCCCGCCGCTCCAGCGCTGACCGGGCGCGAACACCTTCCAGGAACCGTCCATGCGCAGGTGCGAGTGCACCGTCAGGCCGCCCTCGACACGGGCGAGCAGGTGCTTGCCGCGCGGGGTGACCTCCAGGACGGTGCGGCCGGCCAGATCGACCGTGGCGTACCGGGGGACGCGGAAGTCGCTGCGGGTCAGCACCTTGCCCGCGAGGGCGTCGTGGAGCCGTCGCGCGGCCTGTAGGACCGTGTCGCCTTCGGGCATGGTTCAAGGGTGACAGGGTCACGCCCTGATGCGCAGACCGCGTGGGGTGGCGACGAAGCCCGCTCCCTCCAGCAGCGGCCCGAAGGGGGAGGTCAGGGCCGCCGCGCCGTTGACCCGTTCCACCGTGACCGTGCCGAGCGAACCGGCGCGTGCGGCCTCCGCGAGGGCCTGCGCCGCCGCTCGCAGCCCCGGGTCCTCGGTGGGCAGTCGGTCGGGGTCGGAGGGCCACAGCAGGAGGGTCTTGCCGCCGCGTTCCACGTAGAGCGCGGGCTCGCCCCCGACGAGGACCACCAGGGAACCCGCCTTGCGGCCGGGCTTGTGCGTGGCACCGGCCGGCGGCTCGGGCCAGCCGAGGGCCGCGCCGTAGGCGTTCGCCGGGTCGGCGGCGGCCAGGACGACGGCCCGCGGTCCGGCGGCGGTGCGATCGCGCCGGCCGGGGAGTCCGGTGTCGTACGGGCCGCGCGAGTTCCCGTAGCCGCCGTGTCCGTGCCCGCCGCCGCGGGGACCGCCGGCGCCCGGCTCGGCGTAGTCGCGCGGCGAGATGTAGTCGCCCCGGGACGGTGAACGCCCCAGGCCGTCGGGGTCGGCGAAGACGTCGTCGAAGTCGTCCGGGGGGCCTGCCGAGGCCGGGCGACCGGGACCTTCCCGGCGATCGGGGACGGAGCTGCCGGTGGGGTCCGGGGCGTCGGGGCCGCTGCCGTACGCGGAGCCGCGGAAGTCGCCGGGATCGCCGAAGCCCTCGAAGGAGTCGAAGGGGGAACCGGCGACCGGCCCGGCGGGGCCACCGGGCGGGAGGCCGGGGCCGAAGGCGCCGCCCGTGGAGTCCACCGGACGGGGCGAGTCGTCACCGCGCTCGCGGGCGTTGGCCACCGCACGCAACCGGTCCACGGCCCCCTCCATGGCGAACTGAGCCGCGCCCAGCCCCTCCACGACATAGCCGCGCCGGGCCTGCCCGCTCTCCTCGAAGGCGGCCAGGATCCGGTACACCGCCGAGAAACCGCCCTCCACGCCCTCCGCGGCGACGGCGCCACGGGTGACCACGCCGTGCCGGTCGAGGAGGGTGCGGGCCAGGGCATGGGCCCGCACCGTCCCGTCCGCCTCGCGCTCCGGGAGCAGCGACCAGCGGCCCGCGACCGTCGGCGGGCCGGTGCGGGACGCCGGGCGGGCGGCGGCGGTGAGCGAGCCGTACCGCCCCCGGGGCACCGCGCGCTTGGCGCGGTGGGCGGTGGAGCCGGCGGTGCGCCCGGAGCCCAGCAGGGAGCGCAGGGGTGCCAGCGTGTCGTTGGTCAGCCGTCCGGACCAGGCCAGGTCCCACAGCGCGTCGGCCAACTGCGGATCGGTGGCCTCGGGGTGGGTGGTGGCGCGGACCTGGTCGGCGATCTGCCGGAAGAACAGGCCGTACCCGCCCGAGAGAGTGTTCAGGACGGACTCGTGCAGGGCGGTCGTCTCCAGCGGGTGCGGGGGTGGCAGGAGCAGCGGGGCCGCGTCCGCGAGGTAGAGGGAGACCCAGCCGTCCTTGCCGGGCAGGGAACCCGCCCCCGCCCACACCACCTCGCCGGCGGCCGTCAGCTCGTCCAGCATCGCCGGGTTGTAGTTCGCCACCCGGGAGGGCAGGACCAGCTTCTCCAGCGCGGAGGCCGGCACGGAGGCGCCCTGCAGTTGCTCGACGGCGCGGACCAGCCCGTCGATGCCGCGCAGTGTGTGTCCCTTGCCGATGTGCTGCCACTGGGGGAGGAACTGGCCGAGCGCGGCCGGCGCCACCGGTTCCAGCTCGTGCCGGAGCGCGGCCAGGGAACGGCGGCGCAGCCTGCGCAGCACGGTGGCGTCGCACCACTCCTGGCCGATACCGGCCGGATGGAACTCGCCCTGCACCACGCGGCCCGTCCCGGCGAGCCGCTGGAGGGCGCCCTCGGTGACCGCCACGCCCAGACCGAAGCGGGCCGCCGCGGTGACCGACGTGAAGGGGCCGTGGGTGCGGGCGTGACGGGCCAGGAGGTCGCCGAGCGGGTCCTTGACCGGTTCTGTGAAGGCTTCCGGCACACCGACGGGCAGCGCCGTGCCCAGCGCGTCGCGCAGCCGGCCCGCGTCCTCGATCGCCGCCCAGTGGTCGGCGCCGGCGATCCGCACCCTGATCGCGCGGCGGGCGGCGGCCAGCTCGGGCGCCCACTGCGGCTCGGCGCCCCGCTCGGCCAGCTCGGCGTCCGTCAGCGGGCCGAGCACCCGCAGCAGGTCGGCGACGCCCTCGGAGTCCTTGACGCGGCGGTCCTCGGTGAGCCACTGCAGCTCGCGCTCCAGCTCGGTGAGCACCTCGGCGTCGAGCAGCTCGCGCAGCTCCGCCTGGCCCAGCAGCTCGGCCAGCAGCCGCGAGTCCAGGGACAGGGCGGCAGCCCGCCGCTCGGCGAGCGGCGAGTCGCCCTCGTACAGGAACTGGGCGACGTAACCGAACAGCAGGGAACGGGCGAACGGGGACGGCTCCGGGGTGGTGACCTCGACCAGGCGGACCTTGCGGGCCTCCACGTCCCCCATCAGCTCGACCAGGCCGGGGACGTCGAAGACGTCCTGGAGGCACTCGCGGACCGCCTCCAGGACGATCGGGAACGAGCCGTACTCGCTCGCCACCTCCAGCAGCTGAGCCGCCCGCTGCCGCTGCTGCCACAGCGGGGTGCGCCTGCCGGGGCTGCGGCGCGGCAGCAGCAGCGCGCGGGCGGCACACTCGCGGAACCGGGAGGCGAACAGCGCCGAGCCGCCCACCTGGTCGGTCACGACCCGGTCGACCTCGCCCTTGTCGAAGACGACGTCGGCGGCGCCGACGGGCGCCTTCTCCGCGTCGTACTCCAGGCCCGGCTTCGCGGGGTCCTGGTCGAGGAAGTCCAGGCCCATGAGGTCGGCGTCCGGCAGACGCAGCACGATGCCGTCGTCGGCGTGCATGACCTGGGCGTCCATGCCATACCGCTCGGTCAGCCGGGCACCCAGGGCGAGGGCCCAGGGGGCGTGGACCTGGGCGCCGAAGGGGGAGTGGACGACGACCCGCCAGTCGCCCAGCTCGTCCCGGAAGCGCTCGACGACGATGGTGCGGTCGTCGGGGACGTGGCCGCAGGCCTCGCGCTGCTCGTCGAGGTACGCCAGCACGTTGTCCGCGGCCCAGGCGTCCAGGCCCGCGGTGACCAGACGCAGCCGGGCGTCCGCCACGGAAAGGGAACCGACCTCGCGCAGGAACGCGCCCAGCGCGCGGCCCAGCTCCAGGGGGCGGCCCAGTTGGTCGCCCTTCCAGAACGGCAGCCTGCCCGGCACGCCCGGCGCCGGGGAGACCAGGACCCGGTCGCGCGTGATGTCCTCGATCCGCCAGGAACTGGTGCCGAGCGTGAAGACGTCGCCCACGCGGGACTCGTACACCATCTCCTCGTCCAGCTCGCCGACCCGGCCGCCGCCCTTCTTCGGATCGGCACCGGCCAGGAAGACCCCGAAGAGCCCGCGGTCCGGGATCGTGCCCCCGGACGTCACCGCGAGCCGCTGCGCCCCCGGGCGGCCGGTGACCGTGCCGGCGATCCGGTCCCACACCACGCGCGGACGCAGCTCGGCGAAGGCGTCGGAGGGATAGCGGCCCGCGAGCATGTCCAGGACGGCGGTGAAGGCCGACTCCGGAAGGGAGGCGAACGGGGCGGCGCGGCGGACGGTGGCCAGGAGGTCGTCGACCTGCCAGGTGTCCAGCGCGGTCATCGCCACCAGCTGCTGGGCCAGCACGTCCAGTGGGTTGGCGGGGATCCGCAGGGCCTCGATGGCGCCGCTGCGCATCCGCTCGGTGACCACGGCCGACTGCACCAGGTCGCCGCGGTACTTGGGGAAGACCACGCCCGTGGAGACCGCGCCGACCTGGTGCCCCGCGCGGCCGACGCGCTGGAGGCCGGAGGCGACCGAGGGCGGCGACTCCACCTGGACGACCAGGTCGACGGCGCCCATGTCGATCCCCAGCTCCAGACTGGAGGTGGCGACCACGGCGGGCAGGCGGCCCGCCTTCAGGTCCTCCTCGACCAAGGCGCGCTGCTCCTTGGAGACCGAGCCGTGGTGGGCGCGGGCGATCACGGGCGGCGCTCCTTGGGCGGCACCTGAACCCCCCATCAGCTCGGCGGGGGAGTGGTGCTCGTCCAGGGGCTCGCCGGTGGCCCGCTCGTACGCGATCTCGTTGAGCCGGTTGCACAGGCGCTCGGCCAGCCGCCGGGAGTTGGCGAAGACGATCGTGGAGCGGTGCGACTGGACCAGGTCGGTGATCCGCTCCTCGACGTGCGGCCAGATCGAGGGACGCTCCGCGCCCTCGTTGCCGTCCGCGACCGGGGAGCCGCCCAGCTCGCCCAGGTCCTCGACGGGGACGACGACGGACAGGTCGAACTCCTTGCCCGACTCCGGCTGGACGATCTCGACCCGGCCGCGCGGGGCGAGGAACCGGGCGACCTCGTCCACCGGGCGGACCGTCGCCGACAGTCCGATGCGGCGGGCCGGCTTCGGCAGCAGTTCGTCCAGCCGCTCCAGGGTGAGCGCGAGATGCGCGCCGCGCTTGGTGCCCGCGACCGCGTGCACCTCGTCCAGGATCACCGTCTCGATGCCGGTCAGCGCCTCGCGCGTGGCGGACGTCAGCATCAGGAACAGGGATTCGGGGGTGGTGATCAGGATGTCCGGCGGCCGGGTGGACAGGGCCCGGCGCTCGGCGGCCGGAGTGTCGCCGGACCGGATGCCGACCTTGACCTCGGGCTCGGGCAGACCGAGGCGTACGGACTCCTGGCGGATGCCGGTCAGCGGGCTGCGGAGATTGCGCTCGACGTCGACGGCCAGGGCCTTGAGCGGGGAGACGTACAGGACGCGGCAGCGCTTCTTGGGGTCGGCGGGCGGCGGCGTCGAGGTCAGCTGGTCCAGGGCGGCGAGGAAGGCGGCCAGGGTCTTGCCGGACCCCGTGGGGGCGACCACCAGCACGTCCGAGCCCTGCGAGATGGCCTGCCAGGCGCCCGCCTGGGCGGAGGTGGGCGCGGAGAAGGCCCCCGTGAACCATCCGCGGGTCGCGGGGGAGAAGCCGTCCAGGGCTCGGTGTGCGGAGCTGACCATGGATCCATCGTGCACCCGGCCACTGACAATCGGCCCGCGCCGGGCGTACGGGGCGGGTGGGGTCGCGGTCGGAGCGGCACGGGGCCAGTCGGGGTCGGGTGTGGGCGAGGAGCGGTGCGCGTGGGCCAGTCTGGGCGCGTGGCCGGTCGGCCGGCGGGGCCCTCGCCGAGCCGCGGGCGCGGCTCCCCGGGCCGGGGGCCCGCGCCGGGCGTACGGGAGGTTGGGGTGGGGTCGCGGAATGGCTTGCCTCCGCAACCGGGTCGGACCACCCGGCGCGCGCCTCCGCCCCGTGAAGGGCCGCCGGCCTCGCACACCCGGTCCCGGGGCCGAGTCGGACACCCCCTCCCCCGTGCGCAGGGCGCCCGACCCACGGACGGTTCGGGCGCCGGGTGCACCGCGGCCGTCGCCGGGGGCCGGGCGCGGTTGGCGGAGAATGGGGACATGACGGGATCGGGTGAGCGGGCACGGCACTGGCGTTACGCGGAGCTGCCCGACGTCGACCTGCTCCGTGCCCAGTACATACGGAAGACGTTCGTGCGCCACACGCACGAGCACTTCGTCATCGCCGCCATCGCCGACGGCGTGGAGATCTTCCACCACGGCGGGGGCGACCAGTACGCCGGTGCCGGCTCACTCGCCCTGGTCAACCCGGACACCCCGCACACCGGACGGGCCGGAGTGCCGGAGGGCTGGCGGTACGGGGCCGTCTACCCGGCGCCCGAGCTGGTGGCCCGGATCGCGGCGGAGACGACGACGCTGCGCGGCACGCCGGGGTTCGTCCGGCCGGTGCTCGACGACCCGTACGCCGTCGAGCTGGTGCACCGCGTGCTGCGCGCCGCCGACGACGGGAACGCGCTCGCCGCCGACACCCTGCTGCGCGTGGCCGTGACCCGGCTGCTGCGGCTGAACGGCGGCCTGCTGCCACGGCGCCGGGTGCGTACCGCCGGGGCCGGGACGGCGGCCCGCGCGCGTGCCGTGCTGGAGGAACGGATGGCCGACCCGCCGAGCCTGGAGCGCCTCGCCGGGGAGCTGGGGAGCAGCCCGTTCGCGCTGCTGCGGGCGTTCCGGGACGCCTACGGCATGCCGCCCCACACCTGGCTGACGGACGCCCGGGTGCGTCGGGCCCGGCGGCTGCTGGACACCGGGACGTCCCCGGCCGAGGCCGCCGTCGCCGTGGGGTTCACCGACCAGCCGCACCTCAACCGGCACTTCGCGCGCATCGTCGGGGTGCCGCCCGGCGCCTACCAGCGGGAGCGCAAGAACGTACAAGACGCGCGGCGCAAGCCGCTCCTACCGTTCGAGGCGTGAGAGAACAGACAGCCCTTCCCGACGCTCCCGACGCGGGTGTCGCCGGCGCGAAGCCGGACGCCGCCGTCGTGCGGGACGCCCTCGGGGTCGGAGTCGCCGTCGGACTGTCCGGGTTCGCCTTCGGGGTGACCTCGGCCGGCAGCGGACTCACCCTCGCCCAGACCTGCGCCCTGAGCCTCCTGGTGTTCACCGGGGCGTCCCAGTTCGCGCTCGTCGGCGCGCTCGCGGCCGGTGGCAACCCGCTCACCGCGGCGGCGGGGGCCTTCTTCCTGGGCGTGCGCAACGCGTTCTACGGGCTGCGCCTGTCGCAGTTGCTGGCTCTCCCGCGCGCGGTGCGGCCGTTCGCCGCGCAGTGGGTCATCGACGAGACGACGGCCGTGGCCCTCGCACAGCCCACGCGGCGCGCCGTCCGCATCGGGTTCACCGTCACCGGACTCACCCTGTACGTCCTGTGGAACCTCACCACCCTGCTCGGCGCGCTGGGCGCGGAGGCCATCGGGGACACCGACGCCTGGGGTCTCGACGCGGCCGGCCCCGCGGTCTTCCTCGCGCTGCTCGCGCCGATGCTGAAGGACACCACCGAGCGCACGGTCGCCGCCCTGGCCGTCCTCCTGGGGCTCGGTCTGCTGCCCGTGCTGCCCGCCGGCGTGCCCGTCCTGGTGGCCGGGCTGGCGGCGCCCGTCGTCCTGTGGGCGCGCGGACGCCGCGCGCGTGGCGCCGGAACCGGCGAGGAGGAGGGAGAGCGATGAGCGTATGGATCGCGATCGGCGCCACCGCGGTGGGCTGCTACGCCGTCAAGCTTCTCGGGCTGCTGGTGCCCGCGGGCGCTCTGGAACGGCCCCTGGTCCGGCGGTTCGCCGCGCTGCTGCCCGTCGCCCTCCTCGCGGCGCTCACCGCCCAGCAGACCTTCGCCGACGGACAGGCGCTCGTGCTGGACGCGCGGGCCGCGGGGGTCGCCGCGGCCGCCGTCGCGCTGCTGCTGCGGGCCCCGTTCCTGCTCGTCGTCGCGGCCGCCGTGGTCGTCACCGCGGGCGTACGGGCCACGGGCGGCTGAGCGGCCCCAGGCCCAGGCAACAGGCCTCAGGCCTCAGGCCCCAGGCCCCAGGTCGGCAGGTCAGCCGAGGGGGCGGCTGTACGCCCGGAGCGTGCGCAGGGCCTCGATCGTCACCCGGCCGCGGGCCTCAAGGACCGGGGCGGGCGCCCAGCGCGGCCGGCGGACGGGCCAGCCGCCGTCGTCCTCCTGCTCGGCCGCGAGGAAGTCGAGGGAGCGGGCCGTCTCGGCGTCCGTGAACCACGCGCGCGCGAGCGAACGCGGATCCGGCGCGTAGTCGTGGGGGAATCGGGGTCCGCCCGGGGTGTGGCAGGGGGAGGCCGGGTACGCGTCGAGATCGTCCGGATCCAGTACGGCGAGGCGCCGCTCGCGCACCAGGCGGCCCAGCCGGTCGGCCGCGGCCTGCGCGCGAGGACGGTCCGGAGCGGTGTCCAGGAAGGCCACGGCGGCCTCGATCTCGTCCGGGCGCGACGACTCCAGTGACTCCGCCGCCTGCCAGCAGAAGTCGGTGGCGCGGAACAGCCAGGCGTGCCAGACCTCGTTGCCGTGCAACAGGCCGACCACCGGACCGGTGGCGAGCAGCTCACCGGGCGGATCGGCCACGACCGGCACGAAGGGCGCGGCCGGGCCCGCCTCCCCGGCCGCCCGCAGCAGCGGCAGGGCACCGTCCGGGGTGGACACGGAGGTCAGATAGCGGCACACGCGCTCGGCCCGCTGCCCGCCGCAGCGGCCGAGGGCGTCCAGCACGCGCAGGGCGCGTGCGGTGTGCAGCGGCTGACTGACCGGACCGCGCAGGTCGGGGTCCAGCGCGTGGCCGTACCCGCCGTCCTCGTTGCGGTAGGCGTCCAGCGCCGTTTCCACCGGGCCGGGGCTCCCACCGCGGAAGTGGTACGCGAACAGCCGCTGTTCCAGCACGCGCGCGTTGAGCCACACGAAGCGCTCCGCGCGCGCGAGCGGTGAGGGTGAGTCCGGGGTGCGGGGGGTCGCGGGCGGCGGGATCGCGGGGAGTGCGGACGCTCCGGTTTCGGCCATGGGACAGACCGTAGGCCGGAAAGCGGTTCCGTCAGGTGGTCCCGGCCCAAGGCCCACTCTCAGGGGCGGGATACTGGTGGCATGCGGTTGACGGTCTTCTGGGAGCGGATGACGGACCACTTCGGTCCGGGGTACGCCGACACCTTCGCGCGCGATCATGTGATGGCGGAGCTGGGCGGACGTACGGTGCACGAGGCGCTGGACGCCGGCTGGGACGCCAAGGACGTGTGGCGGGTGGTGTGCACCGTCATGAACGTGCCGCGGGAGAAGCGGTGAGGACGCACGAAGATCGCCCGGCGGGGTCTGCCCGCCGGCGGTGTGGGCGAGACTTGCTCCGTGCCCTCCACTGACGAGACCGGGCAGGCGGCCCGGCACGCATCCCCGGCCGGCTCCGTGCCGCCCCCCGGGCCCCCGGCCGACGGCGCCCCCGCCCGGCCGGGCGCCCGCATGCCGCGCTGGCTCCCGCGCGCCATGGTGCTGGCTCTGGCGCTCATCGCCGCCTTCCAGCTGGGCAGCTGGGCCTTCCACCAGCTCACCGGGCTGCTGATCAACGTCCTCATCGCGTTCTTCCTGGCCCTGGCCATCGAGCCCGCGGTGAGCTGGATGGCCGGGCGCGGCCTGCGCCGCGGGTTCGCCACCTTCCTCGTCTTCCTCGCCGTGCTGATCGCCGCCGCGGGGTTCGTCACCCTGCTGGGCTCCATGCTCGCCGGCCAGATCGTCAAGATGGTCGAGGAGTTCCCGGACTACCTCGACTCCGTCATCAACTGGATCAACGGCCACTTCCACACCGAGCTGAGACGGGTCGACATCCAGGAGGGCCTGCTCCGCTCCGACTGGCTGCGCAACTACGTGCAGAACAGCGCGACGGGCGTCCTGGACGTGTCGGCCCAGGTCCTCGGCGCCCTTTTCCAGCTGCTGACGGTCGTGCTGTTCTCGTTCTACTTCGCCGCCGACGGCCCCCGGCTGCGGCGGGGGCTCTGCTCCGTCCTGCCGCCCGCCCGCCAGGCCGAGGTCCTGCGCGCGTGGGAGATCGCCGTGGACAAGACCGGCGGCTACCTGTACTCACGCGGGCTGATGGCGCTGATCTCCGGCGTCGCGCACTACATCCTCCTGGAGATCCTCGAGGTGCCCTACGCCCCCGCACTCGCCGTGTGGGTGGGCCTGGTGTCCCAGTTCATCCCGACCATCGGCACCTATCTCGCGGGCGCCCTGCCCATGCTGATCGCGTTCACGGTCAACCCCTGGTACGCGCTGTGGGTGCTGATCTTCGTGGTGATCTACCAGCAGTTCGAGAACTACATGCTGCAGCCCAAGCTGACGTCCAAGACCGTGGACATCCACCCCGCGGTCGCCTTCGGCTCCGTCATCGCGGGCACCGCCCTGCTCGGTGCCGTCGGCGCGCTGATCGCCATCCCGGCGGTCGCCACGCTGCAGGCGTTCCTCGGGGCGTACGTCAAGCGCTACGACGTCACGGACGATCCACGGGTCCACGGGCGCCGGGTCCGCCGGGTGGGGCCCGCGCGGTCCACGCGACTGCGCAAGCTGTGGGCCCGGCGCCCGGAGCAGGGACGCCCGGGGGTGGAGGGCTCGCAGGAGAACGGGGACGGCGGGCCCTCGTGAGGGCGGGGGGCCGGCGGGAGCGGGGTCAGCCCTGCGGCTCCTGCGGCTTGGCGTCGAAGTCCCGCAGGTCGCGGTCCTTGAGCTCGGTGCGGGTCTCGGTGCGGTGGCCACGGGCGATGTAGTCCCGCACCACCGCCTCGACGGCGTCCTGGGGCGAGCCGATACCGGCCAGAACCATCACTTCCACCACCAGTTCGGCGTCGAGACTGATGTCGACCCTGGCCATGGCGCCCCCTCTTCCGACTCGTCCCTGCATCCAACCACCCGGCCCGCCGGGCCGGGAGACGTACGCTCGGAAGTGCCGCGTGGTGCGCTTGACACAAAAATCGAACATCCATTCTCATGGAGGTTCGGGCAGGGCTCGTGACGGGTGATTCGAGTGGGTTTGGGTGAGGTTGCACCCGGGTTATCCACAGGCTGGACCCGCATCGGGGCCCATTGTCAGTGGCAGGCATTAGCGTCTTTGACGTGAAGCGATCGAATCAAGCAAACCGGGTGGAACCCATGGCAGGAACCGACCGCGAGAAGGCCCTGGACGCCGCGCTCGCACAGATTGAACGGCAGTTCGGCAAGGGCGCGGTCATGCGCATGGGCGAGCGGTCGAGGGAGCCCATCGAGGTCATCTCGACCGGGTCGACCGCGCTGGACGTGGCCCTCGGCGTCGGCGGCATCCCGCGCGGCCGGGTCGTGGAGATCTACGGCCCCGAGTCCTCGGGCAAGACGACCCTGACCCTGCACGCCGTGGCGAACGCGCAGAAGGCCGGCGGTCAGGTCGCGTTCGTGGACGCCGAGCACGCCCTCGACCCCGAGTACGCCAAGAAGCTCGGCGTAGACATCGACAACCTGATCCTCTCGCAGCCGGACAACGGCGAGCAGGCCCTGGAGATCGTGGACATGCTGGTCCGCTCCGGTGCCCTCGACCTCATCGTCATCGACTCCGTCGCCGCGCTCGTCCCGCGCGCGGAGATCGAGGGCGAGATGGGCGACAGCCACGTCGGTCTGCAGGCCCGCCTGATGAGCCAGGCCCTGCGGAAGATCACCAGCGCGCTGAACCAGTCCAAGACCACCGCGATCTTCATCAACCAGCTCCGCGAGAAGATCGGCGTGATGTTCGGCTCCCCGGAGACCACGACCGGCGGCCGGGCGCTGAAGTTCTACGCCTCGGTGCGCATCGACATCCGCCGCATCGAGACGCTCAAGGACGGCACGGAGGCGGTCGGTAACCGCACCCGCTGCAAGGTCGTCAAGAACAAGGTCGCGCCGCCCTTCAAGCAGGCCGAGTTCGACATCCTCTACGGCCAGGGCATCAGCCGCGAGGGTGGCCTGATCGACATGGGCGTCGAGCACGGCTTCGTCCGCAAGGCCGGCGCCTGGTACACGTACGAGGGCGACCAGCTCGGCCAGGGCAAGGAGAACGCGCGCAACTTCCTCAAGGACAACCCCGACCTGGCCAACGAGATCGAGAAGAAGATCAAGGAGAAGCTGGGCGTCGGCGTGCGTCCCGAGGAGCCGGCCACCGAGCCCGGCGCGGACGCCGCCTCCGCCGCCACGGCCGACGCCGCACCCGCGGTGCCCGCGCCCACGACCGCCAAGGCCACCAAGTCCAAGGCCGCGGCAGCCAAGAGCTGACCCGTGACCCGACGAACCGACTGGGCCGAGTACACCGACGGCTCCGCCGGACCGGGCGACGGCACGTACGGGGCGGCTGCGGCCCCGTACGAGACGGACCCCTTCGCCACGGGCCTCCGCGAGGACGACGAGGCGCGCCACGGTGACGGCGAGGCACGCCGCGGAGGCGGACGGGGCCGAGGGGCGGGCGGCACGCGCGGACGTCGGCGGCGCGAGCGCGCGGAGCCGTCGGCCGAGGACGGAGGTGCCACTTCCTCGTCGAGGGCCGAGAAGGGGGAGCCTCCGCGGGACCCGGTCGAGCAGGCACGGGCGATCTGCCTGCGCCTGCTCACCGGGACCCCGCGCACCCGCAGACAGCTGGCCGACGCCCTGCGCAAGCGGGAGATCCCCGACGAGGCCGCGGAGGAGGTGCTGTCCCGGTTCGAGGAGGTCGGCCTGATCAACGACGGCGCCTTTGCCGAGGCCTGGGTGGAGTCCCGGCACCACGGCCGCGGGCTGGCCAGACGCGCCCTCGCCAGAGAGCTGCGCACCAAGGGCGTCGACTCCGCCCTCATCGACGCGGCGGTGTCCCAGCTGGACTCCGAGCAGGAGGAGGAGACCGCGCGCGATCTGGTCGACCGCAAGCTGCGTGCCACCCGGGGCCTCGACCGCGACAAGAGACTGCGCCGCCTCGCCGGGATGCTGGCGCGCAAGGGCTATCCCGAGGGCATGGCCCTGCGGGTGGTCCGCCAGGCGCTGGAGGAGGAGGGCGAGGACACGGAGTACCTCGGCGACGAGGCGTTCTGAGGCGCTGCCCGACCCGGGGGCACCCGCGGCCGGGCGGTCGGGCCGGGCAGGCGATGACCGCGCCGGTCTACCGGGCCCGCCGCCCACCGGACCGGTCACCCACCGGACCGGTCGACTACCGGACCGGTCGACTACCGGGGCCGGACGCCGCCACCGGCAGGCCCGCCGCGCGCCAGGCCTGGAAGCCGCCGATCAGATCGGTGGCCCGGTGCAGCCCCAGACGGTGCAGGGACTCCGCCGCCAGACTGGAGGCGTAACCCTCGTTGCACACCACGACCACCCGCACGTCGTGGTCCGTCGCCTCGGGGAGACGGTGGCTGCCCTGCGGGTCCAGCCGCCACTCCAGCTCGTTGCGTTCGATCACCAGGGCGCCAGGGATCAGACCGTCCGCCTCGCGCAGAGCGGCGTACCGGATGTCGACCAGCAGCGCCCCGCCGGCCTCCGCGGCGTCGTACGCCTCGTCCGGTGCGATCCGCCGGTATCCGGCGCGTACACGTTCCAGCAGGGCGTCGATCCCGGTGGGCCCGCTCACTGCCAGTCCCCGGGGCGCTCGACCTGTTCCAGGCGCAGGGTCTGCCCGCTGCGGCTGTAGCGGCGGATCTGCGGCAGCGGCGGGTAGTAGGCGTGCACGGAGACCGCGTGGCGGTCGGACGACTCGTTGAGGACCTCGTGCACATGGTGCCGCCCGAAGGTGCGCCCTTGACCGGCGGTCAGTCGGCGTTCCCGGTCCACGCCGTCGCTGAGTTCGAGGGTCTTCCAGCCGTCGGCGGGCAGGCGGGCGGCGAGCGCGTTCTCCTTGAGTTCGCCCGCGGCCGCGACGAAGGCGCCCAGGGATTCGGCGTGGTCGTGCCAGCCGGTGCCCGTGCCGGGCGGCCAGCCGATCAGCCAGGCCTCGCTGCCACCGGGCCCGGCCAGTCGCACCCATGTGCGGCCCTCGGGGTCGAGTGGCAGGGAGGCGACCAGTTCGGCGTCGGCCGCCGCACGCCGGACGAAGTCGAGAAGCTCGGCCTGCGTCGGTGCCGCCGTCGGGGCGGACGGGGCAGCGGAGGCGGGAGAGGGTGAGGAGGAAAGGGAGGGAAGGGAGGGAAGGGGCACGGGTACCGTCCTGGGAGTTCGCGAGGGAGCGTGCGGCGGCGGGCAGGAGCCGCGCCGGGCGCGAAGAAGAGGGCGCTTCAGCAGGACGGACGACACACGCAGCCCGCATAGCGGACGAGGTCCATATGGACCCTCCGCCACAGGCGCACACAGGTGTCGGTCACGATCCGGAGTAGACCACGACGGTGTGGACCGGTCAACTCAGCGTCACCATGCGGACGGTGCCCGCACACCCGGGGAGCGGAGGCCGGGCCCGGGAGCGGCCGGCCGACGGCCCGCTCAACGGGACCCGGCGGCCGCCCCCGCTCCCTCCTCGGCCTCCGATGCCGCCCCGGCCGTCGCCCCGCCCAGCGCCGCCTCGGCAGCCGAGTAGAGGTCGGCCGGGCGCACCCCGTTCAGCGCCGTGACCAGGTGACCGTCGGGCCGCACCAGCAGCACGGTGTGCGCCGCGGCGCCCGGATAGTTCTCGGCGACCAGCAACTCGGCGCGGTGGGGCAGTGCCGTCACCGCGGCCGCCAGCCGAGGCATGACCCCGGCCGTCACCCAGTGCTTGCGCTCCCACACCCCCGTACCCGGCGCGATCAGCACCACCAGCAGCGCCCCGCGCCCCAGCCGGTCCCGGAGCCGTACGAAAGTTCCGTCCTCGGCAGTGACCCGCACGTCGGTGACGGGCGTCCCCGGCGGTGTGCCGACGGACACCTCCCCGGCGAGGCCCTCGGGCGCCAGCGGCGAGTCGGCGTAGGACCCCGTGGCGCCCAGCGTTCCGCGCCCGAGGTGACCGTCCGTCAGCAGCGCGTCGTTGCCGCGGGCCGCGCCGGGGACGTAGGAGCGCAGTCCGCCGCCACCGCGGAGCAGGGGAAGCAGCTGGTCGGCGGCGCGCAGCCGTGCGGAGATCGCCGCCCGCCGCTCCTTGTGATAGCTGTCGAGCAGCGCCTCGCGAGGCCCGTGGTGCCAGGCCAGGGCCAGCTTCCAGGCGAGGTTGTCGGCGTCGAGGAGTCCCTCTTCGAGGCCCTGTGTGCCGAGCGCGCCCAGCAGGTGCGCCGCGTCCCCGGCGAGCAGCACGCGGCCCACCCGCCAGCGCCGGGCGAGCCGGTGGTGGACCGTGTGGACGCCGGTGTCGAGGAGTTCGTACGCCGGGGTCGCGCCGTCGGCCCACCCGGTGAGGGTCTCGCGCACGCGGTTCACCAGGAGCTCCGGCGTGACGAGGTCCTTGCCGGGCGGCAGCAGCCAGTCCAGGCGCCACACGCCGTCCGGCAGCGGGCGGCCGACCACCTCACCGGCCGACGGCCCGGTCGTCCGCCACGGCGGCATCCGGTGGAGCAGCGCCTCGTCGGGCCACGGCAGTTCCGTGCGCAGCGCGGCGACGGCGTATCGTTCCACCGCCGTGCGGCCGGGGAAGCGGATGTCCTGGAGCTTGCGGACGGTTGAGCGGGGGCCGTCGCAGCCGACCAGCCAACTGCCGCGCCACCAGGTCCCGGCGGGGCCGCGGGTGTGGGCCGTGACGCCGGAGCGCTCCTGTTCGATGCCGTCCAGGCGGCTGTCCACGGCGACCTTGGCGAGCCGTTCGCGGGCGAGCGCCGTGCGCAGGACCCCGGCCAGCTCGTGCTGGGCGATGTGCAGGGGGGCCGGATCGGCGTCGCCGAACACGACCTCGCGCGTCACCTGCTTGCGCCGCATCGACCGCCATCCGGCCCAACGCGCGCCCAGCCCCGTCAGCGGTGTGCCGGTCAGCCGCTCGACGAGCGCGACGGCCTCCTCGCGCAGGACGACGGTGCGCGCGGGGCGCGGTTCGTCCTTGCCCGGCCCCTCGTCGAGGACGACGCAGGGCACCTCCTGCCGCGCCAGCGCCAGGGCGAGCGTGAGCCCGACGGGCCCCGCTCCGGTGATGATCACCGGGTCCACGGTGCGGCGCCCCCTGCCCGTGGCGGTGTCCCGGGGGACGTGGGTGAACAGGACGTTTGAGCAGGGTGCACGGTCACAGAACGTATGCAACCTATTGCCGCAGCTTGCGTCAAGCGACGGAGGCCGTGGCGATCACGCCACGACCTCCGTCGATGGTCATACGAGATGACCGAGTGTCAGGTGTTGCTAGGCCTTGCCCACGGTTCCGGCATCGGCGGTCTCGACGTCGTCCGCATGCAGCACCGCACCGGTCGACTTCTTCGCCCGCCGCAGCCGGCGCTCCAGCCAGCTCGCGAAGCTCGTGAGGGCGAAGTTGAGCGCGATGTAGATCACGGCGACCACGGTGTAGCTGGCGATCACGTTGGCGCCGTAGTAGCCGCTCATGGTGTTGGCCGACGCGAGCAGCTCCGGGAACGTGAGGATCGCGCCGCCGAGCGCGGTGTCCTTGAGGATCACGACGAGCTGGCTGACGATGGCCGGCAGCATCGCGGTGACCGCCTGCGGCAGCAGGATCAGCCGCATGACCTGGCCCTTGCGCAGCCCGACCGCCATGGCGCCCTCGGCCTGGCCCTTGGGAAGGGCGAGGATGCCCGACCGGACGATCTCGGCGAGGACCGAGGCGTTGTACAGCACCAGGCCGGTGACGACGGCGTACAGCGGGCGGTCGTCCGAGCTGACGTTGGTGTACTCCGCGAACAGCGCGAGACCGAAGATCATCAGGACCAGCACGGGGATGGACCGGAAGAACTCGACCACGACCCCGGCCGGTACCCGGACCCACGCGTGGTCGGAGAGCCGGGCGATGCCCAGTGCCGCGCCGAGGGGCAGGGCGATGACCACCGCGAGCACCGCTGCCTTCAGGGTGTTCTGCAGACCCGGCCAGATGTACGTCGACCACGCCTCGGTGCCGGTGAAGAACGGCTTCCACAGGGCCCACTCCAGCTGACCCTTGTCGTTGAGGGTGCCGAACACCCACCACAGCAGGGCGGCCAGGGCGACCAGGAAGACGACCGTGAACAGGACGTTGCGACGCTTGGCGCGGGGGCCCTGGGCGTCGTAGAGGACCGAGCTCATCGCTTCACCGCCACCTTCTTGCCCACCCAGCCGAGGATCAGGCCGGTCGGCAGCGTCAACACCACGAACACGAGAGCGATGACCGCGGAGATGAGCAGCAGTTGAGCCTCGTTCTCGATCATCTCCTTCATCAGCAGCGCCGTCTCCGCCACACCGATGGCCGCGGCGACCGTGGTGTTCTTGATCAGGGCGATCAGCACGTTCGCCAGCGGAACGACGGACGAGCGGAACGCCTGCGGCAGAACCACCAGCCGGAGCACCTGGCCGAAGCTCAGACCGAGGGCCCGAGCCGCCTCCGCCTGGCCGACGGGCACCGTGTTGATGCCGGAGCGCAGCGCCTCGCACACGAACGACGACGTGTAGAGGACCAGGCCCAGGACGGCGAGCCGGAAGTTGATCGTCTCGAAGTCATTCCCTCCGCCGAGGGTGACCCCCAACGTCTGGTTCAGTCCCAGCGACGCGAACAGGATGATCACGGTCAGCGGGATGTTCCGGACGGTGTTCACGTACGCGGTTCCGAAGCCGCGCATCAACGGCACCGGGCCGACCCGCATGGCGGCCAGTATGGTGCCCCAGATCAGGGAGCCGACGGCCGACAGCACAGCGAGCTGCACTGTCGTCCAGAAGGCTCCCAACAGGTCGTACTTGTCGAGAAAGTCGAACACGATCTCCCGCGCTTCCGCGTGTAGGGACGCCCGATCCGGTGCGCCGCCCCTGCCGTGGGGCGGCGCACCTCGTCAGGCCCGGCCTCAGCTCTTGATGTCGCCGATCTTCGGCGCCGGCTCGTTCTTGTAGTTGGCCGGGCCGAAGTTGTCCTTGACGGCCTTGTCCCAGGACTTGTCCGCGACCATCTCTTCGAGGGCCTTGTTGATCTTGTCCTTGAGGTCGCTGCCCTTCTTGACGCCGATCCCGTAGTTCTCGTTCGTCAGCTTGAAGCCGCCGAGCTTGAACTTGCCCTTGAACTGGGCCTGGGAGGCGTAACCGGCGAGGATCGAGTCGTCCGTGGTCAGCGCGTCGACGGCGCCGTTCTGCAGACCGGGCAGGCAGGCCGAGTACGTCGGGTAGGGCTGCAGCTGGGCCTTGGGAGCCAGCTTCTTCTTGACGTTCTGGGCCGAGGTCGAACCGGTGACGGAGCAGAGCTTCGCGTCGTTCAGGTCCTCCGGCGACTTGATCTTGTCGTCGTCGGCGCGGAGCAGCACGTCCTGGTGGGCCAGGAGGTAGGGGCCGGCGAAGTCGACCTTCTCCGAGCGCTCGGGGGTGATCGAGTACGTGGCGGCGATGAAGTCGACGTCACCGCGCTGCAGCATGGTCTCGCGGTCGGCGCTCTTCGACTCCTTCCACTCGATCTGGTCCTCGGTGTAGCCGAGCTTCTTGGCGACGTACGTGGCGACGTCCACGTCGAAGCCCTCGTAGCCGTCCGGGGTCTTCTGGCCGAGGCCGGGCTGGTCGAACTTGATGCCGATGGTGATCTTCTTGTCGCCACCACCGGAGGAATCGTCGTCGCCGCCGCACGCGGTGGCGGTCAGGGCGAGGGCGAGCACGGCGGCCGAGGCGGCGGAGACCTTGCGAAGCTTCATGGTGAACATCCTTTGGCTGTGATCGAGCTGTGATCGGACGATCAGAGGATCAGGCGATCAGACGCGGCCGTCGACGGTGCGTCGCCACGGTGGGCGACGCGGGGCGTCGGAGCCGCCCCGGAGAAATCAGTGGTGCAGGATCTTCGACAGGAAGTCCTTGGCACGGTCGCTGCGCGGATTGCTGAAGAACTGGTCCGGCGTGGCCTCCTCGACGATGCGGCCGTCGGCCATGAACACCACGCGGTTGGCCGCCGAGCGGGCGAAGCCCATCTCGTGCGTGACCACGATCATGGTCATGCCGTCCTCGGCGAGCTGCTTCATGACCTCGAGGACCTCGTTGATCATCTCGGGGTCGAGGGCCGACGTCGGCTCGTCGAAGAGCATGACCTTCGGGTCCATCGCCAGCGCCCGCGCAATGGCGACACGCTGCTGCTGACCGCCGGAGAGCTGCGCGGGGTACTTGTCCGCCTGGGCGCCCACACCGACCCGGTCGAGCAGGGCGCGGGCCTTCTCCTCGGCCTTCTTGGCGTCGACCTTGCGGACCTTGACCTGGCCCAGGGTCACGTTCTCGAGCACCGTCTTGTGCGCGAAGAGGTTGAAGGACTGGAAGACCATGCCGACGTCGGCCCGCAGCCTGGCCAGCTCCTTGCCCTCGGCCGGCAGCGGCTTGCCGTCGATCGCGATCGAACCGGAGTCGATGGTCTCCAGCCGGTTGATGGTGCGGCACAGAGTGGACTTGCCGGACCCCGAGGGCCCGATGACCACGACGACCTCGCCGCGGTGAATGGTCAGGTCGATGTCCTGGAGCACGTGCAACGCGCCGAAATGCTTGTTGACACTGTCCAGGACGACCAGATCGCCGGTCGCAGCCTTGTCTTCCTTGGCCACCGATACTTCGGTCATCGCTCTCGGGCTCCGTCCTCCTGGGTTTCGGAGGACAGTAGTGACCCGGGCCACGCCGCGTCTCTACATCTGAGCGAGATCTGAGCATCACGATCCGGTAGCGATCGGACACGAGTCGTAGCGCTTGTGAGCTGGGCGCATATCGGCCGGATAACTTCGAGCGGCCGCAACCCGCAGCCTCTTGACGCCGTCCCCCTGTATCGGAGTCACTGCACAGGACGCACGCGCGCGTGCCGGTGGTTCCTCGCCCGGAACCTTTGCCCGCCCGCCCGATCCCCACCCGCGCCGAGCGTACGGCCGATGAACCGAAGGGAGCCCGGATGAGACTGCTGCTCGTCGAGGACGACAACCACGTGGCCGCCGCCCTGTCCGCGATCCTGGCACGGCACGGCTTCGACGTCACCCATGCGCGCAGCGGCGAGGAGGCGCTCCAGGCGCTCGTTTTCGAGGTCGACGGCTTCGGTGTCGTCCTGCTCGACCTGGGCCTGCCCGACCAGGACGGCTACGAGGTGTGCGGCAAGATCCGCAAGCGCACCAGCACGCCGGTCATCATGGTCACCGCGCGCTCGGACGTCCGCTCCCGCATCCACGGCCTCAACCTCGGCGCCGACGACTACGTGGTCAAGCCGTACGACACGGGGGAGCTGCTGGCCCGGATCCACGCCGTCAGCCGGCGCACCGCCCACGAGGACGTCACCGGCAGCACCGAGACCGTCCTGCGCCTCGGGGCCGTGCGCATCGAGCTGCCGACCCGCCAGGTGAGCGTGAACGGGTCGGCGGTCCAGCTCACCCGCAAGGAGTTCGACCTGCTGGCCCTCCTCGCCCAGCGACCCGGCGTGGTATTCCGCCGCGAGCAGATCATCAGCGAGGTCTGGCGCACCAGCTGGGAGGGGACCGGGCGCACCCTGGAGGTGCACGTCGCCTCCCTGCGCGCCAAGCTGCACATGCCCGCGCTGATCGAGACCGTCCGCGGCGTCGGCTACCGCCTCGTCGCCCCCACCGCCCAAGGGGCCGGGTGAGCACACGCCTGCTGCCGCTGCTCATCGTCCTGTTGGCGGCCGTACTGCTCGCCCTCGGTGTGCCGCTCGGCGTCAGCGTCGCGCGCGCCGAGCAGCAGAAGGTCGTCATCGACCGCATAGACGACACGGCACGCTTCGCCGCGCTCGCCCAGTTCGTCACCGAGGACGGGTCGGGCGGCTCACGCCGGACGGACACGGACGAACGCCTGGCGACCCTGCAGACCGAGCTGACCAGCTACTACGAGGTCTACGGCATCAAGGCGGGCGTGTTCTACCGCAACCACATCCCGATGGCCAACGCGCCCACGACGTGGTTCCTGCCGCAGACCGGCGAGGTGCGCGACTCCTTCGACGAGGCGCTGCTCAGCCGCCGCAGCCACGACCCCGAACAGGTGTGGCCCTGGCAGGACGGCCGGCTGGTGGTGGCCTCGCCGGTGATCCGGGACGGCGACGTGGTCGCGGTCGTGGTCACCGAGTCGCCGACGGACTCGATGCGGTCGAGCACCCTGCGCGGCTGGCTGGTGATCGCCGCCGGGGAGTTCGCCGCGATGCTGCTCGCCGTCGGCGCCGCACTGCGGCTGACCGGCTGGGTGCTCAGGCCGGTACGGGTGCTCGACGCCACCACCCACGACATCGCCACCGGGCGGCTCAAGTCCCGCGTCGCGCCGTCCGGGGGACCACCGGAACTGCGGCGCCTGGCGGGGTCCTTCAACGAGATGGCCGACCACGTGGAGGACGTGCTGGAGCAGCAGCGCGCCTTCGTCGCCGACGCCTCGCACCAGCTGCGCAATCCGCTCGCCGCACTTCTGCTCCGCATCGAGCTGCTCGCCCTCGAACTGCCCGAGGGCAACGAGGAGATCGCCTCCGTCCAGACCGAGGGCAAACGGCTCGCCCGGGTCCTGGACGACCTGCTCGACCTGGCCCTGGCCGAGCACAGCCAGGCCGACCTCAAGGTCACCGACGTCGGCGCGCTGACCGCCGAGCGGGTGGCGGCCTGGGCGCCGACGGCGGAGGCCAAGGGCGTACGACTGGTCGGCGACTGCCCGCCGGCCACCGGCTGGGCCGACCCGGTGGCCCTGTCCAGCGCCCTGGACGCGGTCATCGACAACGCGGTGAAGTTCACGCCCCCCGACGAGACGGTGCGGGTCGAGGTCGCCTCAGCCGGGGACGCCGCCACCGTCGTCGTCACCGACAACGGTCCCGGGCTCACCGACGAGGAGCTCGCGCGCGTGGGGGACCGTTTCTGGCGCAGCGGGCGGCACCAGAACGTCAACGGCTCCGGCCTGGGCCTGTCCATCTGCCGGGCACTGCTCGCGGCGGGCGACGGTTCGATCTCCTTCGGCCACCACGAGCCGCACGGCCTGCGGGTCACGGTCAGGGTGCCCCGGACGGGCACGGCCCCGGTGGAGCCGCAACAGCTCCGTCCCTAGGGCTTGACCGACCGGTAGTAGCGCCGGGCGCCCTCGTGCAGCTCCAGCGGGTCGGTGTAGATCGCGGTGCGCAGGTCCACCAGCTGCGCGGAGTGCACATGTGCTCCGATGCCGTCGCGGCTGTCGAGCACGGTCCGGGTCAGCCACTCGGTGAGCCGCGGATCGACGTCCGCGCGGGTCACCAGCAGGTTGGAGACCGCCATGGTGGGCACCACGGCGCCGTTCTGGACGGTGGGGTAGGCCGACTCCGGCATGTTGGTGGTGCGGTAGTAGCGGGTGGCACCGCCCGACTCGTGCAGCTCGGTGACCAGGTCGTCGCCGATGGGCACGAACCGGAACGCGGAGCTCTCCGCTATCTCCTTGAGGCCGTCCGTCGGCACCCCGCCGGACCAGAAGAACGCGTCGAGCTCGTCGCCGAGGCGCCCGGGACCGGTGTCGATCCCGTCCGCCCGGGGCGTGATGTCCGTCTCCGGATCGATGCCCACGGCCTTCAGCAGCCGGGTCGCTATCAAGCGCACCCCCGAGTTGGGCAGACCGATGGCCACCCGCTTGCCGCGCAGGTCGGCCACGGACTGGATGTCCGAGTCGCTCGGTACGACGAGCTGCACGTAGTCGTCGTAGAGCCGGGTGACCCCGCGCAGTCCCTCGGCGCCCGGGCCGCCGGCCAGCTTGTACGTCTCCACCGCGTCGGCCGCCGCGATCGTGAAGTCGGCCTCGCCGGACGCCACCCGCTCGACGTTCTCCTGCGAGCCCGCGCTGGTCATCAGCCGCACGTTCAGATCCGGCATGTCCTTGCGCAGCTCGGTGCGCAGCAGCTCGCCGTACTTCTGGTAGACGCCCGCGCGGGTGCCCGTACTGAACGTGATCGTCCCGCTCGGGGGCTTCTCGCCCAGCGGCAGCAGCCACCACAGCAGCAGCCCGAGCACGACGGCACCGGCGACCGCCCCCTGGACGGCCCGGCGCCTGCCGATACGGGAGAGCAGCGTGGACATGGGGGCGATCCTGCCAGCCCGCACCCACCCTGACCAGGGCCCCGTGTCAGTGGCGGTCGCTACAGTCGTCGGCATGAGCAACACCCCGCCCGCCGAGGCCGGCACCCAGTCCGCCGGGAGCGGCACGCCGTCCGCAGAAAGCGGTACGTCGCCCGCCGACCTGGTACGCGCCTTCCACCTCGCCTTCGGCCTGGACGCGCGCAGCACACCGACCGAGGTCCCGCCCGGCCTCGCCGCGCACCGGGGCGAGCTGCTGGCCGAGGAGGCCGCCGAGGTGGCCGAGGTCTCGGTCGGGGGCCCGCTCGACCGGCTGGCGCACGAGCTGGCCGACGTGGTCTACGTCGCGTACGGCACGGCCCTCGTGCACGGCATCGACCTGGACGCGGTGATCGCCGAGGTCCATCGCTCCAACATGACCAAGCTGGGCCCCGACGGCCGCGTCAGCCGCCGGGCCGACGGCAAGGTCCTCAAGGGCGACCACTACGAAGCGCCCGACGTCTCGGGCGTACTGCGCCGGCAGGGGTGGACGCCGCCGACGGCCAGGGCCGCGACGACGCCGGACGCCTGAGCGCGGCGCACGACGACCCCGGCACCGTGTGCCGGGGTCGTCCGGGGGGCCGTGGCCGGGCCGGGGTCAGTCGCCGACCGAGGCTTCCGCCTCCGTGGCCCGGGGCGCCCCCTCCGCGGGGCCGCCGGGACGGTCGGGGGTGTCGCGGCGCCGGAAGACGCGCATCGCCAGCGGCTCGGTGAAGCGTGCGGTGAGGGGGCCGAGGACGACCAGGATCAGGACGTACGCCGTGGCCAGCGGGCCCAGGGACGGCTCGATGCCGGCCGAGACCGCGAGGCCCGCGATCACGATGGAGAACTCGCCGCGCGCCACCAGCGCGCCGCCCGCCCGCCAGCGGCCCTTGACGGAGATCCCGGCCCGCCGCGCCGCCCAGTACCCGGTGGCGATCTTCGTCAACGCGGTCAGCAGCGCCAGCGCCAGCGCGGGCAGCAGGACCGGCGGAATGCTGGCCGGATCCGTGTGCAGCCCGAAGAAGACGAAGAAGACCGCCGCGAACAGGTCCCGCAGCGGGCTCAGCAGCGTGTGCGCGCCCTCCGCGACCTCGCCGGACAGCGCGATGCCCACCAGGAAGGCGCCCACCGCCGCCGACACCTGGAGCTGCTGTGCGACACCGGCGACGAGGATCGTCAGGCCCAGCACCACCAGGAGCAGCTTCTCGGGGTCGTCGCTGGAGACGAAGCGGGAGATGAGCCGGCCGTAGCGCACGGCGACGAAGAGCACGAGGCCGGCCGCGGCCAGCGCGATCGCCAGGGTGATGCTCCCGGTCATCAGACCGGCGCCGGCGACCAGGGCCGTGACGATCGGCAGGTACACCGCCATCGCCAGGTCCTCCAGGACCAGCACGCTCAGGATCACCGGTGTCTCGCGGTTGCCGACCCGGCCCAGGTCGCCGAGGACCTTCGCGATCACACCGGACGACGAGATCCACGTCACGCCGGCCAGGACCACGGCGGCCACCGGACCCCAGCCCATCAGCAGCGCGGCCACCGCGCCCGGCACGGCGTTGAGCGCGCAGTCGACGAGGCCCGCCGGGTAGTGGGACTTGAGGTTGGTGACCAGGTCGCTGGCCGTGTACTCCAGGCCCAGCATCAGCAGCAAAAGGATGACACCGATCTCGGCGCCGGTCGCGACGAACTCCTCGCTCGCGCCGAGCGGGAGCAGACCGCCCTCGCCGAAGGCCAGACCGGCCAGCAGGTACAGCGGGATGGGGGAGAGGCGGTAGCGGCCGGCGAACCGGCCGAGGAGCCCGAGCCCCAGGATGATGGAACCGAACTCGATCAGCAGAACCGCGGAGTGCACCGGCTCACTCCTGCCCGAGTATCGCCGCGGCGGCGTCGACGCCCTCACGGGTGCCGATGACGATCAAGGTGTCACCACCCACGAGCCGGAAGTCCGGCGCCGGCGAGGGAATCGCCTCGGCCCGCCGCAGCACCGCCACGATCGAGGCACCCGTGTCGGTCCGCATCCGGGTGTCGCCCAGCGGCCGCCCGTTCCAGCGGGAGGTGGCGGCCACCTCGATCCGCTCGGCGACCAGCCCCAGATCGGTGGTGTAGAGCAGGCTCGCGCTGTGGTGGGAGGGCTTCAGCGCGTCGATCAGCGCGCCCGCCTCGGGGCCCGTCAGCCGCAGTGAGTGGGCGCAGGAATCGGGGTCGTCGGACCGGTACACGTTGACCGTGCGGGCGCCGTCGCGGTGGGCCACCACCGACAGGTGGCGGTGCTCGCGGGTCACCAGGTCGTACTGGACCCCGATACCCGGGAGCGGCGTCGCCCTCAGGCGTGGAGCTGGCACGTGCTTTCCCCTCATTCGTCCTGCGTTGCCTGCCGCGTGTCCTGCTGCTCGCGCTGCGTTTGCGCACGTGGGTGACGTGCCCGCGACCTCGCCATGCTGCCATCCGCACGTACGGTGGCGATATGGGTGTCGTGACGGATATACGCGGCCGGTCGCGGTCGGCGAAGCTGGTCGCGGGGGTGTCGTGCGAGCAGGCCGGGAGGAGCGGGAAGAGGAACGTGTCGCTGTTCTGGCGGATCTTCTCGCTCAACGCCGCCGGCCTGGTCGTCGCCACCGCACTGCTGCTGGGACCGGTCACCGTGTCGACCCCCGTGCTGGCCGGGGAGGCCCTCGTCCTGCTGGCCGGCCTCGTGGCGCTGCTCGCCGGCAACGCGGTCGTGCTGCGCATCGGACTCACCCCGCTGCACCGGCTGGGGCGGGCCATGTCCACCGCCGACCTGCTGGTCCCGGGGACCCGTCCCGAGGTCTCCGGGCCGGCCGAGGCGGCGCAGCTGATCGCGACGTACAACACGATGCTGGACCGGCTCCAGGCCGAACGCGCCGCCGGCGCCGGACGGGCCCTGGAGGCGCAGGAACGCGAACGCCACCGCATCGCCCGCGAGCTGCACGACGAGGTCGGCCAGACGCTCACCGCCGTCCTCCTCCAGCTCAAACGCGTCGCCGACCGGGTCCCCGGCGAACTGCGCGAGGAGGTGTCCCTCGCCCAGGAGGCCACCCGGGCCGGCCTCGACGAGATCCGCCGCATCGCCCGCCGGCTGCGCCCCGGGGTCCTGGAGGAACTCGGCCTGGCCAGCGCCCTGCGCTCGCTCGCCACCGAGTTCACCCACCACGGACTGACCGTCCAGCACCACATCGCCGGCGACCTGCCCCCGCTCGCCCCGGAGGCCGAACTCGTGCTCTACCGGGTCGCGCAGGAAGGCCTGACCAACACCGCCCGCCACGCCGCCGCCGACCGCGCCGCGCTCACCCTGCGCCCGCTGCCCGACGACGCCGGTGTCGAACTGCTCGTGCGGGACAACGGCACCGGCCTCGGGACGGCCGCCGAGGGTGCCGGTGTCCGCGGGATGCGGGAGCGGGCCCTGCTGATAGGAGCCGACATCCACTTCGAACCCGCCCCCGGAGGGGGCACCGACGTACGCCTGCGCGTCCCCGCGCCGCCGGGGGACCGTTCCGCAGACCGAACCGGAGACAGCCCCTGATGCCGGCACGGCCCCCGATCCGCGTCCTGCTCGCCGACGACCACACCCTCGTACGCCGGGGGGTCCGCCTCATCCTGGACGGCGAACCCGATCTCACGGTGGTCGCGGAGGCCGGTGACGGTGCCGAAGCGGTCGCGGCCGCGCGGGCCACCGAGGTCGACCTGGCCGTCCTGGACGTCGCCATGCCCCGCATGACCGGCCTCCAGGCGGCCCGCGAACTCTCCCGCCGCCTGCCCGAGCTGCGCATCCTGATTCTGACCATGTACGACAACGAGCAGTACTTCTTCGAGGCCCTCAAGGCGGGCGCCTGCGGATACGTGCTCAAGTCCGTCGCCGACCGGGACCTGGTCGAGGCGTGCCGGGCCGCCGTGCGCGACGAGCCGTTCATCTACCCCGGCGCCGAACGGGCCCTCGTCCGCTCCTACCTCGACCGCGTGCAGGGCGGCGGGGGTCTGCCCGAGCGGCCCATCACCGAGCGCGAGGAGGAGATCCTCAAGCTCGTCGCCGAGGGCCACACCTCGAAGGAGATCGGCGAGCTGCTGTTCATCAGCGCCAAGACCGTCGAACGCCACCGCGCGAACCTCCTGCAGAAACTGGGGGTGCGTGACCGCCTGGAACTCACCCGGTACGCGATCCGAGCGGGGCTCATCGAGCCGTGACCGCGCGCGTCCTCGGACCCGGGCGAGCGGCGGGCCCCGCCCGGGTCGTACGGCGCGGCCCCCCTGGGGGCGAGCGGCGGGGCGAGCGGCGGGACCCCGGGCAGGGCGTGGGTTGCGCCCGTCAGGACCGTGCGGCGGGGGCTGCGCCGTCCTGAGGGTGTGCGCCGCGCGCGGGCCTTCCTGCGCGCGCCCGCGCCCCACGGGTACTCGGGGCGGTCGTGCTTCCGTGTCGCGCGGTCCCGGCGACAGCCGGCCCGTTCGGGTCGGTCGCCCGGCGGGCGGGGGCGGCCCTGCCGGACGGGGCGGGCCGCACCCGACGGAGGAGACACCCCGGGGCGCTCCCCCAGCGCCCCCGCCCGCACTCCCGTCCGCGGCCGGCAGCAGCGGTCTCGCACCGCGCGGTTCGCCCGGCAGCCGCCGCCCCCTTGTGCTGCTGGGTCGCCCGTCGAGGCGGGCGGCCCAGCAGGGAAGTGCGGGGGCCGTACCGGGCGCAGGGCGAGGCCCGGGAGCTCCACCCGGCGCGCCCGCACCGGTGCGTCCGGTCAGCAGCCGATCGGCGCGGAGCCCACGGCCACGTCGTCGAACCAGACCGTGTCGTCGCCGCTCGCGTAGCTCTCCCAGCCCAGGCGCAGGGCGGTCGGCCGGGGCGCGGTGTCGCGGGCGAGCCACTGCTGGTCGACGTCCTGCGTCGGCACCCCGTCGGCGTGCAGGCCGGGAACCTGCTCGTCGCCGAGCCAGGTGTCCAGATGGCCGGCCGAGGTGTCGATCGCGAACCGCAGGCACTGCCAGCCGTCCGTCGGCAGCGGCCGGCTCAGCGCGACCCCGGCCGGGCTCTGTGCGGGCAGGGTGGCGTCGTCGCTCTCCCGGTTCCACTGCAGCGCGCCGTTCTGACCGCCCACCCGCAGCGCCCGGCCGCCCTGGGCCGAGTCCGGCATCGACACGAAGGTGACGTGGGAGACCGGCAGCGCGGTGGTGTGCCGTACCCACATGCGTACGTACAGCACCGGGCCGACCGCCGACAGGTCCGCGGTGTGGGCGACGAAGGCGTGGTTGCAGTAGCCGGCCCGGCCGTCCACCCGGAGCGACCTGCCGCCCTCGTGCGCCACCGCCGAGTCGACGACGGCCGAGCCCGTGCCCTGACAGTCGGGCGCGGTGAACCGCCAGTCGCCGGACGGCTCGGGGCCGGCCTGGTCCTCGAAGCCCGAGCAGATCACGGCGTCACCGCACTCCGCGGACGGCGGCGGAGTCGTCGGAGGGGGCGTGGTGGGCGGAGGCGTCGTGGGCGGTGTGCCGCCCACGCCGCCGCACGAGAGGCCGTTGAGCGCGAAGTCGTCCGGCACCGGGTCGGCGGACCGCCAGGTCCCCTGCAGCCCGAACTCGGCGGTGCCGCCCGTGGCCAGCGCGCCGTTCCAGCCGGCGTCGGCGGCGACGACGGACGCGCCGGTCTGGGTCACGGTCGCGTTCCACGCCGACGTCACCTGCTGATCGCCGGTATAGGTCCAGGTCAGCCGCCAGTCGCTCACCGCGGGGCCGAGGTTGGTGATCCTGACCTGTGCGGTGTAGCCGCCCGCCCACGCGTCGACCGTGTAGTCGACGCGGCAGGCGTCCGACGCCGCACCGCTCGCGGGCATGGCCGCCAGGACCGACACGACCAGCGCGACCGCGGCCACGACGGCGGTCCAGGGCCGGCGCGGTAATCGCAGAACTCGGGTGAGCACGGGGTGCCTCCAGTGAGGAGAAGGGACTCGATGTGTGGGAGCGCTCCCATGCATCACACCGACCATGACGGTGTACTGTCAATACGTGCGCGGCGATCGCCGCCACCGCGACCGCCTACCCTTGTTGCCATGAGCAGCATCGACCGGAGCCAGTCAGCGGGCGGCACGCGCACCTACGAAGTACGCACCTACGGGTGCCAGATGAACGTCCACGACTCCGAGCGATTGTCCGGTCTGCTGGAGGACGCGGGGTACGTCCGCGCCCCCGAGGGCGCCGACGGCGACGCCGACGTCGTCGTCTTCAACACCTGCGCCGTACGGGAGAACGCCGACAACAAGCTCTACGGCAACCTCGGCCACCTCGCCCCGAAGAAGGCGAGCCGTCCCGGGATGCAGATCGCGGTCGGCGGCTGCCTGGCGCAGAAGGACCGCGACACCATCGTGAAGCGGGCCCCCTGGGTGGACGTCGTCTTCGGCACCCACAACATCGGCAAGCTCCCCGTGCTGCTGGAGCGCGCCCGCGTACAGGAGGAGGCGCAGGTCGAGATCGCCGAGTCCCTGGAGGCGTTCCCGTCCACGCTGCCCACCCGGCGCGAGAGCGCCTACGCGGCCTGGGTCTCCATCTCCGTCGGCTGCAACAACACGTGCACCTTCTGCATCGTCCCCGCGCTGCGCGGCAAGGAGAAGGACCGCCGGCCCGGCGACATCCTCGCGGAGGTCGAAGCCCTGGTCGCCGAGGGCGTCAGCGAGATCACCCTCCTCGGCCAGAACGTCAACGCCTACGGCTCCGACATCGGCGACCGCGAGGCGTTCAGCAAGCTGCTGCGCGCCTGCGGGAACATCGAGGGCCTGGAGCGCGTCCGCTTCACCTCGCCGCACCCGCGCGACTTCACCGACGACGTCATCGCCGCCATGGCCGAGACGCCGAACGTGATGCCGCAGCTGCACATGCCGCTCCAGTCCGGCTCCGACCCGGTGCTCAAGGCGATGCGCCGCTCGTACCGCCAGGAGCGCTACCTGGGCATCATCGAGAAGGTGCGCGCCGCCATCCCGCACGCGGCGATCACCACCGACATCATCGTGGGCTTCCCCGGCGAGACCGAGGAGGACTTCGAGCAGACTATGCACGTGGTGCGCGAGGCCCGCTTCGCCCAGGCCTTCACCTTCCAGTACTCCAAGCGCCCCGGGACTCCGGCCGCCGAGATGGACGGTCAGATCCCCAAGGCGGTCGTCCAGGAGCGCTACGAGCGCCTCGTCGCCCTCCAGGAGGAGATCTCCTGGGAGGAGAACAAGAAGCAGGTCGGCCGCACCCTGGAGCTCATGGTCGCCGAGGGCGAGGGCCGCAAGGACGGCGCCACCCACCGCCTCTCCGGCCGGGCCCCCGACAACCGCCTGGTGCACTTCACCAAGCCGGAGCAAGAGGTCCGCCCCGGCGACGTGGTGACCGTCGAGATCACCTACGCCGCCCCGCACCACCTCCTCGCCGAGGGCGCGGTCCTCGACGTGCGCCGCACCCGCGCGGGTGACGCCTGGGAGAAGCGCAACACGGCCGAGCAGGCCAAGCCGGCCGGCGTCCTCCTCGGCCTGCCGAAGATCGGCGTCCCCGAGCCCCAGCCGGCCGTGGCGAGCGGCTGCGGCTGCGACTGACCGCAGGGGGTGCCGCCGGGGGCGGCGGTACGGGGATACGCTGCCGATCATGCTTGTCGCCGCCGCCGTCTGTCCCTGCCCGCCGCTCCTCGTACCTGAGGTCGCCGCGGGTGCCGCACCCGAGCTGGACGCGGCACGTGCCGCGGGCACGGACGCGCTGGGCGTGCTCGCCGCGTCCCGGCCCGACCGGCTCCTGGTCGTCGGTCCCGCGGACACCGCCGGTCCCGAGGTCTACCCGCAGGGCGCGCGGGGCTCCTTCCGCGGCTTCGGCGTGGACCTGGACGTGTACCTGGGCGCCGACGTCGGTGACGCGCGCGGTCCCGGCCTGCCGTACGGACTGGCCGTGGGCGCCTGGCTGCTCGGCAGGACCGGGTGGACCGACGCCCCCGTCGAGGGCATCGGGGTGGGGGAGGCGCTGTCCGCCGAGCGCTGTGCCGCCGTGGGCCGGGACATCGCCGCCCGGGCCGGACGGACCGCGCTGCTGGTGCTGGGCGATGCCAGCGCCTGCCGCACGCTCAAGGCCCCCGGGTACCTGGACGAGCGGGCCGCGCCCTTCGACGCGGAGGTGGGACGGGCCCTGGGTGCCGCCGACCCGGCCGCCCTCGTCGCCCTGGACGTCGCACTGGCCCGCGAGCTGAAGGTCTCCGGCCGGGCGCCCTGGCAGGTCCTCGCGGGAGCGGCCGAGAACACGGACCTCGCCGGCACGCTCCTCTACGAGGACGCGCCCTACGGGGTCGGGTACGTCGCGGCCACTTGGTCGTAGCGGCTGGGCGCGGCACCGTAGCGATCGACGTCCGCACACGCGCGTGCGCACTGGCGGCACACACGCGTACCGACCGGTTGGCCCAGGCCAGTACCGGCCGGCGGGCACACACGCGTGCCAACGGGCGGGCCCGCGGGCGGACCGGCGGGCACATACGCGTGCCAACGGGTGGGCCCGCGCGCACCGGCGATACTCGCGCGTGTCGAAACGGGTGGTTCTGGGCACGCCGCAGCCCACGCGTAACGCGTGGGCGAACTGACCGGCCCGTGCGTGGACCGGCCGTACACGCGCGTGCCGCGATCGGCGAGCCGGGGCGCGTGCGGAGTTGTCGACCCGCGCGTGCGGTGTGGCGGGCCCGCGCGGGCCGGAACCCGCGGGCGCGAAGGCGCCCCCCGCGGGCAGGCCCGCGCTTCCGTGCGCACGCGGTCACGCGGTCACGCGGTCACGCGCGGCCGGTCCGCCGATCCGGCTCCGGACCGTCGCCGACGTGCGACGCACCTGGGTGCCGACGTGCCGACGTGCCGACGTGCCGGTGTCAGGAGGCCGGAGGCGGCCCGGCCGGAGGGGTGCCGCCGGGCGTTCCGCCGGGGGCGGTGCCGCCTCCTTCCCCGTCTCCCCGGGCGTCCTTGTGAGCGAGACGGTCCATGGCGCCCTTGGCCTTGCCCGTGCCCGTCTGGATGCGGTCGCTGTACTTGCCCTTGGTCCGTTCGTCGACGGTCCGCGCCATCTTGTCGAGACCGCGGTCGATCTTGTCGCCGTGCTGCTGTGCGAGGTCGGAGACCTTGCCCTTCGCCGGTTCCAGTCTGGCCTTCAAGTTGTCCAGGAGACCCATGGTTCGCCTTCCCTCACGGGGCAGTCAGGTGCGGGCGCCCTTGTCGGCCTCGTTGTCGACGGCCTCCCCGGCCGACTGCTGCTTGGGGATGCCGACGCCCTCCGAGTCGCCGCCCTCGGCCGTGGCCCCGGCGGCATCGTCGGCCTCCGCCGTCTTCCGGGGACCGGCGTCGGCCGTCTCCGCTGCCTCGGCCGTGCCCGCTTCCGCGGCGCCCTCGACGTCCGGGGTGTCCGGGGTTTTGGTCCCCGTCTCGGCGACCGACGTCTCCTCGGTGTTTTCCGACCTCCGAAAAAGCCGTGCAAAAACGCCCATATCAACTCCATACGTTACTCGTGCGGGCGAAATCCCGCGGCATCCGGTGCGTCCGTTTGCGTGGCCGGGGCCATGACCCGGTGGTCCGGGGAGCGGGAACCTCGCAACGGGCAACGACTCCCGTCGTGGACCGTCACGTAACTCGTTCGAGGGTCGGCCTGGAGGTTTGCGAGACTGGTGCGGTGAGCAGCGCACCCCCCGCCCCCCGAGTCATCGCCGTAGTCGGACCCACCGCGGCCGGAAAGTCCGATCTGGGCGTGTTCCTGGCCGAGCGGCTCGGCGGCGAGGTCGTCAACGCCGACTCCATGCAGCTCTACCGTGGGATGGACATCGGCACCGCCAAGCTGACGCCCGGGGAACGCGGTGGCGTCCCGCACCATCTGCTGGACGTCTGGGACGTGACGGTCACGGCGTCCGTCGCCGAGTACCAGCGCCTCGCGCGGGAGCGGATCGACGTGCTGCTCGCCGAGGGACGCTGGCCGATCCTCGTCGGCGGTTCCGGCCTCTACGTCCGGGGGGCCGTCGACAACCTGGAGTTCCCCGGCACCGATCCCGAGCTCAGGGCCCGTCTCGAGGAGGAGCTCGAACGGCACGGCTCGGGTGTGCTGCACGCCCGCCTGGCCGCAGTCGACCCGGGGGCGGCGCGGGCCATCCTGGCGAGCAACGGCCGTCGCATCGTGCGCGCCCTCGAGGTGATCGAGATCACCGGCAAGCCCTTCACCGCCAATCTGCCCGGGCACGACTCCGTCTACGACACCGTGCAGATCGGCGTCGACGTGGCCCGCCCCGAACTGCACGAGCGCATCGCCCGGCGCGTCGACCGCATGTGGGAGGCGGGCCTGGTCGACGAGGTGCGGGCGCTGGAGGCGCAGGGGTTGCGCGAGGGGCGCACCGCGTCGCGCGCGCTCGGCTACCAGCAGGTCCTCGCGGCCCTCGCCGGCGAGTGCACGCCGGAGGAGGCGCGCGACGAAACCGTCCGCGCCACCAAGCGCTTCGCGCGCCGTCAGGATTCGTGGTTCAGGCGCGACCCGCGGGTGCACTGGCTGAGTGGGAATGTGGCGGACCGCACGGAACTTCCGCGGCTCGCCCTGTCGTTGGTCGAACGACCGGTTACAGCCTGATCACGTGATGGCATCGGGACGCCCCGGCCGTCATCGGGGCCTTCGGCGGCGTGCCATCATCGAGCTTCGATCGACCGAGTGAGTCCTAGTTGGGAGGGCGCGTGGCGATGGAGGCCGGCCCTCGCGACACCGCACCAAGCACCGAGCACGGCACCGCCGACGGCGGCGGCCCGGAGCCGGACGGCGGCGCCCTCAACCCGGACGGGCCCGACGAGACGCCGGAGGGCGTCACCGCGGACGGACCCGAGCCCGACGAGATGTACGGGGACGAGGTCGAGGTCGAGCTGCGCCCCCAGCGTCGGCTGCGGCTGTGGCAGCTCGCCCCCATCGTGTGTCTGGCCGCGGTCGGTTCCCTGATGTTCGCCTTCCCCCTCGCCTTCGACTTCGGCGACAGTGGCGCCGTGATCGCGATGCTGGGCCTGCTGATCTGCTCCTGCGCGGCCGGCTGGGGCATGATGGCCGCCCGCCGGGTCGGCTACACGTGGCCGGGCCTGCCCCAGCGGGGATCGGAGCGCCGTGCCGAGTGGCGGACGATCCTCGTGTACGCCTTGGCGGTCGCCGCGGTCGTCGTCCTGGCCGTGTGGCGGGTCGCCCGCCTGCGCGGCTGACGGACCGCCCGGCCGTCCCTCGTCGTCGCGGGGTGCCCACCCCGTACGATCGAGGAATGAGCACGCGGATCGCCTTCCTCAAGGGTCACGGCACCGAGAACGACTTCGTGATCGTCCCTGACCCGGAGAACGCCCTCGACCTGCCCCCCGCCGCCGTCGCCGCGCTGTGCGACCGCCGCGCGGGTCTCGGCGGGGACGGACTGCTGCACGTGGTGCGCTCCGCGGCCCACCCCGAGGCGAAGAGCATGGCCGCCGAGGCGGAGTGGTTCATGGACTACCGCAACGGCGACGGCTCCGTCGCCGAGATGTGCGGCAACGGCGTGCGGGTCTTCGCCCGCTACCTCCAGCGTGCCGGGCACGTCTCCGAGGGCGACCTGGCCATCGCGACGCGCGGGGGAGTGAAGCGCGTGCACATCGCCAAGGCCGGGCCCGGCAGCTCGGCCGAGGGCGACGTCACCGTCGGCATGGGCCGCGCCCTGCTCCCCGAGGGCGACGTCGAGGTGAGCGTGGGCGAGCGCACCTGGCCCGCGCGGAACGTGAACATGGGCAACCCGCACGCGGTCGCCTTCGTCGCCGACCTGGCCCACGCCGGAGATCTGTACGCTCCGCCGCCCTTCGAGCCCGCCGGCGCCTACCCGGACGGGGTGAACGTCGAGTTCGTGGTCGACCGGGGCCCCGCCCACGTCGCGATGCGGGTGCACGAGCGCGGTTCCGGGGAGACCCGCTCCTGCGGCACCGGCGCCTGCGCCGTCGCCGTCGCCACCGCCCGAAGGGACGGCGTCGACCCGGCGGTCACCGGCACCCCGGCCACCTACACCGTCGACGTGCCCGGCGGCACCCTGGTGATCAACGAGCGCCCCGACGGCGAGATCGAGATGACGGGACCCGCGGTGATCGTGGCGGAGGGCGAGTTCGACTCCGCCTGGCTGGAAGGGGTACTCGCCTGAACCACAGCCCGGTCCATGACACTCAGTGCGAAAACGTAAACCCTCGGACCATCGCTCGAATGGGTGATCCGTTTCACGCTCGGCGAGAGGCGGTCGGCCGCACGTGATGGGCTCGATAGCATCAAGCACCGGCCCGGACGGGGGACCGACACCATCCCCTGAGCCGTGTCCGCCCTGGGATTCCCCGTCCGCCGGTCCGCGCAGCCGGAGGTGCCCATGAATGCGGAGGCCGTGAACCCGACGAGCCCGGGCCCTGTGCCGCCCGCGGCCACCGGTGCCGTGACCCCGGCGCCCCGCAGAAAGGCCCGTCCCCGGATCGACCTGCGACGACTGGGCCGGGCGGCGCTGCTCGGCTCCGCCACCCGCAGCCGGGCACTGCCCGACGCCATCGGCCACGTCGTCGAGGCCCACCGCGCCCACCACCCCGACGCCGATCTCGACCCGCTGCGCCGCGCCTACGTCCTGGCGGAGTCCTCGCACCGGGGCCAGATGCGCAAGAGCGGCGAGCCGTACATCACCCACCCCCTCGCCGTCACCCTGATCCTCGCCGAACTCGGCGCCGAGACCACCACCCTGACCGCCTCCCTCCTCCACGACACCGTCGAGGACACCGAGGTGACGCTCGACCAGGTCGGCGAGCAGTTCGGCGCCGAGGTCCGCTACCTCGTCGACGGCGTCACCAAACTGGAGAAGGTCGACTACGGCGCCGCCGCCGAGCCCGAGACCTTCCGCAAGATGCTCCTCGCCACCGGCAACGACGTCCGTGTGATGTCGATCAAACTCGCCGACCGGCTGCACAACATGCGCACCCTCGGCGTCATGCGCCGGGAGAAGCAGGAACGCATCGCCAAGGTCACCCGTGACGTCCTCATCCCGCTCGCCGAACGGCTCGGTGTACAGGCGCTCAAGTCCGAGCTGGAAGACCTCGTCTTCGCGGTCATGCACCCCGAGGAGTACGCACACACCCGGGAGCTGGTCCACGAGAACTCCGCCCGCACGGACGACCCGCTCGCCGCGGTCGCCGACGAGGTGCGGGGAGTGCTGCGCGAGGCCGACATCCAGGCCGAAGTCCTGATCCGCCCACGCCACTTCGTCTCCGTGCACCGCGTCTCGCGCAAGCGCGGCAGGCTCCGCGGCGCGGACTTCGGCCGCCTCCTGGTACTCGTCCAGGAGGACGCCGACTGCTACGCCGTCCTCGGTGAGCTGCACACCTGTATGACGCCCGTCGTCTCGGAGTTCAAGGACTTCATCGCCGTCCCCAAGTTCAACCTCTACCAGTCGCTGCACACGGCGGTGGCCCGCGCGGAGGACGGCCAGGTCGTCGAGGTCCTCATCCGCACCCACCAGATGCACAAGGTCGCCGAGGCCGGTGTGGTCGCGCTCGGCAACCCGTACGCCCAGCCGTCCGAGGAACAGAGCGCGGGCGACGGCGAGCGCGCCGACCCCACCCGCCCGGGCTGGCTCTCCCGGCTGCTCGACTGGCAGCGCGGCGCCCCGGACCCCGACACCTTCTGGTCCACCCTGCGCGAGGACCTCGCCCAGGACCGCGAGATCACCGTCTTCCGCCCCGACGGCGGCACCCTCGGCCTCCCCGACGGCGCGACCTGCGTCGACGCCGCCTACGCCCAGTACGGCGAGGACGCCCACGCCACCATCGGCGCCCGGGTCAACGGCAGGCTGGCGCCCATGAGCACGGTGCTGCGGGACGGTGACACGGTGCAGCTCCTGATGGGGCAGGACCCCGCCTCCGAGCCCGCCAGACAGTGGCTCGAGCACGCCCACACGCCCGCCGCGCGGATCGCCATCCAGCGCAGGCTCGCGGCCCACCCGGAACCGGCGCCCGAGGCGGAGGGCCCGGCACGCGGCCCCGCCGCACCCGAGGCCCACGCCCACCCCGACGCGCCGCGGCCGGCCACGGGCGCCCCGCCCGTACGCCCCGCCTCCGCCGACGTCCTCGTCGACCCCCCGGGCGCCACCGTGCGGCTGGCGGGCTGCTGCACCCCCGTACCGCCGGACGAGATCACCGGCTTCGCCGTGCGCGGGGGAGTGGTGACCGTGCACCGCGCGCAGTGCGCCGTGGTGACGCGCATGAAGAACGCCGGCCGCGCGGAGATCGGGGTGCGCTGGGGAGAGAACACCGGCTGCCGGGTGACCCTGCTCGCCGAATCGTTCGGCCGCCCGCACCTCCTGGCCGACCTCACCGAGGCCATGGCCCTCGAAGGCGCCGAAATCGTCTCCGCGACCGTCGAGCCCCCGGACCGCCAGCGGGTCCGGCACAGCTACACCGTCGTCCTCCCGGACGCGGCCCGGCTGCCCGCCCTCATGCGCGCCATGCGCGACGTGGCCGGCGTGTACGACGTCAGCCGTGCCCAACCCCAGCCGACGGGCGCCTGAACCGGCATCCCCTGAACAGCAGTCTGAACCGGCACACCGCGCGGGGACCCGTTCGGGTGCCGTGGGCGCGCGCCGTCGCCGCACCGCACGCGCGCGCTGATAGCCGTGGGGGATGCTGCACACCCCTCACGCCCCGACTCCGCGACCCCGCGCACGCTCCCGGCGCCGGCTCAGGGCCGCGGCGCTGCTCGCCTCCGCCGTCTCCGTCTGCCTGGTCGCCGCGAGCGCACCGCCGACGCCGCTGGGCGTCGGCGACCGCCTCTTCCCGCAGCTGGGCAACCCCGGCTACGACGTGACGGCGTACGACCTCTCCTTCACCTACTCCGGCGACAACAGCAAGCCGCTGGAGGCCGTCACCACCATCGACGCCCGGACCACCGCCGACCTGGACCGGATCAACCTCGACTTCGCCCACGGAAAGGTCGACTCCGTCGAGGTCGACGGGGAGCCCGCCGGCTTCGCCACCGCCGGCGAGGACCTCGTCGTCACGCCCGAGGACGAGATCGACGAGGGCGAGCGGACGCGGATCACGGTGCGGCACAGCAGCGACCCCGTGTATCCCGAGGACCGCCAGGGCGGCTGGGTGCGCACCGCCGACGGCCTCGCCATGGCCAACCAGGCGGACGTCGCCCACCTGGTCTTCCCCTGCAACGACCACCCCTCGGACAAGGCGCGGTTCACCTTCCGCATCACGGCCCCCGACGGGCTCACCGCCGTCGCGAACGGCCTGCCGTCGGACGTGGAGCGTGTCGGCGGCTCGACGACCTGGACCTACCGGACCGGGCACCCCATGGCCACCGAGCTGGCCCAGGTGTCCATCGGCCGCTCCACCGTGCTGCACCGCACGGGCCCGCACGGCCTGCCCGTCCGGGACGTGGTCCCGACCGAACACCGCGCGGCGCTCGAGCCGTGGCTGGCGAAGACCCCCGGTCAGATCGAGTGGATGGAGCAGAAGGTCGGGCGCTACCCCTTCGAGACCTACGGGCTGCTCATGGCCGACGCCACCACCGGCTTCGAACTCGAGACCCAGACGCTCACCCTCTTCGAACGGGAACTGTTCACGGAGCCGGCCTACCCCAAGTGGTACGTCGAGTCGATCATGGTGCACGAGCTGGCCCACTCCTGGTTCGGCAACAGCGTCAGCCCGGCCACCTGGTCCGACCTGTGGCTCAACGAGGGACACGCCACCTGGTACGAGGCGCTGTACGCGGAGGAGACCGCGGACAAGCCCATGGCGGCACGTATGAAGGCCGCCTACGGCGCCTCCGACCGCTGGCGCACCGCGGGCGGACCCCCGGCGGCTCCGAAGCCGCCGAAGAACGGCCGCAAGACCGGGATCTTCCGCTCCAACGTCTACGACGGTGCCGCGCTCGTGCTCTACGCCCTGCGCCAGGAGATCGGCCGCCCCGCCTTCGAACGCGTCGAGCGCGCCTGGGTCGCCCGCAACCAGGACGGCACGGCGACGACCGCCGACTTCGTCCGGCTCGCCTCCGGGATCTCCGGCCGCGACCTGAGCGACTTCTTCCAGACCTGGCTGTACGGGGCGAAGACCCCGCCGATGCCCGGCCACCCGGACTGGAAGCAGACCCCGGCCGCGAAGGCCCCCGCCAAGGCGGCCCGGAAGACGCACGGCGGATAAGCCGGTGACGAGACGGCCCGTGCCGTGCGACCATCTTCGGGACGGCGTGGCACGGGCCCCGGGAATCTCCCCGGCGGTTCGCACGTTGTACAGCATGTCGCGGCATGTGCGCCGCGCCCACCGTTTCCCCACTGCGTAAGGATCCAATGACCTCCTCTTCTTCCCCCTCCCAGGACACCAAGCGTCTCGCGCAGACCTATCCCGAGGGCCTCCGGGCCGATGCCCTGATGGAAGAGGACGTCGCCTGGAGCCACGAGACCGACTCCCAGTGGGACGGCGAGCAGTTCGACCGCTCCGACCGCGCGGCCCTGCGCCGCGTGGCGGGCCTCTCCACCGAGCTCGAGGACGTCACCGAGGTCGAGTACCGCCAGCTCCGCCTGGAACGGGTCGTCCTCGTCGGCGTGTGGACCTCGGGCACCGTGCAGGACGCGGAGAACTCCCTCGCGGAGCTCGCCGCCCTCGCCGAGACCGCCGGCGCCCTCGTGCTCGACGGCGTGATCCAGCGCCGCGACAAGCCCGACGCCGCCACCTACATCGGCTCCGGCAAGGCCCAGGAGCTGCGGGACGTCGTCCTCGAGACGGGCGCGGACACCGTCATCTGCGACGGTGAGCTGAGCCCGGGCCAGCTGATCCACCTCGAGGACGTCGTCAAGGTCAAGGTCATCGACCGCACGGCCCTGATCCTGGACATCTTCGCCCAGCACGCCAAGTCCCGAGAGGGCAAGGCGCAGGTCGCGCTCGCGCAGATGCAGTACATGCTGCCCAGGCTGCGCGGCTGGGGCCAGTCGCTGTCCCGGCAGATGGGCGGCGGAAAGGGCGGCGGCCTCGCCACCCGCGGCCCCGGTGAGACCAAGATCGAGACGGACCGGCGCCGGATCCGCGAGAAGATGGCGAAGATGCGCCGTGAGATCGCGGAGATGAAGACCGGCCGCGAGATCAAGCGCCAGGAGCGCCGGCGCCACAAGGTGCCCTCCGTCGCCATCGCGGGCTACACCAACGCGGGCAAGTCCTCGCTGCTCAACCGCCTCACGGGCGCGGGCGTGCTGGTGGAGAACGCGCTGTTCGCCACCCTCGACCCGACCGTGCGCCGCGCGGAGACGCCCAGCGGCCGCCTGTACACCCTGGCCGACACCGTCGGCTTCGTCCGGCACCTGCCGCACCATCTGGTCGAGGCGTTCCGCTCCACGATGGAGGAGGTCGGTGACTCCGACCTGATCCTGCACGTGGTCGACGGTTCGCACCCCGTCCCGGAGGAGCAGCTGGCCGCCGTGCGCGAGGTGATCAGGGACGTCGGCGCCACCGACGTACCCGAGATCGTCGTGATCAACAAGGCCGACATGGCCGACCCGCTGGTGCTCCAGCGGCTGCTGCGGGTCGAGAAGCGGTCCATCGCGGTCTCGGCGCGCACCGGCCGGAACATCGACCAGCTGCTCGCGCTGATCGACAACGAGCTGCCGCGTCCCTCGGTCGAGATCGAGGCGCTCGTGCCGTACACCCACGGCAAGCTGGTCGCCCGCGCGCACGACGAGGGCGAGGTGATCTCCGAGGAGCACACCCCGGAGGGCACCCTGCTCAAGGTCCGGGTGCACGAGGAGCTGGCGGCGGAGCTGACGCCGTACGTTCCGGCGCCGCTCGCCTGAGACCCGCGCGCCGCACAGCGGAGAGCGACCGAGGGCCCGTCCCCCTGCCACGGCAGGGGGACGGGCCCTCGTCAGGTGCGGCTCACCGACCGCCGTACGTCTTGCTCATGTTCTGGTACATCGCCTCGGCCGCCCGGCCCAGCTGCGGACCCGCCAGCCAGGTGTTCTCCAGCGGGCCGATCGAGGTGTTCGAGACCAGCTTGGTCTCCCCGCCCACCACGCGGAACCAGCCGCCGCCGGACGAACCGCCGGTCATGGTGCAGCCGATGCGGTACATCGTCGGCAGCGACGGGCTCAGCGACAGCCGGCCGGGCCGGTCGACGCACTTGAACATCTCCAGGCCGTTGTACGGCGGTGCCGCCGGGTAGCCCCAGGCGCCCATGCTGGACACCTCCCTCGCCGACGGGGCGGAGAAGTCCACATCGAGGGCGGCGCCGACGGTTTCCTCCAGCGACTTGCCGCCCTGTTCCGGCTTCACGTGCAGCACCGAGTAGTCGTACGCGGCCCCGTCGCCGCCGCTCTGGGAACCGCCCTTGATCCACTGGTCCGAGGTCGACGCCCAGTCGGCCCACCAGGTGCCGTACGGCGCCATCTCGGTGGTCGTCGCGTTCGCCAGCTCCGCCTCGGGCTTGCCGTAGTCGTTGTACGACGGGACGAAGGCGATGTTGCGGTACCAGCCGCCGCTGCCGCCGGCGTGCACGCAGTGGCCCGCCGTCCACACCAGGTTGGACTTGCCGGGGTGGTTCACGTCCTTGACCACCGTGCCGGAGCAGACCATCGAGCCCTCGGGGGAGTCGAAGAAGACCTTGCCCACCGGCGCGGCGTTCTCGTGGTACGGCTTCTCCTCGGCCACGGCCTCGACGGGCGCCGGCTCCGGGTCGGTGGCGCCCTGGTCGGCGGCCGCGTCCTTGGTGGTGACGGTCTTGTCGGCCTCCTTCGCGGACTTCATCCGGTCCGGCTGCCACAGGCCCTCGATCACCGGGTTGACGAAGTCCTTGGCCTCACTGAGCCACTTGTCCTTGTCCCAGTTCCTCCAGCCGCCGTCCTTCCACTGGTCGACGTCGATGCCGTGCTCCTTGAGCCGGTCCGCGAGGCCGGCCGGCAGACCGCCCTCGCCGCCACCGGCGTCGGCGGCCTGGGAGGTGCCGCCGCCGGGCTCGGCGTCGGCCTTGTCCTGCTCCGACCCCCCGCAGGCGGTCGCGGTGAGCGTCAGCGCGGCGACCAGGCCGGCCGCGGTGAGAGCGGTGCGCCGGCCGCGGCGTGGCGCGGCGGACGTACGTGTGGAACGCATGGTGCGAGGACCCCCGTTGAGACGTGTGAATGCGTGATGGTCTGTCATGAATGCGCGGTGGGGTGCCGGCCTCGGCCCGGCACACCCCACCGTCCGGCCGGCTCAGCGCAGGCGAGGCCCGCTCACTGACCGGCGAACTTGCCGCTCACCGCGTCGAACACGCCCTTGGCCTCCTCGCCCAGGCGCGGACCGGCCAGCCAGCCGGCCGTCACCGGGCCGATCGACGTGTTGGAGACCAGCGCCGGCTTGCCGTCGGACCCCGCGGCGATCCAGCCGCCGCCGGACGAACCGCCGGTCATGGTGCAGCCGATGCGGTACATCGTCGGGTCGGAGGCGTTGATCGACAGCCGGCCGGGCTTGTCCTGGCACTGGTACAGCTTCTGGCCGTCGTACGGCGGCGCGGCCGGGTACCCGATCGCCTTCATGCTCTCGACCTCCGGCACGGCGGGCGCGCCGAAGTCCACCGGCATCGCGGCGCCGACCGTCTCCTCCAGCGACTTGCCGCCGCTGCCCTTCTCCGGCGTCACGTGGATCACGGCGAAGTCGTACGAGGCGCCGTCACCGCCGGTGGCACCGCCCTGCTCGATCCACTGGTCCGAGGTCTGCGCCCAGTCGCCCCACCAGACACCGTAGGGAGCGACCTCCTCCTTGGTGGCGTTCTGCAGTTCCTCGATCGACATCTCGGCGTCGTTGTACGACGGCACGAAAGCGATGTTGCGGTACCAGCCGCCGCTCTTGCCGGCGTGCACGCAGTGGCCGGCCGTCCAGACCATGTTGGACTTGCCGGGGTGGGCCGGGTCCTTCACGACCGTCGCCGAGCACACCATCGAACCCTTGGGGGAGTCGAAGAGGAGCTTGCCGGCCGTGGCGGCACTGTCGTGGTACTTGGCCGGTACGGCCTGCGCATCGACCGGCGCCGGCTCCGGGTCGGTGACCCCCTGGTCACCGGAGATGTCGTTCTCGTCGACCTCCTGGTCCGGCTCCTCGGCGTCCCGCATCCGGTCCGGGTCCCACAGGCCCTCGATGATCGGGTTGACGAAGTCCTGCGCCTCGCGCAGCCAGTCGTCCTTGTTCCAGTTCTTCCAGGCGCCGTGCTTCCAGTCGTCGACGTCGATCCCGTGTTCCTTGAGCTTGTCCTTGATGTGGTCCGGGATCCGGATGCCGCCGTTGCCGTCGTCGACGGCGGAAGCGGAGGCCGAGGCGTCGCCGCCCGCCTCGGGGTCGCCGTCCTCGCACGCCGTGGCGGTGAGCGCGAGCGCTGAGACGAGCGCCACGGCGGCAGCCGTGGCGGAGGTCCCGCGCCGCCCGCGTCTGTTTCCGCGCGTGCTGAACGACGGCCGTATGGATCGCATGGTGTTGACTCCCCCTGCTGTGAACGAACGTGGTGCAGTGGCCGCGCCGTTCGGCGGATCCGGACCGGTCTCCCGGGTCCCGGTTCCGCACGGCGGCTGCCACCTGGAACGGCACCACACACTATGCGCCCGCTGTGGGGGACTTCCGACGGAACGGCAACGGTTCGGACACAGCCGTCCGACCGGCGCTGTTCGGCGGCGACGCCCGCACCGGCGAGGGACGCTGCGGACGCCCGCGCCGGTCGTCGGTGCGGCCGGGAACACGGCATCGAGCCGAACGATCTTCGGGCAACCCGTAACCCACCGCGCGTGCCGCGGTTGCTAGCGGTGGGGGGTCCGCTGTCGCGACGCGGTCCTCCGTGCCGAGGACGGGCCCGGCACGACGCGCCGGGTCGGGACAGCGGGAGGTCGAGAAGCCGTGGCGGGATCCGCGTACGAGGGTTTTGCGGGCGGCGACGGCGAGAACGCCGCACCTCGGAGCATGGAGCGGGAGAGCCCCGGACGCCGTGGCCGCCCCGGCCGCTCCGGCCGAGAGGAATCCGGCCCCGAGGGCGTCGAGCTGGGGCGGGTCCGGCCCGTGCACGTCCGGTGCGGGGCCGGCCGGTCCGAGGACGACGCCGGGCCGCGGAGCGTCGGGGCAAGCGGTGCACCGAGGCGTCAGCCGACGCGGGAGACCGCGGCGCGCACCTACCCGCGCGCCCTGCCGGTCGTTCCCGTACGCGCCCGTGGGCTGACCGTGGAGGACTCCGCCGGCCGCCGTTACCTGGACTGTTCCTCCGGATCGGGGGCCCTGGCCCTGGGGCACAATCACCCGGTCGTGCTGGAGGCGATCCGCAGGGTTCTCGACTCGGGGGCTCCGCTGCATGCCATGGGCCTCACCACCCCCGTGGAGGACGCTTTCGTCACCGAACTCCTGCGCACCCTCCCGCCCCGGCTCTCCGCCCACGCGCGCGTGCGGTTCTGCGGACCCGGCGGTACCGACCCGCTCGACACCGCGGTCGCCCTGGCGCGCGCCGCCACCGGGCGGGACCCGGTCGTCACCGTCACCGGCGCCCACCACCGTGCGGCCGCCGAGGCATGCTGCCCGGCCGGCGCGGGAGAACCGCCCGCCGGGGTACTCCTGGAACCGGTACGCGGCGCGGACGGTGTATTGACCGTGCCGGACGCCTGGCTGCGCGACCTGCGACGGATCACGGCCGAACGGTCCGTGCCGCTCATCGCCGACGAGACCGAGACGGGGGCCGGCCGGACCGGCGCCTTCTGGGCGGTCGCCCACAGTGGAGTCACCCCCGACGTGCTGATCCTCTCCAAGGCGATCGGCGGCAGCCTGCCGCTCGCCGCGGTGGTCCACCACGACGCCCTCGACGGCCGCGAGGTCCTCGACGACCGCCTCGACGGCCACCGCACCGGCTTCCCCCAGCACCGTGCGGGAGCGTCCGGCGCCGCCACCTTCCGCGGCAACCAACTCGCCCTGGCCGCCGGCGCGGCGACCCTGGCCCACGTCCGCGAACAGCGCCTCGCCGAGCACGCCGCCACCCTCGGCGGCCGGATACTGTCCCGACTGCGCGATCTGGCCGCGGAGTTCGCCTGTGTCGCGGAGGTGCGCGGGCGCGGTCTGATGATCGGCATGGAGCTGGCGCCGCCGTACGGTGCACTCGACGGCACCCCCGCCGACGCGGACCGGCCCCACACCGGGAGTGAACTCGCCGCCGCCGTCCAACGGGAGTGTCTGCACCGCGGCCTGATCGTGGATCTCACCGGACCGACCGGGAACGTCGTGCGCCTGCTGCCGCCCCTGATCGTCACCGAGGAGCAGACGTCGGCGGTTCTGGACCGCCTGGCCGACGCGGTGCAGGCGGTGGACCGGCGCCGCGACGGCCACGCCCCGTCCCACCGGGCGCCCGTCTCGCACTGACATCCGCCGCCGCTCCCCGCCCCCGCTCCCGCACGCCACGAGGACCGAGTTGCACACCACCCCCACGCATGAGCCGCCGCCCGCCGAGCCGCGGCCGACCGCCACCCCCTCGGACCACCCCGGCCCCCGTGACTCCCAAGACCGCCCACACCCCGGCGACCGCTTCGACGCCTACGCCGTGGCGCAGGCGTCGGCCACCGAGAACCTGCTTCGTTGCTGGGTCCGTGAGGCCGACGTGCCCGCGCCCGGCAACGGCGTCCTGCACCTGCTGCTCCCGGCCTGCGGCACGGCCCTGGCCGTCCCCGTGTCCTACTGGTCCCCGACCGGACTGCACCGCTTCGGCCTCCCCCGACTGGTCGGCGCCCCCGCCTCGGCGCCGCCCGTGGACGCTCTCACGCTCGCTGCGCTGCTCGGACGGGAGACCCCCGGCGTCCCGGGGCCCGCCGGGCCCGACCTCGTCGCGCGCGTGGCCGACTCCGTCCGCCGTACCGCCGTAATCCTCCGTGACCGCGCGGAACACCCCGGCGGTGCCACAGGTCGTCCGGCTCCCGCACCTGACGACCTGTTCCTCGCCGCCGAACAGGCGCTGCTGCTCGGGCACCCGCTGCACCCCACGCCCAAGAGCCGCCAGAACCTCACCGACGCGGAGGCGCGGCGGTACTCGCCCGAACTGCGCGGCTCCTTCCCCCTGCACTGGATGGCCGTCGCCCCGTCCGTACTCGCCACCGACTCGGCCTGGACCGAGCGCGGGCGCCCGGTCGCCGCACCCCGGCTGACCGCACGCCTCGCCGCGGACGGACCGGCCCCGACGGACGGATACGCGCTCCTTCCGCTGCACCCCTGGCAGTTCCGCGCCGTCACCCACCGGCCCGAGGTCGCCGCACTGCTGGAGGCCGGACTGCTCAGGGACCTGGGAGCCCGCGGCGCCCCGTGGCATCCCACCTCCTCCCTGCGGACCGTGCACCGCACCGGCGCCCCCGCCATGCTCAAGCTCTCGCTCGCGCTGCACATCACCAACTCCCGCCGCGAGAACCTCCGCAAGGAACTCCACCGCGGTGTCGAGGTCCACCGCCTGCTGCGACGCGGACTGTCCCGCCAGTGGCAGGCCGCCCACCCGGCCTTCGACATCGTCCGCGACCCGGCCTGGCTCGCCGTCGACGGACCGGACGGCGCCCCCGTGCGCGGGCTGGACGTCGTCATCCGTCACAACCCGTTCCTGCCCTCGGACGACGTCTCCTGCGTGGCCGGCCTCGCCGCGCCGCGGCCGCACACGCGGGCGGACCGCTCCGACGTGCGCACCGCCGGCGTTCCCGCCCCACGCTCCCGGATGGCCGAGGCCGTCACCGGGCTCGCCGGGCGGACGGGCCGTCCGGCAGGAGCCGTCGCCACCGAGTGGTTCGGGCGCTACCTGCACCACGTCGTACGTCCCGTCCTGTGGCTGGACGCCCACGCGGGTATCGCTCTGGAAGCGCACCAGCAGAACACGCTCGTCCTGCTGGACGCCGACGGCTGGCCCGCCGGCGGCCGCTACCGCGACAACCAGGGCTACTACTTCCGGGAGTCGAGACGTACGGAACTCGACGCCCGGCTGCCGGGGATCGGGGCGCACAGCGACACCTTCGTGGCCGACGAGGTCGCCGACGAACGCTTCGCCTACTACCTCGCCGTCAACAACGTGTTCGGCCTCATCGGCGCCTTCGGCGCCCAGGGCCTCGCCGACGAACGGCTGCTGCTCGCCGTCTTCCGCCGCTTCCTCGGCGAGCTGGCCTCCGGCCCGGCCCCGGGGGGCGGACGGCTTCCGGCGCACCTCCTCGACTCGCCCGTCCTGCGCTGCAAGGCCAACCTGCTGACCCGCCTGCACGGCCTCGACGAACTCGTGGGGCCGGTGGACACCCAGTCCGTCTACGTCACCATCGCCAACCCGCTGCGCGCCTGACCGGTCCGCCGCCCCGACCCCGTTCCCTCGGGCATCCCGCCCCTCCCCGAAAGAGCGACCTCATGACGTCCACCGACGCGAGTGCCGACGACACCCTGGACCTGCATCTGCCCGAGGAGTTCGTCGCGCTCTTCCGGAGCGCGGGGGACGATCCCGCCGGGACGGGGACGGCACGCGCGCGTGAGGATCTCCTCGACCGCGTCGCCGACTGGGGGCCGATCGGCACCCCCGTGGGCGCCTTCCACCTGACGCCCGTCGAAGTCGAACGGCATGTTCCGCTGATCGCGCGCTGGATGAACGACCCGGCCGTCGCCGCCTACTGGCAGCTGGCCGGACCCCAGAGTGCGACCGAGGACCACGTACGCGCCCAGCTCACCGGCGACGGCCGCAGCGTCCCGTGCGTCGGGGTGCTCGACGGGGTGCCGATGAGCTACTGGGAGATCTACCGGGCGGACCTCGACCCGCTGGCCCGGTACTGTCCCGTACGGCCGCACGACACCGGCCTCCACGTCCTGATCGGCGACGACGCCGATCGCGGGCAGGGCATCGGGACCGCACTGATCAGGACCGTCAGCGACCTCGCCCTCACCGCCCGGCCCGCTTGCACCCGGGTGCTGGCCGAACCGGACGTCCGCAACGCGCCTTCCGTCGCGGCGTTCCTCGGCGCGGGCTTCCGCCTCCACACGGAGATCGACCTGCCCGGCAAGCGAGCCGCCCTCCTGGTCCGGGAACGGACGGCGCCCGATTCCCGGTGACCCGCGCCGCCCTCCGACCCGTCCCGTCCGTCCAGGAGCCCCCTTGCACCGGCCGTCGCCACCGCCTCCGCACCGCCGCAGCACGTCTCGCCCCGGTTCTCCCTCGTCCCTCGCACGTGCCTTGCCGACCCGTTTGTCGGTGCCGGGCCGTAGGGTGGTCGCGCTATGACGAAGCCCTCACTCCCCGAACTCCTGCACGCCGCCGTCACCGCCGTCGGCGGCACGGAGCGGCCCGGCCAGGTGGCCATGGCCGAAGCCGTCGAGGAAGCCATCGACGGCGGCTCCCATCTGCTCGTCCAGGCCGGCACCGGCACCGGAAAGTCGCTCGGCTACCTGGTGCCCGCCCTGGCCCACGGGGAGCGGGTGGTCGTGGCCACGGCGACCCTGGCCCTGCAGCGCCAGCTGGTCGAGCGGGACCTGCCCCGCACGGTCGACGCGCTCCATCCGCTGCTGCGCCGCCGCCCGGAGTTCGCGATGCTCAAGGGCCGGTCGAACTACCTGTGCCTGCACCGGCTGCACGAGGGCGTCCCGCAGGACGAGGAGGAGGGCCTCTTCGACCAGTTCGAGGCCGCCGCACCCACCAGCAGACTGGGCCAGGACCTGCTGCGGATGCGCGACTGGGCCGACGAGACCGAGACCGGCGACCGCGACGACCTCACACCGGGCGTCTCCGACCGCGCCTGGTCGCAGGTCTCGGTGTCCTCCCGGGAGTGCCTGGGCGCCTCGAAGTGCGCCTACGGCGCCGAGTGCTTCGCCGAGACGGCCCGGGAGCGGGCCAAGCTCTCCGAGGTCGTCGTGACCAACCACGCGCTGCTCGCGATCGACGCCATCGAGGGCGCGCCCGTCCTGCCGCAGCACGAGGTGCTGATCGTCGACGAGGCGCACGAACTGGTCTCCCGGGTCACCGGCGTCGCCACCGGCGAGCTGACCCCCGGCCAGGTCAACCGTGCGGTGCGCCGCGCCGCGAAGCTGGTCAACGAGAAGGCCGCCGACCAGCTCCAGACCGCCGCCGAGGGCTTCGAGCGGCTGATGGAGCTGGCGTTGCCGGGCCGCCTGGAGGAGATCCCGGAGGACCTGGGCTACGCGCTGATGGCGCTGCGAGACGCCTGCCGTACGGTCATCTCGGCCATCGGCACCACCCGTGACAAGTCCGTGCAGGACGAGGACGCGGTCCGTAAGCAGGCGCTGGCCTCCGTGGAGTCCGTGCACGACGTGGCGGAGCGGATCACGAACGGCTCGGAGTGGGACGTCGTCTGGTACGAGCGGCACGAGCCCCGCGGCGGAGCCGCGTATCGGCCCAGTGGGGCCTCGCTGCGGGTCGCCCCGATGTCCGTCTCGGGGCTGCTGCGGGAGAAGCTCTTCACCGACCGCTCCGTGGTCCTGACCTCCGCGACCCTGAAGCTGGGCGGCGACTTCAACGGCGTCGGGGCATCGCTCGGCCTCGCCCCCGAGGGCACCGAGGGCGACGACGTGCCCCAGTGGAAGGGCGTCGACGTCGGCTCGCCCTTCGACTACCGCAGGCAGGGCATCCTCTACGTCGCCAAGCACCTGGCCCGCCCCGCCCGGGACGGCGACCGCGGCGACATGCTCGACGAGCTGACCGAGCTGATCCAGGCCGCGGGCGGCCGCACGCTGGGGCTGTTCTCCTCGATGCGCGCGGCCCAGCTGGCCGCCGAGGAACTGCGCTCGCGCATCCCGGAGTACCCGATCCTCCTCCAGGGCGAGGAGACCCTCGGCGAGCTGATCAAGAACTTCGCCGCCGACCCGCGGACCTGCCTCTTCGGCACCCTGTCGCTGTGGCAGGGCGTCGACGTCCCCGGGCCGAGCTGTCAGCTCGTCGTCATGGACAAGATTCCGTTCCCGCGTCCGGACGACCCCCTGATGAGCGCCCGCCAGAAGGCGGTGGAGGAGGCCGGGGGCAACGGCTTCATGGCGGTCGCCGCGACGCACGCCGCACTGCTGATGGCCCAGGGCGCGGGCCGGCTCGTCCGGGCGTCCGGCGACCGCGGGGTGGTCGCCGTACTGGACCAGCGGCTGGCGACGGCCCGGTACGGAAGCTATCTGAAGGCGTCCCTGCCGGACTTCTGGTTCACCACGGACCGCAACCAGGTCCGCAAGTCGCTCGCCGCGATCGACGCGAAGGCTCAACAGACCGAGGCCGCCGGACCGGGTGAGAGCGCGGAGCAGCCGCAGGGCGACTGAGCGGGTGGCCCGTACAGCGCTGGGCCCCGGAACCGGCGCAGAGGTCCCGGGGCCCGGTCGGGTCGGCGGGGCGCGGTCGCGCGTACCCGCCCGCCGTGGCGCTCAGACGCGACGCAGTACGGCCACCACCTTGCCGAGGATGGTCGCGTCGTCACCGGGGATCGGCTCGTAGGCCGCGTTGTGCGGGAGGAGCCAGACGTGGCCGTCCTCGCGCTTGAAGCGCTTGACGGTCGCCTCGCCGTCGAGCATCGCGGCCACGATGTCGCCGTTCTCGGCGACCGGCTGACGGCGGACCGTGACCCAGTCCCCGTCGCAGATCGCGGCCTCGATCATCGAGTCGCCGACGACCTTCAGCACGAACAGCTCACCGTCGCCGACCAGCTGCCGGGGGAGCGGGAAGACGTCCTCGACGGACTCCTCGGCGAGGATCGGGCCACCGGCGGCGATGCGCCCGACGAGCGGCACGTACGACGCGGCCGGCTTTCCGGCGGTGTCCGTGGGCTGCACCGAGGCGGCCTGGTCGGAGCCACGCACCTCGTAGGCGCGCGGGCGGTGCGGGTCCCGGCGCAGGAAGCCCTTGCGTTCCAAGGCCATCAGCTGGTGTGCCACGGAGGAGGTGCTGGAGAGGCCGACGGCCTGGCCGATCTCCCGCATCGACGGCGGGTAACCGCGCCGCTGCACGGAGTCGCGAATGACCTCGATCACCCGGCGCTGGCGGTCGGTGAGTCCCGAGCTGTCCGCCCGGATGCCGGGAGGTCGCCCCGGCAGGGAGCGCTTGTGCCCCTCGGGATTCGTGGCGTCGTTCATCGCGTGCACCGGCTCAGGTCGGCCCTGGGGGCGTTCCTGGGCAGTGATGGTGGCACTGTCGGCGGTGGTGGTCACGTCGGCCCCTCTCGATGGTCTCCCTGCTGCACAACGGTAGTAGCTTTCGAAAGGTTGCGCCAAACACACGTTCGAGTGAAAATCCGCGATTCTCTCGCACGTATTGCATGTCTGGGTGTATGGCTACCGTTGTGCCTGGCGGACAAAAGGGCCTATTGCTGTACTCTTCACCGCCGTGGTGACAGCCTCCGGGTTGTCGCTCCAGTCTGCCATCCGGCATCCCGTTCGACGGGGCGGGTCTCCCATCTGTTGCGGTAGCCCCACGCCCCCTCCCCGCGGTGCCCACGGTATCTCCGCATGCGCGCCCTTCGGGGCCCGGGGTGCGCGCGGGCGCGACACGCGTGCAGGGCGTGGATGTATGAGCCAATCCCCACATCTAGTGGTTGGATTGCATCAGCAGCCCACAAGTTGTGGTCCCCCGGGTCTTCGGGCCCGTCGCGATCGCCTATGCTGGGGGCTGCTTCGAGGGACCTGAGGGGCCTTTCGAGGCCGTTGAGTCTGCTGTGAGGAGGGTTCGGAGTCCATGCACTGCCCCTTCTGCAGGCACCCCGACAGCCGTGTCGTCGACAGCCGTACGACCGACGACGGCACGTCGATCCGCAGGCGCCGCCAGTGCCCTGACTGCTCCCGTCGGTTCACGACCGTGGAGACGTGCTCGCTCATGGTGGTGAAGCGGTCCGGGGTCACCGAACCGTTCAGCCGGACCAAGGTGATCAACGGGGTGCGCAAGGCCTGCCAGGGCCGGCCCGTCACCGAGGACGCGCTCGCACAGCTCGGCCAGCGGGTCGAGGAGGCGGTGCGGGCCACCGGAAGCGCCGAGCTGACCACCCACGACGTGGGACTGGCCATCCTCGGGCCGTTGCAGGAACTCGACCTCGTCGCCTATCTGCGATTCGCCTCGGTCTACCGGGCGTTCGACTCGCTCGAGGACTTCGAGGCCGCGATCGCGGAACTGAGGGAGACGACGGGGCGTCCCGGCGGAGGCGACGGCACCCGCGCGGGGAGCCAGGAGAACGACCGCGGGCCCACGGGGGCGGGACAGGTCCCCGAACCCGCAGGCGCCGCCGACTGACCGGCGGGCCGGACCCGGACTTCGGCGCCCGGGCCCGGCCGGACGGCGGCGAACAGAGACCTGTTGCGGGCGCAGCGAGAGATGCCCGCAACACCAGACAGAACACCGTGCCCACGGGAACAATCGGGGCACTTCAGGGCGTTTTCGCCCGTACAGGGAGGCGGCATGACAGAGACGGCGAGCGGTCCGGCACGGAGTTCCCGCGCCAAGGGCACCAAGGCGGGCAAGGGACTCCGCGTCGAGCGCGTCCACACCACTCCCGGCGTCCACCCCTACGACGAGGTGGCGTGGGAGCGTCGTGACGTCGTCATGACCAACTGGCGCGACGGCTCGGTCAACTTCGAGCAGCGTGGCGTCGAGTTCCCCGAGTTCTGGTCGGTGAACGCGGTCAACATCGTCACCAGCAAGTACTTCCGGGGTGCCGTGGGCACCCCGCAGCGCGAGGTGAGCCTCAAGCAGCTCATCGACCGCATCGTGAAGACGTACCGGAAGGCCGGCGAGGACAACAAGTACTTCGCCTCGCCCGCCGACGCCGAGATCTTCGAGCACGAGCTGGCCTACGCCCTCCTGCACCAGATCTTCAGCTTCAACAGCCCGGTGTGGTTCAACGTCGGCACGCCCCAGCCGCAGCAGGTCTCCGCCTGCTTCATCCTGTCCGTCGACGACTCCATGGAGTCGATCCTCGACTGGTACAAGGAAGAGGGCATGATCTTCAAGGGCGGTTCCGGCGCCGGCCTGAACCTCTCCCGGATCCGCTCCTCCAAGGAGCTGCTCTCCTCCGGCGGCAACGCCTCCGGCCCGGTCTCCTTCATGCGCGGCGCCGACGCCTCCGCCGGCACCATCAAGTCCGGCGGCGCCACCCGTCGCGCGGCCAAGATGGTCATCCTCGACGTCGACCACCCCGACATCGAGGACTTCATCGAGACCAAGGTGAAGGAGGAGGAGAAGATCCGCGCCCTGCGCGACGCGGGCTTCGACATGGACCTGGGCGGCGACGACATCACGTCCGTCCAGTACCAGAACGCCAACAACTCGGTCCGCGTGAACGACACGTTCATGAAGGCCGTCCAGGACGGCGGCAAGTTCGGCCTGACGTCCCGCATGACCGGCGAGGTCATCGAGGAGGTCGACGCCAAGGCGCTCTTCCGCAAGATGGCCGAGGCCGCCTGGGCCTGCGCCGACCCGGGCATCCAGTACGACGACACCATCAACGCCTGGCACACCTGCCCGGAGTCCGGCCGCATCAACGGCTCGAACCCGTGCAGCGAGTACATGCACCTGGACAACACGTCCTGCAACCTCGCCTCGCTGAACCTGATGAAGTTCCTGAAGGACGACGGCAAGGGCAACCAGTCCTTCGACGCCGAGCGCTTCTCCAAGGTCGTCGAGCTCGTCATCACCGCGATGGACATCTCCATCTGCTTCGCGGACTTCCCGACCCAGAAGATCGGCGAGAACACCCGAGCCTTCCGCCAGCTCGGCATCGGCTACGCCAACCTCGGCGCCCTGCTGATGGCGACCGGCCACGCCTACGACTCCGACGGCGGCCGCGCCCTGGCCGGCGCCATCACCTCCCTGATGACCGGCACGTCGTACCGCCGCTCCGCCGAGCTCGCCGCCATCGTCGGCCCGTACGACGGCTACGCCCGCAACGCCAAGCCGCACCTGCGGGTCATGAAGCAGCACTCCGACGAGAACGCCAAGGCCGTCCGCATGGACGACCTCGACACGCCGATCTGGGCCGCCGCCACGGAGGCCTGGCAGGACGTGCTCCGCCTCGGCGAGAAGAACGGCTTCCGCAACTCCCAGGCGTCCGTCATCGCCCCGACCGGCACCATCGGTCTCGCGATGTCCTGCGACACCACCGGCCTCGAGCCCGACCTGGCCCTGGTCAAGTTCAAGAAGCTGGTCGGCGGCGGCTCGATGCAGATCGTCAACGGCACCGTGCCGCAGGCCCTGCGCCGCCTGGGCTACCAGGAGGAGCAGATCGAGGCGATCGTCGCCCACATCGCCGAGCACGGCAACGTGGTCGACGCGCCCGGTCTCGCGCACGAGCACTACGAGGTGTTCGACTGCGCGATGGGCGAGCGCTCCATCTCCGCGATGGGCCATGTCCGCATGATGGCCGCGATCCAGCCGTGGATCTCCGGCGCCCTGTCCAAGACGGTCAACCTGCCGGAGTCGGCGACCGTCGAGGACGTCGAGGAGGTCTACTTCGAGGCGTGGAAGATGGGCGTCAAGGCGCTCGCCATCTACCGCGACAACTGCAAGGTCGGCCAGCCGCTCTCCGCGAAGACCAAGTCGGCCAAGGACGAGAAGGCGGAGATCACCGAGAAGACCGAGGCGGCCATCCGCGAGACGGTCGAGAAGGTCGTCGAGTACCGCCCGGTCCGCAAGCGCCTCCCGAAGGGACGCCCCGGCATCACCACGTCCTTCACCGTCGGCGGTGCCGAGGGCTACATGACCGCCAATTCCTACCCGGACGACGGTCTCGGCGAGGTCTTCCTCAAGATGTCCAAGCAGGGTTCGACCCTCGCGGGCATGATGGACGCCTTCTCCATCGCGGTCTCCGTCGGCCTCCAGTACGGCGTGCCGCTGGAGACGTACGTCTCGAAGTTCACCAACATGCGCTTCGAGCCGGCCGGCATGACGGACGACCCGGACGTGCGGATGGCGCAGTCGATCGTCGACTACATCTTCCGCCGCCTGGCGCTGGACTTCCTGCCCTTCGAGACGCGCTCCGCGCTCGGCATCCACTCCGCCGAGGAGCGCCAGCGTCACCTGGAGACGGGTTCCTACGAGCCGTCCGACGACGAGCTGGACGTCGAGGGCCTGGCCCAGTCGGCGCCGCTCGCCCAGGTGAAGGCCGTCGCCACGCCGAAGGCCGAGGCGGAGTCCGCCAAGCCCGCGCCGCAGCAGGCGCACACCAGCGCCGAGCTGGTGGAGATGCAGCTGGGCATCCAGGCCGACGCCCCGCTGTGCTTCTCCTGCGGCACGAAGATGCAGCGCGCCGGCTCCTGCTACATCTGCGAGGGCTGCGGCTCGACCAGCGGGTGCAGCTGACCCGTAGCCGCTCGTAGTGGCTCATGAGTGAGGGGCGACCGCCACGGCGGTCGCCCCTCACTCATGCCCGGCGCCGTCAAGGCCGGTGCCGGGCGCCCATCACACGGGTGAACGTCGAGGGGTCCCCCTCGAAGCCGTGCACGCCGGACCGGAACTCCCACGCCCCCGTCTCGTCCCGGACGAACTCCGCAACCGTCGCCGCCGTGGCGTCCAGGACACCGGTGAAGTCCTCCGAGGCCAGGTCCGTGTAACCCTCACGAATGCGCAGGCCCGGGTCGGCGACCCCGGCGAAGGTCCGCTCCTCGGTGTGCTGCTGGATGACGACGCCGACCACCACGCGCGCGTAGCGGTCGGCGAGCCGCTCCAGCTCCAGCGTCATGACCTCGTCGAACCCGAGGCCCTTGCCGTCCTTGCTGTCCCGGTCGAGATAGATCGTGCCGTCGGGCGAGCGGCTGTCGAAGTGCACCAGATAGGCCGGAACGCCGTACGGATCGTCCACCGTGTAGGTCCCGGCGACGAGGTCCAGGTCGGTGGCCGGCTGTCCCGCCGGACTCGGGTCCCACCGCAGCGCGACCTCGGCCTTGCGCATGCCCTTGCTGACGCCGTTCACAGACTTCCCCTTCCCAGGTCCCCCGCCCTGCCCGGCTCTCCGAACTGCCGGGCGGTGACGGCCGGTTGTCCATCCTGCCACGCACCGGGACGGGGGTGCGGGCAAGTGGTCCCGCGGAGAGTGACCGGTGCCACGTGCCCTGGCCTTACCATGGCGCGGTGCTGGTCAAGTGGATTCGCTGCACCGTGGTGGACCGCCGCGGTTTCGAACGGGGGCAGCGGAAGTGGGCGGGGCTTCCGGGGGAGCCGGGTTTTCGGGGACAGGGGGGTGGCTGGAGCCGGACGCGGCCGGACGTGGCGCACGTCTTCGCCTTCTGGGAGAGCCGTGCCTTCTACGACTCCTTCATGGCCCGTTCGCACGACAGGCTGGCCTCGGCCCAGGCCGGCACCTTCAAGGACGCCCAGGTCAGGCTCTTCGACCACCGGTTCGACGTGAAGACCGGGTTCGAGCCGCGGTTCACCGACGCCGACCTGCTCCGGGTGGCGCTGTGCCGGGTCCACGAGGAACGGGCCGAGCACTACGTCCTCATGCAGGAGAAGGTCTGGAACCCGGCGATGGCGGGCTCGCCGGGCATGGTCCGCGGCCTGTTCGGCGAGGCCCCCGGAGACGCCTACAACGAGTACCTCGTGCTGTCCATGTGGCTGTCGGCCGCCGAGCACGGGAAGTACCGCACCGAGCGCATCGAGCGGCTCGCTCTGCGCGCCCGGACGGAGGCCGACATCACGGCCCTGACCGGCGACATCGTGCAGCTGGAACCCTCCTGGACCGTTTGAACCCTCCGCCCGGCCTGCCGCCCGGGCGCGGAAGCTGTTCGACGTGGGTGTGATGTACGCCGTACAGGGGCCGTACGAGTGCTTGGTTCCGGCCGTCTCGATCTAGGGTTCTGGCATGGCACGACCACGGCGCATCGTTCTTGTCCGGCACGGCGAGTCGACCGGCAACGTCGATGACACCGTGTACGAGCGCGAACCCGACCACGCGCTGGCCCTCACGGACCGGGGCCGGGCGCAGGCAGCGGAGACCGGCAAGGCGCTGCGCGAGGTGTTCGGCCGCGAGCGGGTCAGCGTGTACGTCTCGCCGTACCGCCGCACCCACGAGACTCTCCAGGCCTTCCACCTCGAACCGGACCTGATACGGATCCGCGAGGAGCCCCGGCTGCGCGAACAGGACTGGGGCAACTGGCAGGACCGCGACGACGTCCGGCTCCAGAAGGCCTACCGCAACGCCTACGGGCACTTCTTCTACCGCTTCGCCCAGGGCGAGTCCGGCGCCGACGTGTACGACCGCGTCGGCAACTTCCTGGAGAGCCTGTTCCGCAGCTTCGAGGACCCCGACCACCCGCCGAACGTGCTCCTGGTGACCCACGGACTCGCCATGCGGCTGTTCTGCATGAGGTGGTTCCACTGGACGGTCGCGGAGTTCGAGTCGCTGTCCAACCCCGGGAACGCCGAGATGCGGATGCTCGTTCTCGGTGAGGACGGCAAGTACACCCTTGACCGGCCCTTCGAACGCTGGCGAGATCCGGAACCGTACGGGATCACCGGATAGAGTGGCAGGGCGATGACCGCTCATTCTTCTTCCGACGGGCGCCTGGACCGCGCCCTTTCCAGCCTGCGCGGACTGTCGGTGGGGGACGCGCTGGGCTCACAGTTCTTCGTTCCCGCGAACTATCCGCTGCTGGGACGCCGTGAGCTGCCGCCCGGCACCTGGCAGTGGACGGACGACACGGAAATGGCCTGTTCCGTGGTCTCCGTCCTGGCCGCCCACCACCGCATCGACCAGGATGCGCTGGCGCTCTCCTTCGCCCACCACCACGACTTCGACCGGGGCTACGGCCCTGCGGTCAACCGGCTGCTGCGGCTGGTCCGGGAAGGCGGCGACTGGCGCGAGCTGGCCGCGGCACTCTTCAACGGCCAGGGCTCCTGGGGAAACGGCGCCGCCATGCGCATCGCCCCGCTGGGTGCCTGGTACGCGGATGATCCGGAACAGGCGACCCATCAGGCGGAGATCTCCGCCTACCCGACGCACCAGCACCGTGAGGCGGTGGTCGGGGCCATGGCCGTCGCGGCGGCCGCGGCCCTGGCCGCCGATCCGGCCGGTCCGCCCCCGGCGCACGCGCTCCTCGACGGGGTGATCGCGCTCGTACCGAAGAGCGCGGTGGGCGCCGGACTGCGTCGTGCCCGGGACATGCTCGACTACGGCGACGCGGCCACGGTCGCGGCGGTCCTGGGCTGCGGCCGGCGTACGACCGCGCACGACACGGTTCCCTTCGCCCTCTGGTCCGCGGCCCGCGCCCTCGGGGAGTACGAGACCGCGTTCTGGACGACCGCGCAGGTCGGCGGAGACGTGGACACGACCTGCGCCATCGTGGGCGGTGTGGTCGCGGCGGGCAAGGGCGGAGCGCCCCCCGCCGAGTGGGCGGGACGGGTCGAGGCGCTGCCCGCCTGGATGACGGCGGGCGCCTGACCGGATCCGCGAGCCGGCCGGGCGGGCCCCGGCGAGCGTGCTGGGCGCCCGCCGCTGGCTTCCGCCCGGCCCGCGGTGTCGTGGGATCAGCCCATGCCCGGACCCGCCGAGCCGGACAGGGCCTCCAGGTCGTTCTTGCGTACCCGGATCACCAGCCACGCCGTGGCCAGGGCGAGTACGGCCATGGCGGCGGCCGGGACGAAGGCGGCCGAGATGCCCTGCGCCAGCACGTCGTGCGACCACGGGGCGGGCAGCTGGTGCGTCTGGGCGAACTCCGCCTTCTGCTCCGGTGATCCATTGGTGAGGAAGTCCGGTACCTGCTTCTCCGCCTCGTTCTTGCCGGCCGTGCCGAAGACCGTCGTCAGGATGGCGAGACCGATCGATCCGCCCACCTGCTGCATCGCGTTGAGCAACCCCGACGCCGCGCCCGCCTCGTGCTGGGCGACCCCGGAGACCGCGGTCAGGGTCAGCGTCACGAAGTTCAGGCCCATGCCGAAGCCGAAGATCAGCATCGGCCCCAGAATGCCGCCGACGTACGAGCTGTCGGCGCTGATGAGGGCCTGCCAGCCGAGCCCGACCGCGGCGAGCGTGGAACCCGCGATCATGAACGGCTTCGGGCCGAAGACGGGAAGGAACCGCTGCGACAGGCCCGCACCGAGCGCGATCACCACTGTGACCGGCAGGAAGGCCAGGCCGGCCTCGATGGGCGTGTAGCCGAGCACGTTCTGCACGAACAGCACGATGTAGAAGAACATGCCGAACATCGCAGCGGCCAGGCTCAGCATGATCACGTACGTGCCGGAGCGGTTGCGGTCGGCGAACATCTTCAGCGGGGTGATCGGTTCCTTGGCCCGCTGTTCGATGAGGACGAAGGCCAGCAGCAGGACCGCCGCGGCCGCGAACGAGCCGATGGTCAGGTTGTCCCGCCAGCCCTCGTCCGCGGCCCGGATGAAGCCGTAGACGAGAGAGGCCATGCCCGCGGTGGAGGTCACCGCCCCGGCTATGTCGAAGCGGCCGGAGTGGCGTTCGGACTCGCTGATGTAGAGCGGTGCGAGCACGGCGATCAGCACACCGATCGGCACGTTGACGAAGAGCACCCAACGCCAGTCGAGCCACTCGGTGAGCATGCCGCCCGCCAGCAGGCCGATGGCGCCGCCACCCGCCGAGACGGCGGCGAAGACGCCGAAGGCCCGGTTGCGCTCCGGTCCCTCGGGGAAGGTGGTGGTGATGAGGGCCAGCGACGTGGGCGACGCGATCGCGCCTCCCATGCCCTGCAGGACCCGCGCCGCCAGCAGCTGCCAGGGTTCCTGGGCGAAGCCGCCGAGCAGCGAGGCGAAGGTGAACAGCAGGATGCCGGTCATGAAGACCCGACGCCTGCCGAGGATGTCACCGGCTCGGCCGCCGAGCAGGAGCAGGCCGCCGAAGGTGAGCGTGTAGGCGCTGACGACCCAGGTGAGATCGGTGGTGCTGAACTCGAGCGCGTTTTGAATGTGCGGGAGCGCGATGTTCACAATCGTCGCATCGAGTACGACCATGAGTTGACAGGCCGCGATGACGGCGAGTGCGATGCCGGGATGTCCCTCCCGGCGGGCCGCTCCCGGCTTCTGGTCTTCGATCAGAGAAGAGGTTGTCACTGTGTGTCCCCCACGAATGAATTAGTGAACGCTCGCGTTCACTGTTGCTTCAACGTTAGTGACCCGGCGACAGTGAACGCAACCGTTCACTTGCTGAGGTGTCGCGCGTCCGATCCCCCGTTGCGGCCACGCGAGACGCATCTCGTCCCCGAATGTTCGTTTTCACCGTTTTTTGGAGACCTCCGACATGGTTGCTTCGCACTGGGCGGCCGCCTCCGCCCAGACGCCCTCCCGTCGGCGTGGCGCGGTCCTGGAACGCGCCATCCTCGAGGCCGCGCTGGACCAGCTCGGCACCGTCGGCTGGAACGGCCTGACGATGGAAGGTGTGGCCGCCGGTGCGCAGACCGGCAAGGCGGCCGTCTATCGGCGCTGGCCCTCCAAGGAGGATCTCGTCGCGGACGCGCTGCTGTCCGGGCTGCCGGACTTCGACACGGTCCCCGACCTCGGGAGTGTGCGCGAGGACCTGCTGGAGCTGTGTCGCAGGGCGCGCGACGCGATGTTCTCCCGACCCGGATTCGCACTTCGTTCGGTGATTCACGAATGCGACAGCATGCAGGCAGAACGCTTCCATGCGGTGATCATCAAGGGGGTGGTGGAACCGACCCTCACGATGATCTGCGAGGTCATCAACCGTGGAATGGAGCGGGGAGAGGTCCGTCGCGACGCGGCCAACGGATATGTCTTCGACGCCATCCCGGCGATGATGATGTACCGCTCGAAGATTTGTGCAAGTGAATGGACGGACGCCGAGCTCGAGGAAATGATCGACCAGTTGATGGTCCCGCTGCTGCGTCCCGACGCTCCCTGAACCGGGCCGCCGACGTGGTCTGAGCCGATCGGGGAACCGGGGTGTCGCACGGGGAACGCAGCGGCGTAGGCTAGGGGCGCCATGCCGTACGAACCACCTACTCACACCGTCGAGCGCTCCCTTCGCGCCACGACCGGAGCGAAGATCATTGCCGGTGTCGACGAGGTGGGGCGCGGCGCGTGGGCCGGTCCGGTCACCGTCTGCGCCGCGGTCACGGGACTGCGGCGGCCCCCGGCCGGTCTGACCGACTCCAAGCTGCTCACCGTCAAGCGACGCACCGAGCTCGCCGTGGAGTTGCATACCTGGGTCACGTCGTACGCCCTGGGGCACGCCTCTCCGGAGGAGATCGACGCGCTGGGCATGACGGCCGCGCTGCGGCTGGCGGCGGTGCGGGCCCTGGAGGCCCTGCCGGTCCGCCCCGAAGCCGTCATCCTCGACGGCAAACACGACTATCTCGGGGCCCCTTGGCAGGTTCGGACGGTGATCAAGGGCGATCAGTCCTGCGTCGCCGTCGCGGCGGCCTCGGTGCTCGCCAAGGTCCAGCGCGACAAAATGATGGCCGAACTGGGTGTCGACCATGCAGACTTCGGTTTTGCGGACAACGCCGGGTATCCGTCGCCCGTGCACAAGGCCGCACTGGAGGAGCGGGGCCCCACCCCGCACCACCGGTTGTCGTGGGCGTATCTTGATGCGCTGCCCCAGTGGCGGCACCTCAAGAAGGTCCGCAGTTGGGTGGACGGAAGCGCTCCGGAAATCGAGGGTCAGCTCGGCTTCGATTTCTGACGGTTCGGCCCGCAGGCATGTGCCACCCGCCGACGCGAGCCGCACCAACGTTTGATAAACATCAGCTCATGCCTCTCATTCCCGAGGAGCCTCAGATTCACGAGAAGGCCCAGGGTCCCCGCGCCACTCCGGCCAGTGGCCGCACCGCGCCGACCCCCCGCCCCGTACCCGGCCCCCGTCCCGCGGCACCGCCGCGCCCCGGCCGTCCCGGCCCGGTGCGCCCGGCTCCGCCGGCCCAACGCACGTCGCGCGACACGGCCGCGGCCAAACCCGGCCCCGTGGGTCCGGCTGTTCCGGCCGCTCCCGCCGCCCCGGCCGCCGCGCAGATCCAGCTGATCCCGGCCACGCCGGACGGCGCGCTCGACGCCGCCGAAGAGGCCGTCGACCTGCTGCTGGACTCGGGCCGCACCCCCGGTGACGTGCTGGTGATCACCACCGGCGACCCCCACCCGTGGGCGGCCCACGAACTGTCCTTCGGCGATGCCGCCTACTGGGCACAGCACGACGCGGGCGACGACGTCTTCTACGCCGACGCCGCCGTCGCGGACCGTGCCGCGTCGCGGGCCGTGGTCGTGGTCGCACTCAACGGCGGCCCCGAGGCCGCCGCCGTCACCGCCCTGACCGTGGCCCACTCCCGGGCCGGCGCCCTGCTGATCGTCTGCGGCGACCCGCAGCGGATCAACTCGGTGCTGGGCGCGGGCGTCTGAGCCCGTTCCACCGAGTGCGGCGGCCTGCGGCGCGTCACGGAAAGTGCCGGGCCGCGGCCCCCGCACGGCGCGCTCCCGCGGGCCGCGCGCACCTGACGTCCCTCCGTGCCCGCACCGGCTCGGACCGACGAGCTGAGCCGGTGGATGCGCGCCGGCCGCCGCGGGACGGGCGGCGTGCGGGTGTCGCCGGTTCCGGCGCACCCCGATCCGGTCGCACGCCGGCCGGATCGGGGGCGAGCCGTGTCACCGCTCGGATGGGCCCGTCGTGGTCCCCTGCTCCTCGCCGCCGGGGTGCTCAGCGGGCCGCGGCGCGGCGCAACACGTCCGAGGCGACACCGCCGGTGCGGGGTGGCGGAGGCGGCGCCTCCGCCGTGGCGAAGGGCTCCGGCACCGACGCCGCGTTGGGCCGGCGCCCGCCGCGGCCCTCGCCGAGCACCTGCCAGCCGTCCCGGGTCAGCGTGATGTACGCGCCGCAGCGCAGTCCGTGCAGCGTGCACGCGTCCCGCAGCCCCCACATCCAGGCGCCGTCCTCCTGCGTCCAACGCGCGTCGCCCTCACGGCAGTAGAGCAGTACGGCGGTGCGCACCGGCGTGCGGCGCCGCAGGTCGTGCGGGATGACGCGGCGCAGCTGGGAGAGCAGCGCGTTGCGGAACATCCAGCCGTCGGCGGGGGACCGGCGGCTGGTGAACGAGGCGCTGGCGCGCAGTCGTTCGTCCGGGTCGAGCACGGCCACGACCGCTGTCGCCGGTTCCGGCCGGTGTCGGGAGTGCAGCCCGCTGACGACCTCCCGAGGATTGCGCAGCAGCGGGATCCCGGCGGCGGCCCACTCCGCCGGTTCGAGCATGCGAGTGGCGGAAACGGCGGACGACGAAAACGAGGCCGCCGAGGACGGAGCGAATCCGAAGGTCACGTTCCTCCCTTCGGCTACGCGCCCACACTGCGGGCAGGGTCGGATTCGGGGAGCACGCACCGCAGCCAAGCCCTGCCGGATCACGGAGGGCCGTGCGGGGAGCGGACTTCGATTCTTCCTGTCGAACTGGGATGCGGCAACGAGCAATTGAGACCGAGGCCCCATATCGGCTGATGTGCGCTCTATATCCCTACCCGGAGCGCCGCCGGGCGACGCATGGGACGCGGCACGCGTCGTGCCCGTCTCCGATTCGCCGATTGTCAGTGCCATCGGGTTGCATGGGGGCATGGACCACGAGGAACTCCGTACCGAAGCCGACGCCGTCCTCGCCGAGCTGGTCGGTGATCGCGAGGGCACGGCACGGCTGCGCGAGGACCAGTGGCAGGCGGTGGCGGCCCTGGTGGAGGAGCACCGGCGCGCCCTCGTGGTGCAGCGCACCGGCTGGGGAAAGTCGGCCGTGTACTTCGTCGCCACCGCGCTGCTCCGCCGGCGGGGCGCAGGCCCCACCGTGATCGTCTCGCCGCTGCTGGCGCTGATGCGCAACCAGGTCGAGTCGGCCGCGCGGGCGGGGATCCGGGCGCGCACGATCAACTCGGCCAACCCGGAGGAGTGGGAAGCGATCTACGGGGAGGTCGAGCGGGGGGAGACCGACGTCCTCCTCGTGAGCCCGGAACGCCTCAATTCCGTGGACTTCCGGGATCAGGTACTGCCGAGGCTCGCGGCCACGACCGGTCTGCTCGTGGTGGACGAGGCGCACTGCATCTCCGACTGGGGCCACGACTTCCGCCCCGACTACCGTCGGCTGCGCACCATGCTGGCCGAGCTGCCGGCCGGGGTGCCGGTGCTGGCCACCACGGCGACCGCCAACGCGCGGGTCACGGCCGATGTGGCGGAGCAGCTGGGCACGGGCGGCGGGGACGCCCTGGTGCTGCGCGGGCCGCTCGACCGGGAGAGCCTGCGGCTGGGCGTGCTCGAGCTGCCGGACGCGGCGCACCGGCTCGCGTGGCTGGGGGAGCGGCTGGGGGATCTGCCCGGCTCCGGGATCATCTACACGCTGACGGTGGCGGCGGCCGAGGAGGTCGCGTCGTTCCTGCGACAGCGCGGGCATCCGGTGGCCTCCTACACGGGGAAGACGGAGAACGCCGACCGGCTTCAGGCAGAGGAGGACCTGCTGGCGAACCGGGTGAAGGCGCTCGTGGCGACGTCGGCGCTCGGCATGGGCTTCGACAAGCCCGATCTGGGGTTCGTCGTGCACCTGGGGTCGCCCTCGTCGCCCATCGCGTACTACCAGCAGGTCGGACGTGCGGGGCGCGGCGTGGACCATGCGGACGTCCTGCTGCTGCCGGGGCGGGAGGACGAGGCGATCTGGGCCTACTTCGCCTCGGTGGGCTTCCCGCCGGAGGAGCAGGTGCGGCGCACGCTGGCGGTGCTGGAGGACGCGGGGCGGCCGATGTCGCTTCCGGCACTCGAACCCTTGGTGGATCTCCGGCGGTCGCGGCTGGAGACGATGCTCAAGGTCCTGGACGTGGACGGCGCGGTCAAGCGGGTGAAGGGCGGCTGGGCCGCCACGGGCCGGCCGTGGACGTACGACGCGGAGCGGTACGCGTGGGTGGCCCGGCAGCGGCAGGCGGAGCAGCAGGCCATGCGGGACTACGTGGCGTCCACGGGCTGCCGGATGGAGTTCCTGCAGCGACAGCTGGACGACGACAAGGCGGCTCCGTGCGGCCGCTGCGACACCTGCGCCGGACCCTGGCTCGACCCGGCCGTCCCGTCCGCGGCCCTCGCGGCGGCGACGGGCGAGCTGGACCGTCCCGGGGTGGAGGTCGAGCCGCGCAAGATGTGGCCGACCGGGCTCGCCGCGGTGGGCATGGACCTCAAGGGCCGGATTCCGGTGGGCCAGCAGGCCCTCACCGGCCGGGCGCTGGGGAGGCTGTCGGACATCGGCTGGGGCAACCGGCTGCGCCCGCTCCTGTCGGCGCAGGCGGCGGACGGACCGGTCCCGGACGACGTGCTGGACGCCGTCGTGACGGTGCTGGCCGACTGGGCCCGCTCCCCGGGCGGTTGGGCCGACGGCTCCCCCGACGCGGTGGCGCGGCCCGTGGGCGTCGTCGCCATGCCCTCCCGCAGCCGTCCCCAGCTGGTCTCCTCGCTGGCCGGCGGAGTGGCACGGGTCGGCAGGCTCCCGCTGCTGGGCAGCCTCGCCCACACCTCCCACGCCGACGCCTACGCCGCCCACCGCAGCAACTCCGCCCAGCGGCTGCGCGCCCTGGCGGAGTCGTTCACCGTGCCGGACGAGCTCGCCACGGCCCTGGCCGGCATCTCCGGCCCGGTCCTGCTCGTCGACGACTTCACCGACTCCGGCTGGACGCTGGCCGTGGGCGCACGCCTCCTGCGTCAGGCCGGTGCCGGCCAGGTGCTTCCGCTGGTCCTCGCCCTGGCCGGATAGGGCGCCCGCGGGGCGTGGTGATGTGTCCCTGTCGACAGTTGTCCACAGGCAAAGCGGAACCTGTCGATCCGCGAGATCGTCGAGCCATGACGAACCACAGCGAAACGACTGGATCCTTCGAGAACGGCGACATCCCGGACGCCGCGGAGCCGGGTCGTGCGGACCACGTCCCGCTCGAGACCCCCGGGGACGAACAGCAGGTCACCCTGCGCACCCCCGCCGAACTCGCCGACGCCCTGCCGTACCTGCTCGGGTACCGCCCCGAGGACAGCATCGTCCTGGCCGCCCTGCGGGACAGGGGCGGGCGGGGCCGGTTCGGCGGTCGCGCGCGACTCGGCATCCCGGCGAACCCGGACGACTGGGCGGGCGCGGCCGGACAACTGGTCCACGGTCTGGTGACCGGAGGCGAACGGCGCGGGGTGCGACCCGAGCAGATGGTCGCCTATCTCTGCCGGGAACCGGGCCCGGGCGAGACCGGACGGGACGTGATGGAGCGACTGCGGCCGCTGGCCCAGAAGCTGCGCGTCGAGTGCGGAGCCCTCGACGTCCCCGTCGTGGAGGCGCTGTGCATCTCGGCCGGACGCTTCTGGTCGTACTGCTGCGACGAAGAGGCCTGCTGCCCGGCGGAGGGCCTCCCCATGGGACTGCCGGGCACGTCGGTGCTGGCCGCGGCTGCCACCTACGCCGGTATCCAGGTGCGCGGCTCCCTCCGTGAGCTGCGGGCCAGGATGCTTCCCCGGGAGGACGCGGCGGCGGGCGAACAGGCGGCGGCCCTGGACGCGGCCGCCACGACGCTGGTCTCCCGGATCCTCGACGCCGACGGCCGCGCGGAAGTGGCCGAGGAGACGCTGGACACGGCGGAGCGGGTGATGCGACGCCTCGCCGGGGCCCCGCCCGTCTCCGGGGTGTCGGCCCAAGACCTGCGCGACGACCACCTGCTCGGACACGAAGAGGCAGCGGTGTTGATCCTCGGACTGCAGGACCGCACGACACGTGACCGCGCGGCCGCGTGGATGGAGGGCGACGAGGCGGCCCCCGCGATGCGCCTGTGGCGAGCCCTGGCCCGTCGCTGCGCCGGACCGTACGCCGAACACGCGGCCGCGCCCCTCACCCTCGCGGGCTGGGTCGCCTGGTCCACCGGTGACGAGCTGGAGGCACGGGAAGCACTGGCCATGGCACTCGGCGCGGATCCCGACTACCTCTTCGCCCGCCTGCTGCACCAGGCGTGCAACGAGGGCCTCGACCCCGAGTCGATCCGCCGCTGTCTGCGCGAGGGCAGAAAGGGCGGCGCGGACACGGGCGACGGTGCGCCGGACGACGAGGGGCGCGGCGAAACGCGGCCGGAGCGAGAGCCGGCCGAGCCCTCGTCCAGCGTGCCGGCCGGCCGTCGGCGCCGCTCGCGCACCCTCCCCTCGGCGCATGGCGCCCGACGCCGCACGAGGGCGCACGCTCAGGAGCCGAGCGCTGCGATCGCGCGCCCCCGGGGGACGCACAGGGGAGAGCGCCGGGCCGGTGGGGCCGCGAGTGCCCCCGAAGCGGGTGGTCGCGGCCCTCGTCACGGGCTTGACCTGGCGCGAGATCTCCTCGCACGGCCCGCCGGGGCGGGCGTTCGGACACGGGCGGGCAGGGAGTGGATCAATGGTCGAAGCGGTTGACGAAGGGAGTGCTTATCGTCAGGAAGACGACTATGATCACCGCATGCCCTACGACCCGTCAGCCTTTCCGCCCTTCGCCGTCACTGTGGACCTGGTCGTGCTGACCGTGCGCCGCCACTCCCTGTGCGCGCTGGCGGTGCGCAGGGGCGAGCCGCCGTTCCAGGGCCGCTGGGCTCTGCCCGGCGGGTTCGTGCGGGACGGCGAGGACCTGGCGCAGGCGGCGGCGCGGGAGCTGGCCGAGGAGACCGGGCTGTGCGCCCACGACCCGGCCGCGCCCGCTCAGGACAACGGTGCCCATCTGGAACAACTCGCGACCTACGGCGACCCCGAACGCGACCCCCGGATGCGCGTGGTCAGCGTCGCCCACCTCGCACTCGCCCCCGACCTGCCCGCACCACGAGCGGGCGGTGACGCCAGCAACGCCCGCTGGGCGCCGGTGGAGGAGCTGCTGGAGCAGAGCGGCTACGGTCACGCAGGCGAGGCGGTTGCGCCGCTCGCCTTCGATCACGCCCAGATCCTGGCGGACGGGGTGGAGCGAGCCCGTTCCAAGATCGAGTACTCGTCGCTGGCCACCGCCTTCTGCCCGCCCGAGTTCACCGTCGGCGAGCTGCGCCGGGTCTACGAAGCGGTGTGGAGCGTGGCGCTCGACCCCCGCAACTTCCACCGCAAGGTGACGGGCACGCCGGGGTTCCTCGTGCCCACCGGCGGGACGACCACCCGCCAGGGCGGCCGTCCCGCCCAGCTCTTCCGGGCGGGCGGCGCCACCCTGCTCAACCCCCCGATGCTCCGTCCCGAGGTCTGACGCCGAGGTCCGGGCCGGACCCGCGGGCGTGGTGTGCGAGGGATCCGTGGTGTGCGAGGGATCGAGGACGCGGGACCCTGCCCGTGCCGGTAAGCCGTACGGTGCCCGAAAAACCGGATATCGCACGCTATCTTGCTACGGGTGATCCAGGCCTTCGGACTGACCAGCAACCCCCGCAAGGAGCTTCCGCCCGCCGTCGACGACGTCTCGTTCGAGGCGCCCGCGGGCCGCGTCACCGCGCTGCTCGGAGCATCGGGCGCCGGCAAGACGACGGCACTCAGACTCATGCTCGAGCTCCAGCACGGCCGGGGTCTCACCTACTTCAGAGGCCGCCCCCTGCACCGCATCGCCCGCCCCTCCCACGAGGTCGGCGTGCTGCTGGGCGACGTCCCGGGGCACCCGGCCCGCACGGTGCGCGGCCACCTCCGCATGCTGTGCGCGGCCGCCGGCGTCCCCGTCCGCAGGGCCGACGAGGTCCTGGAATCGGTCGGTCTCGAGGGGCTGCGCGACGAACGCCTCGGCACCCTCTCCAGGGGCATGGACCGACGGCTGGGCCTGGCCTGCGCGCTCGTTCCCGACCCGCACACCCTGGTCTTCGACGACCCCGCCGGCGCACTCTCCGCCCCCGACGCCCGACGGTTGCACGGCGCGCTGCGCGCCCACGCCGCCCAGGGCGGCACCGTCCTGTTCAGCACGGCGGACCCCAAGGAGGCCGCGCGCAACGCCGACCACGTCGTCACGCTGGAGCGGGGCAGGGTCGTGGCCGACCAGGAGGCCGCGGAGTTCTCCCGCACCCGGCTGCGTCCCCGCGTCGCCGTCCGCAGTCCGCACGCCGCCCGTCTTGCCGCCCTGGTGGCCAAGGAGGCGCGCACGGCCCGCCGTTCCGTCGAGGTGGTACGTGAGGGAGGCAACCGGCTCGCGGTGTACGGCAGTACGTGTGCCGACATCGGCGAGACCGCCTTCAGGCACGGCATCCTCGTGCACCAACTGGCCGACGAGGTGGGAGACATGGGCGCCGGGGCCGGTGCGGTCCCCGCGGCACGGCACCAGGAGTGGCGGGACAGTGGCGGCGACCGCGCGCAGGTCAACGGGGCGCCGAACACGTCCCGCACCGCGGCCGCCGGCCCCTCCTCGTCTCCCTCCGGCGCCGCCCAGCCGCAGCCGCACCGCCGCGAAGCCCGCCCCCAGGCAGGCCCCCGCCGGGCGCCCGCCCCGGACGGGGACAGGGACGGACCCGCGTCCGGGACGGCCCGCCGCAGGACCCCCGGGCCCCGTCAGGCCCTCGTCCCGGACGGCACCCCCGGCAGCGGCCCCGAATCGCCCGGAGCCCCCGGGGCCGTCGCCCCCGACGTCGCCCCGGGCCGCGCATCGCGCCTCTTCAGCGCGCTCACACCGGGCGCGACGAAGCCGGCGGACACGGCCGTCACGCTCCCGCCCCCCATCTCCGTCCGCTCCGCCCCCAGCCCCCTCCGGCCGCTGCGTTACGAGCTTCGTCGTGCGGTGGGCGTCGGCACCGGCTTCGTCACCGGCGCGGTCGTGCTCCTCGTGTCCACCGTCACCGCCGTGTTCCTCGCCCGGATCGGACACACCCCACAGGCACGGCTCCTGGCCGCGTGGCCGAGGGAGCTCCCGCTGCCGCCCGCCGCGCTCGGCGCCGGGCTGCTCGGCGCGCTCGCCTTCGGCGACGAGTTCCGCCACCCCGCCCTCGCGGCCGACCGCGGGACCGTGCCCCGCCGCATCGGGCTGCTGACCGCCAAACTCCTCGTCTCCGCGGCCGCCGCACTGGTCCTGGCCGCCCTGACCGTGGGCTGCGACGCCGTGGCGCTGCGGCTCTTCTACGGCTCCGAACTCGCGGGGTTCCCCGCCGACTGGCCCGCGCCGGGCGCCGGTTGGATCGCGCTCGTCGTCGGGTGCGCATGGGCCGGCGTGCTCGCCGCGGGTGTCTTCCGGTCCACCACCGCCGGGCTGGCGGCCGTGGTCGCCGTTCCGGTCGTCGTCGTACCGCTCGTACAGAAGGTCTGGGAGGGCCCGTCCGTACGAACCGCCGCCGGCTTCCCGATGCGGGTGCGCGAGGTCCTGCTGACCCAGTGGCCGTTCGGGGGCGAGCGGTACGTGGCGGAGGCGCTGCGTCTGCTCGCCCAACCCGTGGGCGGCGCAATGACGTTGTCCCTGACCGCTCTGCTCTGCGCGTATCTGCTCATGACCCTGCGCAGCAGGATGCGGTGACGCCTGTCTCACCCTTCCGTTCCGACCGTGTGCGCAACTCCCCGGGGAAAGCCCATTTCTTTCCGATAAGGCGTCAATTGCGACGGGGTGAGCGATCACCCTTTCGTGTGCTTTTCACCAAAGACCTCAAGGGAGTTGGGGTCAGCGCCGACAAAGGATGCGTGAGTACCCTTGCGCACACCATGATGACCGCCGCCCGTTCCGCCGACTCCGGCCTCGCGAACCCGGGCGAACTCGACCGCTACCCGTACGCCGAGACGCCCGCCGTCGACCGCGTCGGAGCGCCCTCCTGGGAAGGGATGGAGCCCGAGCTGGGCCGCGTGGGCCGGCGCACCGCGGGCAACCGTGGCCGCGGGTTGCACGGGCAACTCGTCCAGCAACTGGGCCAGATGATCGTTTCGGGCGACCTGGGCGCCGACCGCCCGCTGGTGCCCGAGGAGATCGGGCAGCGTTTCGAGGTCTCCCGCACCGTGGTGCGCGAGTCCCTTCGTGTGCTGGAGGCGAAGGGGCTGGTCAGCGCCCGCCCGAACGTCGGCACGCGCGTGCGCCCCGTGAGTGACTGGAACCTCCTCGATCCGGACATCATCGAATGGCGTGCCTTCGGGCCGCAGCGCGACGACCAGCGCCGGGAGCTGAGCGAGCTGCGCTGGACGATCGAGCCGCTCGCCGCGCGCCTGGCCGCCGGACACGGGCGCGAGGACGTCCAGCAGCGGCTGTCCGACATGGTGGGGATCATGGGGCACGCCATGGGACAGGGCGACGCGCTCACCTTCTCGCGTGCCGATGCCGAGTTCCACACCCTGCTCATCCAGGTCGCGGGCAACCGGATGCTGGACCACCTCTCGGGGATCGTCTCCGCCGCCCTCCATGTCTCCGGCGGCCCGGTCACCGGCTGTGACCGCCCGAACGACGTGTCGCTCGCGCAGCACGGCAGGATCGTCGACGCCCTCGCCACCGGCGACGGCGCGGCGGCCGAGACGGCCATGCGCCAACTTCTGACCGTCCACCCCGAGGTGGAACGCGTGGTGCCCGCCCCGCGCGAGCACTGACCGCCTTCCGCCGCAGCGGCGCGGTCCGGGCACGCCATACCCCTCCTGTGGCAGTGGCCGGCACGCCGTCACCGTCGGACCCCGCGGAGCCTCTCGTGGTTCCCCGGGGTCCGACGGTGCGAATGAGAGGCTGAGTCGTCCCGGCATGGCCGGTGCACACGAGTTGGTGACCTTGTTCATCCGGATCTGACCGGTTTTGATCGCTTACGGGGTGTGACTCGGGCCACGCGGATTGGGCGTAACGCTCTTGGGAACAACACGATGACCTAAGAGGTGACAGCCGCGGAAGGAATACGGACGCCGTTCACGGCGCTGTGCATCTCCCCGGCCCGCCCGCACCGTCGGCCCATTCCCGAGCCGGTGGTCGGCTCCTGTCCGCCGTGGACGGGGCCGGAAGCCGTTTTTCAACGTTCCGAGAGGTTGTTCGTGTCGGCCAGCACATCCCGTACGCTCCCGCCGGAGATCGCCGAGTCCGTCTCTGTCATGGCGCTCATTGAGCGGGGAAAGGCTGAGGGGCAGATCGCCGGCGATGACGTGCGTCGGGCCTTCGAAGCTGACCAGATTCCGGCCACTCAGTGGAAGAACGTACTGCGCAGCCTCAACCAGATCCTCGAGGAAGAGGGTGTGACGCTGATGGTCAGTGCCGCAGAGCCCAAGCGCACCCGAAAGAGCGTCGCAGCGAAGAGTCCCGCCAAGCGCACCGCCACGAAGACGGTCGCGGCGAAGACGGTGACCAGCAGGAAGGCGACCGCTCCCGCCGCCCCGGCGGCACCCGCGGCCGAGCCCGCCGCCGAGGAAGAGGCACCCGTCAAGAAGGCGGCGGCCAAGAAGGCGACCGCCAAGAAGGCGACCGCGAAGAAGGCGACCGCCAAGAAGACGGCGGCCAAGAAGACGACCGCCAAGAAGGAAGACGGCGAGCTTCTCGAGGACGAGGCGACCGAGGAGCCGAAGGCCGCGACGGAGGAGCCCGAGGGTACCGAGAACGCGGGCTTCGTGCTGTCCGACGACGACGAGGACGACGCGCCGGCCCAGCAGGTCGCCGCGGCCGGTGCCACCGCCGACCCGGTCAAGGACTACCTCAAGCAGATCGGCAAGGTCCCCCTGCTCAACGCCGAGCAGGAGGTCGAGCTCGCCAAGCGCATCGAGGCCGGTCTGTTCGCCGAGGACAAGCTGGCGAACGCCGACAAGCTGGCGCCCAAGCTCAAGCGCGAGCTGGAGATCATCGCCGAGGACGGCCGCCGCGCCAAGAACCACCTGCTGGAGGCCAACCTCCGTCTGGTGGTCTCCCTGGCCAAGCGCTACACCGGCCGCGGCATGCTCTTCCTGGACCTCATCCAGGAGGGCAACCTCGGCCTGATCCGCGCGGTGGAGAAGTTCGACTACACCAAGGGCTACAAGTTCTCCACGTACGCCACCTGGTGGATCCGTCAGGCGATCACCCGCGCGATGGCCGACCAGGCCCGCACCATCCGTATCCCGGTGCACATGGTCGAGGTCATCAACAAGCTCGCCCGCGTGCAGCGCCAGATGCTCCAGGACCTGGGCCGCGAGCCCACCCCGGAGGAGCTGGCCAAGGAGCTCGACATGACCCCGGAGAAGGTCATCGAGGTCCAGAAGTACGGGCGCGAGCCGATCTCGCTGCACACCCCGCTGGGCGAGGACGGCGACAGCGAGTTCGGTGACCTCATCGAGGACTCCGAGGCGGTCGTGCCGGCCGACGCGGTCAGCTTCACCCTCCTGCAGGAGCAGCTGCACTCCGTACTCGACACCCTGTCCGAGCGCGAGGCGGGCGTCGTCTCCATGCGCTTCGGTCTCACCGACGGTCAGCCGAAGACCCTCGACGAGATCGGCAAGGTGTACGGCGTCACGCGTGAGCGCATCCGCCAGATCGAGTCGAAGACCATGTCGAAGCTGCGCCACCCGTCGCGCTCCCAGGTGCTGCGCGACTACCTCGACTAGGTCGCAGCAGGCAGTACAGGCAGACGGTACGAGCGGACAGCACGTACGACGCAGGCCCGGTCCCGCCAGGTGCGGAGCCGGGCCTTCGCGCTGGGCAGCGGGTGCGCGGGGCCGCGTACTGGATCACTCTGGGTGTCTCATGACCACCTAGGAGTGAGGAGCCCGCATGCGTCGTCTCTGTGTCCGGACACTGGCCCGGCCGCTGGTGCTGGCGGCCGCCGCGACCGCGATACCGCTGGGGTCCGCCACCCCCGCGGCCGCCGACAGCATCGTCGTCGGAGGCTTTCCGGTCGAAGTGTCCGACAGTCCGTGGACCGTCGCCCTGTCCAGTCGTGACCGGTTCGGGGGTACGCGGGCGGGGCAGTTCTGCGGGGGAGTGGCCGTCGGCCGGACCACCGTGCTCACGGCGGCCCACTGTCTGGGGGAGGAGGTTCTCGGGTCGCCGCCGGAACAGGTGGAGGACCTGCGGGTCATCGCCGGCCGGACCGATCTGCTGTCGGACCGGGGACAGGAGATCCCCATCCGCTCCGTCTGGGTGAACCCGGCGCACGACGACCGCAGCAACGCCGGCGATTTCGCGGTGCTCACTCTCTCCGAGGCGCTGCCCGCCGACTCGGTCATAGGGATGGCGGCGGAAGGTGACCCCGCGTACACGCCCGACACGGGTGCCCTCGTCTACGGCTGGGGCGACACCTCGGGCGCCGGGGACTACGCGAACGGCCTGCACGCGGCCCGGGTGCGGGTGCTTCCCGACGCCTCCTGCGAGCGGGCGTATCCGGGGAACGACGACGGGCGGTATCGCTCGGACAGCATGCTCTGTGCCGGGCAGGAGGCCGGGGGACGCGACGCCTGTCAGGGGGACAGCGGGGGGCCGCTGGTCGGCCGGGGGAGACTCATCGGCCTCGTGTCCTGGGGGAGTGGCTGCGGGCGCCCCGGCAGCCCCGGGGTGTACACGCGCGTCTCATCGATACTGCGGACGTTGGGGTGGGACGGCACGGCCACGAAGCAGCGCGAGGGCGTCTGACGGCCGCTGAGAGCCCGCCGGACACGAGTACGGGCGGCCGCCTCCGGGACACGGAGACGGCCGCCCGTTCATCGGCCTGTGCCGATTCGGCTCGTCGTCGGGCGCGTTGGATTCAGCCCTCTTCCTCGGCGGAGGAAGCCGGAACGGCCGTCAGCCGCTCCGTCTCGTCCTGTATCTCAGCGGCGATCTTCTTGAGTTCCGGCTCGAACTTGCGACCGTGGTGGGCGCAGAAGAGCAGTTCTCCGCCGCTCAGCAGGACGACGCGCAGGTATGCCTGGGCGCCGCAGCGGTCGCAGCGATCGGCGGCCGTCAGCGGGCTTGCGGAAGTCAGAACAGTAGTCACGTCGCCTCTTCTCTAGCTCGACGAGCTGTCGTACCAGGGTCAACATCCAACCAGCCCCAAAACGTTCCCGCTCGTGGCTTTTCCTCGAAAAAAACTTTCCGAGGGGCCGGCTGTTGCCGATTGGCGGCGAATGTGCCGTAGTGCGTGTCTCTGTGTCGTACGGGTTCGCGCGGTCGGTCAGTGTCGGTCCCGCCGGCTGGGTTGCCGGTTTGTTCATGAGGACGTGCCCGGAGCCTAAATGGTTCATGCCTCGAAGGGAACGTGATGTGTGCTTCACCCCATCGAGGGATCGAACAGGCATGCGACCGTGGACTAGGGTGGTTGGGCGACGAGGGTGGCGTTACAACGGCTCTACCAGGCCTCGGTACCCTCTGAGCGGTGAACCGAGCCACGCCCTTACCCAGCGGGGCCCCATCTGAAATTCAGCGAGGAGCGAACCGCGTGACCGCCGAGACATCCGTGCCGTCCACTGCGCTGCTGGCAGGAGCAGACCGGGACGGATCCAACTACACCGCGCGGCACCTGCTCGTCCTCGAGGGGCTCGAGGCCGTGCGCAAGCGTCCGGGCATGTATATCGGATCCACCGACAGCCGCGGTCTGATGCACTGCCTGTGGGAGATCATCGACAACTCCGTCGACGAGGCCCTGGGCGGCTACTGCGACCACATCGAGGTGATCCTCCACGACGACGCCTCGGTGGAGGTCCGGGACAACGGCCGGGGCATCCCGGTCGACGTCGAGCCCAAGACCGGCCTGTCCGGCGTCGAGGTCGTCATGACCAAACTGCACGCCGGCGGCAAGTTCGGCGGTGGCTCCTACGCCGCCTCCGGCGGTCTGCACGGCGTCGGCGCCTCCGTGGTGAACGCCCTGTCCGCACGCCTGGACATCGAGGTGGACCGCGGCGGGCACACCCACGCGATCAGCTTCCGCCGCGGGGTCCCGGGCACGTTCGCGAAGACCGGCCCGGACGCCAGATTCGACGCCGGGAACGGGCTGCGCAAGGTCAAGAAGATCCCCAAGAGCCGCAACGGCACCCGCGTGCGGTACTGGGCGGACCGGCAGATCTTCCTCAAGGACGCCAAGCTCTCCCTGGACACGCTGCACCAGCGGGCCCGCCAGACCGCGTTCCTGGTGCCCGGACTCACCATCGTCGTCCGCGACGAGTTCGGCCTCGGTGACGGTGGCAGCAAGGGCGAGGAGTCGTTCCGCTTCGACGGAGGCATCAGCGAGTTCTGCGAGTTCCTGGCCAGTGACCGGCCCGTCTGCGACACCCTCCGCTTCAGTGGTCAGGGGTCCTTCAAGGAGACGGTCCCCGTCCTCGACGAGGAGGGGCAGATGACGCCCACCGAGGTCACCCGCGACCTCGGCGTCGACGTCGCGCTGCGCTGGGGCACCGGCTACGACACCACGCTCAGGTCGTTCGTGAACATCATCGCCACCCCGAAGGGCGGCACCCACGTCGCCGGCTTCGAGCAGGCGGTGGCCAAGACGATGAACGAGGTGCTGCGCACCAAGAAGATGCTGCGCGTCGCCGAGGACGACATCGTCAAGGACGACGCCCTGGAGGGACTGACGGCGGTCGTCACCGTCCGGCTCGCCGAGCCGCAGTTCGAGGGCCAGACCAAGGAGGTCCTCGGCACCTCGGCGGCCCGCCGGATCGTGAACAACGTGATCAGCAAGGAACTGAAGGCGTTCCTGACCTCGACCAAGCGCGACGCGGCCCAGCAGGCCCGGACGGTCATGGAGAAGGCCGTCGCCGCGGCCCGCACCCGTATCGCCGCGCGCCAGCACAAGGACGCCCAGCGCCGCAAGACGGCCCTGGAATCCTCGTCGCTGCCCGCCAAGCTGGCCGACTGCCGCAGCGACGACGTCGACCGCAGCGAGCTGTTCATCGTCGAGGGCGACTCCGCGCTGGGCACGGCCAAGCTCGCCCGGAACTCCGAGTTCCAGGCGCTGCTGCCGATCCGGGGCAAGATCCTCAACGTGCAGAAGTCGTCCGTGACGGACATGCTGAAGAACGCCGAGTGCGGGGCGATCATCCAGGTCATAGGAGCCGGGTCGGGCCGTACCTTCGACATCGACGCGGCCCGCTACGGAAAGATCATCATGATGACCGACGCGGATGTGGACGGCTCCCACATCCGCACCCTGCTGCTGACTCTGTTCCACCGCTACATGCGGCCCATGGTGGAGGCGGGCCGGGTGTTCGCCGCGGTGCCGCCGCTGCACCGCATCGAGCTGATCCAGCCGAAGAAGGGCCAGGACAAGTACGTCTACACGTACTCGGACCGCGAGCTGCGCGACAAGCTCATGGAGTTCCAGAGCAAGAACATCCGGTACAAGGACTCCATCCAGCGCTACAAGGGTCTCGGCGAGATGGACGCCGACCAGCTGGCGGAGACCACCATGGACCCCCGGCGCCGCACCCTGCGCCGGATCAACCTCACCGATCTGGACTCCGCCGAGCAGGTCTTCGACCTGCTGATGGGTAACGACGTCGCTCCCCGCAAGGAGTTCATCTCCAGCTCGGCCGCGACGCTGGACCGCTCGCGCATCGACGCGTGACCACGCCCGACGGCCGAACCGGGCCCGGGAGCGATACCCGGGACCGGTCCGGCCAGAGGGACCTCTCAGGGTGGAATCACCTGATGGGGTGAAGTGCCCGAGGAAGAAGAGTCGGGGATCTTCCCGTTCTGTCCATCCTTGGGCATGCAGTCAAGCAACGATCGGCCCCGCGGCGCCGGGGGCGGTCCCGAAAGCGCGGCCGACCACCGCGCCGCGCCGGGCAGGGCCCACATCGAGACGGCCCCCGGCCCGCGGTACGACGCTCATCGGCACGAGGATCTGCGGTACGACGACCCGTGGTACGACGCGCTCGCCTCCGGCTGGGGCGAGTCGGCCGGCCCCGGAGCCCCGGAGCCGGCCGTGCCGCCGATGCGCCGGGACCCGGCGGCGGAGCCGTCCCGGGCCGCGGCCGACGTGTACCTGGAGGTGCAGCGCAGCGCGGCCTTCCAGGAGGTCCGCAGCCGCTACCGTGGGTTCGTGGTCCCGGCGGTCGCCGCCTTCTTCCTGTGGTACCTCGCCTACGTGGTGGCCGCCACGACGGCTCCCGCCCTGATGGCCCGCCCGGTGGCCGGCGCGGTGAACGTCGCGATGGTCGCCGGCCTCGGCCAGTTCCTCACCACCTTCCTGCTCACCTGGGCCTACGCACGGCACGCCAGGCTGCGCAGGGACCGGGCGGCACTCGAACTGCGCTGGGACACCCAGGAACTGACGCGCGGTGTGCGAGGCGGTGCGTCGTGACGGGCGATCACCAGACACTGGCGCTCCTGCTGTTCAGCACCTTCGTCGCCGTCACGCTCGCCATCACCACCTGGGTGGGCCGCCACCGGCACGGTTCGGCGGAGGAGTTCTACGCGGGCGGCCGCCTCTTCTCGCCGATGGAGAATGGTTTTGCCATCTCCGGCGACTACATGTCGGCCGCGTCCTTCCTCGGTATCTCGGGGCTCATCGCCCTCTACGGCTACGACGGCATGCTCTACTCGGTGGGCTTCCTGGTGGCCTGGCTCGTCGTCCTCTTCCTCGTCGCCGAACTCGTCCGCAACTGCGGGCGGTTCACCCTCGCCGACGTCGTGGCCGCCCGGATGCGGGAGCGGCCGGTACGCATCGCGGCGGGGACCTCCTCGGTCACCGTCTCCGTCCTGTACCTGGTGGCGCAGATGGTGGGCGCGGGCAGTCTCGTCGCGCTGCTGCTGGGCGGGACGAGCGAGGCGGCGCGGACGTGGACCGTCATCGGCGTCGGCGCCCTCATGGTGATCTACGTGTCGCTGGGCGGGATGCGCGCCACCACCTGGATCCAGATCGTCAAGGCGGTCCTGCTGCTCGGCGGCACCGTGGCGCTGACCACGCTCGTCCTGGTCCGCTTCCACGGCGACGTCGACCGGCTGCTGCGCACGGCGGCCGAGCGCAGTGGCCACGGCGACGCGTTCCTCGCGCCCGGCCTGGCCTACGGCGGGGACTGGGTCTCCCGCTTCGACTTCATCAGCCTGGGGCTCGCCCTGGTGCTCGGCACGGCCGGGCTGCCGCACATCCTGTCCCGCTTCTACACCGTGCCCACCGCACGGGCGGCGCGGCGGTCCGTCATCTGGTCGATCGGCCTCATCGGCGGCTTCTACCTGATGACGATCGTGCTGGGCTTCGGCGCCGCCGCCCTGGTCGGTCCGGACGCCGTACGCGCGTCGAACGCCGCCGGGAACACGGCGGTGCCGCTGCTCGCCCTGGACCTGGGCGGCGGCGCGCAGTCCACCGGCGGGACGGTCCTGTTCGCCGTCGTCGCCGCCGTCGCGTTCGCCACCATCCTCGCGGTGGTCGCCGGCATCACCCTGGCCTCCTCGACGTCCGTCGCCCACGACCTGTACGCCTCCCTGCGGCGCCGCCGCTCCGAGCCGCGCAGCGAGGTCGCCGTGGCGCGGGTCGCCGCCGTCGGCATCGGAGCCGTCGCGATCGGGCTGGGCCTGCTCGCCCGCGACCTCAACGTCGCCTTCCTCGTGGGCCTCGCCTTCGCCGTGGCCGCCTCCGCCAATCTGCCGGTGCTGCTCTACTCGCTGTTCTGGCGCGGCTTCACCACCCGGGGTGCGGTGTGGGCGGTCTACGGCGGCCTGGTGCCGTCCGTGGTCCTCGTGCTGCTGTCCCCGGTGGTCTCCGGCAGCCCGCAGGCACTCTTCCCCGGCCTCGACTTCCAGTACTTCCCGCTGCAGAACCCCGGCCTCGTCTCGATCCCGCTGGGCTTCTTCGCCGGCTGGCTCGGCACGGCCACCTCCCCGGAGGTCCCGGACGAGGCCAGGCACGCCGAGACCGAGGTGCGGTCGCTGACCGGGGCGGGGGCCGTGTAGGGGGGGAGCCCCAGGGCTCCCGGGGCTCAACAGCGGTTCAGGCGCGGGTCGCCCACGCGTAGCGGTGTTCGGGGCGGCCAGCCTCGCCGTATTTGAGGGTCAGTACGGCCCGCCCGGTGCGTTCCAGGAGCTTCAGATAGCGCTGGGCGGTCTGGCGGCTCACCCCGGTCCGATCGGCGATCTCCTGGGCGGAGAGCGGCCCGTCGGCCTGCAGCAGGCACTGGCGCACCAGTTCGGCGGTGGTGGGGGAGTGCCCCTTGGGCAGCCCGGGCTCGGAGGGTGCCGACAGGGCGCCGAAGATCCGGTCGACCTCGGCCTGTTCCGCCTCGCCGCCCCCGTCGAGGGTGCGGCGCAGCTGCGCGTACGCCTCCAGCTTGGCGCGCAGACCGGCGAAGGCGAACGGTTTCACCAGGTACTGGAGAGCGCCCTGGCGCATCGCCGCCTGGACGGTCGAGACGTCCCGGGCGGCCGTCACCATGATGACGTCGGTCTGGAGCCCTCTGCGCCGCATCTCCCCGACGACCTCCAGGCCGGTCCGGTCGGGCAGGTAGTGGTCCAGCAGGATCAGGTCCAGGCGGGGCAGCCGCTCCGTCGCGCCCAGCGCCTCCAGCGCGCTGTGCGCCTCACCGGCGACATGGAAGCCGGGCACCTTCTCGACGTACGCGGCGTTGACGCGCGCGACCCGCGTGTCGTCGTCCACGACCAGGACCTCGATCATCGGGACTCCTTCTCGGCAGCGGTGGTCACAGAGGCGGTGGGGGCGGCTTCCGGGCCCGAGCCCGGGCCCGTCGCCGGTGTCGGCACCGGTTCCGGTTCCGTCAGTGCCTCCGGCAGGGCTACGACGAACTCCGCGCCCCCGCCGTACGCCTCGCCGGCGGTCGCGCTGCCACCCTGCCGCTCGGCCAGGCGGCGCACCAGCGGGAGTCCGATGCCGCGCTCGCGGTGGGCCGGCGCCTCCTTGGTGGACCAGCCCGTCGTGAACACCAGCTCGCGGTGGTCCGCCGGTATGCCGGGCCCCGTGTCCCGCACCGTGAGCGTGGCGGCGCGTCCCTCGGTGCGCAGTTCGACCTCCACGCGCGCGTGCGGTGTCCCGGCGGTGGCGTCGAGCGCGTTGTCGACCAGGTTGCCGACGATGGTGACGAGGCCCCCGGGGTCGACCAGACGGTCGGGCAGCCGCGTCCGGTCCGAGACCCACAGAGCGACTCCGCGTTCGGCCGCGACGGTCGCCTTGCCGACCAGCAGGGCGGCGAGCAGGGGGTCCCGGATCCGCTCGGTGATCTGTTCCGCGGTGACCCGGTGGTCGCCGACCACCTCGCCGACGAACTCCACGGCGTCGTCGTACATCTCCAGTTCCAGCAGGCCCAGCAGGGTGTGCATGCGGTTGGCGTGCTCGTGGTCCTGCGCGCGCAGGGCGTCGATCAGGCCGCGCGTGGAGTCCAGCTCCCGGCCGAGCTGCTCCAGTTCGGTGCGGTCGCGCAGCGTGGCGACGGCCCCGCCGTCGTCGGTGGGCATCCGGTTGGCGACCAGGACCCGCTGGCCGCGCACGGTCAGCAGGTCGGTGCCGGTCACCCGGCCGGCCAGCACGTCGGCCGTGCGGCCCGCGCCGAGCGCTTCGCCGGGGAAGCGGCCGACGGCCTCGCCGCCGATGCCCAGCAGGCGCTGAGCCTCGTCGTTGAGCAGGCGGACCCGGCCCTCGCGGTCGAGGGCGACGACACCCTCCCGGATGCCGTGCAGCATGGCCTCGCGCTCGGCCAGCAGCCCCGCGATGTCCGAGAAGGCCAGGTCCCGGGTCTGCCGCTGCACCCGGCGCGAGATGACCCAGGACGCCAGGGCACCGACGGCCAGTGCGCCGCCGGCGTACGCGAAGAGGCCGGGGATGGCGTGGATCAGCCGCGCCCGGACGCTGTCGTAGGCGATGCCCACCGAGACCGCACCCACGATCGCGCCGTCGCTGTCGCGCAAGGGCACCTTCCCGCGGGCGGAACGGCCCAGGGTGCCGTTGTCGATCTCCATGACCTCGCGTCCCGCCAGGGCCTGCCCCGGATCGGTCGAGACGACCTGGCCGATCCGCTCCGGGTCGGTGTGCGACCAGCGCACCCCCTTGCGGTCCATCACGACGACGTACTCCGCCTTGGTGGCCCTGCGGACCCGCTCCGCCTCCTGCTGCACCGGCCCGTCCGCCGCCGGCCGGGTGGTCCGCAGGTCCCGCACGACCTGCGGTTGCTGCGCGGTGGTCTGCGCGATCGCCAGCGCCCGGCGCATCGCCTGGTCGTCCAGCTGGTCACCGAGCGGCGCCAGGAACAGCCCGGTCGCGAGTACGGCGACGCCCGCGGCGATCGCCAGCTGCATCAGCAGCACCTGCGAGAACACCCGTCGCGGCAGGCCCAGGCGCAGTCGGCGTACGGGGGGAGTGGAGCTCATGGCCAAGACGGTACGTGCGGACCGCGGCGGGCCGTAGCGGGGTGTGGCGTGTATCTCCCGTCCGGCGGCTCTGCCCGCGTCCCCGGCCGAGGGGGCAACCGAGCTGCCGGCCGGCTCCCGGGTGGTCCGCGCGTCAGCTCGCCAGTGCCGCAGCCGGCGCCGGCAGCTCGCGCACCGCCGTGACCTTCATCCGGGCCGGCGAGCCCAGCACCGACGCTCCGCAGCTCTCCGGTCGCGGGGGCGCCGAGGCCCCCTGTACGACGGTGACCCGCCAGCGCCGGCCGTCCGAGTGGGCCAGGGTCACCTCCCAGCGCGGAGCGGCGCCGTCCGTCCGTACGACCGTCAGTGCCTGCGCCGCGTCCTCGGCGACGGCCGACCGCAGGGCCAGCTCGGCCGCCTGGCCGGGGCGCTCCCAGGCGGAGTGCCCGCGGCAGCCCTCCACGACGATCCGGCCCTCCTGCGCACGGTGCAGGACCTCCTTGACGGAGTGTGCCCGGACCCGCCCGTAGACATAGCCGTGCGGCAGCACCAGCACGGTCGGCGAGAAGCGGTGGCCTCCCAGGTGGGTGACTTCCCAGACGCCGTCGGCCCCGGAGGCGGCGATCTCGGCCGCCAGCGGCCTGCCGAGGAGCGCGCAGCACCGGTCGCGTTTGCCGTTGGTGCAGACGAGCGCGAGCGGATCGCCCTGGTGGGGGCCACCGGCCAGCACCGAGTCGAAGGTGTGGTGGTCGCCCCGGCCGAGTGCCGGGAAATCGAGGTCCAGCAGTCGGCTGGGGTCCTCGATCGTGGTGCCGCGCAGCCACACGTTGCCCGGCACGGTGTGCGCCGCGTACACCCTGCGCTCGGCGGGCGTGCCCCGGTCCGCGTGGCGCCCGGGGCGGCGGATGAGCGCGATGCGCACGCCCGTCCCCTTCGCCGCCGACTCCAGGGCACGCCCCAGCGCGGGGTCCAGATGGCTCGAGGTGAGCGCCTTGGCGCCCCACGGGCCGGGCTGTTCGAGCAGCAACCAGGTCCTCGCGACGGGTGCGGTGCCCGCAAGGGGCTCGTCGAGGTCCCGGGAGACGGCTGAGCACGTACTCACAGAGGTGAGCCTAACCTGACTTGCGCCACGGCGACGTCCAGCCGCGCCTGGGCGCTACTCCGGTAGGGGGCGCGGCGGCCTGGGGCCGGAGTACAGCCCGCTCGGCCGCATCCGCAGGGGGCGCTCCCCGTACTCCTCCAGGGCATGCGCGATCCAGCCCGCCGTGCGGGCCACCGCGAAGATCGTCTCGGCAGCGGTGGATGCCATGCCGGACGACGCGGTGAGCACGGCGAGCGCCAGGTCGACATTGGCGTGCAGCGGGGTGTGGCGGGCGGCGGTGGCCTGGATGTCCCTGGCCGCCGCGAGCGCGGGCGCCGCCCGGGGGATGTCCTCCAGGAGCGCGAACAGGGCACGCGCGCGTGGGTCCTCACCGGGGTAGAGCCGGTGGCCGAGTCCCGGGATGCGCCGGCCGGCCCGCAGTTCCTCCGCGACCACCGGGCCCGCGCTGCCCAGTTCGAGCACCTCCATCAGCATCCGGTGGGCGAGTCCTCCGGCGGCGCCGTGCAGCGGTCCCTCGATGACGCCGAGCCCGGCGGACACCGCGGCGTAGGCGTGGGCCCGGGCCGACGCGGCGACGCGCACGGCGAGCGTGGAGGCCGCCAGGTCGTGGTCGACGAGGAGGCAGAGCGCCGCGTCGAGAGCGCGCAGCGTCGGCTCGTCGGCCTCCCGCCCGCTGAGCCGGGTCCACAGGCGGTGGGCGATCGGGGCCCGGTCGTCACCGTCGCGCAGCACGGGGGGCAGTGCGGCGACGAGAGTGGGGATGAGGATGCGGGCCGTGCCCAGCACCGCGCCCTCCGACAGGTCGAAGCGGAGCGGGTCCGCGACCGCGGCGGCGATCGCCGCCACGCGGAGCCGGTCGGTGGGGCCGGCGTGTTCGGGCAGGGCGTCGACGGCCCGGCGGGCAGCGGTCACGGAGGGTTCCGGCGCCGAGAAGGCGGTGCCCGGACGCAGCTGCCCGGTCCAGAACCACTCGACCACCTCCTCGTAGGTGTGGTGTGCGGCGAGTTCGGCCGCGTCGACGCCCCGGTAGTAGTACCGGTCGCTCTCGATGAGCGTGAGGCGGGTGCGTACGGTCAGCTCCTGACCGGCGGCCGAGGCCGCGGGTCCGCCGCCGTCGCGCCGGTTGCGCCGGGCGAGGGCCCGGACCTCCTCGGCGTCGAAGGTGCTGCCCCGGCCGCCGGGTGTGCGCCGGCTGCCGAGCTGGCCGCGGCTCACGTACGCGTAGACGGTCTCGGGTTTCACCCCGAGCAGTTCGGCCGCCTCCCGGGTGGTCAGGCGCCGCTCCTCGGCGTCGGGACGACCGGGCTCTTGAGCACGCATGGGGTCACCGTATCCAGCCGAAGGGGGTGCGTGTTGAGTCGTGAAGCACATGCATTGATTAAAGCCGGTCTCAATCAATATTGACACTTAGGTAGTCAAGTATGGACAGTTGAATCAAGTTCGAGGAGGTAATCATGTCCGTCAACAGGACCGCAGCCCCCACACCGCTCGTCGAGGTGCCGCGCGGACTCGCCGGGGTCGTGGTGGCCGACACCGAGGTCGGCGACGTACGAGGGCTCGAGGGCTTCTACCACTACCGGCAGTACTCGGCCGTCGAGCTCGCACAGAACCGCCGCTTCGAGGACGTCTGGCACCTCCTGGTCCACGGAGAACTCCCCGACGCCCGACGCGGCGCCGCCTTCGCCGCCGAGACCGCGGCCCTGCGGCGGCTCCCCGACGCGGTGCGCGCGGCACTGCCCGCCATCGCCGCGGCCGGCGGGCGCTCCGGCCCGCTCGCCGGGATGCGCACGGGTCTGTCCCTGCTGGGCGCGGCCCTGGGCTTCAGGCCGGTGTACGACCTGCCGGCCGACCGGCGCCGGCAGGACACCCTGGTCGCCGTCGCGGCCGTGCCGACACTGCTCGCCGCGCTGCACCGGCTGGGGCAGGGCCTCGAGCCGGTGGAGCCCCGAGAGGACCTGCCGTACGCGGCGAACTACCTCTACATGGTGACCGGCGACGAGCCGGACGAGATGCGCACGCGCGCGGTCGAGCAGTACCTGATCTCCACCATTGATCACGGGTTCAACGCGTCCACCTTCACCGCACGGGTCATCGCGTCGACGGGTGCGGACGTCGCGGCGTGTCTGGCCGGTGCGGTGTCCGCCCTGTCCGGCCCGCTGCACGGCGGCGCGCCCAGCAGGGCGCTGGACACTCTGGACGCGATCGGCACGCCCGACCGCATCGACGGGTGGATCCGCGAGCGAGTGCTCGCCGGTGACCGCATCATGGGCTTCGGCCACGCGGTCTACCGCACGGAGGACCCGCGCTCGCGCATGCTGCGGGAGGTGGCCCAGCGGTTCGGCGGTCCGCGGGTGGAGTTCGCCGTCGAGGTGGAGCGACAGGTCGAGGCGATCCTCGCGGAGCTGAAACCGGGGCGCGAACTGCACACCAACGTCGAGTTCTACGCGGGCGTGGTCATGGAGCTGTGCGGTCTGCCCCGCGAGATGTTCACGCCGACGTTCGCGGCGGCGCGGGTGGTGGGCTGGAGCGCGAACATCCTGGAGCAGGCGTGCGACTCGAAGATCATCCGGCCGGCGGCCCGGTACGTGGGGCCGGGAGCGCCGGTCGGCGTACCGGCGGTGGCCTGAGAAACGCGAGCGGCCTGGTGCCGTTCGGGCGCCAGGCCAGGTCGGGAAGGGTCGAGCAAGGTCGGGGTGCCGGGTTGCTCGCCGGGAGTGGGGCCCGTGCGCGGTCGGCGGTGGGTACGGCCAAGGACACGGCTGCCGTCAGGCGTCGGGGATGTCCGCCTTGGCCCGGATGAGGGTCTCCCGGCTGACGACCACGATGCGTTCGTAGTCGGCCCGGGAAGCGTCGGCGGGCAGCTCACGCTCGAGGGCCTCGGTGGCTTCCGTACCGATCACGGCGAAATTGCCGTCGCTCAGTTCGAACAGATCCGGGCAGAGTGCCGAGCGGCGCTGATCGACGGGGAGGCGGAGAGGCGGCGCACGGAGGGAAGCGAGGGTCGCACGGTCCGGCGCCATGCAAAACGTCTGCCCACCAAGTGCTGCTAACAATCGTTCACTCCGCGGGTACTCCGCCGGCTCGTATCCTGAGCAGGCAATTCCGTACGTGGGTGTACGCCCTGCCGCGGGCCGGCGTACGCGTGGGTGAGAGAGAGGTCGCACGGTGGGGCAGCGCCCGACTCCGCAGCAGATCCCGGTCGTCGTACTCGCCGGATTCCTCGGCTCCGGGAAAACCACCCTTCTCAACCATCTCCTCCACCGCAGCGGAGGCAGCCGTATCGGCGCCGTCGTCAACGACTTCGGCTCCATCGAGATCGACGCGATGGCCGTCGCGGGCGCCCTCGGCGACTCCACCGTGTCACTGGGCAACGGATGCCTGTGCTGTGCCGTCGACGCGAGCGAACTCGACGGGTACCTGGAGCGGCTGGCCCGGCCCGAGGCCGGCATCGACGTCATCGTCATCGAGGCCAGCGGTCTCGCCGAACCGCAGGAACTGGTGCGCATGCTGCTTGCCAGCGAGCAGCCGGGGGTCGTCTACGGCGGTCTCGTCGAGGTCGTCGACGCCGCCGAGTTCGACGACACCCGCGCCAAGCACCCCGAGATCGACCGGCATCTGGCCCTCGCCGACCTGGTCGTGGTCAACAAGACCGACCGTGTCCGCGACCCGGAGCGCGTGCTCGCCCTCGTGCGCTCGCTCGCCGACGGTGCCGCCGTCGTCCCGGCGACCTACGGCCGTATCGACCCGGAGTTCCTCTACGACTGCCGGCCCACCGAGGAGCGCGTGGGGCAGCTGTCCTTCGACGACCTGCACGACCACTCCGGGGGCGGCGCGCACGCCGGGCACCTGCACGCCGCCTACGACACCCTGTCGTTCGTCTCCGACCGCCCGCTCGACCCGCGCCGGCTCATGCGCTTTTTCGACGGCCGGCCCGAGGGCCTCTACCGCATCAAGGGGTACGTCGACTTCGGCCCGTACGACACACGGAACCGGTACGCCGTCCACGCCGTCGGACGCTTCCTGCGCTTCTACCCGGAGCCCTGGACATCGGCGGCCGAAGCCGCCGGTGCCGCCGACACCCCCGGCGCCCGCCGGACCCAGCTCGTCCTCATCGGCACCGGCATCGACACGGCCCCCCTCGGCGAGGAACTCGCCGCGTGCCGCCGGGACGCCGGCGCCCCACCCGCCGACGAACACGGCATGTGGGGGGTCCTGCGCTACGTGCCCGACGGTGAGGAGCCCGACGGCGAGGAGCCGCCGGACGCCCCGTAGGCCTCCCTAGGCCGGCCCCGCCACCACCGACACCGTCTTCGGCAGCGACACGCCCGAGCCGTCGCGGCGCGGGTCGATGTCCGGGAGCTGAGCAGGCGTGCCGTTCTTCTGCGCGGCGAGTGCCGGGGTGGCGCCCGCCCAGGCGAAGGCCAGGCAGTCCTCGCCCTTCAGGAACCGCTGGCAGCGCACACCACCCGTGGCACGGCCCTTGCGCGGATACTGGTCGAAGGGCGTCAGCTTGGCCGTGGTCTGCACGGAGTCGTCCAGCGTGCCGCGCGATCCGGCCACGGTGAAGACCACCGCGTCCGCCGCCGGGTCCACCGCCGTGAAGGAGATGACCTTGGCGCCGTCGGTGAGCTTGATGCCGGCCACACCACCCGCCGGACGGCCCTGCGGGCGGACCTGCGAGGCCTGGTAGCGCAGGAGCTGCGCGTCGTCCGTGACGAAGACCAGGTCCTCGTCGCCGGTGCGCAACTCGACACCGCCGACGACGCGGTCGCCCTCCTTGAGGGTGATGACCTCCAACTCGTCCTTGTTGGAGGGATAGTCGGGCACCACCCGCTTGACGACGCCCTGTTCCGTGCCCAGCGCCAGCCCCGGCGACGACTCGTCCAGCGTGGTCAGGCAGACGACGTCCTCGTCGTCCTCGAAGGACACGAACTCGGCCAGCGGCGCGCCGCCCGCGAGGTTCGGTGCCGGCATGGACTCCGGGAGCTGGGGCAGGTCCACGACGTTCACCCGCAGCAACCGCCCCGCGGACGTGACCACGCCCACCTCGCCGCGCGCCGTGGCCGGCACGGCCGAGACGATCACATCGTGCTTGACCCGCTTGGCGCCCGCCTCCGTGACCAGGGGCTCGTCGTTCGCGGTGCGGGCCAGCAGGCCCGTCGACGACAGCAGCACCCGGCACGGGTCGTCCGCCACCTGGAGCGGCACGGCGGCGACCGGGGCGCCGCTGGACTCCAGCAGCGTCGTACGGCGGTCGGTGCCGAACTTCTTCGCCACCGTGGCCAGTTCGGCCGAGACCAGCTTGCGCAGTTCCGCGTCCGAGTCGAGGATCCGGGTCAGCTCCTCGATCTCCGCGTTCAGCCGGTCCTTCTCGGCCTCCAGCTCGATGCGGTCGTACTTGGTGAGCCGGCGCAGCGGTGTGTCCAGGATGTACTGCGTCTGGACGTCGCTCAGCGAGAAGCGCTCCATCAGCCGCTGCTTGGCCTGGGCGGAGTTCTCGCTGGAGCGGATGAGCCGGATGACCTCGTCGATGTCGACCAGGGCGGTGAGCAGGCCCTCCACCAGGTGCAGCCGGTCGCGCTTCTTGCTGCGGCGGAACTCGCTGCGGCGCCGGACGACGGTGAAGCGGTGGTCGAGATAGACCTCCAGCAGCTCCTTGAGGCCCAACGTGAGGGGCTGGCCGTCCACCAGGGCGACGTTGTTGATGCCGAAGGACTCCTCCATGGCCGTCAGCTTGTAGAGCTGCTCCAGGACCGCCTCGGGCACGAAGCCGTTCTTGATCTCGATGACCAGGCGCAGTCCGTGCTCGCGGTCGGTCAGGTCCTTGACGTCCGCGATGCCCTGGAGCTTTTTCGAGCCGACCAGGTCCTTGATCTTCGAGATGACCTTCTCGGGGCCGACCGCGAAGGGCAGCTCGGTGACGACGAGACCCTTGCGGCGGGCCGTCACCGTCTCCACCGACACCGTCGCGCGGATCTTGAAGGTGCCGCGCCCCGTCTCGTACGCGTCCCGGATGCCGGGCAGGCCGACGATGCGGCCGCCGGTGGGCAGGTCGGGGCCCGGCACGTGCTTCATCAGCGCGTCCAGGTCGGCGTTCGGGTACCGGATCAGGTGCCGGGCCGCCGCGATCACCTCGCGCAGGTTGTGCGGCGGCATGTTCGTCGCCATGCCGACCGCGATGCCCGAGGCGCCGTTGACCAGCAGGTTCGGGAAGGCGGCGGGCAGCGCCACCGGTTCCTGCTCCTGGCCGTCGTAGTTGGGGGCGAAGTCGACGGTGTCCTCGTCGATGGACTCCGTCATCAGGCCCGCGGCCTCGTCCATGCGGCACTCGGTGTACCGCATGGCGGCCGGCGGGTCGTCGTTGCCCAGCGAGCCGAAGTTGCCGTGGCCGTCCACCAGGGGGACGCGCATCGAGAACGGCTGGGCCATGCGCACCAGCGCGTCGTAGATCGACGCGTCGCCGTGCGGGTGCAGCTTGCCCATGACCTCGCCGACGACGCGGGCGCACTTCACGTAGCCGCGCTCGGGCCGCAGGCCCATCTCGTTCATCTGGTAGACGATGCGGCGGTGCACCGGCTTGAGGCCGTCGCGGGCGTCCGGCAGCGCACGGGAGTAGATGACCGAGTACGCGTACTCGAGGAAGGAGCCCTGCATCTCGTCGACGACGTCGATGTCGAGGATCCTCTCCTCGTACGAGTCGTCGGGCGGCGGGGTCTTCGTACTACGGCGGGCCATCGCTGCCGGCTCCTTGCTGAAGCGTGAACGGTGATCTGACGCCGTCCATTGTGGACTGCGGCACTGACAGCGACCGACCAGGACCCGTCACGGGCTGCCCGGCCCGGCGCTGCCCGCAGCGTACGCCCTCGTGCCGCGGGCAGCGTCCGCGCAGCCGTCCCCGGCGGCCCGTCAACCGCCTGCTCGCTCTCGGCGTACGAGCCCCGGGAACTCCACCGGCGGCCCGCACGCTTGCATACAGTGGCAGGATCGGCGGAATTCCGCAGTTCCGCCCGCTGATTCCCCCGGTGGTTCACCCAGTGATCCCACCAGATATTTCGCGATCGAAGGGACGTACATGCCCATGGGTCACACGGCCACAGCCCAGGCAGGCTCCGGCGGCCTGACAGCGACCGAGCACCGCCTGGCCAACGGCCTGCGCGTGGTGCTCTCCGAGGACCACCTGACCCCGGTCGCGGCGGTGTGCCTCTGGTACGACGTCGGTTCGCGCCACGAGGTCAAGGGACGCACCGGCCTGGCTCACCTTTTCGAGCACCTCATGTTCCAGGGCTCCGCCCAGGTCAAGGGCAACGGCCACTTCGAGCTGGTGCAGGGCGCCGGCGGCTCGCTCAACGGCACCACCAGCTTCGAGCGGACCAACTACTTCGAGACCATGCCCGCCCACCAGCTGGAGCTCGCCCTCTGGCTGGAGGCCGACCGCATGGGCTCCCTGCTCGCCGCCCTGGACGAGGAGTCCATGGAGAACCAGCGGGACGTCGTCAAGAACGAGCGCCGCCAGCGCTACGACAACGTCCCCTACGGCACGGCCTTCGAGAAGCTGACCGCCCTCGCCTACCCGGAGGGCCACCCCTACCACCACACGCCGATCGGTTCGATGGCCGACCTGGACGCGGCGACCCTGGAGGACGCGCGCGCGTTCTTCCGCACCTACTACGCGCCGAACAACGCCGTGCTGTCGGTCGTCGGCGACATCGACCCCGAGCGGACGCTGGCCTGGATCGAGAAGTACTTCGGCTCCATCCCCTCGCACGACGGCAAGCAGCCGCCCCGGGACGGCTCGCTGCCCGACGTCATGGGCGAGCAGCTGCGCGAGGTCGTCGAGGAGGAGGTCCCGGCCCGCGCCCTGATGGCCGCCTACCGCCTCCCGGAGGACGGCACGCGCGCGTGCGACGCGGCCGACCTCGCCCTGACCGTCCTGGGCGGCGGCGAGTCGTCCCGCCTCTACAACCGGCTGGTGCGCCGCGACCGTACGGCCGTGGCCGCAGGGTTCGGCCTGCTGCGCCTCGCCGGAGCCCCCTCCCTGGGGTGGCTGGACGTGAAGACGTCGGGCGACGTCGAGGTGCCGGTCATCGAGACCGCCGTCGACGAGGAGCTGGCCCGGTTCGCCGAGGAGGGCCCCACGGCCGAGGAGATGGAGCGCGCCCAGGCCCAGCTCGAGCGGGAGTGGCTGGACCGCCTGGGCACGGTGGCCGGCCGTGCCGACGAACTGTGCCGGTACGCCGTCCTGTTCGGCGACCCGCAGCTCGCCCTCACCGCCGTGCAGCGGGTGCTGGAGGTGACCGCGGAGGAGGTCCAGGAGGTCGCCAAGGCCCGCCTGCGTCCCGACAACCGCGCGGTGCTCGTCTACGAGCCCACCGCCCCGGCCGACGAGACCGACGCCGACCCGACCGACGCCACCGACGAGAACGAGGAGGCGGCCAAGTGACCGAGCTCGCCACCATGGACTTCCACGCACAGCCGCAGGCCGGCGAGCCCAAGCCGTGGGCCTTTCCGGCCCCCGAGCGCGGCAGCCTCGACAACGGACTCACCGTGCTGCGCTGCCACCGCCCAGGCCAGCAGGTCGTCGCCGTCGAGGTGCTCCTGGACGCGCCCCTGGACGCCGAGCCGGCCGGTCTCGACGGCGTCGCCACCATCATGGCGCGCGCCTTCTCCGAGGGCACCGACAAGCACTCCGCCGAGGACTTCGCCGCCGAGCTGGAGCGCTGCGGCGCCACCCTCGACGCGCACGCCGACCACCCGGGTGTCCGGCTGAGCCTGGAGGTCCCCGCCTCGCGCCTCGCCAAGGCGCTCGGCCTGCTCGCCGACGCCCTCAGGGCGCCCGCCTTCGCGGACGGCGAGGTCGAACGGCTGGTGCGCAACCGGCTCGACGAGATCCCGCACGAGCTGGCCAACCCCTCCCGCCGCGCCGCGAAGGAACTCTCCAAGGAGCTGTTCCCGGCCGACTCGCGCATGTCGCGCCCGCGCCAGGGCACCGAGGAGACCGTCGCGGCCGTCGACTCGGCCGCCGTACGCGCCTTCTACGAGCGGCACGTCCGCCCCGCCACGGCCACCGCCGTGGTCGTCGGCGACCTCACCGGCGTCGACCTGGACGCGCTGCTCGGCGACACCCTGGGCGCGTGGACCGGTCCGGCCGCAGAGCCGCGCCCCGTGCCCCCGGTGACCGCCGACGACCGGGGCAGGGTCGTCATCGTGGACCGTCCCGGCGCCGTCCAGACGCAGCTGCTGATCGGCCGCACCGGCGCCGACCGGCACGACCGCGTGTGGCCCGCGCAGGTGCTCGGCACGTACTGCCTCGGCGGCACCCTCACCTCGCGCCTGGACCGCGTCCTGCGCGAGGAGAAGGGATACACCTACGGCGTACGGGCGTTCGGCCAGGTCCTGCGGTCCGCGCCGGACGGGACGGGCGCCGCGATGCTCGCCATCAGCGGCTCCGTCGACACCCCCAACACCGGTCCCGCCCTGGAAGACCTGTGGACGGTGCTGCGCAAGCTCGCCGCGGAGGGGCTCACCGACGCCGAGCGCGACGTGGCCGTGCAGAACCTGGTGGGTGTGGCGCCGCTCAAGTACGAGACGGCGGCGGCCGTGGCGGACACGCTCGCCGACCAGGTCGAGCAGCACCTGCCCGACGACTTCCAGGCGACGCTCTACCGTCAACTCGCCGCCACGGGCACCGTGGAGGCCACGGCGGCGGTCGTGAACGCCTTCCCGGTGGACCGCCTCGTGACGGTCCTCGTCGGCGACGCGGCGCAGATCAAGGAGCCCGTCGAGGCCCTCGGCATCGGTGAAGTCACCGTGGTGGCGGCCGAGTAGCGGCAGGCGCGTGCGGTGGCCCTGGTGACCGGAGTGTCACCAGGGCCGCCGTATGTCCCAATTGGGGGAGTGGCTGCCTGTCTGCCCTGTGGCGTGCGCTACAAAAAGCCTGTTGCGTTTGAGGATTGAACACAGCCGCGTTTAGCGTCTTCCGGGCTGTTCGTCAGGCAGTGCGCCGCACCCGCGGCACCGGACAGTCATCGCCGAGTCCCCGTACGGCGCGAGCCAGGGGAGCCGGGGACCCACCGCAGTCCCTGGGGTGAATCGGACGCCCGCGCGCGCAGCGAGGGGGTCCGTAGGAGACCTTCCACCTCCGAACCCGTCAGCTAACCCGGTAGGCGAGAGGGAAGGAAAGGACAAGCCTCTACATGGCGTTCACGCGCGCCACCGGGAAGCACCGCCGTCCCAGTCGGGTGCACCGCACCACCGCCCGTGCGGCGGGAGTCGCGGCCCTCGCCACCACCGGCGTCGTCGGCACCCTCGCGGCTCCGGCGCTCGCCGCCGAGCCCGAGGTGGAGCAGAGCGGACTCACCCCGGTCGTCACCATCGGCGACTCCATAGCCGACGAGATCGACGCCCAGGCCGTCGCCCAGAAGCAGGCGGCCGTGGACGCCGCCGCCCGCGAGGCGGCCCGGGAAGCGGCCCGCGAGCGGGCGGCCGAGGCGGCCAAGGAGGCGCGCGAGGCCAAGGAACGCGCCGCGCGGGAGGCGGAGCGCAAGCGCCTCAACACCTTCGTCACGCCGATCACCGCCTCCTACGTCTCCACCGCGTACCGGGCCGGCAGCTCCCTGTGGTCCTCCGGCAGTCACACCGGCATCGACTTCCACGCCGCCGGCGGCACCTCCGTGCACGCGGTCGGCGTCGGCACCGTCGTCGAGGCCGGCTGGGGCGGTGCGTACGGCAACCAGGTCGTCATCAAGATGCACGACGGCACGTACACGCAGTACGGGCACCTGTCCTCCATCGGCGTCTCGGTCGGTCAGTCGGTCGGGCCCGGGCAGCAGATCGGCCTCTCCGGCGCCACCGGCAACGTCACCGGACCGCACCTGCACTTCGAGGCACGCACGAGCCCCGAATACGGCTCGGACATGGACCCCGTCGCCTACCTCCGCTCGCACGGCGTGAACGTCTGACGGCCGCGTCAGAAAAGCCCCGCCTCCTTGAGTCGGGGCTTTTCGCATTCCATATTCGCTTGATTGGCCTAGAGTCGCTGAACATGCGTCCATCGTCGACGTTTCAGGGATCGAGGCGGAGGTCGGTCATGCGTATTCCGGCGCATTCTGTGTGCACGGCGATCCGGGACGACATCGTCGCCGGTGTCCACGGACGCGGGAGCCGGCTCACCGAGGAAATCCTCGCCCGCCGCTACGGCGTCTCGCGCGTCCCCGTGCGCGAGGCCCTGCGCACGCTGGAGGCGGAGGGCTTCGTGGTGACCCGGCGGCACGCGGGCGCCTGCGTCGCGGAACCGACCGAGCAGGAGGCCGCCGACCTGCTGGAGACCCGCGCCCTCCTGGAGCCGCTCGGTGCCTCCCGGGCTGCCCGGCGGCGCACCGAGGCCCACCTCAAGGTGTTGCGCGGCCTGGTCAGGCTGGGGCAGGAGCGGGCCAGGCAGGGCGGCGGGGAGGATCTGCGCCCGCTGGGCGGCTGGTTCCACGAGACCCTCGCCCGGGCGGCGGGCAGCCCCTCCCTGGCCGCACTCCTGACCCAACTGCGCCACAAGATCGCCTGGATGTACGTCCAGGAGGCCCCCGCCGGACCCGTGCAGCACTGGGCGGAGTGCGGCGCGATCGTCGACGCGGTGGCCCGGGGCGACGGTGAACGCGCCCGGGCGCTCATGACGCTGCACACCGAACGGTCGGCGTCGGCATACCGGCTGCGGTTCGCCTCCGGCGGCGGGCGGACGGAGTGCGTGAGGAATGCGCAACAATCCGTACACACGGCGGTGCTGCCGAAGTAACACGAGTGCCGTACAAAGAGGCGGGGAATTCAAGGACCGCTTTTCCGGTGCTCGGAACGGAAAAGGTGAAAGGCCCGCCGGGCGATACCGGCGGGCCTTTCGGTGCTGCTGCTCCCTGGTCCGTCAGACGGTCTCGGGAAGCTCCTCGAGCCCCTCGGCGACCAGCTTCGCCAGCCGGTCCAGGGCGGCCTCGGCGTCCTCGGCGTCGGAGGCGAGGACGATCTCCTCGCCACCCTGGGCGCCGAGGCCGAGGACGGCCAGCATGGAGGCCGCGTTGACGGGGGACCCGTCGGCCTTGGCGATCGTCACCGGGACGCCTGTGGCCGTGGCGGCTCGGACGAAGATGGAGGCGGGGCGGGCGTGGAGACCCTCGGCCCAGCCGACGTTGACGCGGCGCTCAGCCATGTGATGCTGCCCTTCAGGTGTTCAGAGGGGTTGGAGTTGTCTAGACCAGGTTGTCTAGACCAGTTTCCCACATCGTGAAGCAAGGCGGGACGACCGCGTGTGCCGTCCCGTGCGGTGCCCGGACCGCGGCCTCGGTCCGGGATTCCGTTGTCCACAGACTGCCCCGCGCCGTTGTCGTACGCGAGCCGTAGTCTGGGGCCCATGCAGACCTCGTCGGACCGGCACGAGTACCCCGCCCACTGGGAAGCCGACGTGGTGCTGCGCGACGGCGGCACCGCGCGCGTCCGCCCCATCACCGTTGATGACGCCGAGCGCCTGGTCAGCTTCTACGAGCAGGTCTCCGACGAGTCGAAGTACTACCGCTTCTTCGCGCCGTACCCTCGCCTGTCCGCCAAGGACGTCCACCGCTTCACGCACCACGACTTTGTGGACCGGGTGGGACTCGCGGCCACCATCGGCGGCGAGTTCATCGCCACCGTACGCTACGACCGGATCGGCGCCGGCGGAACACCCGCCACCGCACCGGCCGACGAGGCCGAGGTCGCCTTTCTCGTCCAGGACGCCCACCAGGGACGCGGCGTCGCCTCCGCCCTCCTGGAGCACATCGCCGCCGTCGCCCGCGAGCGCGGCATCCGCCGCTTCGCCGCCGAGGTGCTGCCCGCCAACACCAAGATGATCAAAGTCTTCATGGACGCCGGGTACACCCAGAAGCGGAGCTTCGAGGACGGCGTGGTCCGCCTGGAGTTCGGTCTCGAACCCACCGACCGCTCGCTCGCCGTGCAGTACGGGCGCGAGCAGCGCGCGGAGGCCCGTTCCGTCCAGCGGCTGCTGCAGCCCGGCTCGGTCGCGGTCGTCGGCACCGGCCGCACCCCGGGCGGCGTCGGCCGCAGCATCCTCGACAACATCCGCGACGCCGGCTACACGGGCCGTCTGTACGCCGTGAACAGGGCGTTTCCCGAGGAGCAGAAGACACTCGACGGGGTCACGGCGTGCCGCTCCGTGCGCGACATCGACGGACCCGTCGACCTCGCCGTCGTCACCGTGCCCGCCGCGCGCGTCCCCGACGTCGTCACCGAGTGCGGCGAGCACGGCGTGCAGGGCCTCGTGGTGATCTCCGCCGGGTACGCCGACAGCGGCCCCGAAGGCCGTGAGCGCCAGCGGGCCCTCGTGCGCCAGGCGCGCACCTACGGCATGCGGATCATCGGGCCCAATGCCTTCGGAATCGTCAACACCTCCCCGGACGTGCGGCTCAACGCCTCCCTCGCCCCCGAGATGCCGCGCCCCGGCCGGATCGGCCTGTTCGCCCAGTCCGGCGCCATCGGCATCGCCCTGCTCTCCCGGCTGCACCGGCGTGGCGGCGGGGTCACCGGCCACACCGGCGTCTCCACCTTCGTCTCCTCCGGCAACCGCGCCGACGTCTCGGGCAACGACGTCCTGCAGTACTGGTACGACGACCCGGACACCGACGTCGCGCTGATGTACCTGGAGTCCATCGGCAACCCGCGCAAGTTCACCCGCCTCGCCCGACGGACCGCCGCGGTCAAGCCCCTGGTCGTCGTGCAGGGCGCCCGGCACGGCGGCGTGGCACCCCAGGGACACGCCGTACGGGCGACACGGCTGCCGCACGCGACGGTCTCCGCGCTGCTGCGCCAGGCCGGCGTGATCCGGGTCGACACCATCACGGAGCTGGTCGACGCGGGGCTGCTCCTCGCCCGCCAGCCGCTGCCGACCGGACCGCGGGTGGCCATCCTGGGCAACTCCGAGTCCCTGGGACTGCTCACGTACGACGCGTGCCTCTCCGAGGGACTGCGCCCGCAGCCCCCGCTGGACCTGACGACCGCCGCGTCGGCCGACGACTTCCACGCCGCCCTGGCCGGGGCCCTGGCCGACGGCACCTGCGACGCCGTCGTGGTGACCGCGATCCCCACGGTGGGGGAGGGGGCCGCCGGGGACGCCGCACTGGCCGAGGCGCTGCGCTCGGCGGCTGCCGCGGTCCCCACCAAGCCGGTCCTCGTGGTCCACGTGGAGCTGGGCGGCCTGGCGCAGGCCCTGTCGGCGGCGACAAGCACCGCCCCCCAGGCCGGCTCCGCCCCGACCGCCGCCCCGGCTGCGCCGGGCACCGCAGCCCAGTCCGCTCCGGGCACCGCCGCGCAGGCCGCCCCGGGTGCCCCTTCCGACGCGGCTGCGGGCAGCGCCGCCGGTCCCGCCCCGGCCGCACCGGGTCCCGCCGCCGATGACGCTCCGGGTGTCGCCTCTCACACTGGGCCGGGGGCCGCGTCTCAGGCCGACCCCGGCACCGCCTCTCAGACTGCGCCGGGCCCCGTCGCCGATTCCGCTCCGGGCACTCCTGCCGCCGCTCGGGGCGCCGCCCCACAGGAAGCGCCAGGCGCCCCTCAGGCCGCTCCGGGCCTCGCCTCACCGGCAGCTCCGCCCCGTGGGGAGGCTCCGAACCCTGCCGCCGAGACCGCTCCAGGAGCCCCTCCGGCTGCGGCTCCGGGCCCCGCCGCCGAGACCGCTCCGGGCGCGCGTTCCGAGGCGGCTTCCCGCAGCCCCGCACGGGGCGCTGCGCGCAGCGCCCCCCACGCCGCTCCCGGCGGGGCCGCTGCGGCTCCCTCCGGTTCGTCCGCGGCCTCGCCCCGAGTGCCGCCCGCCGTCCCGGCGCCGGCAGGAGCCCACCTGATTCCCGCCTACCCCGCAGCCGAGCGAGCCGTCCGCGCGCTCGGTGAGGCCGTCGCCTACGCCCAGTGGCGGCGCGAGGCCGCCGACCCCGGCAAGGTGCCCGAGTACGAGGACATCGACGAGAAGGGCGCCGCCGAGCAGATCGCCGGCCTCCTCGCGCGCGGACAGGGGCTCACCCTCGGCGACCGGGAGACCTGCGACCTGCTCGGCAGGTACGGCGTCCACGTCCACCGCGCCCTGCCCGCCCCCACCCCCGACGACGCCGCGGCCGCCGCGCGGACCCTCGGCTACCCCGTGGCCCTCAAGGCCACCGCCCCGCACCTGCGTCACCGCGCGGACCTGGGCGGCGTACGCCTCGACCTCGCGGACGAGGAGCAGCTGCGCCGTGCCTTCGCCGAGTTGACCGAGCTGTTCGGGAAACCCGCGGAGCTGCGCCCCGTCGTGCAGGGCATGGCCCCGCGCGGCGTCGACACCGTCGTACGGGCGGTCATCGACCCGGCCGCCGGCGCGGTGCTCTCCTTCGGCCTCGCCGGCGCCGCCACACAGCTGCTCGGCGACATGGCGCACCGGCTGATCCCGGTCACCGACCGGGACGCCACCTCGCTCATCCGCTCGATCCGCACGGCACCCCTCCTCTTCGGCTGGCGCGGCTCGGCTCCCGTCGACTCCGCCGCGCTGGAGGAGCTGCTGCTGCGGGTCTCCCGGCTGGTCGACGACCACCCGGAGGTCGTCGCCGTCACTCTGGAGCCGGTCGTGGTCGCCCCGCACGGCCTGAGCGTCCTCGGCGCCTCCGTCCGCCTCGCGCCCCCTCCCGCCAGGGACGACCTGGGGCCGCGGACCATGCCGGCGTACTGATCCGCCGCCGCACGGACCCGCCCGGTCCCCGCGCCGCCCACGGCCCGGGACGGGTACCCGCAGGAGCGTCCCTCGCAGTCAGTGGGTCCCCGTAGGATGGACGGCATGGCCAAGACCAGTACGACGACCCAGGGGCTGCGAACGGCGATCGAGCGCAGTGGCTACTACCCGGCCCTCGTGGCCGAGGCGGTGGAGGCCGCCGTGGGCGGCGAGCCCGTGCGGTCGTACCTGGTCCACCAGGAGACGACGTTCGACCAGAACGAGGTGCGCCGGCACGTGACCGTGCTGGTCCTCACCGGCAACCGCTTCATCGTCAGCCACACCGACGAGCAGGCCGCCGACGACACCTCCCCGACGCCGTACGCCACCACGTCCACGGAGTCCGTCAAGCTCGGCCGGATCTCGTCCATCGTCGTCAGCCGCGTCGTCGCCAACCCGGAGCAGTACAAGCCGGGCACGCTGCCCCGCGAGATCGTGCTGACCATCGGCTGGGGCGCCGTCTCCCGCCTCGACCTGGAACCGGCCGCCTGCGGCGACCCCAACTGCGAGGCCGACCACGGCTACACGGGCAGTTCCACGGCCGACGACCTCAGCCTGCGCGTCAGCGAGGCCGGCGACGGTCCCGAGACGGTGCGCCAGGCGCTCGACTTCGCCCAGGCCCTCTCCGAGGCGACCGCGGACTCCGCCCGCTGATGACGCAGTACACCGCCTGGGACACCCACCCGGAACCGCTCCCCGTCTACTCCGCCCCCGTACCCGAGTACGGCACGGGGTCCCTCGCCGACCTGCTGCCCACCCTGGCCGCCGGCCTCGGCGTCCCCGGCATGACAGCGGGGATCACCGAGCTGACCCCGGCCGACCGCAACTGCGTCTTCCTGATCGACGGACTCGGCTGGGAGCAGCTGCGCGCGCACCCCGACGACGCCCCCTTCCTCACCTCGCTCCTGGACAGCTCACGCGGTGGCACCGGGCGCCCGATCACCGCCGGTTACCCGGCCACGACCGCGACCTCCCTCGCCTCCGTCGGCACCGGACTCCCGCCGGGCGCCCACGGTCTGCCCGGCTACACGGTGCGCGATCCCGCCACGGGCGCGCTGATGAACCAGCTCCGCTGGCAGCCCTGGACCGCGCCCGGCCCCTGGCAGCCGTACCCCACCGTCTTCGGCCTGGCCCACGCGGCCGGCGTGCACGCGGCCCAGGTCTCCTCACCGACCTTCGCGAACACCCCGCTGACCAAGGTCGCGCTCAGCGGCGGCGAGTTCCACGGACGGCTGTCCGGAGAGGACCGGATGGACTGCGCCGCCGAGCAGCTGGCCCGCGCCGACCGCGCCCTCGTCTACACGTACTACGCCGAGGTCGACGGCGCCGGCCACCGCTTCGGCGTCGACTCCGACACCTGGCGCGGCCAGCTCGGCCACGTCGACCGGCTCGTCCAGCGCCTCGCCGAGCAACTGCCGCCGCGCAGCGCCCTGTACGTCACCGCCGACCACGGCATGATCGACGTGCCCTTCGACGAGGAGCACCGCATCGACTTCGACGAGGACTGGGAGCTGAAGGCGGGCGTCGCCCTCCTCGGCGGCGAGGGCCGCGCCCGCCACGTCTACGCGGTCCCCGGCGCCCGGAGCGACGTGCTGACCTGCTGGCGCGAGGTGCTCGGCGAGCAGTTCTGGGTGGCGTCGCGGGACGAGGCGATCGCGGCGGGCTGGTTCGGTCCCCGCATCGACGACCGGGTGTACGCCCGCATCGGCGACGTGGTCGCCGCGGCGCGCGACGACGTCCTGCTCATCGCCTCCGAGCGCGAGCCCAAGGAGTCGGCGATGGTCGGCAACCACGGCTCGATGACCCCGGCCGAGCAGCTCGTCCCCCTGCTCGAAGTACGCTCCTGACCCCGCACGCCCCTCCTCCGCCGAAAGGTGCCCAACCCCTCATGCCCGAGCTGGTGTTCTTCTCCGGAACGATGGACTGCGGGAAGTCGACACTGGCTCTCCAGATCGAGCACAACCGCTCGGCGCGCGGACTGGCCGGCATGATCTTCACCCGCGACGACCGCGCGGGCGAGGGCAAGCTCTCCTCCCGCCTCGGCCTCGTCACCGACGCGGTGGAGGTCGGGGACGGCCAGGACCTCTACGCCCATGTCGTGGACCACCTCTCGCAGGGCGGCCGGGTGGACTACGTCATCGCGGACGAGGCGCAGTTCCTCGCCCCGGACCAGATCGACCAGCTCGCGCGCGTGGTCGACGACCTCGACGTCGACGTGTACGCCTTCGGCATCACCACCGACTTCCGCTCCAAGCTCTTCCCCGGCTCCCAGCGCCTGGTGGAACTCGCCGACCGCGTCGAGGTGCTCCAGGTCGAGGCCCTGTGCTGGTGCGGCGCCCGCGCCACGCACAACGCCCGCACCGTCGGCGGCGTCATGGTCGTCGAGGGCGCACAGGTGGTCGTCGGCGACGTCGCCCAGTCCCCGGACGAGATCGGCTACGAGGTGCTGTGCCGCCGCCACCACCGCCGCCGTACGACCGCCGCGACGGCCCGCGCGGCTGCCCTGTCGCCGGACGTGCTGCCCGTCTCCCCGAGCTGACGGGTCCGACCGGGCCCGCCCGGGGCGGGGGAGCGGCCGCTCAGCCGATGCGGGTGCCCGAGCCGCCGACCCGGACGCGGGGGTCGCCCGCGCGCAGGGTGACCGTGAGCTCGCCGGGGCGGCCCAGGTCCTCGCCCTGGCGGAGGGTGAGGACGGCGTCCGCGGGTACGAGGCCGAGCTCACGGGCGTACGCGCCGAACGCGGCGGCCGCGGCGCCGGTCGCGGGGTCCTCGACGACACCGCCGACGGGGAACGGGTCACGGACGTGGAAGAGGGTGGCCGACTCCCGCCACACCAACTGCACCGTGGTGAGGTCCAGTCGGTGCATCAGCGCTTCGAGGCGGGCGTAGTCGTACGCCAGCTCCGCGAGGCGGGCGCGGGTCGCCGCCGCGAGCACCAGGTGACGTGCCCCGGCGAACGCGATCCGGGGCGGAAAGGCCGGGTCGAGATCGGCGGCCGGCCAGTCGAGCGCGGCGAGCGCTTCCCCGAGGTCGGCGTCGGTGACCTCCTCGACGTGCGGCTCGACGCTGGTGAGCGTGGCCCTGAACGCCCCGCCCTCCTCGGCCACCGTCACCGGCACGGTACCGGCGCGCGTCGCGAACACCAGCTCCCCGGGCCCGATCCGCTCGGCGAGCGCGACGGCCGCCGCGACGGTGGCATGCCCGCAGAACGGCACCTCGGCCTTGGGACTGAAGTAACGGATGCTGTACGCCCGCCCTTCCTCGCCGCCCAGACCCTCCGGGGGAGCGGTCAGGAACGCGGACTCGGAGTACCCGAGCCCGGCGGCGATGCCCAGCATCCCGGCGTCGTCCAGACCGGAGGCGTCCAGCACGAGACCGGCGGGGTTTCCGCCGTCTGGGGTGCTGGAGAAGGCGGTGTAGCGCAGTACCTCGGGTTCCGCGGCATTCGTCGTCATGATCGCGCCAACACGGGGCCGGGCAGGCGTATTCCGGCAGCGTCGTACGCGCCCGCCTGCTCAGCGCGGAGGCTGCACCACCGTGAATCGCGCCCCCTCCGGATCCGCCACCGTCGCCACCCGTCCGTGGACCGTGTCCTCGGCGGGCGTGAGGACATGCCCGCCCAGGCCGACGAGCAGCTCCACGGACGCGTCCGTGTCGGCCACCTCGAAGTACGTCATCCAGTGCGGGCCCCGGTCGCGCGGCAGGGCGTCGCCGACGCCCTGGATGCCGGCCACCGGGCGGCCGGCCAGGCGCAGGGTGACGCGGTCGCGGCCGGCCGAGGTCTCGGGGTCCAGTTCGAAACCGAACACCGTCTCGTAGAACTTGGCGACGCTCGTGGTCTCGTACGTCAGCAGCTCGTTCCACGCCGGGGTGCCGGGCACCCCGGCGACGGCCGTGCCGAGGTGGGCCGCCGCCTGCCAGATGCCGAAGACGGCACCCGCCGGGTCGGAACCGAGGGCCATGCGGCCCGCCTCGCCCGCGTCCAGGGGGCCGACGCCGACCGTGCCGCCGCACAGGCGCACCGTATCGGCCGTGCGGTTGACGTCGTCCGAGGCGAAGTAGGGCGTCCAGGCGGTGGGCAGTTGGCGGTCCGGGGGCAGTTGACCGATGCCGGCCACCTCGCGCCCGTCGAGCAGGGCCCGTGCGTACGGCCCCAGTTGGTGGGGTCCCGGCCGGAACTCCCAGCCGAACAGGGCGCCGTAGAAGTCGTGGGTGGCGGCCGGTCCGTGCACCATCAGACTCACCCAGCAGGGTGTGCCGGGCGCGCGCCGGACGTTCGTCTCGCCGATCCGGCTGTCCGATCCCCGTGCGTCGGTCATCGTCACCCTCTTCTCGGCCCTTCGCGGGCCGTGCGTCCGCTTCCGCTCCGGTGGGCTCTCGCGGCTTGCGCACCGAAGCCGGCACCGGATCCGGTGCGGCGTTTCGGGCGGGGTCGCGCTCGTGGGGCAGCTTGCTGCCCGGGCAGTACAGCATGTGGCCGAACCCGTACGCCTCGTGATCGGTACTGTCCGGCGGGCAGAGTAGCCCGACAACGACGCCTCGGCCACTCGGTACGCCAGGATGGGGCCATGAACGCCATCATCTCCGCATCCGAACTCGTCGACGAACTGGCGGGCGCCAACCCGCCGGTCCTGCTCGACGTCCGCTGGCAACTGAGCACGGCGAAGGCGGCCGGGGCCGCGCCGTTCGACGGCCGGGCCGAGTACGAGGCCGGGCACCTGCCCGGTGCCGTCTACGTCGACCTGGACCGGGAGCTCGCCGCCACGCCCGGCGCGGGCGGCCGCCACCCGCTGCCCGACGTGGCGGAGTTCGGCGCGGCGATGCGCCGGGCGGGCGTGTCGCGGGGTCGGCCGGTCGTCGTCCACGACGGCGGACAGGGGTGGGCGGCGGCCCGTGCCTGGTGGCTGCTGCGCTGGACGGGTCACCCGGACGTGCGAGTGCTCGACGGCGGGTTGACGGCCTGGGAGGGGCCGCTGTCGACGGACGTCCCGACGCCCGCGGAGGGCGACTTCGTGCCCGCGCCGGGCGCGGCGGGACTGCTGGACGCGGACGAGGCCGCCGCGCTGGCCCGGTCCGGGGTGCTGTTCGACGCCCGCGCGGGGGAGCGCTACCGGGGCGAGGTCGAGCCGATCGACCGGGTCGGCGGCCACATCCCGGGCGCCGTGTCCGCGCCCACGACCGCCAACGTCGCCCCGGACGGGCGCTTCCTGCCGGCCGAGGAACTCCGGGCGCGTTTCAAGAGCCTGGGCGCCACGGAGGACGGCGCGGTCGGTGTGTACTGCGGCTCGGGCGTGTCGGGCGCCCACGAGGTGCTCGCGCTGGCGGTGGCGGGCATTCCGGCGGCGCTGTACGTGGGTTCGTGGTCCGAGTGGTCGTCGGATCCGGAGCGGCCGGTCGCCGTGGGGCCGGACCCGCAGTAGGGGCAGGACGGGGGTCGGGGCCGCACCCGCCGGTGCGGCCCCTTCGGTTGCCCGGTCTCAGCGGGCTACTCCTGCTTCTTGCGCCGCGTCCCGAACACGATCTCGTCCCAGCTCGGCACCGCCGCGCGGCGGCCCGGCCGGACGCCGTCGGCCTCGGCCTGGCGGTCGGTGGAACCGGTGAGGCGGTCGCGGTGACTGGCCACCGAGCGCGGCATGAGCACGTCCGCATAGGCGGAACCGGCCGACGCCGCGGGCGCCGGGGGCTCCTCCACCTCGGGTTCCTCGACGGGCTCCTCCACCGGTTCCGGAGCGCGCTCGGGCACCACCAGGTCGCCCCGGAAGCTCGGTACGGCCTCCAGCAGGCTGGTCAGGGAGTCGCGTTCGCGTTCGACCGAGGCGGTGGCCGCGGTGTCGTCGGACGGCTCGGCCGGCGGCGGGGGCAGGCTCGGACGCTCCCGCTGCTCCCGGTCGAGAGTGCGGTCGAGCGGCCGGTCGCGCGGCAGCCGGGCGATGCGCGGCACGAACGGGAAGCTGGGCTCGGGCGCGGCGAGGTCGTCGGACTCGCCGATCAGCGCGCGCGCCTCCGCGTCGACGGCCTGGACGAGGCGCCGCGGCGGGTCGTACGTCCAGCTCGCCGAGTGCGGTTCGCCCGCGACCAGGTAGACCAGCAGGACTTCCCAGGTGCCGTCGTCGCGGCGCCAGGAGTCCCACTGGACGGTGTCCTTGTCGGCGCCGCGCAGCAGCAGCCGTTCCTGGACGGCCTCGCCGAGGGGCGGTCCGGAGTTCTCGCCGGGGCGGCGGACGGGGGTCTTGCGGGCCCGCTCCGCCATGAAGGCGCGCTCGGCCAGCACGGGACCCTCGAAGCGCCGTACGCGGTCGACGGGGATGCCGGCCATCTGCGCGACCTCTTCCGCGGTCGCGCCGGCTCGTATACGCGCCTGGATGTCGCGGGGGCGGAGATGGCTCTCCACCTCGATCTCGATCTGGCCGAGGCGGGGACGGTCGCCGCGCACGGCGGCCCGGAGCCGCTCGTCGATCGGAAGCGTGTACTCCGTGCTGTCCGCAGCCTTCAGCACCAGCCGTGTGCCGTCATTCGAGACGGCCACGACACGCAGTTCGGGCATGGGGACCTCCCGGGTGGTGCCTGCCGACGTCACGTGCGTCGCTGCTTCCGCTCTGTCGAGTGTGGCCTGCCCGGGTGCAGCCTGCCACAACCTTGCCGAGTTGCCCGGCGTGTCGGGCGCGGGCCCTGGATCGCCGTTATGGCACGGTTACCTGTTCGCAACGCTAAGTGACCAACTCCGTCACCCTGTGCAACTGTCCCCCTCGTGGCGGTCCTTCGCGGTGCCGGACCCCTCGTCGGGAGACCGGCTCCAGGGCTCGCAACAGTACTCCATTCGGGCCACGTGCGTGGATTGGCACGCCGCCCAACTTCTGGCAAGAGGTGCTCCTTGGCCGTCCACGGCCGGATTTCCGCGATCTTGGACGTGGCGTACTTCACGCAATCACCAGAAACGGAACTAATGGTTTCGGCCGCACGTCCCTTTCTCGTGCAGTTGATCGCTCCCGTACGGGAAAGGAAGGCAAGGTCCGACGATGCGTGAAAGGTCCGATGGTGCGGGTGATGCGGACATGCAAGCGAAGGGGGAGTCCAAGCGAATCGACCTGAGCGTCCCCCAGGTCGCGAGCAGCGCCCTGGCCGCGGTGGTGGCCGCCAAACTCGCCTCCTCCTTCGGCGTCTACGGCACGATCGCCGGCGCCGGTCTGATCAGCGTCGTGGCCACCTGCGGGGGCTCGGTGCTCCAGCACTTCTTCAAGCGCACCGGGGAGCAGATCCGGGTGAAGCGCACCGTCGCCGCCGTGCGGATCGGCGGCAGGACCGTGCCGGTCCCGGCCGCGGTCCCGGGCCCGGGTTCCGCCTCTGCCGCGGGCGACTTCACCGAGGGCACCGTCTACCGCGCGCGGACCAGGGGCCGGCGCCGCCCGCTGGTCGCGGCGGCCCTCGTCTTCGGCGTCACGATGGCCGGGATCACCGTGTACGAGGTCGCCTCCGGCCAGAACCTGAGCGGCGGACACAGCACCACCGTCGGCAGCGCCTTCACCGGTCACGACAAGTCCGCCTCCCCCTCGGGGGAGTCCGGCGGCTCCGAGGGCGTGCGGGACGGCGGGGGCTCGGGCGGCTCCGGTGACCCGGATGACGCGAAGGACTCCGGTACGGGGAACGACGCACCGGCCTCCACCCCTTCCGGGAGCCCGGACGGGGCCGGCGAGAGTCCGTCGCCCGAGGGCGGTTCCGCGGAGGGCGGCGGTACGACGGCCGGCCCGACGCCCACCCCGGACGCCACCGGCGACGAGGGCGCCGGGGACGACACCGGTACCCCCGGCCCGGACGCCTCGGCTACGGCCCCAGAACCCGGCGCAGGTAGTCGTTCAGGAACAGCCGGCCAGGGTCAAGACGGTCCCGCAGCGCCGTGAACTCGCCGAAGCGCGGATACACCCGGGAGAAGTACTCGGCGTCCCGGGTGTGGACCTTGCCCCAGTGCGGCCGGCCCTCGTGCGCCGTGAAAATGCGCTCGGCGGCGGTGAAGTACGCCTGATAGGGCGTGCCCCGGAACATGTGGACGGCGATGTACGCGCTGTCGCGCCCCGAGGCGGTGGACAGCGTGATGTCGTCGGCCGGGGCCGTGCGCACCTCGACCGGGAAGCTGATCCGCAGCCGCGAACGGTCGACCATGGCCCTCAGTTCGCGCAGCGTCTCGACGACGGCCTCGCGCGGAACGGCGTACTCCATCTCCACGAACCGCACCCGGCGCGGTGATGTGAAGACCTTGTAGGGAGTGTCCGTGTACGTCCGCGCCGAGAGTGCCCTGCTGGAGATCCGGGCGATCGACGGGATGGTGGCGGGCGCCGCGCGGCCGACCCAGTTCGCCGCCTGGAAGACGCCGTTGGAGAGGAACTCGTCGTCCATCCAGCCCTGGAACCGGCCCACCGGCTGCTCCGGACCGGCGCTGCGGTTGTTGCGCTTGGTGTTGGTGCTGTTGGTGTGCGGGAACCAGTAGAACTCGAAGTGCTCGTTCTCGGACCACAGCGCGTCGAAGTCGGACAGGACCCGGTCGAACGGCATCGGCTCCTCGCGGGCCGTCAGCAGGAAGATCGGCTCCACGGCGAGGGTGATCGCGGTGACGACGCCCAGTGCCCCGAGGCCGATCCGCGCGGCGGCGAACACCTCGGGGTTCTCGTCCGCGGAGCAGGTCAGCACCGAGCCGTCGGCCGTGACCAGCTCCAGGCCGCGGATCTGGGCGGCGATCGAGGCCGAGTCGCGGCCGGTGCCGTGGGTGCCGGTGCTGATGGCGCCCGAGACGGTCTGCTCCATGATGTCGCCCATGTTCGTGAGCGACAGACCCTCCCGCGCGAGCGCCAGGTTGAGCCTCTTGAGCGGGGTTCCGGCCTCGACCGTGACCGTCATGGCGTCGCGATCGATGCCGCGGATGCCCGTCAACAGTTGAGGGCGGATCAACACACCGTCCGTCGCGGCTATCGACGTGAACGAGTGCCCCGTGCCGACCGCCTTGACCCGCAGCCCGTCCTCGGCCGCCCTGCGCACGGCGCCGGCCAGTTCGTCTACCGAGGCGGGAGCGACCTCCCGCGCGGGGCGCGCCGTGATGTTGCCGCCCCAGTTACGCCATGTGCCGTTCCGGCCCTTCGGCCGCCCGCTCGCCCTGCCGCTCGCCGTGCGTGTGCTGCTCAACGGTCCCTCCCCGACGCGGTTCCGGCCGCTTGAGCCGGCGGTACCCGAGGAAACCGACCGCGACCGCGACGGCCCCGGCCACCGCCGGAACCCCGTACCCGGCACGCGCCCCGGAGGCGTCGATCACCCAGCCGCCCGCGGAGGAGCCGAGCGCGACCCCGACCGCGAGTCCGGTGCTCACCCAGGTCATGCCCTCGGTGAGCTGCGTGCGTGGTACGTGCTCTTCGATGAGGGACATCGTCGTGATCATCGTGGGAGCGATGGACAGGCCCGCAACGAACAGCGCCACGGCCAGGAACGGCAAGTTTCCGACCAGTAGGAGGGGGATCATACTCACGGCCATCGCACACACGCCCAGGAGCCAGCGGCGTTCCGGCGGTCCCGCGAAGCGCAGCAGGCCGAAGACCATGGCCGCCGTGCACGATCCCGCCGCGTAGAGGGCGAGGACGAGGCTGGCGGCGGCCTTGTGTCCCTCCTCCTCGGCGAACGCCACGGTGACCACGTCGATGGCGCCGAAGATCGTTCCCGTGGCCGCGAACGTGCCGACCAGGACCCGCAGGCCCCGGGAGCGCAGTGCGGTGCCGCCGCCCTTGTGCTCGCGCGGGTGCGGTTCCGGCTCGGTGGCGCGCTGCGAGGTCAGCCAGAAGACGCCCGTCGCCAGGAAGCAGGCGGCGAGCAGCGGCCCGGCCTGCGGGAACCAGGCCGTGGACAGGCCGATGGAGACGATCGGGCCGAGGATGAAGCAGATCTCGTCCACCACGGACTCGAAGGAGTACGCGGTGTGCAGCTGCGGCGTGCCCCGGTACAGGGCCGCCCAGCGGGCCCGGACCATCGCGCCGAGGCTCGGCACGCAGCCGATGCCGACGCAGGCGACGAACAGCACCCAGTCCGGCCACTCGAAGTACGCGGCCGCCAGCAGCAGCGCCGCCGCGGTCAGCGACACCAGGGTCGCCGGGCGCAGCACCCTGCGCTGCCCGTACCGGTCCACCAGGCGGGAGACCTGGGGTCCCGCCACGGCTGCGGCGAGCGCGATGGTCGCCGACAGGGCCCCGGCCAGTCCGTACCGCCCCGTGAGCTGGGAGATCATCGTCACCACGCCGATGCCCATCATCGACAACGGCATCCGGCCGAGGAAGCCCGCGGCGGAGAAGCCCTTGGTGCCGGGGACGGCGAACAGGGCGCGGTAGGGACTGGCCAACGAGGTCTCCGAAGCGGCTCAGTGACGGCAGGGCGACGGCTTCGTAAGGCGCGAACGCGGTCGATACAGATTACTCGTCACCGCGCCCGAAGACACCCCCGGGACCTGGTGACACGCACGGTCGGTACCCCACCGTTTCCCCGCTGTCAGTGCCGGGTGGCAGGATCGGGGCATGCCAGACGTGCTCGATGCCAGCCCCTACGACGCCCTGCTCCTGCTCTCGTTCGGCGGCCCGGAGGGCCCGGACGACGTGGTCCCGTTCCTGGAGAACGTGACGCGGGGCCGCGGCATCCCCAAGGAACGCCTCAAGGAAGTCGGCCAGCACTACTTCCTCTTCGGCGGGGTCAGCCCCATCAACGACCAGAACCGCGCCCTGCTCGACGCCCTCCGCAAGGACTTCGCCGAGCACGGCCTGGACCTGCCGGTCTACTGGGGCAACCGCAACTGGGCGCCGTACCTGACGGACACCCTGCGCGAGATGGTCCGCGACGGCCGCCGCCGCATCCTGGTCCTCGCCACGAGCGCCTACGCCTCGTACTCGGGCTGCCGCCAGTACCGCGAGAACCTCGCGGACGCGCTCGCCGCCCTGGAGGCGGAGGGCCTGGAGCTGCCGAAGATCGACAAGCTCCGGCACTACTTCAACCACCCCGGCTTCGTCGAGCCCATGGTCGACGGGGTCGTCCGCTCCCTCGCCGAGCTGCCCGAGGAGGTCCGGGAGGGCGCGCACCTCGCGTTCTGCACCCACTCGATCCCGAACTCCGCCGCCGACACCTCCGGACCGGTCGAGGAGCACGGCGACGGCGGGGCGTACGTACGCCAGCACCTGGACGTGGCGCAGTTGATCGCCGACGCGGTGCGCGAGCGCACCGGTGTCGACCATCCCTGGCAGCTTGTGTACCAGTCGCGCTCGGGCGCGCCGCACATCCCGTGGCTGGAGCCCGACATCTGCGACCACCTGGAAGAGCGGCACGCGGCCGGTGTCCCGGCCGTGGTCATGGCCCCCATCGGGTTCGTCTCCGACCACATGGAGGTCCTGTACGACCTCGACACGGAGGCCACCGCCAAGGCCGCAGAGCTGGGGCTGCCGGTGCGCCGCTCGGCCACGGTGGGCGCCGACCCGCGGTTCGCCGCCGCCGTTCGCGACCTGGTCCTGGAGCGCGCGGGCGACGAGCGCGGGCAGGAGGTCACGCCGTGTGCCCTCGGCACGCTCGGCGCGAGCCACAACCTGTGCCCGGTCGGCTGCTGCCCCGCCCGTGCCCCCCGGCCCGCCGCCGCGGGCGCCGACAGCCCCTACGCGTGAGGAGCCCCGTGACCGACGTGACGCCCGACCCGCTCCGTGCCGACCTGCTGAAGATCGCCCAGGAGGCCGCCCACCGCGCGGGCGAGCTGCTGCGGGACGGCCGTCCGGCCGACCTCGCGGTCGCTGCCACCAAGTCCAGTCCGATCGACGTGGTCACCGAGATGGACATCGCGGCGGAGAAGCTGATCACCGGGCTGATCGCCGACCGTCGCCCCGACGACGGTTTCCTCGGTGAGGAGGGCGCCGCCACGGAGGGCACCAGCGGCGTCCGGTGGGTCATCGACCCCCTCGACGGCACGGTGAACTACCTCTACGGCCTGCCCACCTGGGCCGTCTCCGTCTGCGCCGAGCAGGACGGCGAGCGGGTGGCCGGCGTGGTCGTGGCCCCGATGCGGGGCGAGACGTACCGGGCGGTGCTGGGCGGCGGTGCCTGGGCGACGGGCGCCTGGGAGGGCGAACGCAGGCTCACCTGCCGGTCCGCCGCCCCGCTGGACCAGGCGCTGGTCTCCACCGGCTTCAACTACGTCGCCGACGTCCGCGCGGAGCAGGCGGAGATCGCGCGGCGGCTGATCCCGCTGGTCCGCGACATCCGGCGCGGCGGCTCGGCCGCGATCGACCTGTGCGACGTGGCCGCGGGGCGCCTGGACGGCTACTACGAGCGTGGTCTGCACCCCTGGGACCTCGCGGCGGGCGACCTGATCGCCCGGGAGGCGGGCGCGGTGACCGGCGGACGCCCCGGTGAGCGCCCCAGCGGCGCCCTCACCATCGCCGCCACCCCGGCCGTCTTCGAGCCCCTCCAGCGGCTCCTGACGGACTTCGGGGCATAGGTCTCCGGCGGCCGGACGGATCGAGGGTGTCCCCGGCGCGGGGGAGGGCATCGTGCCCGTGCCGCGGGGCGTGGGCGCCGGTCCTCGGTGCGTGTGCGGGCGGGTCTGCGGAGCATCTGTCCGCCGGCGGTCGAGCGGGTGCGTTCCCGTCGGGGGAGGGCGCCGCGTCGACGCCGTGGGGCGTGTGCCGGTCCGCTGTGCGTGCACGGGCGGGGCCTGCGGAGCGGCCCGCCTGCCGACGTGCCGTGCGCGTGTGTCCGGACCGCCCACCCCGGCGCGGCCACCCACTCGGCGCGCCCCGGTCGCCGTCCTGACCGACCGGCCGGGACGGTCACCGCACCGCCGGACGGCGCCGCACACGACGAAGCCCCGGCGCTGGATCTCGCCGGGGCCTTGTCTCCGCGGGCCGGTCAGGCGTTGGTCGCGCTGACTTCCACACCGTGCTCGGCAGCGAGACGGCGCAGATCGTCGAGCTCGCCCAGCTCCACCTCGACAAGGAACTCGTCGCCCTCGTCGCGGGCCCGGGAGAGGTCGGTCTCGGTCGTCTTTATGCGCTGCAGAAGTCCTGCGGTGAAAGCGTCCATGCTGCGCCCCCTCGTCCTGGGTCGTGGGTCGTTGGCACGGGGGTGTGCCGATCGGAAGGGGCGATCACGTCTCCGGTGGAGTGCCCAGCGCTGCCCGGCCGGGCGGCGACGGTGCCGGACACCCACGCCCGCTCTGCGGAAGCGGACCGCGACGTACCGCGCGGTAACGTGGTACAGGCAGAGCGTGATCGCGGGATGTAAAGCCGTCCTCCCCCGGCTCCCCTTCGCGGAAACCTCAACCGCGCGAGAAAATCTCGCATTCCCGTTTCCGCGGCCTTTCCGCACCGTTCTTCGTCACCGGCCCCTCACCCGGCTTACAGCCGACTTATGGCCGAAAAGGGCAGGATGGAGGCAACACACCCACCAGCCCCCTGCCCTCGTGCGCCCGACAAGCGCTACGCGGGTGGACACAGGAAGGACAAGCGACGTGCGCGTACTCGTCGTCGAGGACGAGCAACTGCTCGCCGATGCGGTGGCCACCGGACTGCGCCGGGAGGCCATGGCCGTCGACGTCGTGTACGACGGTGCGGCCGCCCTGGAGCGCATCGGCGTCAACGACTACGACGTGGTCGTCCTCGACCGCGACCTCCCCCTCGTGCACGGCGACGACGTGTGCCGCAAGATCGTCGAGCTGGGCATGCCCACGCGCGTGCTCATGCTCACGGCCTCCGGCGACGTCAGCGACCGGGTCGAGGGCCTGGAGATCGGTGCCGACGACTACCTGCCCAAGCCGTTCGCGTTCAGCGAGCTGATCGCCCGCGTGCGTGCCCTGGGCCGGCGCACCAGCGTGCCCCTGCCGCCCGTCCTGGAGCGTTCCGGGATCAAGCTCGACCCGAACCGCCGCGAGGTCTTCCGCGACGGCAAGGAGGTGCAGCTCGCGCCCAAGGAGTTCGCCGTGCTCGAGGTTCTGATGCGCAGCGAGGGCGCCGTGGTCTCCGCCGAGCAGCTGCTGGAGAAGGCCTGGGACGAGAACACCGACCCGTTCACCAACGTCGTGCGCGTGACCGTCATGACCCTGCGCCGCAAGCTGGGCGAGCCGCCCGTCATCGTCACCGTCCCCGGCTCCGGCTACCGGATCTGACCGGCCGTGGCGACGACACCCGCGCCCCCCGGGGCGCCCCCCAAGCCCACGTGGGACCCGCGCTCGGTCACGCCCCTGCCGTGGCTGCGGCCCACCATCCGGATAAGGCTCACGCTGCTGTACGGCGGCATGTTCCTGATCGCCGGCATCCTGCTGCTGTCGATCATCTACCTGCTCGCCGCCCAGGCGGTGCGCACCGGGAACGAACCGCTGTACAAGATCGTCGACTTCACCGACCTCAAGGTCTCCAGCAGCACGTGCCCCGTGGTCGACAACGGCGGTCTGTCGCTGTCCGACTTCAACGCGGCGATCAGCGACTGCATGGACCACCAGCGCAAGGTGGCCCTGGACAACCTGCTCAGCCGCTCCCTGCTGGCGCTGCTCGGCCTCGCCGTGATCGCCTTCGCCTTCGGCTACGCCATGGCCGGCCGCGTCCTGTCCCCGCTGGGCCGGATCACCCGCACCGCGCGCGCGGTGGCGGGCTCGGACCTGTCCCGGCGGATCGAGCTGGACGGCCCGGACGACGAGCTGAAGGAGCTGGCGGACACCTTCGACGACATGCTGGAGCGGCTGCAGCGGGCCTTCACCGCCCAGCAGCGCTTCGTCGGCAACGCCTCCCACGAACTGCGCACGCCCCTGGCGATCAATCGCACCCTCCTGGAGGTGCACCTGTCCGACCCGGGCGCCCCGGTGGAGCTCCAGCAGCTCGGCAAGACGCTGCTGGCGACCAACGAGCGCAGCGAGCAGCTGGTCGAGGGGCTGCTGCTGCTGGCCCGCAGCGACAATCAGATCGTCGAGCGCAAACCCGTGGACCTCGCCGAGGTGGCCGGCCAGGCCATCGACCAGGTGCACGCCGAGGCCGAGACCAAGGGCGTGGAGATCCGCGGCATCCGGGAGGCCGCGGTGGTCCAGGGCAACGGCGTCCTGCTGGAGCGCATCGCCCTGAACCTCGTCCAGAACGCCGTGCGCTACAACGTGGCCGAAGGGGGTTGGGTGGAGGTCACCACGGCCGTGGAGGGCGGACAGGCGGTCCTGGTGGTCACCAACACGGGCCCGGTCGTACCGGCGTACGAGGTGGACAACCTCTTCGAGCCGTTCCGGCGGCTGCGCACCGAGCGCACGGGCAGCGACAAGGGCGTCGGGCTCGGACTGTCCATCGCGCGGTCCGTGGCCCGGGCGCACGGCGGGCACATCTACGCCCAGCCGCGCGAGGGAGGGGGGCTCGTGATGCGCGTGACACTGCCCGTCTGAGATCATGACCCCGACACCTCACCGAGATCCGAGGATGTTCGCTTTGAGCGGAATTTCGAGGTCGTCGGCCCGGGAGTCGCATGTGTGATCGATCACAACGGGGACTTGCCCGGCCTCTACTCTCCGTGATCATGCACCCTGTCGGAAAGCCGGGAAAATCCCGGTTTTCGAGGGTCCAGATCACGGGAAGTACACGGTGGGACGCCTTTGAAGTGCGGCATTCGGACCGTGTACGGTCCCCATCGCCATCCAAGCCGATCACTCATGCGAGGTCCGGTTGGGTGTCGATTGAGTAACAGACCTTGATGTGAGGCAAAATCTCCGCCTCGGGTCGGGCACAAGTCCGGCCTCTCACGCGTTACGTGCGCTGAAGACACCGCAGACACCCAGAGGGGGAGAGCGACCATGGCAACCGATTACGACACTCCACGCAAGACCGACGACGACGTCGATTCGGACAGCCTCGAAGAGCTGAAGGCCCGGCGGAACGACAAGTCCGCCTCGGCCGTCGACGTCGACGAGTTCGAGGCCGCGGAAGGCCTCGAACTTCCCGGCGCCGACCTCTCGAACGAGGAACTGGCCGTCCGCGTGCTGCCGAAGCAGCAGGACGAGTTCACCTGCATGAGCTGCTTCCTGGTGCACCACCGCAGCCAGCTGGCCCGGGAGAAGAACGGCCAGCCGATCTGCCGCGACTGCGACTGAGGCGGGGTCGGCCGTGACCACCGGCTCGACCCCTCCCTGGAAGCGCCGTTTCTCCTGGCGAGGAGGAGCGGACCAAGGGCCGTCCGACGGCCCGTACAGCGCGCGTGACGACGAGCGGGGCCCGACCGACATGGGGAAGGCCCCGCTCGAGCCAGTGGCCGACCGGAGTGACCTCCCGGCGACCACGCAGCCTCCGGCAGCCGCTGCCCGGCGCCGGGCGGCGGCGTTCCGGGAGAAGGCCGACCAGGGCGTCCGCAACGGCGGCGCTCGCGCCAGAGCGGCGCTGGGACACCTCGCCGACCGGATCATCGACCTCGCGCCACGCGTGCCCGTACGCGACCTCGCGACGCTGCGCAGGCAGTTCCCCGGCCTCGGTCCGGAGGGGCTCGCCGACCGGCTCGTGGCCGGCGCGGCCAAGGGCACGGCGACCGTGGGGGCCGGCATCGGAGCGGCGGCGATGCTGCCGGTACCGCCCGCGATGCCCACCGAACTGGCCGCCGAGATCACCGGCGTCGCGGCGATCGAGCTCAAGCTGATCGCCGAACTCCACGAGGTCTACGGCGTGCGCCCGCCCGGCGGCCTCGCGCAGCGCAGCACCGCGTACCTGAACTCGTGGTCCGACGAACGCGGCGTCGACGTGTCCAAGCCGTCGACCCTGGGCGCGGCGATGAACAGCCACATGAAGCGCCAGCTGCGCCAGCAGATCATGAAGCGGATGGTGCGCAACCTGCCGAACCTGATGCCGTTCATGGTGGGCGCGGCCGTGGGCGCCGTCATGAACCGCCGCGACACCAGAAAACTGGCCGCGAGAATCCGCGCCGACCTGCGCAAGCACCAGGTCGCCTGGAGCGCCCTGGAGGAACTCCCCGCGCTGGAACGGCCGCGGGACGCCCTGGACATGGGCGCGATCACCAACGGCCTGCACAGGGGCGTCGGCCCCGGCGGCCACAGGGAAAACTTCGGCAAAGACGGCGGCTGACGGCTCCGACCGCGGCCACGCGCGCGTGCGCGGTCCCGTCCGGGCGGCTCCCGCCGCGGACCAGCCGGACAGGCGCTACGCCGCAGTCGCCTTCGCCGCCGTCAGGGCCTCGATCAGCCGCTCCGGCTCGCGCGTCGACAGGTACAGGTACGGAGTCGGATCCTCCGGATCCGTGACCACCACGCGCACGGCACGCGGGATGTAGGCGCGCAGCAGCAGGAACGCCCGGGTGTCGGCCTTGTACGTGCGCCAGGCGCGGGCCTCCTCCGGGTCGAGGATCTCCGCCTCGCCCAGCGCCGACACCGGCACCCGTGCCTCGCCCGCGATCAGCGAGTCGCCCACGACGCGGATGCGGACCGCGCCGTACGAACTGGCCGCCACCGCCGCCACCGCCGTGCCGCCCGCCAGACCGCCCAGCATCGGCAGCGTGCCGAAGGGCAGCAGGATCAGCGCGAACGCCAGCCCCACCAGGAAGGAGACGAGCCACCAGGAGCGGGGCGCTGTGAGGCGTTCTTCGTACGGGGCCGTGGAGAGCTGCATGAACCAAGCTTGGCACGGGATCGGTGTTCGGCCGACGCACGGGTAAGGTCTGCGCCTGTGAGTGGTACTTCCCCAGGTCTTCAGCCCCCCGCCGACGCCGTGAAACCCGTACGGCACCCCGACGCGCCCGCCCCCGGCGAGCTGCTCGGCGCCCACTACGGCCAGTGCTTCGGCTGCGGCGGCGACCAGCCCCACGGGCTGCACCTCCAGGCACGGGCGGGCGAAGGCGTGTCGATCACCGCCGAGTTCGTCGTCCGCCCCGCCCACCAGGGCGCACCCGGTCTGGCGCACGGCGGCGTGCTGGCCACCGCCCTGGACGAGACGCTGGGCTCGCTGAACTGGCTGCTGCGCACCATCGCGGTGACCGGTCGGCTCGAGACCGACTTCCTGCGGCCGGTGCCCGTCGACACGACGCTCTACCTGGAGGCCGAGGTCACCGCGGTGGCCGGCCGGAAGATCTACTCCACCGCCACCGGCCGGATCGGCGGGCCCGACGGCCCGGTGGCCGTCCGCGCCGACGCCCTCTTCATCGAGGTCAAGGTCGAGCACTTCGTCCACAACGGCCGCGAGGAGGAGATCCGCGCCGCCATGGACGACCCCGACCAGCTCCGCCGCGCCCGCGCCTTCGAGGTGAACCCGTGAGCCGTGCCGACCTCGAGGTGCTGATCCGCCGCGTCGACCCCGACGTGCCGCTGCCGGAGTACGCGCAGCCCGGCGACGCGGGAGCCGACCTGCGCACCACCCTCGGCTGCGAACTGGCGCCCGGCGAACGCGCCGTTCTGCCCACGGGTGTGTCTGTGGCGCTCCCCGAGGGGTACGCGGCCTTCGTGCACCCGCGTTCCGGTCTGGCCGCCCGCTGCGGTGTCGCCCTCGTGAATGCCCCGGGGACGATTGATGCCGGGTACCGTGGGGAGATCAAGGTGATCGTGGTGAATCTCGACCCGCGCGAAAGCGTGCGGTTCGAGCGCTTCGACCGGATTGCCCAACTGGTCGTCCAGCAGGTCGAGAGGGTCCGCTTCCGTCAGGTCGCGGAGCTTCCCGACTCGACGCGGGCCGAGGGGGGCTTCGGGTCCACCGGCGGCCACGCCGGGTTGGACCGTGCAAGCGGCACAAGCGGTCAGGTCGCCGAGGGCGGCCCGACGGGTGGGAATCGATACGCTTCGGTCGTATCCGACCGGGAAGGACAGTGACGTGTTCGGACGTCGCAAGAAGAATGACGCCGCCGAGGACGCGGCCGGCGAGACCGAGCAGGTCGTCGACAGCGTCGACACCGGGGCGGACGAAGAGCGTGAGCGCGTGCGGCTCGAGCCCGAGCCGCGCCCCGACGGGCCCTGGGACAGCAGCGAGGTCCGCGACCCGGCCGAGGGACGGGTGGACCTGGGCGGCCTGTTCGTCCCCGGGGTCGACGGCATGGAACTGCGGGTGGAGGTCGCCGGTGACGCGATCGTCGCCGCCACCGTCGTACTGCGCGACAGCGCCATCCAGCTCCAGGGCTTCGCCGCCCCCAAGCGCGAGGGCATCTGGGCGGAGGTGCGCGAGGAGATCGGCTCCGGCATCACCCAGCAGGGCGGCATCATCGACGAGGTCGAGGGCCCCCTGGGCTGGGAGCTGCGGGCCCAGGTCCCGGTGCAGCTGCCGGACGGCACCAGCGGCTTCCAGGTCGTGCGGTTCGTCGGTGTGGACGGACCCCGCTGGTTCCTGCGCGGTGTGATCTCGGGCCAGGGCGCGGTGCAGCCGCAGGCCGCCGGTCTGCTGGAGCAGATCTTCCGGGACACGGTCGTCGTCCGCGGTGAGGGCCCGATGGCCCCGCGCGACCCGATCGTCCTCAAGCTGCCGAACGACGCCCAGATGGTCCCCGAGGGCGTCCAGCAGGAGGAGGGCTCCCGCTTCGCCGGCGGCATGGGCCAGCTCCAGCGCGGCCCGGAGATCACCGAGGTGCGTTAGGCAAAGACCTGGTACGGCTTTCCGTCGTACGCGAGCCACGACGGCCGCGCCCTCGTAGGGGGTGCGGCCGTCCGCGTCGGGGCGGGCACGCGCTCGTCCGGCCCGGGCGTGCGGAAGAGGGACCGGCGGCGAGGGGCCCTGCGGACGCCCGCGGGCGTCGCCGGCGGGGCGCTGCCGCGAGCGATCCGGTCCCGGCCGTTGAACCCGTCCTCCTCCGCAGGTGATACTGGCGCCCGGTTTCACGGCGTACGGCGGGGGAGGGCGCGAGATGAGCCAGGTGGCCACCGGGACCATGGTGCGCGTCGAGGACGTACACAAGTCCTACGGTCGCGACAGCGCCGCCGTGCACGCGCTGCGCGGCGTCTCCTTCGACGTGCCGCGCGGGGAGCTGGTCGCCCTCAAGGGGAGGTCGGGCTCCGGGAAGACCACACTGCTCAACATCGTCGGCGGCCTCGACACGCCGGACGCCGGCCGGGTCGAGGTCGACGGCCGGGACCTCGCCGAGCTGGACGAGGGCGGACTGCTCGCGCTGCGCCGGGACCGGGTCGGCTTCGTCTTCCAGTCCTTCGGGCTCGTACCGATCCTCACCGCCGCCGAGAACGTCGGCGTACCGATGCGGCTGCGCCGGGCCGCGCCGCGCGAGCGGGACGAGCGCGTCGAGCTGCTGCTCGCCCTCGTCGGCCTCTCCGACCACGCCGCCCAGCGCCCCGGTGAGCTGTCCGGCGGCCAGCAACAGCGGGTCGCCATCGCCCGCGCCCTCGCCAACGACCCCGCGCTGCTGATCGCCGACGAGCCCACCGGTCAGCTGGACGCGGAGACCGGGCACTCCGTGATGGAGCTGCTGCGTGCCGTCGTACGCAGCGAGCAGGTCACGGCCCTGGTCGCCACCCACGACGCCACCCTGCTCGACCTCGCCGACCGGGTGCTGGAGCTGCGCGACGGGGAGATCGTCGAGCAGTGACGCCGCCGGGAGCGGGCGGCCGTCAGGGTTGCGTCAAGGACGACCGGCATCCACACCCCCGCCCCTTTTGCCGTGGTTGTGGGTCGTAGGGTCGACGCTGCGCACTCAGCGGTGACCGGAAGACAATGAGGCCATGGGACGCGGCAAGCTACGGATCTACCTCGGCGCGGCGCCGGGCGTCGGCAAGACGTACGCCATGCTGTCCGAGGCGCACCGCCGCGTCGAACGGGGCACCGACTGCGTGGTGGCGTTCGTCGAGCACCACGGCAGGGCCCGTACCGAGGTGATGCTGCGCGGCCTGGAGCAGGTCCCGCGCCGGGAGGTCGCGTACCGGGGCGCGGACTTCAGCGAGCTGGACCTGGACGCGGTCCTGGCCCGCGCACCCCGGGTGGCCCTGGTGGACGAACTGGCCCACACCAACGTCCCCGGCGTGCGCAACGCCAAGCGGTGGCAGGACGTCGAGGAACTCCTCGCCGCCGGGATCGACGTCGTGTCCACCGTCAACATCCAGCACCTGGAGTCGCTCGGCGACGTCGTGGAGTCGATCACCGGAGTACGGCAGCGGGAGACGGTGCCCGACGAGGTGGTGCGGCGGGCGGACCAGATCGAACTGGTCGACATGTCGCCGCAGGCACTGCGCCGGCGCATGGCCCACGGCAACATCTACCAGCCGGACAAGGTCGACGCCGCCCTGTCCAACTACTTCCGCCCCGGCAACCTCACCGCCCTGCGCGAGCTGGCGCTGCTGTGGGTCGCCGACCGGGTCGACGAGTACCTCCAGCAGTACCGCAGCGAGCACCGCGTCTCGAGGATCTGGGGCTCGCGCGAGCGCATCGTGGTCGGCCTGACCGGCGGCCCCGAGGGCCGGACGCTGATACGCCGGGCCGCGCGCCTCGCCGAGAAGGGCGCCGGCGGGGAGGTGCTGGCCGCGTACATAGCCCGCAGCGACGGGCTGACCTCCGCCTCTCCGAAGGAGCTGGCGGTCCAGCGCACCCTGGTGGAGGACCTCGGCGGCACCTTCCACCACGTCCTCGGCGACGACATACCGGCCGCTCTGCTCGACTTCGCCCGCGGCGTCAACGCCACCCAGATCGTCCTGGGCTCCTCGCGCCGCAAGGCCTGGCAGTACGTCTTCGGCCCCGGCGTCGGCGCCACCGTCGCCCGCGAGTCCGGACCCGACCTGGACGTCCACATCGTCACCCACGAAGAGGTCGCCAAGGGGCGCGGGCTGCCGGTGGCCAGGGGCGCGCGGCTCGGCCGTTCCCGCAGCGTCTGGGGCTGGTTCGCGGGCCTGGGCGGGCCGGTGCTGCTGACACTGCTGCTCAGTAGCGTCCACCTCGGCCTCGCCAACGACGTCCTGCTCTACCTGGCGCTGACCGTCGCGGCGGCCCTGCTCGGCGGCCTGTATCCGGCGCTGGCCTCGGCGGCGGTCGGGTCGCTGTTGCTGAACTGGTTCTTCACGCCGCCCGTCAACCGGATCACCATCGCCGACCCGAGGAACATGCTTGCGCTCGCCATATTCGTGGGCGTGGCGCTCTCCGTCGCCTCGGTCGTCGACGTCGCGGCCCGCCGCACCCACCAGGCCGCCCGGCTGCGCGCCGAGTCGGAGATCCTGTCCTTCCTGGCCGGTGACGTGCTGCGCGGCGAGACCAGCCTGGAGACACTCCTCGAACGCGTCCGCGAGACCTTCGGCATGGAGTCCGCGGCCCTCCTGGAGCGGGAGGGCGACATGGCCCCCTGGACCTGCGCCGGCCGCGCCGGGTCGGGACCGCCCGTCGACCGCCCGGAGGACGCCGACGTGGACATGCCCGTCGGCGACCACATGGCCCTCGCGCTGACCGGCCGCGTGCTGCCCGCCGAGGACCGCCGGGTCCTTGCCGCCTTCGCCGCACAGGCCGCCGTCGTCCTGGACCGGCGCCGCCTGCGCGAGGAGGCCGACCGGGCCCGCGCCCTGGCCGAGGGCAACCGGATCCGCACCGCGCTGCTGGCCGCCGTCAGCCACGACCTGCGCACCCCGCTGGCCGGCATCAAGGCGTCGGTGACCAGCCTCAGGTCGGACGACGTGGCCTGGTCGGACGAGGACCGGGCGGAGCTCCTCGAAGGCATCGAGGAGGGCGCCGACCGGCTCGACCACCTCGTGGGCAACCTGCTCGACATGTCCCGCCTCCAGACCGGCACCGTCACCCCGCTGATCCGCGAGATCGACGTCGACGAGGTGGTGCCGATGGCGCTCGGCGGGGTGCCCGAGGGAAGCGCGGAGCTGGACATCCCGGAGACGCTGCCCATGGTCGCCGTGGACGCCGGGCTCCTGGAGCGGGCGATGGCCAACCTGGTGGAGAACGCCGTCAAGTACAGTCCCGACGACCGGACCGTCCTGGTCGCCGCCAGCGCCCTCGCCGGCCGCGTCGAGGTGCGCGTCGTCGACCGGGGGCCGGGCGTGCCGGACGACGCCAAGGACCGCATCTTCGAGCCCTTCCAGCGCTACGGCGACGCCCCGCGGGGGGCCGGGGTGGGGCTCGGTCTGGCCGTGGCCCGCGGCTTCGCCGAGGCGATGGGCGGCACACTGAACGCCGAGGACACCCCCGGCGGCGGCCTCACCATGGTCCTCACCCTCCGTGCGGTGGGCTCCTCCGGTTCCCCCGCGACGACCCCCGACCTCGCGACCGCGGAAGGCGCGACCGCAGAAAGGCAGGCCGCCGGATGACCCGCGTCCTCGTGATCGACGACGAACCGCAGATCGTGCGCGCCCTCGTGATCAACCTCAAGGCGCGCCACTACGAGGTCGACGCCGCCCACGACGGCGCCACCGCCCTCCGGCTCGCCGCCGCCCGCCACCCCGACGTGGTGGTGCTGGACCTGGGCCTGCCCGACATGGACGGCGTCGAGGTGATCAAGGGGCTGCGCGGCTGGACCCGGGTGCCGATCCTGGTGCTCTCCGCCCGGCACTCCTCCGACGAGAAGGTCGAGGCGCTCGACGCGGGTGCCGACGACTACGTCACCAAGCCCTTCGGCATGGACGAGCTGCTGGCCCGGCTGCGGGCCGCCGTCCGCCGGGCCGAACCCGTTCCGGGCGGCGAGGACGAGGTGGTGGTGGACACCGCGGAGTTCACCGTCGACCTGGCCGCGAAGAAGGTCAACCGGAGCGGGAAGGACGTACGCCTGACGCCCACCGAGTGGCATCTGCTGGAGGTACTGGTGCGCAACACGGGGCGCCTGGTGAGCCAGAAGCAGCTGCTGCAGGAGGTGTGGGGGCCGTCGTACGGGACGGAGACGAACTACCTGCGGGTCTATATGGCCCAGCTGCGCCGCAAGCTCGAGGCGGACCCCGCGCACCCGCGGCACTTCATCACCGAACCGGGCATGGGCTACCGCTTCGAGAAGTGAGCCGGTGTGCACGCGAGGTGAGGGGGGAGTGAGCCTCGCCATCCCGTCCCGAGAGGGGTGCATGGCTGTCGGCGGGCCCCGGTACGCTTCAGACATGAGTGCTGCTCCGCGTTCCGACAAGCCGGTGGGCCGGTTCCGGCGCATGTTCGACCGGCTCTCCTCGTCACAGGAGGACCTGGAGTCGGAGGAACTGCGCGAGGACGCCGACACCACCGGCTGCACGCGCATCGGAGACTGCCAGGACCGGCAGGTCGTGTCGGTAACTGGTACCTTGCGCACGGTCACCCTGCGACCGCGTGCGGGCGTTCCGGCCCTGGAGGCCGAGCTGTTCGACGGCTCCGCCGCTCTGGACGTGGTGTGGCTGGGCAGACGCTCCATCGTGGGCATAGAGCCGGGGCGCAAGCTCATCGCATCGGGCCGGATCTCGATGAGCCACGGCCGCCGGGTGCTCTTCAACCCGAAATACGAACTGAGACCCCTCGGACGGGAGTAGCCGGTGACGTCGCTCGACAAGCCGACCGAAGAGACGACAGAGGCCGACGACGCCCGGGCGGTGACGGAGGCCGCGTTGTTCGAGGCGTTCGGCGGCGTGCGCGGCATGGTCGAGACGGTGCTGCCGGGCCTGCTCTTCGTCACCATCTTCACGCTCAACAACGACCTGCACATGTCGGCGATCGCCGCCCTGGCCGTGTCCGTCGTGCTGGTCGTGGTCCGGCTGGCGATGAAGGACACCGTCAAGCACGCGTTCAGCGGGGTCTTCGGCGTCGCCTTCGGCGTGGTCTTCGCGATGATGACCGACAACGCCAAGAACTTCTATCTGCCGGGCATGCTCTACACCCTGGGTCTGGCGCTGGCGTACATCGTCACCTCGCTGGCCGGGGTACCGCTGATCGGCCTGATCCTCGGCCCGGTCTTCAAGGAGAACCTCTCCTGGCGCACCCGCAACCCGGGCCGCAAGAAGGCGTACACGAAGGCCAGCTACGCCTGGGGCTTCATCCTGCTCGCCAAGTCCGCGATCCTCTTCCCGCTGTACTGGTGGGCGGACACCGAGCAGCTCGGCTGGGTCCTGGTCACCCTGAAGATCCCGCCCTTCCTGCTCGCCGTCTGGCTGACCTGGGTCTTCCTGGCCAAGGCGCCGGCCCCCATCGACGTCTTCGCGGAGATGGAGGCGGCGGAGAAGTCGGAGGAGGCCGAGAAGGCGGAGAAGGCCGAGCGGGAACGGCGCGAGCAGGAGGCCGGCGGAGCCGTCCCGGCGCCCTCCGGGGCCGATGGGGAGCCGGCCGACCCGCGCGGCGGCAGGCACCGCAAGGCCTGACGCGCAGGACGACGCGATACGGCGGTGGGGGGGGGCGGGCGGCGGGGCGGCCCCCCCCCCCCGCGGCGGGCGGGGGGCGGGCCGCGGGGCGAGACCGCTCACTAGAAAGACT
>NZ_JBFBJX010000017.1:0-149464 GCF_040686295.1 Streptomyces sp. NPDC085944 | reverse complement strand
TCGATCGGATCACCGAGCCTCGTCCCGGTACCGTGCGCCTCCACCACGTCCACATCCGAGGTGCCGAGCCCGGCGTCCGCCAACGCGGCCCGGATGACGCGTTGCTGTGCGGAACCACTGGGCGCGGACAGACCGTTCGACGCACCGTCCTGGTTGACGGCGCTGCCCCGCACGACCGCGAGCACCCGGTGGCCGTTGCGCCGGGCATCCGACAGCCGCTCCAGGACCAGGACTCCCACGCCCTCGGACCACGACGTGCCGTCGGCGTCCGCCGAGAACGGCTTGCACCGGCCGTCGGGTGCCAGGCCCCCTTGCCGTTCGAACTCACGGAACATGCCGGGGGTCGCCATGACGGTCACGCCGCCGGCCAGCGCGAGATCGCACTCGCCCGACCGCAGGGCCCGGCCCGCCAGGTGGATCGCCACCAGCGACGACGAGCACGCCGTGTCCACCGTCACCGCCGGACCCTCGAAACCGAACGTGTAGGCCACCCGGCCCGAGATCACGCTGGGGGTGCTGCCGGTGAGGATCTGGCCCGCGAGGTGGTCGGGGGCCTGGTCGGCGCGGGGGCCGTAGTCGTGGGTGGTGGCGCCGACGTAGACGCCCGTGGCCGAGCTGCGCAGACCGTCGGGGTCCAGTCCGGCCTGTTCGAGGGCTTCCCAGGAGGTTTCGAGGAGCAGCCGCTGCTGCGGGTCCATCGCCAGCGCCTCACGCGGCGAGATCCCGAAGAAGTCGGCGTCGAAGTCGCCCGCGTCGTCGAGGAATCCGCCACCGGCGGCGCCTTCCCGCCTGTCCGTTCCGCGCGGTGCCCAGCCGCGGTCCGCGGGCCAGGTCGTCGGGACCGCCTCGCCGTCGGCGACGAGACGCCACAGGTCGTCCGCCGAGGCGACTCCCCCGGGGTAGCGGCAGGCCACGCCGACCACGGCCACGGGTTCGTCGTCGGTACGCGCCGGACTCGCTTCCTGCTCGTGCGCCGGGCCTGTCGTGCCGTCGTCCGGCGGAGCGTCGGGCATCGCGGGGTGGTCGTGGTCGTGGTCGTGGTCCGGGTCCGTGGTCGTCCCGTGCGGCGTCTTCGAGCGGGTGGCCAGTCCGGTGGCGGGCTTCGGGAGGGTGCGGGTCGCCGGGGCCCCGTTCTGCGGGCCGGTCTCCTGGTCGGCGGCGGTGAGCGCGGCGCCGATGTGCGCTGCCAGTGCCTGGGGCGTGGGGTGGTCGAAGACGGTGCTCGCCCTGACGGGCAGTCCCGTGCACGCCGCGAGAATCCTGCCGAGTTCCTCGATCATGACGGAGTCGAAGCCGAGATCCTTGAACGTGCGCGCCGGGTCGACCGGTCCCGTGTCCCGCATGACGGCGGCCGCCTGCTCGCACACGAACGCGCGCAGGGCCGCCGTCCGTTTCGGTCCGGTGAGCGCGCTCAGCGCGGCCACGGCCTCGCGCCCGGGGTGCACGGGGTCCACGGCGGGTACGGCGGGTACGGCGGGTACGGCGACGGTGCCCGTGCCGTCGGGGGCGGGTGCTTCCGCGGCGGTCGGCGCGGGTTCCGTTTCGAGCCAGTGGCGGCGGCGCTGGAAGGGGTAGGTCGGCAGGTCGACCACTCCGGCGCCGCCCAGCAGCGGGGTCCAGTCGATGTCGGCGCCCGCCACCCACAGCCTCGCCAGCGACCTGACCGGCACGCGGTCCTCGGTCTCCGCGACCAGCGGGACGAGAGCGGTTGCGGCTGTGTCGTCCCCGCGCGCGGCCAGGACGGTGAGGGCCGCGTCGGGGCCCGCCTCCACGAAGGCCGGCAGGCCGCTGTCGCGCACCAGCGCCAGGCCGTCGGCGGGCGGTCCGGTCTCCCCCGCCTGCCGCAGCCAGTGCGCGGGGTCCCGGAGGAGTGCGGGCTCCGCCGTCCCGCCCAGCATCGTCGAGGCCACGGTGAGCCGGGGGGCGGCGGACTCGATCGTCGACAGCACCCTGCGGTAGGCCCGCGCCCCGTCGGCCGGTGAGGTCCCGCTCAGCCAGCCGCGTGCCAGCGTCATGCGCGCCGCGTCCCGCAGGGACCACACGCCCGCCGCGTGGGCGGCCGTCAGCTCGCCCACCGCGTGTCCGGCCACCGTCGTCGGCCGCAGTCCCCACGACGTCAGCAGCCGCCACGCAGACACGCCGAACGCGAAGGCGCCGGCCTGGTCCCGACCCTCGTCCCGCGGCTCCGGCTCCCGGGTGCCGGTCTCCGCGCCGTCGGCCTGCGCGGTCATGGCCCGGCGCAGCCTCGCGCCGAACGTGCCGTCCTCCAGCCCGAGTCGGGTACGCGCCCGCGCCGGCAGGCCGAGCATGTCGGCGACTTCGCCGGCCACCTCGTCGAAGGCCGCGCACACCTCCGTGAGCGCCTCGGCGAAAACCGGGAAGACGGAGAGGACCGCGCCCGCGCTGCCGGTCTTCGGCGCCCCGCCCGAGAAGACCACGGCGGCCTCGCCCGGGGCCGCCGGGCCGGACAGCAGGACGTCGGGAGCGGGGGTGCCGTCGGCGAGTCCGCGTACACCGGCGAGCAGGTCCTCGTGCGAGGCCGCCACGACGGCCGCGCGCCGTTCGAAGCCCGTGCGCGACGAGGCGAGGGACCACGCGACGTCCGCGGCCGACGCCGCCGTACCGTCGACCGCGCCGCTGCCCGCCAGCCGGGAGGCGGCGTCGCGCAGGGCGGCGTCGGTGCGCGCGGACAGCAGCCACGGCACTTCGGACGGGGCCGCCGCCGGTGCGGCGGGGACCGGCGGGCGGGGGTGCCAGTCGGACAGGACCACATGGCAGTTGCTGCCGCCCATGCCGAAGGAGCTGACGCCGGCGACGAGTTCGCCGACCGGGTTTCCCGGCTCCGCGGGTTCTTCGGGCCACGGCTCCGCGTCCCGCTGCACGCGGAGGTTGAGTTCGTCGAGGGGGATGCGCGGGTTGGGGTTCTCGAAGTTGAGGCTGGGAGGCAGCCGGCGGTGCTTGAGGGAGAGCACGACCTTGATGAGCCCGGCGATTCCGGCGGCGCCGCCGAGGTGGCCGATGTTGGTCTTCACCGAGCCGACGGCGAGGGGCCGGCCGCCGGGGCGGTGGCGGCCGAGCGCCTCGCCCAGTGCGGCGGCCTCGACGGGGTCCCCGGTGGGCGTGCCGGTGCCGTGGAGTTCGACGTAGCCGACGGCCTCGGGCGCGATGCCGGCGTTGCGGTAGGCGGAGGTGAGGACGTCGGACTGGGCCTCGGCGGTCGGCGCCGTCAGGGTCGCGCCGGCGGGGTCGTTGTTGGTCGCGCTGCCTCGGACCAGGCACAGGATGCGGTCGCCGTCGGCGAGTGCGGTGTCGAGGCGCTTCAGGACGACGGCGCCGCCGCCCTCGCCCGGTACGTAGCCGTCGGCGCGCTCGTCGAAGGTGAAGCAGCGGCCGAGGGTGGACAGCGCACCCAGGCGGGCGGCGAGCAGCACGCTCTGCGGCAGCAGGTGGAGGTTGACCCCGCAGACCAGGGCGGCGTCGGACTCGCCCGCGCGCAGGCTCGCGCCCGCGAGGTGGAGTGCCACCAGGGAGGAGGACTGCGCGGAGTCGACGGTGATGCTCGGTCCGCGGGCGCCGAGGAAGGCGGACAGCCGGTTGGCGAGGACGCCGCGCTGCACGCCGGTCAGCGCGTGTTGCGTGGCGAGTGTCTGGGCGTGCGGGGACAGGAGTTGGGCGTAGTCGTCGCCGGTGACGCCGACGAACGTGCCGAGCCGGGTTCCGCGTACCCGGTCCGGTGTGATCCGGGCGTCCTCCAGCGCCTCCCAGCCCAGTTCGAGGGCGAGCCGCTGCTGCGGGTCGACGAACGGGGCCTCGCGCGGTGAGATCCCGAAGAACGAGGCGTCGAACCGGTCGACGTGCTCCAGGTAGCCACCGGTTCGCGGGGTGTGCTCCGCGGCGGCTCCCGTCCAGCGACCGGGCGGGACCTCGCCGACGCCGCTGCCGCCCGAGTCCAGCAGCTGCCACAGCTCGTCCGGGTTCTCCGCCCCGGCGAAACGGCAGGAGACACCGACGATGGCGAGCGCCGAGTCCCGGCCGTCCGCTGCCCTCATGAATGCGACTCCCTAGATTTCCTGGATGGATTTCCCGGACCTCCCGGACTTCCCGGACCCCCCGGGCCCTCTGTATTTCCCGGGTCTTCGGGTCCCGCACGAAAGGGGGTGGAGGAACCGGGAGCGGAGGAACGGCATGAATACCGGTAACCGAATTCGCCCGGATCCGAATGCCGGAGGTGGTACGGGCGGCGCTGCGCCATACGGTTTCACCCGGCGGGTGCGGCAGCATCGGCGAACTCCACCGTTACGTCTTTACGGTTACGTCCTCGGGCGGGACGGAAATGCCGTCGGGCACTGCGGCCGGCTCATTCGAGGTAGTTCTCGGGCCCGCCGTCCCGCACGGTGTCGAGGGTGAAGCAGTGGAACCCGCCGCCGAAGAGGCGCCGGTGCCGGTGCCGTACCGGCACGACGGTGAACTTCGCGTCCTCCAGGGCCCGGACCAGCTCCGGGCTCGCCTCGTTGACCAGGACGGTCTCCGGGTCGACGGACAGCACGTTCAGGTCGATGAAGGGGCTGGTCAGGATGAGGGCGTCGTCGTCGTAGCGCGGGAAGTCGTTCTCCGTGGGAGTGGGGGCGACGATCCGGTCCCACCGGCGCAGGGCGGGCGGCAGGGCCTCGACGACCGCCTCCGAACGGACCAGCAGCAGGCCGGGGCGCAGGGCGAGCACCATGCTGTCGATGTGGCTGTCGCTCAGCCGGTGGACCCGGTGGACGCGGAAGCGGCCTTCGAGGTGGCGCTCCAGCCAGGCGACCCCGAGTTCGTGGTTCTCGGTCGAGACGTTCGCGACGATGTCGCGACCGAGCCGGAGGCACTGGGCCGCGTCGAACATCATCTCCAGTCCGACGTCGTACGGCGACGGCCGGGGTTCCTCGACTGGCTCGGTCGGTCCGCCGGCGGTGGCGGTCCGTACGTAGGACAGGTCGAAGGACGCGTCGGTCATCAGCGGACGGGGCATGACGGTCCAGCGGCAACCGCTGCGGAAGTACTCCTGGAACAGCGGTTTCAGCAGCTGGGTCTCGAAGTAGCGGGAGCGGATCATCGGCGGTGTCTCGATGATCTCGTCGCCGAGGACGAGCGTGTTGTCGCGGATGTTGAGCGGCGGCACGACGGACGCGGACCAGGCCGGGGTGGTGACCTCGGCGGTCTCGGCGGGCAGCGCGCGGGGGCGGTGGACGGTGACGCCGAGGTCGCGCAGGGTGTCGGCCAGCCCCTCCAGATCCTCGTTCAGCTCGTCGACGTAGCGCTGTGCCACCGGCAGCTGCCGCCGGTCGGCCGGCTCGCTCCGCGCGGACAGCCGCGGGTAGTACCACTCGGAACGGCTCGGGTTGTCCTGGGCGAGGTTGTCGTGGAAGAACAGGTCGAACGAGAGTTCCCGCTCGTGCGAGACGTAGTTCTCCGCCGATCCGACGACGACCTCGCGCAGTCGCGACCACTCGTCAAAACTGTTCAGAAGCATGCAGTGAACCGCCTGTCGTTCGGGGCCGCGGAGTCCGCAGAACACGTGCCATCCTCGCCGGGTTCCGGCCCCTGCGGGCATCGGCGAGCTCCGCCGTTACAGCTCGGACTCCCTTTTTCTTCGACGGAGCGACGCAAAAAGAACTCGCCTCAGGGCACGCCGGGTTACGGCGGATTACCGGGCAGCGAGGGAGAAACAGGGGGTGGACAGGTCTGCCGAGGCCGGGTAGAAAAGCGTGCGGGGCTCCGGTCTGTTCAGGCTCTCGCACGTCCGACACCACCTCCACCACCGAACAGCGTGCGCGCCCTTTCCTGCGTGTTCCCGGAAGACTCGCTTTTCGGGCCTTGTCGCATTCTTTCCCCGCGAGATGAGGAAGGGTCATGGGTAAGCCATTGCACACCGTGTCCACCCTGCCGGCCGCGCGGCGGCCCGACTGCCCCTTCGATCCTCCGGCGGAACTGCTCGAAGCCCGCCGGCACGGGCCTCTGAGCAGCTACACCTTCCCCGGCGGACACGTCGGCTGGCTGGTCACGGGGTTCGACCTGATCAAGTCGGTGCTGTCGGATCCGCGGTTCAGTTCCCGGCGGGAGTTCATGCGCCATCCGACCGTCGACTACGGCGGCTTGACGCTGCCTCCGGTTCCGCCGGGCGAGTTCCTGCTCATGGACGACCCCCACCACAGCCGCTACCGCAAGCCCCTGATGGGCAAGTTCACCGTGCGCCGGATGCGGCTGCTCACCGAGCGGGTGGAGGAGATCACCGCCGCGCACCTGGACGCGATGGCGGAGTCGGGCCCTCCCACAGACCTGGTGAGCGCGTTCGCCAAGCCCGTTCCGGCCATGGTGATCTGCGAGCTGCTGGGCGTTCCGATCGGCGAACGTGCCTCGTTCCAGGCGCAGTTCGAGACCTTCATGAACCCAGAGGCACAGGACGGGGAGGTGGCCGCCGCCTACACCGCCACCCGACAGCGCCTCGGCGACCTGGTGGCCGCCAAACGCGCGCACCCCACCGACGACGTGCTCAGCGAACTCACCGACAGCGACCTCACGGACGAGGAGCTGCAGGGAATGGCACTGGTGCTGCTCGCGGCCGGGCTCGACACGACGGCGAACATGCTGGCCCTCGGCACCTACGCGCTGCTGCGCCATCCCCAGCAGCTGGCCGCGCTGCGCGACGACCCGGGGCTCACCGATCGGGCCGTGGAGGAACTGCTGCGGTATCTCAGTGTCGGCAAGACCTTCATGCGGACGGCGCTGGAGGACGTCCGGCTCGGTGGCCGCATCATCGACGCCGGCGCCTCGCTCATCCTGTCCTACAACACCGCGAACCGCGACCCCGAGCGCTTCACCGACCCGCACGTGCTGGACTTTTGGCGGCGGGACGGCGGGCACGTGGCGTTCGGGCACGGCATCCACCAGTGTCTGGGCCAGCAACTGGCGCGAGTGGAGATGCGTGTGGGCTTCGCCGCCTTGGTCAACCGCTTTCCCTCACTGCGGCTGGCCGTCCCGGCCGGCGAGATCGTCCTGCGCACGGAACTGTCCGACATCCACGGGGTGAAGAGCCTCCCGGTCACCTGGGACGTGTGAGCATGCTGACCCGGGTGGACTCCGAGCGTTGCATCGGGTCCGGGATGTGCATCCTGGCCGCCGGTGAGGTGTTCGACCAGCGGGAGGACGACGGCACGGTCGTGGTGCTGCGTCCGGAGCCGCCTGCCGACACCTGGGACGCGGTGCGCGAGGCCGCCCGCCTCTGTCCCACTGCGGCCATCACTTTCTGGACCGACGGCCCGTCGGGCACGAGGTAGCGGACTGCATCGATCATCTGCCGACGGAAGCAGCCCTCCGGTCGCCGCCCCGTCCGGTCAGACATCCCGGAACCGGCAGCAGGTCCCGCACCAGAGTCCACTCGGCATCGCTCATCTCCGAGCCGTACCGGGGCCGGCGCTCCGGCCGGTCAGCGGCGTTTCCTGGCGCGCTGGGCTCCGTGGTCGATGTGCATGATCGATCCGGCGAGGCTGCCGCGGGTGCAGACGGTCGCGGCCAGGGTGTCGGTGACGAGATCCGTGCGGCAACAACGTTGACTTCCAGTCAACCGCACTGCACATTACTTAAAAGTAGAACCGATCGGTAACTCCGCTTCCGCCCTCCCGAAGAAGAGAGAGCACATGCCGAAGCATGCCCTTCGCCGTGTCATGGCCGCGACAACCGCTGCCGTCGGCGTCCTCGCCCTCGGCCTCACGGACGCCACCGCGCACGCCACGCCCGCCACCCTCGACTACGTGGCTCTGGGCGACAGTTACAGCGCCGGATCGGGCGTCCTGCCCGTCGACCTCACCAACCTGATCTGTCTGCGCTCGACGGCCAACTACCCCCACGTCATCGCGGACGCCACGGGCGCCCGGCTCAAGGACGTCACCTGCGGCGCCGCCCGGACCACCGACTTCACGCAGGCCCAGTACCCGGGTGTGGCCCCCCAGTTGGACGCGCTCAGTGCCGGCACGGACCTGGTCACGCTCACCATCGGCGGCAACGACAACAACACGTTCATCAACGCCATCACCGCCTGCGGCACGGCGGGCGTCCTCAGCGGCGGACAGGGCAGCCCCTGCAAGGACAAGTACGGCACGTCCTTCGAGGACGAGATCGAGGCCAGCACCTACCCCGCGCTCAAGGCGGCGTTGCGCGACGTCGGCGCCAGGGCACCCCACGCCCGGGTGGCGGCCCTCGGCTACCCGTGGATCACTCCGGCCACCGCCGACCCGTCCTGCTTCCTGAAGCTGCCCGTCGCCGCCGGTGACGTGCCCTACCTGCGGGACATCCAGGCGCATCTCAACGGCGCGGTCCGGCGTGCCGCCGAGGAGACCGGCGCCACGTACGTCGACTTCGCCGAGGTCTCCGACGGGCACGACGCCTGCGAGGCCCCCGGTACCCGCTGGATCGAACCGCTGCTGTTCGGCAGCAACCTCGTGCCCGTCCACCCCAACGCCCTCGGCGAGCGGCGGATGGCCGAGCACACGATGAGCGTCCTCGGGCTGAGCTGACCGCCGCACTCCCCCGTACGCTTCTGCCGTGTCCTCCTCACGCCTGCGCCGCGTCGCCGTCCTCGTGCTCGAAGGGGCGAAACCCCTCGACGTGGGCATCCCGGCGCAGGTCTTCACGACGCGTGCGAGCATGCCGTACGAGGTGCGGGTGTGCGGCGCGACTCCGGGCCTGGTGACCGGCGGCGACGGCCTCTCGTACCACGTCGCCCACGGTCTGGAGGCCCTGGACTGGGCCGACGTGGTCTTCCTGCCCGGTTACCGGTCGCCCGACGTCGACGACCCGCCGCCGGCCGTCGTCGAGGCGCTGACGGCGGCCCACGACCGGGACGCCCGGCTCGCCGCCATCTCCACCGGCGCCTTCGCGCTGGCCGCCACCGGCCTGCTCGACGGCAGGCGGGCCACCACGCACTGGCACTACACGCGGGCGCTCGCGGCGAAGCATCCCCGGGTCCGGGTCGACGAGAACGTGCTGTTCGTGGACGAGGGCAGCGTCCTGACCTCGGCGGGCGCCGCTTCCGGCATCGACCTGTGCCTGCACATCCTGCGCGGCGACCTCGGGGTGGCCGCGTCCAACCACGCGGCCCGGCGCCTGGTGGCGGCCCCCTACCGCAGCGGCGGTCAGGCCCAGTACGTGCCGCGCAGCGTGCCCGAAGCCCTAGGCGAGCGGTTCGCCGCCACCCGCGAGTGGGCGCTGCGCCGGCTGGACGAGCCGCTCACCCTGGAGGCACTGGCCCGGCACGCGGCCGTGTCGGCGCGCACCCTCTCCCGGCGCTTCGTCGAGGACACCGGGTACACACCGATGCAGTGGATCATGCGCGCCCGTATCGACATGGCCCGCGAGCTGCTCGAACGCTCGGAGCGCGGTGTCGAGCAGATCGCCGCCGACGTCGGGCTCGGCACCGGTGCGAATCTGCGGCTGCACTTCCAGCGCATCCTCGGCACCACCCCCAGCGAGTACCGGCGCACCTTCGCCCGGGGTGAGTAGCCGGGCGCCGCCGCCCCGTCGCGGAGCTGGCGCGATCCTTGCGAACCATGGCTCTCGCGCCGCTGCCACGCCCGTACGTCCTGCGCGAGCCTGAGGGGGAAGGACCTGGTGGCGAACGAAGGGACACACCACTCATGACTCGCATCGGCATCAACGGCTTCGGCCGCATCGGTCGCAACGTGCTGCGGGCGCTGCTGGAGCGCGACACGAAGCTGGAGGTCGTCGCCGTCAACGACCTCACGGAGCCCGCCACCCTGGCCCGCCTGCTCGCCTTCGACTCGACCGCCGGCCGGCTCGGCCGTCCGGTGAGCGTCGACGGGGACACCCTGGTCGTGGACGGTCACCGCATCAAGGTGCTCGCCGAGCGCGAGCCGGCCCAGCTGCCCTGGGCCGAGCTGGGCGTCGACATCGTGCTGGAGTCGACCGGCCGTTTCACCTCGGCCGACGCGGCCCGGGCCCACCTCACCGCGGGCGCGCGCAAGGTCCTGGTCAGCGCCCCGTCCAGCGGTGCGGACGTGACGCTCGCCTACGGCGTGAACACGGACGCCTACGACCCGGCCGCCCACACGATCGTCTCCAACGCGTCCTGCACCACCAACGCCCTCGCGCCGCTCGCCGCGGTGCTCGACGAGTTGGCCGGCATCGAGCACGGCTTCATGACGACGGTGCACGCCTACACGCAGGAGCAGAACCTCCAGGACGGCCCGCACCGCGACGCGCGTCGCGCCCGCGCCGCCGGGGTGAACATCGTGCCGACCACGACGGGCGCCGCCAAGGCGATCGGCCTCGTGCTGCCGGGCCTGGACGGCAAGCTCTCGGGCGACTCGATCCGCGTGCCGGTCCCGGTGGGCTCGATCGTCGAGCTGAACACGACCGTCGCCCGCGACGTGACCCGCGAGGACGTCCTGGCCGCCTACCGGACCGCCGCCGACGGGCCGCTCGCCGGTGTGCTGGAGTACTCGCAGGACCCGCTGGTCTCCTCGGACATCACCGGCAACCCGGCCTCGTCGATCTTCGACTCGGCCCTGACCCGCGTCGACGGCCGGCACGTCAAGGTGGTCGCCTGGTACGACAACGAGTGGGGCTTCTCCAACCGGGTGATCGACACCCTCGGACTGCTCGCCACGCGCTGAACGGGCGGCCGATTCGGCATCACCGGGGGTCACACGCAACAATGGTGCGATGAGCAATTCCAAGGTTTACTTCGACATCGACATCGACGGCCAGGATGCGGGCCGCATCGTCTTCGAGCTCTTCGAGGACGTCACCCCGAAGACCGCCAAGAACTTCATCGAGCTGTCCACCGGCGAGCACGGCTTCGGCTACGCGGGTTCGCCCTTCCACCGCGTGATCCCGCAGTTCATGCTGCAGGGCGGTGACTTCACCAACGGCAACGGCACCGGCGGCAAGAGCATCTACGGCGAGAAGTTCGCGGACGAGAACTTCCAGCTGAAGCACACCGGCCCGTACCTGCTGTCGATGGCCAACGCGGGGCCGAACACCAACGGCTCGCAGTTCTTCGTCACCACGGTGCCCACCCCGTGGCTGGACGGCAAGCACGTCGTCTTCGGCAAGGTCGTCGAGGGCACGGACGTGGTCGACAAGATCGAGGGCTACGGCTCCTCGCCGGCCGGCAAGACCTCCGCGAAGATCACGGTGCGCGCCTCCGGCAAGCTGTAAGGCCTGATCAGCCCTACCAGGACCGTAACCGACGGGGGTCCATCGCACACGGTGCGGTGGGCCCCCGTTCCCGTCCCGTCTGGTGGGGTGCGCCGGGTGGTGCGACGCTGGGGTGGAGGAGCGTCCGAGGAAGGCAACCCCGGGAGGACCGATGGGACGGGACGTCCCGGCGCTGGTCTTCACCCGCGAGGACCGCCGCCGGTACCGGATCAAGATGCAGGAGTGCCTGGAGGCCTTCGCGCAGATGCTGCGCGAGTCCCGGTTCGAGACGGAGCGGCCCCAGGTCGGCCTGGAGATCGAGCTGAACCTGGTCGACGACCGGGGCGAACCCGCCATGCGCAACAGCGACGCCCTCGAAGCGATCGCCGACCCGGCCTGGTCCACCGAGCTGGGCCGGTTCAACCTGGAGATCAACATCCCGCCCCGGCAGCTGACGGCGGGCGGTCCCGACGCCTGGGAGACCGAGATCCGCGCCGCCCTGAACCACGCCGAGGACCGCGCCGCGTCGGTCGGAGCCCATCTGATCATGGTCGGCACCCTGCCCACGCTGCGCCAGTCCGACGTGGGCGAGGCGGCCCTGTCGGAGAACCCGCGCTACCGGCTGCTCAACGACCAGGTGTTCGCGGCCCGGGGCGAGGACCTGCACATCGAGGTGGACGGCGTCGACCGGCTGCGGACCTACGCGGACACCATCACACCCGAGGCCGCCTGCACCAGCACGCAGTTCCACCTCCAGGTCGCCCCGGAGGACTTCCCCGACTACTGGAACGCCGCCCAGGCCATCGCCGGCGTCCAGGTCGCCCTGGCCGCCAACTCGCCGTTTCTGCTCGGCAAGGAGCTGTGGCACGAGAGCCGCATCCCCCTGTTCGAACAGGCCACCGACACCCGGCCGCAGGAGATCAAGGCCCAGGGGGTCAGGCCGCGGGTTTGGTTCGGGGAGCGCTGGATCAACAGCGTCTTCGACCTGTTCGAGGAGAACCTCCGCTACTTCCCGGCGCTGCTGCCGCTGTGCGACGACCAGGACCCCGCCGAGACGCTCGACCGGGGCGACATCCCGGAACTGGGCGAACTCACCCTCCACAACGGCACCATCTACCGCTGGAACCGGCCCGTCTACGCCGTCGCCCACGACAAGCCGCACGTCCGGGTGGAGAACCGGGTCCTGCCGGCCGGCCCGACCGTCGCCGACACCCTCGCGAACGGCGCCTTCTACTACGGGCTCACCCGCGCCCTGGTGGAGGAGGAACGGCCGGTGTGGTCGCGGATGTCCTTCTCGGTCGCCGAGGACAACCTGCACACCGCCGCCCGGCACGGCATCGAGGCACACCTGTACTGGCCCGGCGTGGGCGAGGTGACCGTGCCCGAGCTGGTCCTGCGCCGGCTGCTGCCGCTGGCGCACCGGGGGCTGGAGCTGTCGGGCATGGACTCGGCCTGGCGGGAGCCGCTGCTCGGCATCATCGAGCAGCGGTGCGTCACCGGCCGCAACGGCGCGGTCTGGCAGAAGGAGATGTTCCACCACATCGACGCCGGCGCCCGGCCCGGCCGCCACGAGGCGCTGCGCCGGATGACCCAGCAGTACATGGACTACATGCACCTCAACGCCCCGGTCCACACCTGGCCGGTCGACTGACGTCCGGGACGCCCGGCCACCAGGGAGGCGATGGAGCGATGTGCCGATGGCTCGCCTACTCGGGGACACCTGTACTCCTGGAGACCCTGCTGTACCAGCCCGAGCACTCGCTCATCGACCAGAGCCTGCACGCCCGCATGGGCGTCGAGACGACGAACGGGGACGGGTTCGGAGTCGGCTGGTTCGGGCCGGAGATGACGACGCCCGCGATCGTCCGGGAGGTCGGGCCGGCCTGGAGCAACCGCAACCTGCGGGAGATCGCGAGCCATGTCCGCTCGCCCCTGTTCTTCGCCCACATACGGGCCTCGACGGGCAGCCCCGTACAGCAGACCAACTGCCATCCCTTCCGCCACGGCCGCTGGATGTGGATGCACAACGGCGCCGTCGCCGAGTTCCACCGGCTGCGCCGCGACCTCGCCCTGGCCGTCGATCCGCGGCTCTTCCTCGACATCGAGGGATCGACGGACTCGGAGATGATGTTCTACCTGGCGCTCACCCTCGGCCTGGAGAACCACCCACCCGCGGCCGTGGCCCACATGGCGGGCCTGGTGGAGGAGATCGGCCACGAACACGGCGTGGAGTTCCCGCTGCAGATGACGGTCGCCGTGACCGACGGACAGCGGCTGTGGGGCTTCCGCTACTCCAGCCAGGGCCGGTCGCGGTCGTTGTACTACAGCAGCCGGGTCGAGAGCCTGCGCGCGCTGCACCCAGGACTGCCCTTCCTGAAGGAGGCGTCCGACAACAGCCGCCTCATCGTCTCGGAACCGCTGGGCGACCTGCCCGGCGTGTGGAACAAGGTGCCCGAGAGCAGCTACGGCGTCGTCCAGCCGGAGGGCGACGACCTGCGCCCCTTCGTTCCCTGCCATCCCTGACCACGTTGACAGGAACGAGAGAAGATCACACAATCGGTAGCATGACCACATACCGGTTCGGCACCACCGCGGAGTGTCCCCGCGTGCCCGAGCGCACCGGCTGTGAGCGTTCCGGCCTCTAACGGCCTTCTTCCCACCGACCGTTCGACGCACGTCGCGTCGTAACCCGTCGGACCTCTTCTCCGGCCCATGTCCTGGAGCACCCTTCACACACCTGCGTGTCCCCGGCCACCCGGCGGTGCCTCGCGCGCCGCCCGCTGGCCGGACTTCCACGCGTACCCGCGACCCGCATCCCAAGGGGAGGACTCCCATGACCGTCACGGCCGCAGGCCCGAACACCGTCCTGCGCGAAGCACGTATCCCGGCGGACGGAATGTACGAGGGCCGGCGCATCCTGCGCCGCCTGCCCGACGGGTGGGAGGACCGGCCCTACGCCCACTTCGAGGTCGTCCCGCAGACGCGCACCATCGGCGCGGAGATCCGCGGCGTCGACCTCTCACGCCCTCTTGCTCCGGCGCTGCGCGAGGAGCTGAACCGCGCCCTGCTGGAGTGGAAGGTGCTGTTCTTCCGGGCTCAGCACCTGACCTCCGGACAGCAGCGCGACTTCGCCCGCAACTGGGGCGAGTTGGAGACCAACCCCCTGCTCGCCGCCGGCTCCAGCGACGACGTCGTCCGCTTCGACAAGGGCGCCGGCGCCGCACCGACGTACGAGAACGTGTGGCACACCGACGTCACCTTCCGGGAGCGGCCCGCGCTCGGTGCGGTGCTCCAGCTGCGCGAAGTGCCGCCGCTCGGCGGGGACACGATGTGGGCGGACATGGCAGCGGCGTACGACAACCTGCCGCAGGAGGTGAGGGACCGTATCGACGGCGCCCGCGCCGTGCACGACTTCATCCCGGGCTTCGCGCGGTTCTACGGGACCGAGCGGCTGCTGCCGCACCAGGATCTCTTCCCGCCCGTGGAGCACCCGGTCGTGCGCACCCACCCCGAGACGGGGCGGCGCATGCTGTTCGTCAACACCTCCTTCACCACCCGCATCACCGGCATGGACCGCGACGAGAGCGACCGGCTGCTGCGCCTCCTGTTCCAGCAGGCGCACGTGCCCGAGTACCAGGTCCGCTGGCGCTGGCAGGCGGGCGACGTCGCCTTCTGGGACAACCGCGCCACCCAGCACTACGCCGTGGGTGACTACGGGACCGAGCGGCGCATCGCCGAACGCGTCGCCGTCGAGGGCGACCGGCCCTTCTGACCCGGGCGGGGCCGGCGGCGGAACACCGCCTCCGACCCCGCACCGGACCGGCCCTCAGTCCTCCGCCGCCTCCTCGATGGCCGCCGGGCGCAGCTGGGCGGCGCGGACGCGGGCGACGTCGAGCTTCTCGCTCCGGTCGAAGCGGTGGATGCCGTTCTGTTCCTGGAAGACGTCGGTCGGCTGGGTGTAGCAGTAGCCGAACATGCCGGGGTCGCCGAGCAGGACCTCGGTGAGGCCGCCGAACCGCTCGTGGAACTCGTCCTCGTTGCGGACGCGTTCCCCGTAGCCCCAGGAGACGGTGCGGTCCTCGCCGGAGCGGTCGGCCGCCGCCTCGGGATCCCACCAGATGCCGCCGAACTCGCTGACGAAGTACGGCTGGCCCCGGTAGGGCTGGGAGTAGGGGGCGCCGCTCTTGTGGGCGTTGACGAACGGCGCGTCCTTGCCCAGGCCGGACATCAGCTGCCGGAAGACGGCGGGATCCTGCTCGTAGTTGTGGGAGTCGTAGACGTCGGTCTCGGCGACCCGGTGGGCGTAGCCGGACGCGTCGACGACGGGGCGGGTGGTGTCCATGGCCTTGGTGGCCAGGAACATCGCCCGGGTCACGTCGTCGAGCTGGGTGATCCGGTCGTGCAGCTTCTGGTAGGTGGCTAGTTTTTACATCGATGTACATCGGCTGTAAGGAGCCGGGGCCGCCGATCCGCGCTGGTGACGGGGGTGCGGCGAGGGCCCGCACCTCCGTCCCGGCACCGCCGCCCGCTGCCGTACCGGGACATAGACTCGGGCAGCGCGGAAGAGGCAGGGAGGTCTCGGTGACACGGCCCAGGATCAAGGACGTCGCACGTCATGCGGGCGTGTCGGAGAAGACGGTGTCCAATGTCATCAATGACTACGCCCATGTCTCCGACCGGACCAGGCAGGTGGTGCGCGAGGCCATCGAACACCTCGGCTACCGGGTGAACCTGGCCGGCCGTCATCTGCGCAGGGGCAGGACCGGCATCATCGCGCTCGTCGTCCCCGAACTGGACATACCGTACTTCGCGGAGCTGGCCCGGCACGTCGTCCGCGCGGCCGAGGAGCGGTCCCTGACCGTCCTCATCCATCAGTCCGGCGCCGACCGCGCCCACGAGCTGGCGGCGCTGGCCGGGTTCGGCTCCGCCTTCGTGGACGGGATCATCCTCAGTCCGCTCGCGCTGACCGCCGACGACCTGCGGGACCGCACGGGATTCCCGCCCACGGTACTGCTCGGGGAACTCCTGGAGGAGGGCGCCGACCATGTGGCCATCGACAACGAGAGCGCGGCGCGTGAGGCGACCCGCCATCTGATCGACCTCGGGCGCCGGACCATCCTCGCCGTCGGCGGGCGCGACGACGCGGGTCTCGGTACGGCCCAGGCCCGCACCCGGGGTTATCGGGCGGCCCTGGCGGAGGCGGGCATCGCCCACGATCCGGCCGCCCTGCTGCCGGTCGGTTCCTTCCGGATGCCCGACGGCGCGCAGGCCGTGACGCGGGCACTCTCCGCGGGTGCGCGGCCGGACGCGCTGCTCTGCCTCAACGACCAGCTGGCGCTGGGTGCGTTGCGCGCCCTGCACGAGCACGGGGTGAGGGTGCCGGAAGACGTCGCCGTCATCGGCTTCGACGACGTGGAGGGCGGGCGGTTCAGCGTCCCCACGCTGAGCACGGTGGCTCCGGACAAGGCGGCGGTGGCCAGAGTCGCCGTGCAGCTGCTCCAGCACCGCATCGAGGAGGCGACGGCGCCGGACGGTGCCGAGTCGGAGGCGCAGGCACCCCAGGATCTCGTGGTGGATCACCGGCTCGTCCTGCGGGAGAGCACGGAGGGCCCCGGGCGGCACTGAGACGGGAGTGGTTCACAGGGCTGCCGACGGCCCCAAAAATGGTATTCCATTTGCCGCAGACCCCTTGACGGTGCGGTTTGGCCAAAACTACGTTCTGTTCACCGGAAAGCCGCTTCCGCTTTGTGAAATCCTCCAACTCCCCGCACCTGATCCCAGGAGTCCCGTATGACTGCCCTGGAAGACCGCCGCTCGTCCGCACGGACCGGCGACACCGCCACCAGCTCCGGCCTCTACACCTACGACCTGGCCCCGACGAAGCGGGAAGGGCGCCGCTGGGGCGCCTACAACGTCTTCACGCTGTGGGCCAACGACGTGCACAGCCTGGGCAATTACGCCTTCGCCATCGGGCTGTTCGCCCTCGGCCTGAACGTGTGGGGCATCCTCGCCGCCTTCGCGCTCGCCTCGGTCCTGCTGTTCCTCCTGCTCACGCTGTCCGGGTTCATGGGGCACAAGACCGGGGTGCCCTTCCCCGTCATGAGCCGCATCGCGTTCGGCATCAGGGGAGCGAAGGTTCCGGCGGCCGTCCGGGGCGCCGTGGCCATCGCATGGTTTGGTATCCAGACCTATCTGGCTTCCGCCGTACTGAGCGCTCTGCTGGTCGCCATGTTCCCGTCCCTGGCCTCCCTGGACAGGCACTCGCTGCTCGGCCAGTCGACGCTCGGCTGGATCACCTTCCTGGCGCTGTGGGCCCTCCAGGTGCTCATCGTCAGCTACGGGATGCAGATGATCCGCCGGTACATGGCCTTCGCGGCGCCCACCACCCTGCTCACGATGTGCGCCCTGGCGGTGTGGATGTTCGTCCGGGCCGACGGGTCGGTCTCCGTGTCGATCGACGACCCGCTCACCGGCGGCGCGATGTGGCTCCAGGTGCTCCAGGCCGCCGCCCTGTGGGTGGTGATCTACGGGACGTTCGTGCTGAACTTCTGCGACTTCACCCGGTCCGCGCGCAGCCGCGGCTCCATCGTGCGCGGCAACGTGATCGGCATCCCGGTGAACATGCTCTTCTTCGCCGTCATCGTGGCGGTCCTCAGCGGAGCCCAGTTCACCCTCGACGGGCACGTGATCACCAGTCCGACGGACATCGTCCGGACCATCCCCAACATGTTCCTGCTCGCCGTGGCCTCGCTGTGCCTCATCGCCCTCACGGTGGCGGTCAACCTGCTGGCCAACTTCGTCGCGCCCATCTACGCCCTGGTCGACCTCTTCCCGCACCGGCTCGACTTCCGCCGCGCGGGACTGGTGAGCGCGGTCCTCGGTCTGGTCATCACGCCCTGGAACCTCTACAACAGCCCGGTCGTCGTGAACTACTTCCTCGGCGGGCTCGGCGCGCTGCTCGGTCCCCTGTTCGGCGTGATCATGGCGGACTACTGGCTGCTGCGCAGGTCCCGCGTGAACGTGCCGGCCCTCTACACCGACGACGCCGGCGCCGAGTACCACTACCGTCGCGGCTACAACCCGCGCGCCGTCGCCGCCTTCGTCCCCAGCGCCGCGATCGCGGTCGTCGTCGCCCTGGTCCCCTTCTTCCACGCCGCGGCCGGGTTCTCCTGGTTCGTCGGAGCGGTCATCGCGGCCGCGCTGTACGCGCTGATCGCGGACCGGGCCTCGCTGTTCCGTGACGTGGACGGCGAGTCCATCGCCGTCGCGGCGGAATAGCCCCACCCGCTCCCTTCGGCAACGCTCCCCCGGCGCCCTACCTCCCCCGACCCGACCCGCCCCGTCGCGGAACCGCCCCGTTCGAGCAGAAGGCCCAGGCCCCCATGCGCATCCTCGTGGTCAACGTCAACACCACGCAGTCCATCACCGACGCGATCGGCAAGCAGGCGGCCGACGCGGCCTCCCCGGGCACCGAGATCGTGCCGCTGACACCGGCCTTCGGCGCCGAGTCCGTCGAGGGCAACTACGAGAGCTACCTCGCCGCGGTCGCGGTGATGGAGGCCGTCCGCGCCCATCCGGAGCCGTTCGACGCGGTGATCCAGGCCGGCTACGGCGAACACGGACGCGAAGGGCTCCAGGAGCTGCTCGACGTGCCCGTCGTCGACATCACGGAGGCGGCGGCGAGCACCGCGCAGTACCTGGGCCGCCGCTACTCCGTCGTCACCACCCTCGACCGTACGGTCCCGCTGATCGAGGAGCGGCTGGCGGTGGCCGGACTGAGCGCCAGGTGTGCCTCCGTGCGGGCCAGCGGACTCGCCGTGCTGGAGCTGGAACGGGACGAGCAGGCCGCCGTGGACGCCATCACCGAGCAGGCCGCCCGCGCCGTCGAGGACGACCGGGCCGAGGTGATCTGCCTGGGCTGCGGAGGCATGGCGGGTCTCGCCGAACGCGTGGTGGAGCGTACCGGTGTCCCCGTGGTCGACGGGGTCGCCGCAGCCGTGACGGTCGCCGAGTCCCTGGTCCGGCTCGGCCTGTCCACGTCCAAGGTGCGCACCTACGCCCGTCCGCGTCCCAAGCGGATCGTGAACTGGCCCCCGCAGGCGGGCTGACCCGTCCGCACGCCGTCCCGACCGGGCCGCCCGCCGGCCCCGGGGTATCCTGACGGGCCGCCCGACCGCCGCTCCGCACGGCGCGGTCGGCGTGCCGGGAACGGGTAGACAGACGAAGGACGGCGATGACTGCGTCAGGGGGCTTCACGCCCGAGTCCGAGCGAGTCACGCGGCAGTTGCGCGACGAGATCATCGACGGTGTGCGGGCCCCGGGCAGCCGCCTGGTCGAGCGGGAGCTGGCCGAGTCCCTCGGCGTCAGCCGGCTCCCGGTCCGCGAGGCGCTCAAGACCCTGGTGGCGGAGGGGCTGGTGACGCCGCGGCCACGGAGCTGGGCGGTGGTGCGGGAGTTCACCACGAGCGACATCGCCGACCTGGACGAGGTCCGCTCGGGCCTGGAGACCCTCGGTTTCCGGCTCGCCGCCCAGCGGCACACGCGGGACGGGCTGGAGCGGCTGCGCGCGACGGTGGACGCCGAACTCGACGCGGCGCGCGCCGACGACGCCGTGCGGGCCCGCCGGGCGGCCGCCGACTTCCACGAGACCGTCGTCTCGCTGGCCGCCAACGAGCTGCTCAACGAGCTGGAGCGGGTCCTGCGCAGCCGGCTGCGCTGGCTCCTGGGCCAGCACGACGACCTGATGGCCGTCGCCCTCGAACACGACGCCCTCTACCGGGCCATCGCGGCCCGCGACGTGGACCGCGTCCAGGAACTGGTCCTGCACCATCTGTCGACGAGCCGCAGTGCGGCACTGGGCCACCTGGGGCAGGAGCGCTCCTAGGAGAAGACCCCCAGGGGCCCTCAGCCGGGCCGCCCCCGGTGGCCTTGGGCGAACCGGGACGGCGGGATGCCGAAGGTACGGGTGAAGGCGGCGGTGAACGCGGCGGGAGAGGCGTAGCCGAGCCGGCCGCCGACCTCGCTGACCGAACCGGACCGCAGCAGCGGCACGGCTGCCAGCAGCCGGGCGCGGCCCCGCCAGACGGCGGGACTGTCGCCCGTCTCGGCACGGAAACGCCGGGTGAAGGCACGCTCGCTCATGTTCGTCCGCGCCGCCCACACCGCGTTGGTGACCCCGGTGTCCGGCGCGGCCAGGTACTCCCGGCACAGCGCCGCCAGGTCGGCACCGGCGGGGATGCGGACGTGGAACGGAAGCGGGGCGCCCGCCGCGATCTCGTGCAGGAGGAGGTCTGCGACGCTGCCGTCGCGGCCGGACAGGCTGTAGTCGGCGTCGAACTCGACGGCCGTCAGGAGAAGTTCGCGCAGCAGCGGCGGCACGTGCACGACCGTGCAGGTGCCCGGCCACCACGGGACGGCGGCCGGCTCGATGTACAGGCTGCGGGTGCTGACGCCCAGCATCCGCACCCGGTGCCGGGTGGCGGCCGGGATCAGCACGGCGCGCTCGGGCGGTACGGTCCAGGTTCCGTCGTCGGTGTCGACCACCATGACTCCGGTCGCGCCGTACAGGAACTGCGCGCGCCGGTGCTCGTGCCAGTCCAGGACGTGTCCGGGCGGGTAGTCGGTGCCGATCGGCAGCACGGCCCGGTCCACGTGGTCGACGTCGGCCAGGGGGACGTTCTTCACCCGGTCACCCTACGGCCGTCCTGGCCGGGTCGCGAAGGAATGGTGCCAGGTATCGAATGCGGGCGGCACCGCCGAGCTGGTGAAGTGGCCCGCGTGGATGTTGTGACTCTGCTCGGAATCGGGCTCCTGACCGGCGTGACCACCGTGCTCTTCGGCTTCGGCGGAGGTTTCGTCGCCGTCCCGGTGGTGGTGTGGGCGGACTCCGCCCTGGGCGCGGACGCGATACGGGTGGCGACGGCCACCTCGGCCCTGGTGATGGTGGTGAACGCGGCCTTCGCCACCGCGGTCACGCCCCGCCGGGTGCTGGCCGCCCTCCGTGGCGGCGGCCCGCTGCTCGTCCTGCTGGGCGCCGGCGCCGCGGCCGGGGCGCTCGCCGCGCGCCACGCCCCGGCTGGGCTGATCCGCTGGGCGTTCGTCGCGTACGTCGCCCTCACCGTCGTGGACCTGCTGCTGCGCCCCGGCTTCCTGCGCCCGCGCGCACCGGCCGAGGCGGCCGTCGGCACGCCTCGGCCGCTGCCGGCCGCGGTCGGCGCCCCGATCGGCGCGGTGGCCGCCTTCCTCGGGGTGGGCGGCAGCGTCATGACCGTCCCCGCCATGCGGCGGGCCGGGCACACGATGCACGTGGCGACCGCACTGGCCAACCCGCTGACCCTGGCGATCGCGCTCCCGGCCGCCGTCGTCTTCCTGGACGGCTCCGGGGACCCCGCCGACGCCCACCCGCACCTCAGCCTGGTGGGTCTCGTCGACCTCCGGGCGGCCGGTGCGCTGCTCCTGGGCGCCCTGCCCGTGATCGCGGTGCTGCGCCGGCGCCCGCCGCACATCCCGGACCGCCTCTACGCCTGCACGTACGTCGGGCTGCTCTGCGCGGTGGCGGTCGCGATGGTGCTGTGAAGCGCCGTCAGGCGTCAGGCGGGCGCGGCCTCCCAGGTGTCGACCGCGAAGTGGACGTCATGCCGTTGCGGCCGTACAGCCGCGGGGCGCCGGTCGCGTTCGCGGTGTCGACACCGAGGCCCACCGTGTCCCGGCCCCGTGCGGCGAAGGCCGCGAAGGAGTGGCACAGCAGGAACCCGCCCACACCTCGGCCCCGGGCCCCGCCCGGCACGCCGATGCTCCGGATCCAGCCCATGGCCTCGCGATCGTCCCGGGCGAGCAGGAACCCGGCGTCCCCCAGGTCGTCGGTCTCGGCGAAGCCACACCAGGGACCGGTCGAGCCCCGCGGCGTCGATGTCGTCGAGGTCGGCGGGACATGAGGAGCGGAGTCGGGGACCCGGCGGGTGACCGCAACGGATTTTCCGCCGGACGCGACGGGATGACGTACGTCGGCGAACCGGGGGCATACGGATGGTCCCGAGGCTTTCTCCCCGCCGACCCACGGAGTCCCCTGTGACGCCGAGCCTGCGCACCGCCCGCGCGTGCCGTGCCGCCGCCGCGCTCCTTGTCGCCGCCGCCGCGTACGCGGCCACCCGCCACTCCTGGCTCGCCCTGCCCGGCCTGTACACCGCCACCGTGTTCGCCTGGTGCGCCGCCCGTGAGGGCGCGGAGCACCGGCGCAGGGTCGTCCTGGCCCGGCGGGCCGAGCTGCTGGCCCGGCCCGCCGGGCAGGCTGATCCGTTCGCGCACGGTCTCGAGCCGTGCTGCGCGTTCTGGCGGCACTCCGACGGGGTCGTGCACGGACCGGAGTGCGGCCGTCCCGCGACGGCCCGCGTCCTGCTCCCCGAAGACTGCTGCGAACGCTGGTGGACCTCGCTCGGCGGGCGGCACGACGCGGACTGCGGCCGTCGCACCGGTGCCCGGGGCCGCGCCCGGCCCGCGTCGCAGTAGGCCGGTCAGGAACCGAGCGGTTTTGGCCCCAGCGCCGTCCGCAGGGCCAGCGGGGTGGCGGCGGCCCATGCCTGCGGCGAGCAGGAGTGGGGGTAGGGAAGGGTGCGGCGTCGCCGAGCGGTCGTATCCGGCGAGGACCTCGGGCAGCCGGTGGCCGTGATGCGCCGCCGCGACGAGTCCCTCCGCGACGGTGCGCACCTCCGCCGCCAGGCCCTGCCTGGCCAGGCCCAGCACGACGACCGCGTTGTCGTGCGGCCAGGCACTGCCCCGGTGGTACGACAGCGGGTGGTACGGCCGCTGCCCGGCGGCGAGGGTCCGGATCGCCCGGCCGGAGAAGAAGTCCGGCTCGAGGAGTCGCCGGCCCACCCGGCGGGAGCGCTCCGGGTCGAGGACGCCGACCACAGCAGGTACCCGGCGTCCGAGGCCGACGCGTCGACCTGGCGGCCGTCGCCGTCCAGCGCCAGGGGGAAGTCGGCGCCGGTCGTCCAGAAGTCCGCCGTGAACCGGTCCCGCGGCCGACGGGCGTACGTCTCCTCCCGCCAGACGGTGTCGGCGAGTTCGGCGGTGTGCAGGACTGCGTCGCGTAGGCGTACCCCTGTGCCTCGCAGACGGCGACGGGCCCCTCGGCCCGGGTGCCGTCGCGGAAGCACACGGCGCCGGCCGAGTCCTTCCGGTTCTGGCTGACCAGCCCGCCCGGGTCGGGGTCGTACACGAGGTACCCGTGCTGCTCCGGGCCGCCGTCGGTGAGCATCCGGTCCACGGCCCGCTGGGCGTGCCGTTCCAGGCGCTTTGCCAGGGCCCGGTCGCCGGTCGCCTCGTGGTGGGCGTGGACCGGACGGGGAAGAGCGGGGTGGCGCCGAAGGCGCCGTAGTACCGGCCGTACGGGACCTGCACGGCGGTCGACGCCGGACGCGGCCTGTACCCGCAGCGCCTCCTCGACCGGGACGTGCACGGCCAGGAGGGGCCAGGAGGCCGCGTACGGCCGGCCGGGACCGGGAAGGGGTCAGTCGAGGACGGCGGTGGCCTCGACCTCGATCAGATGCTCGGGCACGTCCAGCGCCGCGACGCCCAGCAGGGTGGCCGGCGCGGCCGGGGTCACTCCCAGCCGGGCGGCCGCCCGATCGATGCCCTCCAGCAGAAGGGGCATCTTGTCCGGCGTCCAGTCGACGACGTGGACGTTCAGCTTGGCGACGTCCGCGAAGGAGGCACCGGCCGCCGCCAGGGCGGTGGCGACGTTGAGGTAGCACTGCTCGGCCTGCGCGGCCAGGTCCCCTTCGCCGACCGTGACGCCGTCGGCGTCCCAGGCGACCTGCCCGGCGACGAAGACCAGCTTCGATCCGGACCCGATCGACACCTGTCGGTAGACGTCGACCGCGGGCAGCCCGTCGGGGTTCACCAGGGTGATGGCCATGTTTTCGCTCTCCTTGCCCATGTGCTCTCTCGTGGTTACTCGGGAACCGTAGGAGAGTGGCCGCCGACATGGAAGAACGCACTTTTCGGTGACTCGGGAACCCAAGGGTGACCGAACAGCTCAGCGGGTCGCGCGGCGCGGATCAGACGCGCCGGCGGTCGGGGCCGCGGAAGACGGCCAGTCGCAGGACGGCGAAGCGCACGACGGTGACGGCGACGGACGTGGTGGCGAGGACCACGGTCTCGGCGGCGGGCGAGGCGTCGGGCCGCCGGTGCGTGAACCACAGCACGGCACCCGAGGTGACCAGGTAGCCGAGCAGGAAGAGGCCGCCCGCTCCGAGGTGTGCGCGGGCCGGTTTGGTGGCGGCGTGGCGGAACGTCAGGCGCCGGTTGGCCTCGGTGTTCAGCACCGTCAGGACGAGGAGCGAGACCAGGTTGGCGACCGCCGGGGCGACCACGGGCGCAGCCCCCAGTAAAGGAGCGCCTGGCCCGCGGTCGACGCGACGCCGATCGCGACGAACCAGCCGACCTCCCGCCACCACACCGCGCGCCCCACCGGTCCGATCCGTCGACGAACTCCCCGAGGGCGCAGCGTGCTACGACACCACCAGGCGCTTTGCCTTTTCTTTGCCCGTCGGGAACCCTGTGGTTCCCGGCCGCGTTCATCGTGGTGACCGCGGGAAATCGCGGTCGAGGACAGACCGATGGACAGCGACAGAAGCCGAGGTGGCACGAGTGGCGATGTGGGACAAGATCAAGGACCAGGCCAAGACCTTCCAGCAGTCCCAGGGCACTCGGGGAGCGAGCGGTTCCGGCCAGGGCTCGCACGGGCCCGCGGGGGGCGGCAGGTCGGGCTCGTCCTCCGGCGGTTCCAAGGCCCAGCTGATCGGGATGTTCAAGTCCCAGCTCGCCTCGGCCAAGAACGAGCTGAAGAGCGGCGCCTACCGGGACGCCAGCATGGCCATGTGCGCGCTGGTCGCCGCCGCGGACGGCCGGGTGGAGCCGACCGAGCGGCAGCGCGTGGAGGAGCTGATCGTCTCCAACGAGGTGCTGCAGAACTTCCCGGCGGACCAGCTTCGCCAGCGGTTCAACCAGCACGTGGACCGACTCCTCGCCAACTTCGAGCAGGGGAAGGCCGAGGCACTCCAGGTCGTCGCCAAGGCCGCCAAGAAGCCCGCGGAGGCCCGTGCGGTCGTGCAGACCGGCATGGTGGTCGCCGGTGCCGACGGATCCTTCGAGTCGTCCGAGCAGTACGCCATCCGCGAGGCGTGCACCGCGCTGAACATCCCGCCCTCGGAGTTCGGCGTCTGATCACCCCTCGGCCCGGCGCCGGTGCGCCGCGACCCGCTCCCGGGTCGCGCAGCGACGTGAGCAGTAGCGGCGTTCCGGACCGCTGCCCTGGGCGATGAAGACGTTCCGGCAGCTGCCGGAGGCGCAGATCCTGCCGGGTGGGCGTTGGCGGTCCCAGACCAGGACCGTCAACGCCAGGCAGGACGAGGCGAGGAACCACTCCGGCCACGGTGCGTCGTCGGCACGGTCGAGGTGCGGGTGCCAAGGAGTTCCGCCCCCGTGGGACGTCAGGCGCAGCCGCCCCGTGTGCGCGCCGAGGAGGCGGTTCAGGACGTGCGCGGCGGCGTCGGCGGACTCCGCCGCGAAGACGTCCCGCAGCAGGGCGGCGGCCTCGCGCATTCCCTCCACGTCACGGGCGGTGAGGTCGAAGGGCTCCTTCTCGCCGTAAGCGCGCAGCACCTCGGCGACCGCGTCGGGGGCGGGGCCCCCGGCGAGCACGTTGACGAGGGCGGCGGTGCGCCGCGCCGTGGACAGCACGGAGTGCCTCGTGGACCAGTCGGAATCGTGGACGTCGGCGTTCGTATCGGCGCCGTGAGGAATCGACACGGGCCCGAATGTAACGCATATTGCGGAGTTTTGAGTTACCTCCGTAACGTCCTCTCGGTGTCGAAGAGTTACTCGCTACGCTTCTACCTGACCGCGACGACGGCGGCGCGCGCGGGGGACGAGATGTCCGGACCGGCGCTGCTGCTGGCGGGCCTCGCCGTCACCGGTTCGACGACCGACGCGTCGGCCCTGCTCGCGGGCATCACGGTCTCCGCCGCGGTCGGCGGGCCACTGCTCGGAGCGCTCCTGGACCGGGCGCGGCGACCGGGCCGCCTGCTGGCGGGCGCGCTCGTCCTGTACGCGGCGGGGCTGATGACGATCCTCGCCGGGCTCGGCCGCCTCCCCATGGCCTGCACCCTCCCGCTCGCGGTGCTCACGGGGCTGCTGGGCCCGGCACTGTCGGGCGGCTGGACCGCCCAACTCCCCCACGTGGCGGCGGAGTCGCGGCTGCCCCGGGCCAACGCCCTGGACGCGACGACCTTCGGCCTGGCGAGCCTGGCGGGTCCGGCCCTGGCCGGGGGTGTGGCCGTGCTGCTGGGCGCCCCCTCGGCGGTCGCGGTCTCCGCGGCCCTGATCACGGCGGCCGTACCCGCCGCCTGGCGGTTGCCCGCACGCGGCGCCCCGGACCGGGACGCCCGGCCGTGCCCGGTGGCCGGCGCCCTCGCCGCCGGGTTCCGGATCGTCCTGCGGCGCCCGCTCCTGGCCCGGGCTACCTTCACCTCGGTCGCCTCCTGCGCCGCCCAGGGCATGCTGGCGGCCTGCGTTCCGCTCCTCGGCGCACAGTCGCTCGGCGCGGCCGGGCGCGGAGTCCTGCTGTTCTCCGGCGCGGCGGTGTCCGCCCTGGCGGCCAACGCCGTCCTCGCACGACGTCCGCTCGCCGTTGCCCCGGACACGGTCGTCCGGGCGGGCGCCCTGGTCCAGGCGGTCGCGCTGGCGCTGGCGGCGACGGGCCTGCCGGTAGCGCTGGTGGTCGCCGTGCTTCTCCTCGGCGTCGGCGAGGGCCCCCAGCTCACCGCGCTGTTCGCGGTACGCCACCGGGAGGCCCCGGAGCACCTGCGGGGCCAGGTCTTCACCACCGGGGCGAGCCTCAAGATCACCGCGTTCGCCCTGGGCGTGGCCGTCGCCGGACCCCTCGCCGCATGGTCCCTGCCGGGCACGCTGACGCTGGCGGCGGGGACGACGGCGGGCGGGGCGCTGGCCCTCGGCCGGGAAAGCGTTTGACGGCCGTACGCGTCGAAGGGGCGGATGAGGGCCATGAGTTCAGGGCAGACGCATCCGGACCGGTGCCGCGTCGACGACCGTCTGGTACGGAGCCTGGTCGACGGGCAGTTCCCGCGCTGGTCGGGCCTGCCCGTCGAACGCTTCCCCTCCGGCGGCACGGTCAACGCGATGTACCGGCTGGGCCAGGACATGGTCGTACGGCTGCCGCTGATCGCGGGCGGCGTGGCGGACGCGGCGACGGAGCGGACGTGGCTGCCGCGGCTGTCGCCCCTGCTGCCCACCGCGGTGCCCGAGGTGCTCGCGGAAGGAGCGCCGGGCGACGGGTACCCGTGGCCGTGGTCGCTCTACAGGTGGCTGCCCGGGGAGATCCCCGAGGCGGGAGCGCTGACCGATCCCGTGCGGCTGGCGGAGGATCTGGCCGCCTTCGTGGCGGCGATGCGCGGCATCTCGCTGCCCGACGCGCCGAAGGCGTACCGCGGTGGGCCGCTCAGCACGCTCGACACGCCGACTCGGGCCGCGCTCGACGAACTGCGCTCCCTCCCCGAGGAGGACGTCGACTGCGACGCGCTGGCCGCCGTGTGGCAGGACGCGCTGCGCGCACCGGCCTGGGAGGGGCCGCCCGCTTGGTTGCACGCGGACCTCATGCCGGGCAATCTGCTGGTGAGCGGAGGCAGGCTGTCCGCGGTGATCGACTTCGGGTGCATGGGGGTGGGCGACCCCGCCTGCGACCTCTTCCCGGCGTGGAATCTGCTGCCGCCCGGCGCCAGAAGCGTCTTCCGCGAGGCACTCGGCGTGGACGACGCGACCTGGCGGCGCGGCCGCGGCCGCACCCTCTCCCAGGCACTGATCGCCCTGCCGTACTACCGGAGGACCAACCCCGCGATGGCGGGCAACGCCCGGCACGTGATCCGGGCGGTGCTGACGGAGACGGACGGCCGCCAGGACAGCGCCCGCCCGCTCTCCGCCGGGCCCCCCGCCTACGGCGCGATGCCCACACCCTCGATCCTGCTCCACGCCCGCTCCTGAGCGGCCGTCATGGCGGGCCAGGCGAGACCGCCCGGCCGGGGCCGCACCCGTGAGGCGTACGGAGACGGGCGGAATCCGGGGTCGTAGAAGCACCCCTCGCCGTATGTCGCGTCGAAGGCGGCGCAGGAGTCGGCGATCGAGCGCGGGCTCGGCCTGTCTCCGGTGCGCACCCAAGTGTCGAGCGCCGCCATGGAGTTGGCGTACTCGGAGTCGCTCAGCGAGCTGTGCTCGTGTTCCCGCGTGAAGGTCTGGACGAGGTTCTGGTCCCGGTCGGCACCGCGGAGCGTGGCGCGGTAGGCCGCCTCGTGCTCCACGAACGCCGTCGGGTCGTCGATGGCGTGCAGGGTGAGGACGGGCAGGGAGACCCGGCCGGTGAGGTCGCTGTCCCAGGACAGGTCGCGGCGTGCGGTGGGGTCGGCCGAGAAGCGCTCGACGCCCGCGTTCAGCGCCTTGTCGTCGTGCGAACCCGAGTAGCGCACTCCCCGGTTGCTCCACGGGTTCCGCCCGCCGAGCCGGTTGGTCACGATGTCCCGGAACGTGAAGGTGGCGAACCGCAGATGGGATTCCAGGGTCCGCTCCGGGATGCCGGTGACGGCGAGGATGTCGTCGAGGTTGCGCTGCTGGGCCCGGGTCCGGTCCGCCGGTTCGGAGGCGTAGCCCGTGCACTCCTGGAGGCGGGCACGCAACCCCGCGGTGCTCATGGTGGAGCCGGGGCGCAGGCCCTGCCACAGGGGGTACCGCGGCTCGGTGGGGCGCGGGTGGTTTCGGCAGTAGTACTGGTAGACCACCCGCAGGTCCACGCGGTAGTCGTAGCCGCGCGAACCGCCGCCGAGCACGCCGTTGGTCAGCAGCACCCCGTCGTAGGCGCCGGGGCGCCGGCCGTAGGTCTCGGCGACCTTGGCGGCGACGTTCCCGCCCCACGACTGGCCGTGCAGGTAAGTGTGTTCGGGCCGGCCGAACCGGTCGGTGAACAGGCGGCGCACGTTCTCGGTGTCGGCGGCCGCCATGCGGGCCCCGTAGCCGCCGCGCCGGTAGGAGGAGGCGGCCCAGGCATATCCCTGGTCGACCATCACCGCCCAGCGTTCCAGGTCCTCGGTGCTGCGGGCCGGGTCCGAGGCGTCGCCGAGGCCGGGGCCGCCGTGCGCGTGCACGACGAGCGAGCCGTTCCAGCGGTGGGGCACCGCCATCGCGTAGTGGGCGCCGTTGGCGTCCCGTCCGGTGTAGCAGGTGGCCTTCTTCGCGAGGGCGGGCGGGCAGTCGGCGGCCACCGGCTGCCCGGCCCCCGGCTCCTCCGCGGCCCGCGCGGGGGTCGCGGAGACGTTGCCGAGGGTGCCGAGGAGGACGGCGGCCAGTGCGGCGGCCACCACCGCCGGGCGGCTTCTGCGGTGGGTGGGCCTGGTGTCGTGCGCGGGAGCGTGGGGCGTGGGCAAGGTGCGGCTCCTGTGGGTGCTCCGCCGGTGCTGCGGACCGGCGCGAAGTTGCGCTGTGAGCCGGGATGTTAGGAACCCTCCGGAGGCGGAGCCACCCCTTCCGCCGTTGCGTTCATACTGTTCGCCCGCTCCGGCCGATTCGGTCCGTCGGGCATCCCCTGCGCGCCCTCTTGACGCCCCATTGGTCTCTACCTATCGTCACCGCCCAGCCGAACGTTCAGAACACCACTCGGCGTTCACATACACGAACGGATGGACCCCCCACATGTCCTCTGCTCCGACGCCCTCTGCTCCGACGCACCGTCACCGCAGATCCCGCGCCGTCCTCCTCGCGACCGTCACCGCCGCGCTCGTCGGCACCCTGCTGGCCGGCCCCGGGCCGACCGCTGCCCGCGCGGACGCCGCACCGGCCGCGTTCACGCATCCCGGAGTCACCGTCTCCCAGGGGCAACTCGACTTCGCCCGTGCCAAGGTGGAGGCCGGGGCCCAGCCCTGGAGGGGTGCCTTCGACCAGATGATGGCGAGCCGGTACGCCGACCTGAACCGCACTCCGAAGCCCCGCGCGGTGGTCGAGTGCGGTTCCTACTCCAACCCGAACTACGGCTGCACCGACGAGCGCGAGGACGCGATCGCGGCCTACACCAGCGCGCTGGCCTGGTACCTCACCCGGGACGAGAGGTACGCCCGCAAGTCCATCGAGCTGATGGATGCCTGGTCCGCCGTACTCCGGGATCACACCAACAGCAACGCGCCGCTGCAGACCGGATGGGCCGGGTCGTCCTGGCCCAAGGCCGCCGAGATCATCAAGTACACCTACGGCGGCGCCTGGACGAACTCCGGCCGCTTCGCCACCATGCTCCGCGACGTCTACCTGCCCGAGATCATCAACGGCTCCAACTCCAACGGCAACTGGGAGCTGACGATGACGGAGGCCGCCGTCGGCATCTCCGTCTTCCTGGAGGACCGGGCCTCCTACGACAAGGCCATGGCCAGGTTCCGCACCCGCACGGCCGCGTACGTGTACCTGAACTCCGACGGAGAGCTGCCGAAGACCGTGCCGAGCCAGCATCTCGACACCCGGGACAAGATCGTCAAGTACTGGCAGGGCCAGTCCACCTTCGTCACCGGCCTCACCCAGGAGACCTGCCGGGACTTCACCCACACCGGGTACGGCATCTCGTCCATCTCGCACGTCGCCGAGACCAGCCGGATCCAGGGGCAGGACCTGTACGGCACCGACGTCGGCGAGCGGCTGCGGCACGCGCTCGGCTTCCAGGCCAAGTACCAGCAGGGCGCCGCGGCCCCGAGCCGGCTGTGCGGCGGCGAACTCGACCTCGGCCTGGGCCCGGTCACCGAGGTCGGCTACAACGCGATGCACAACCGCCTCGGCTTCGCCATGACCAACACCCAGGCCCTGACCGAGCGCACCCGCCCCTCCGGCACGAACAACCTCTTCGTCGCCTGGGAGACCCTCACCCACGGCGACAACCCTGCCTGAGAGGACGGTGTGCGACGCCCGGTCAGCTGTCGTAGTCCACGGTCAGCTTGTCGGAGACCGGGTACGACTGGCAGGTCAGGACGTAGCCCGCGTCGACCTCGGCCGCTTCGAGCGCGTAGTTGCGGCGCATGTCGACACTGCCGTCGGTGACCAGGGCCCGGCAGGTCCCGCAGACCCCGCCCTTGCAGGCGAAGGGCAGGTCGGGGCGGGTCTGCTGGGCCCCGTCGAGGATCGACCGCTCCCGGGACAGCGGTGCGGTCGTGGAGCGGCCGTCCAGGGTGACGGTGACCTCACTGACGGGGCCCTCGGGGCCGCTCTCCTCGTGGTGGACCTCCCGCACGGGCTCGTCGTCGGCGAAGAACAGTTCCCGGTGGACGCGCTCCGCCGGGACGCCGAGGCCGGCCAGGACCTGCTGGGCGTCGGCGACCATGCCCTGCGGGCCGCACAGCCACCAGTGGTCCGCGCTCCCGACGTCCAGCAGGGAGTCGACGAGTGCGGAGAGCCGGCCGGCGTCCAGGCGCCCGGAGAGCACCTCGGCCTCGCGGGGTTCGCGGGAGAGCACGTGGGCGAGGTGGAAGCGGGTCGGGTGGAGGTCCTTCAGGTCGGCCAGCTCGTCGGCGAACATCACCGTGTCCGTGCGGCGGTTGCCGTAGAAGAGGGTGACGGTGGAGCGGTCGTCGGCGGCGAGCACCGACTCGGCGATGGACACCATCGGCGTGATGCCCGAGCCGGCCGCGATCAGGACGTGGTGGCCGGGGGTGGTCAGGTCGGGAGTGAAGAGGCCGGTGGGGGCCATCACCTCCACGGTGTCGCCCGGTCGCACGTCGTTGACCAGCCACGCCGAGAACAGTCCGCCCGGCACCACCCGCACCCCGATGCGCGGCGCCGCGCCCGCCGGTGCGCAGATCGAGTAGGAGCGGCGCTCGTCCCGGCCGTCCACCTCGCGCCGCAGGGTGAGCGACTGTCCGGGCGCGAAGGCGAACTCCCCGGCCAGCTCGTCGGGGATCTCGAAGCTCACGGCCGCGGCGTCCGCGCACAGCCGCTCCACGGCGGCGACGCGCAGGGTGTGGAAGGCGGGCCGGCGGCGGGTGCGCACCGGGGCCGCCGGGACGGGGGCGGTCGGGGCCATCAGATCTCCTTGACGTACTCGAACGGCTCGCGGCAGGCCCGGCAGCGCCACAGCGCCTTGCAGGACGTGGCGGCGAAGCGGGAGGTCTCCTCGGTGTCCGCCGACCCGCAGCGGGGGCAGGGCACCGCCGGCCGGGTGGGCGACAGGACGAGGGGGACGGGGCCGCCTCGGGGTGCGGCGCCGGGCGGGGCGATGCCGTGCTCGGCGAGCTTGCGGCGGCCCGCCTCGGTGATCCAGTCGCTGGTCCAGGGCGGGTCCAGGACGGTGCGGATCTCCACGCGCGCGTACCCCGCCTCCCGCAGTCGCGCGGCGACGTCCGCCCGCATCTCGGCCATGGCGGGGCAGCCCGAGTAGGTGGGGGTGAGTCCGGCGACCACGGTGCCGTCCTCGCCGACCTCGACGTCGCGCAGGACGCCGAGGTCGGCGAGGGTGAGCATGGGCAGCTCGGGGTCGGGCACCTGCTCGGCGACGTGCCGGGCGCGGCGGGCGGCGTCCAGGGAGGTGGGGGTGGCGGTCACCATGTCGCCTCCGGGTGGGCGCGGGCGATGCCCTGCAGCTCGGTCAGGAGCGGCGCCAGGTGTGCGGTGTGCTCGCCGGTGCGGCCCGAGCCGGGCAGCGGACGGTACACGGGCAGCGTCAGTCCTGCCGCCTCGGTGACCTGGCGCAGGTCGTCGGCGACCTCGTCCCGGACGTCGTACGCCGTGTGCAGCTCGCCGAGGTACGGGGCGACCTCGTCCAGTGCGGCGCGCATCCGGCGGTGCGACTCGTCGGTGCCGTCGCCCAGGCGCACGCACCACTCGGCGGCGTACTGCCGGTGGTAGGTCAGCTCCTTGACGCCCTTGGCGGCGACCGCGGCGAGGACCGGGTCCGGGTGGTCCTCCAGCCGCCGGAAGTGGGCCAGCCGCCAGCTGGAGAGCACCAGCAGCCGCACGACCGTGAACGCGAAGTCGCCCCCGGGGAGTTCGGCCAGCCGGACGTTGCGGAAGTCGTCGGCGTCACGGAAGTAGGCGTAGGCGTCCTCGTCCCGGCCGGTGCCGTCCACCTGGCCTGCCCGGGAGTAGAGCAGGCGGGCCTGACCGAGGAGGTCGAGGCCGATGTTGGCCAGCGCCACCTCCTCCTCCAGCTCCGGCGCCCGGGTGACCCACTCGGCGAGCCGCTGGGCGCTCACCAGGGCGTCGTCGGCGAGCGCCACGCAGTCCGCGGCCAGCGCGCCGGCGTCGACGCCCTCGGGCACGGTGGTGTCGACGCCGTGCAGCGGGTCCTCGAAGCCGGTGCCGTAGGCCCAGCGGGTGTCGTCCTCGTGCCCCTCGGCCAGGGTGAGGTAGACGTGGTCGTCACTCATGCCCTGCTCCTAGATGTGGGGGACGTCGTCGGGGATGTCGTAGAAGGTCGGGTGGCGGTAGACCTTGTCGGCGCTGGGGGCGAAGAAGGGGTCCTTCTCGTCCCGGGTGGAGGCGGCGATGTGCTCGGAGCGCACCACCCAGATGCTCACGCCCTCGTTGCGCCGCGTGTAGAGGTCGCGGGCGTGGGTGAGGGCCATGGCGTCGTCGGCGGCGTGCAGCGAGCCGACGTGGACGTGGTTGAGGCCGCGCTTGCCGCGCACGAAGACCTCGTACAGCGGCCAGCCCTGCTTCCCGGACTGCTCGGGGCTCATGCCGCCGCTCCCTTCTGTGCGCGGGCGGCCTGCTTGGCGGCGTGGGCGGTGGCCGCCTCGCGCACCCAGGCGCCCTCCTCGTGGGCGGTCCGCCGCCGCTCCATCCGCCGGTCGTTGCACGGGCCGTCGCCCTTGATGACGCGCATCAGCTCGTCCCAGTCGGGAGTGCCGAAGTCGTGGTGCCCGCTCTCCTCGTTCCAGCGCAGCTCGGGGTCGGGCAGGGTGACGCCGAGCTTCTCGGCCTGCGGGACGGTCATGTCGACGAAGCGGCGGCGCAGTTCGTCGTTGCTGTGCCGCTTGATCTTCCAGGCCATGGAGCGCGCCGAGTTGGGCGAGGCGTCGTCGGGCGGGCCGAACATCATCAGGGACGGCCACCACCAGCGGTTCACCGCGTCCTGGACCATCTCGCGCTGGGCGTCGGTGCCGCGCATCATCGTCATCAGCAGCTCGTAGCCCTGCCGCTGGTGGAAGGACTCCTCCTTGCAGATGCGCACCATCGCGCGCGCGTAGGGCCCGTAGGAGCTGCGGCACAGCGGCACCTGGTTGCAGATCGCGGCGCCGTCCACGAACCAGCCGATCACACCGACGTCGGCGAAGCTGAGGGTCGGGTAGTTGAAGATCGAGGAGTACTTCTGGCGGCCCTCGATCAGCCGCCGGGTGAGGTCGTCCCGGTCCGCGCCGAGGGTCTCGGCCGCCGAGTACAGGTACAGACCGTGTCCGGCCTCGTCCTGGACCTTGGCGAAGAGGATCGCCTTGCGGCGCAGGGACGGGGCCCGGGTGATCCACTCGCCCTCGGGCTGCATGCCGATGATCTCCGAGTGCGCGTGCTGGGCGATCTGCCGGATCAGCGTCCTGCGGTAGCCGTCGGGCATCCAGTCCCGCGGCTCGATGCGCTGGTCGCGCGCGATCGTCGCGTCGAAGAGCTCCTGGAGTCCGTCCGGCGCGTTTGGAGGCGGCGCCTCGGCGGCATGTGTCGTGGTCATCGTCACCAGCTTCCCAACCGACCATTCGTTCGGTATCAGTGTGACGTGTTTCCGCGCGCCGGGCAAGACCCGGACCTCCGCCGGTCACACTCTTGACAGCGCCGTCGCGCGGCTGGATTACTTGACCTTGCCGCGCGCTAACCGAATGGTCGGTCGGGAGTCAAGGTGGTGGGTACGGTGTCGCAGGCCACTGAGCAGACGCCCACGGAGGCGATGGTCTCCGCGGACGAGGCCTCCCGGGGACTCGGCATCGAGCTGGTGGAGCACGGCGAGGGGACCGCCGTGGTCCGCATGACCGTGACCCCGGCGATGGTGAACGGCCACCGGATCGCCCACGGCGGCTTCGTGTTCCTGCTCGCCGACACCGCGTTCGCCTGCGCCTGCAACAGCTACGGACCGGTGACCGTCGCGGCCGGCGCCGACATCGTCTTCGTCGCCCCGGCGCGCGAGGGCGACGTGCTCGTGGCCCGCGCCGAGGAGCGTGCCCGGTACGGGCGCAGCGGGATCTACGACGTGAGCGTGCGCCGCGGCGAGGAGCTGATCGCGGAGTTCCGCGGGCGCAGCCGCAGCGCGCGGGACGAGACGGCGCGCGAGGCGCCGGGCACGACGACGAAGGAGTCGCGATGAGCAGCGAGCCGACGACCGGGGCGGTCCCGGCACCCCGACCGGGCGAGCCCCTCCCCCACGACCTGCTCGACGACGCCGAGCGGCTCTCCCGCGAGCAGCTCCGGGAGCTCCAGCTCGACCGCCTGCGCGCGACCCTGCGGCACGCCTACGACAACGTGGAGCTGTACCGCAAGAAGTTCGACGCCGCCGGGGTCGTGCCCGACGACTGCCGCAGCCTGGCCGACCTGTCCCGGTTCCCCTTCACCACCAAGGCCGACCTGCGGGACACCTACCCCTTCGGCATGTTCGCCGTCCCGATGTCCGAGGTGCGGCGGGTGCACGCCTCCAGCGGCACCACCGGCCGTGCCACCGTCGTCGGGTACACGGACAACGACCTGTCCATGTGGGCGGACGTCATAGCCCGTTCGATCCGCGCCGCCGGCGGCCGCCCGGGCCACAAGGTGCACATCTCCTACGGCTACGGCCTGTTCACCGGCGGACTGGGCGCCCACTACGGCGCCGAGCGCGCCGGCTGCACGGTGATCCCCGCCTCCGGCGGCATGACGGCACGCCAGGTGCAGATCATCCAGGACTTCCGGCCCGAGATCATCATGGTCACCCCTTCCTACATGCTCACCCTGCTCGACGAGTTCGAGCGCCAGGGCGTCGATCCGCGCACCAGCTCCCTCGAGGTCGGCATCTTCGGCGCCGAGCCGTGGACCGAGGAGATGCGGCGCGAGATCGAGGAGCGCATGGACATCCACGCCGTCGACATCTACGGCCTGTCCGAGGTGATCGGCCCGGGCGTGGCCCAGGAGTGCGTCGAGACCAAGGACGGGCTGCACATCTGGGAGGACCACTTCTACCCCGAGGTGGTGGACCCCCTCACGGACGCCGTGCTGCCCGGGGGCGAGGAGGGCGAGATCGTCTTCACCTCCCTCACCAAGGAGGCGCTCCCGGTGATCCGGTACCGCACGCGCGACCTGTCCCGTCTGCTGCCCGGCACCGCGCGTCCCGCGTTCCGCCGGATGCAGAAGGTCACCGGTCGCTGCGACGACATGATCATCCTGCGTGGGGTGAACGTCTTCCCCACCCAGGTCGAGGAGATCGTGCTGCGCACCCCCGGCGTCGCCCCGCACTTCCAGATCCGCCTCACCGAACGCGGCCGCATGGACCACATGACCGTACGGGTCGAGGCCCGCCCCGACGCCGGTCCCGAGCAGCGCGAGGCCGCCGTGCGGGCGATCGGACAGGGCGTCAAGGACGGTGTGGGCGTGAGCGTCGAGGTGGAGGTGGTCGACCCGGAGACCCTGGAGCGCTCGGTGGGCAAGATCCGCCGGGTGTGGGACCTGCGGGGCAAGTGAAACGTGAGCACCGACACGCCCGTTCCCCGGCCGTACTGGTGTGCACGGTGATGCGGATGGGCAGAAAGGGCTTGATCGGGGGAGGTTGAGTACATCCTGGGGGGACATCCCGTGCGTGTGTGTGTGATCGGTGCAGGCCTGTCGGGCCTGGCGGTGGGCCGTGCCCTGAAGGAGCGCGGCATCTCCTTCGTCTGCCTGGAGAAGGCACCCGACGTCGGCGGGATCTGGCGTCAGCCGGGGGCCGGCGAGCGTGGCCCGGGTTACCAGACCCTGCACCTGAACACCGCCAAGCAGCTGACGGGCTACGCGGACTTCCCGATGCCGGACTCGTACCCGCTCTACCCCCGGCACAGCCAGGTCGCCGCGTACCTGCGGTCCTTCGCCGAGTGGTCTGGCCTGCTCGACCACGTCGAGCTGCTGACCGAGGTGGTCTCCGTCCGTCAGGACGCGGACGGCCGGTGGACCGTCGTCAGCCGGGGCGCGGACGGCGCCCAGACCTCCCGCCGGTTCGGGCAGGTGGTCGTCGCCTCGGGGCACCACACCGACCCGGCCCTGCCCGACCCTCTTCCGGCCGGTGCCGATTCTTTCGCCGGAACGATTCTTCACTCCCTCGACTACCGCGACGGCGGCGACTTCGCCGGCCGGCGCGTCGTCGTGGTGGGTCTCGGCGCCTCCGCGGTGGACATCGCGGCGGACCTCTCCCGGCACGCGGCGCGGACGCTGCTGTCGGTGCGGCGGGGGCTGCACATCGTGCCCAAGCAGCTCTTCGGGATGTCGGTCGACGAGATCGCCGAGGCCCCCTGGTGGAACGAGATGTCCTTCGCCGAGCGGCGCCAGTGGGTGGAGCAGGCGCTGCTGGTGGCGCGGGGCAGACTGTCGGACTACGGCCTGCCCGAGCCCGACCATCCGGTCTTCTCCTCCGCGACGACCCTCTCGGACGAGATCCTCAGCCGGATCCGGCACGGTGCGGTGACCCCGAAGCCCGCGATCGCCTCGTTCGACGGCGACCGGGTCGTGTTCACGGACGGCAGTTCGGAGCCCGCCGACGCGGTGGTCTACTGCACCGGCTTCCACATGACGTTCCCGTTCCTGCCGGCCGGCTGCCCGGTGTCGGCGGACGGCTCGGTCGAGCTGTACCGACGGGTCGTGCCGGCGGACCGGCCCGGGCTGTACTTCGTGGGGCTGGTACGGCCCGTGGGCGCGATCACCCGGCTGGTGGAGGCCCAGGCCGAGTGGGTGGCCCGCCTCGTCGACGGCGCCGCCGTCCTGCCCGCGGCCGAGGAGATGCGTGAGGAGATCGGCACGTACCTCACCGGCATCGTCCAGCGCTACGGCCGGACGCAGGGCGCCTCGATCCAGGTCGACGTGGGCCCGTACCTGGCCGAGTTCCGGGAGTCGCTGTCCGTGTGAGCGCCCCGCCGGGCGCCGGAGCACCCTCGCGGCACATCCGGCCGCGTCCGTGACGAGGGCCCCGCTGGATCGCACCGGGACCCTCGTCGTGTGCGGACGGCCGGTCAGGACACCGGCACCGGTTCGGGGGCGGTCTCCACGACCGGCGGCCGGACCGCGTACGCCTCCGAGGAGAGGTACGCCGTCACCCTCGGCGCCCGGTCCCGCTGGTGGGCCAGGGCCAGATAGGCGATCAGGCCCACCCCGTCCTCGGGCCGCCGCTCGGTGAGGGCCGCCAGGGCCCGGTCGAGCACGGAGGCGTCCATGCCGTGGTGGCGCAGCACCCGCGACGCCCGGGCCAGGGCCTCCCCGTCGTGCCGGACGTAGTCCCTGACGGGGATGTGCAGGGTGAAGCCGCTCGGCCGTGCGGTGCGGGTGTCGGTGAAGGAGTGGCAGGACAGTCCTGGCCTCCTGGCGAGACCCGTCGCGTCCGGGCCGAGGCCCGCGGCCGCCCGGAAGAACCCCTCGACCGCAGCGGGCCCGGGGCCCGAGTCCATCCGGGACAGGCGCCCGGCCTGGCCGGCCGTGAGGTTGTCGTGCCGCACATAGACCTTCACCCGGGGCTCCGCCCAGTCCCCGAGGTCCAGGGCGAGGAACGGATGTCCGGCGCCCCGGGGCAGGCCGTCGTACGCCTGCCGGTGCCCGAGCCGGTGCAGGGCCTCGCGCACCGTCGCGGCGGAACGTTCCTCCCCTCGCGCCGCCGGGTTCAGATAGACCTTGACCCCGGGTGTGCCACCGGGCCGCAGCTCCAGCGCGCACCACAGGGCGAGGGGGCCCCGCGGGTCGGCCGGCAGGAACAGGTCCTGGAGTTCGTCGAGGACGTCGGTGGCGAAGTGCCAGCGCCGCGCCATGGTCCGGATCGCCTCGAGTCCGACGCGGCCGTTGTGAGCCAGGCTGTCTGCGCCGCAGCCGGGTTCGACGAGGACCCGCATGGAGGGTGCCGCGTCCGGTCGGAAGGAGAGGGAGAATTCCACCGGGGTGTGGTCGTCGGACAGGAAGGTGCGGGTGGGCGGCGGCAGGCTCAGCGGCCGCTCGGCCACCGGGCCCAGTGAGTCGGCCAGGACCCGTGCGTAGGTCTCGACGTCGCAGCGGGACAGACCGGCGACCACCCCGAGTCTTCGCAGCTGACCGCCCGTGAGGGAACCGAGCGTCGGTGTGCTCCGCGGGACCGTGCCCGTCGGTGCGGCGGTCACCGGCCCGTCTCCGGTCGGAGCCGCACAAAGCGATACCCGCCTCGGGGGGCGGGTATCAGGGGGTCCGGCGCCGGGAAAGCGGCGTTCGTGGATATGTGGTCCACGACACCTCCTTTGACTCGTAAGCAACTTGAGTACCGCGTTGCTCACTACCCGTGCCGTTCGGTCATCATGCGAATGGGGCGGGTTGGGGAGGTGTTGCGCAGATCACCGCGTGAGCCAGGTGAGGAACTGGCTCCACATTCCCTTGTGTTCGGCCGGGCGCGCGGCGTTCGCCGCCTGCTCCCGCTCGGCCGCCGCGGCGGCCTGTCCCGGTTCGGCACGCCGGACGGGGCGGACGGGGGTGAAACGGGCCGGCAGCGTGGCCAGCGCCCGGTTGAAGGGCCCCGGACGCCACGTCAGGCTGTCCTCGGGGACGGCGAGTTCGACGTCGGGCAGCTCGTTGAGCAGATGCTCGACGGCCGTCACCGTGATGTGCCGGGCCGGTTCCTTGGACGGGCAGGCGTGCGGGCCCGCGCTCCAGGCGAGGTGCGCCCGGTTGCTGCCCGCCTGGCGGGACGCCGTGAGGGCCGGGCCGGTGTTGGCCGCGGCGAAGCTGACCAGGACGAGGTCGCCCGCCTGCAGCTGGTGTCCGGCCAGTTCGGTGTCGGTGGCCGGGTAGTGCGGGGCGTAGTTGGCCATGGGCGGGTTCTCCCACAGCGTGTCGTCCAGCGCCTCGTCGATCAGGCCGCCCTCTCGGGCGTACCGCTCGTGGGTGAGCAGCCGGTGCAGGGTGTTGCCGAGGAGGTTGCGCAGCGGCTCGGCGCCGGCCCCGAGGAGCAGGGCGATCTGGTGGACCATCTCCTCGTCGTCCAGGCCTGCCTCGTGCCGCATCAGCCAGGAGGTGACGTCGTCGCCCGGCTTGCGCCGCTTGAGCGCGACGAGCTCCCCGGCCGCCTGGAAGAGCACCGCGGTGGCCTTCTCGGCGTTGACGCCGTCGAACATCCCGGAGATGCCGAACAGCACCCGGTCGCCGATGTCGGCGGGGCAGCCGAAGAGTTCGTTGAACACGAACAGCGGCAACTGCTTGGCGTAGTCCCCGAGCAGGTCGGCCGAGCCGCGGGCGGCGAACTGGGAGATGAGGTAGCCCGAGATCTGCTCGGTGCTGCGGCTCAGGCGCCGGGTGTCCACCCGCGCCATGCTGTCGGTGACCGCCTGGCGCAGCCTGAGGTGGTCGGCTCCGTCGGCGAACATGCAGTTGGGCCGGTAGGCCAGGAGGGGCGCGACCGGGCTGTCCGGGCTGATCTTGCCCTCGTTGAACGCCCGCCAGCGGCGCGCGTCCTTGCGGAAGGTCCCGGAGTCCTGCAGCAGTTGGAGCGCCGCCGCGTAGTCCGTGACCAGGGTCGCCTCCACCCCCGGGGCCAGTTCGACGGGGGCCGCGGCCCCGTAGTGGCGCAGGTACTCGTAGTACGCCTGCGGATCGGCGGCGAACTCCGGCCCGTGCAGCGGCACCCGGGCGCCGGAGCCGTGGGCCGGGCAGCCGGGCGGCGGCACCGGTGCGGTGTCGTGGGGGTTCATGTCTGCTCCCAGCTCCTAGCGGGTGCGGTCCAGCAAGTAGCGGACGAGGGTGGTCAGTGCGGCGGCCGACGACTTCTCGTCGCGGGCGTCGCAGGTGACGACGGGGGTGTCGTCGAGCAGGTCGAGTGCCTCGCGCAGCGCCCGCTCGTCGCGCAGGGGCGTGCCGTCGAAGTGGTTGACGGCGATGGCGTAGTCGAGCCCGTAGTGCTCGATGAGGTCGATCACGGGGAACGAGTCGGCCAGGCGCTCGGGGTCGACCAGCACCAGGGCGCCGAGCGCGCCGCGGGCCATGTCCTCCCACATCTGCACGAAGCGCTGCTGGCCGGGGGTGCCGAAGAGGTAGAGCACGACGCGGTCGCTGATGGTCAGGCGGCCGAAGTCCATGGCGACCGTGGTGGTGGTCTTGCCCTGGACGCCCTTGAGGTCGTCGACCGGCTCGGCGGCCTGCGTCATCGTCTCCTCGGTGGACAGCGGCTCGATCTCGGAGATGGAGCCGATGAGGGTGGTCTTGCCCACCGCGAAGTGCCCGACGACGAGGATCTTGACCGCCGTCTGGGTCGCTCCCTCGCGTACGTAGTCCCGCTCACCCAAACTTGGCGCGGAGCCCATGGAGCACCTCCTCCAGGATCTCTCGGTCCGCGAGGCGGGCGCGGGCCACCGGCGGGCGGGTCGTGAGGTGTCCGCCCTCCATCAGGGAGGCCAGCAGGATCCGTACGACGCCCAGCGGGAAGTGGGAGTGTCCGGCGATCTCGGCGACCGAGAGATAGCCGGCGGAGCAGAGCTCGAGCAGACTCTGCTCCTCGGGGGACAGCCGGGCCGGCCGCTGCTGCTGTTCGGCGGAGGCCGTGACCAGGGTGATGAGGGAGAGGTCGCCGTCGTCGGGCAGGCCGCGTCCCTTGGTGATGACGTACGGCCGTACTAATTCGGGCGCCTCGGGCTGCCAGCCGTCCTGGCCGGTCACGAGCGGGTGCCCAGGTTCTCGCGCGGCGGTGTCGTCAGCCGCTTGCCCAGCTGGGCGACGAGTTGCTGCATCCGGAAGGTGATGTCCGCCATGTCGACCTCGGGGGAGGCGGACACACCGAGGTAGGCGCCCTCGCCGGCGGAGATCAGGAAGACCCAGCCGCCGTCGAACTCGACCAGGGTCTGCCGCCAGGACTGGCTGGGGTCCTCACAGAAGAAGGCGAGGGTGCGGCTGAGCGACTGCACGCCGCTCATCGCCGCGGCGACCCGGTCGGCGTCGTCCTTGTCGAAGTCCTGCGTCCGGGCCATCAGCAGGCCGTCGGCGGATATCAGGACCGCGTGCAGGGCACCTGGAATCTCCAGGGCGCTGTCGAGCATCCATGACAGATCGTCGTTCACGAGACCTCATGTCCTTCGCTGCTTGCACCAGGTGTTTCGCTCGTCCGTCCGGCATGGTCCGGGCTGTCCGGTTCGGTGACCCGGCCGGACTGCGTTCCGCGCTGGAAGGCGCCCATGACCTGTGCCTGGTCGGAGTCCGAGCGGCCCGTCGCGCGGGGGGTGGACGCGCTGCCGGGCACGATGGCCATCGGCCGCTTGCGGCGGCGCCGGGGCAGGCCGTCGCCGGTCTGGGAGGAGGTGACCGCGGCCTCCGGTCCGCCGTCGGGGGCCGGCCGGGCCGTGCCGCGGGTGGCGGGGGCGGGGGCGGGGGCTTTCTTTTCAGGCATCGCGGTGAGCAGTTCGTGCGGCAACAGGACCACCGCCCGTACACCTCCGTAGGGGGAGGAGGAGTCCACCGACACCTCGAAACCGAATCGTTCGCACAGCAGGCCGATGACGGCGAAGCCGAACTGCGGCGGGTTTCCGAGCCCCGCCACGCCCGAGGCGCGCTCGGTGGCGAGCAGCTTGTCGGCGCGGGTCCGCTCCTCGTCGCTCATGCCGACACCGGCGTCGTCGACCACGATGCAGATGCCCTTGGGCACGGTCCGGATGTTGATCTCGACGACCGTGTCCGGGCTGGAGTAGCTGGTGGCGTTGTCGAGGAGCTCGGCGAGGGCCAAGGCGACGGGCTCGACGGCCCGGCTGGTGATGCCGAAGTCGACCTGGGAGAGGATGTCCACCCGGCGGAAGTGCCGGATGCGGCCCTGGGCGCTGCGCACCACGTCGTACACCGAGGCGGTGTCGCGCCGCCCGCCGAGCCAGCCGTCGCAGAGCACGGCGATGGACTGGGCGCGCCGGCCGAACTGCGAGTTGGTGTGGTCGATCTCCAGCAGGTCCTGGAGGAGGGCCGAGTCGCCGTACTTGTTCTGCAGCCGGGAGAGCACCAGCTGCTGTTCGGCCGCGAGGCCCTGAAGGGTCCGCATGGCGGACTTCAGCACCGTCTTCGTCTCGTCCTCGGCCCGCTCCTGGGCGGCCTGCACGGACTTCCCGTAATCGCTCTCCAGCTCGGTGTAGTGATCCCTGAGCCCCTGGATCTGCTGCCGCAACGCCCGGGCCGCCCTGCGCTGGCGGCTGATGAGCACGGCGGCGGCGACGAGGGCGACGAGGGCCACCCAGAGCAAGGGGTTCCCTGTGTATTCCGTCATAAGACTCTCTTCAGGCGACTGGCAGCCGGCTTGCTGAAATTCCCGTCCGTGCGGGCGGTCCGGTGGACTGCCCGCACCGGGGGTAGCTGCCCGGGCTGCCCCTTACGTCGAGGATGCCGTCTTTCACCCATCCGCCCGCTCCGCAAACGCGGTGATCGTATCACCGCATGATCAGGTGAATTCACGTCAAGAAGCGCCTGAACGCGACCGGTTGAGACCGGCAAACACGCCACTCGGACCCGTGGGTACAGTCGGCCCCGTGAAAGATGCACAAGACACCTTCCGGCCGAGCGGGGGCCGGGTGCGAGGCGGCACGGGGTGACGCCCGAGGCCATGACCGCGGTGTTCGCGGCCGGAGTCGGGGCCGGCGCCATCAACAGCGTCGTCGGCTCAGGCACCCTGATCACCTTTCCCGTGCTGCTGGCCACGGGGCTGGCGCCGGTCACCGCCACCGTGTCCAACGCGCTGGGCCTGATCCCCGGCTCGATCAGCGGGGCCGTGGGCTACCGCGAGGAGCTGCGCGGCCAGGGCCGGCGCGTCCTGAAGTTCGGTTGTGGAGCACTGCTGGGCGGCCTGTCGGGCGCCACCCTCCTGCTGATGCTGCCCGCCGACGCCTTCGAGACGATCGTGCCGGTCCTGGTGGGCCTCGCCCTGCTGCTGGTGGCGTTCCAGCCGCAGATCGGCCGGCTGGTCCGGCGCCACCGGGCCCGCACCGGCGCCTCGCCCCGCCGGGACGGCGGCCCGCTGCTCCTCGTCGGCCTGACCCTGGCCAGCGTCTACGGCGGCTACTTCACCGCCGCCCAGGGGATCATCTACCTGTCCCTGATGGGCATGCTCCTGGACGAACCCCTGCAACGTCTCAACGGCGTCAAGAACGTCCTCTCCGCCCTGGTCAACACGGTCGCCGCGGTCTTCTTCCTGTTCGCCGCGGACTTCGAGTGGACGGCCGTCGGGCTCCTCGCGGCCGGCTCGGGCCTCGGCGGCTGGGCCGGTGCCCGGGTGGGCCGCCGCTTCAGCCCCACGGTGCTGCGGATACTGGTCGTGACGGTCGGCACGGTCGCCCTCGTGCAACTGCTGCTCCGCTAGGCCGTGTCCAGCCGGTTCCAACCGCCGCCCGGTCCCCGGCATAACACCGCGTTATGCGAGGCCGGGATTGTTCGGACGGCGGCCGGGCCCGACATGCTGTGGGCGCCCCCACACATCAGCACGCGCCCGGCGCGCGTGTCGTCGGAATCGAGGAGCCTTGCGAACAACGAGACTCGTCCCCGCCCTGCCGGCCGCCCTCGTGGCCGCGCTGCTGTCCGCCCTGACGCTCGCCCCGACCGCGTCGGCGGTCGAGCCCCGGCCCGGTGACGGCGGCCCCCGGCCGATCATCGGCGGCGGCTACGCGCAGAACGCCCCCTGGGCGGCACGTCTGTTCTCCAACGGCCGGCAGACCTGCACCTCGACCATCATCTCCCCCACCTGGATCCTCACCGCCAAGCACTGCGTCAGCGGCGGCAACCTCGCCTTCCGCATCGGCAGCCTCGACCAGGGCTCCGGCGGCACGGTGGCCAACGGCGTCCAGACCGTCACCAGTCCCTCGGCGGACCTCGCACTGGTCCGGCTCGACCGCTCCGTCTCCGCCACCTACGCCCGGCTCGGTCAGCCGGGCACGGTGCGGGTCGGCCAGACCGTACAGGTCTACGGGTGGGGCGCGACCTCCCGGTGCGGCTCGGAGATCAACTGCCAGTCCCAGTACCTCAAGGTCGCAGGCGTGAGCGTCACCCGCGGCTGTTACGACGCCTACTACGGCCAGGCGATATGCGCCCGTCCCGTCGACGGCATCACCGCGGGCGGCGACTCCGGCGGCCCGATGACGGCCGGCGGCGTCCAGGTGGGTGTCGCCTCGACCAGCGACCGGCAGACCACCACGGCGTACACCAACGTGACCGCCTACCGTTCCTGGATCCAGTCGGTGGCGGGCGTCTGACTCCCCCGCCGCCCGGGTCCTGCGCCCGCCCCCGTCACGCGGGAGGCAGGCGCAGGACGCCGTGCTCGTCCCGGATGTCCGTGAGCACCCGCACGACCTCGGCGTCCCGGCCCCGGGGTCCGAGGTCACCAGGGCGGCCAGGTCCCCGAGGCACCGCTTGCCGTCGGCGGGCGGCCGCCCGCGGGCCGCTCACCGCCCGCCGTCCGCCCTCCGCCGTCCAGGAAGCGGACGGCCCGGCAGGCGTGTGGTGAGCACATCTACTGTGCGAGGCGACCGACCGAGGGTGTCCCGCGCGCGAAGGAGCCACCGCATGACCGGCCGGGACCTGCCCATCCACCGCGCGGGGGAAACGGGGGCGGCGGTGACCGGCCCCCAGTGCACGCCCACGGGTCGGCCGGCCAACCCCGCGCGGACGGCGCCGTTGTCAGGCGCAGCCCCAGGCACCCATCCCCTGCATGCGGGCCAGGCGTTCCGCCACGGCGATCTGCTCGGCGCGGCTGGCGAGGTCAGCGCGCGGGGCGTACGCGAGGCCGCCGGCCGCGACCCAGCTCGACGGCGCGAACTGCAGTCCGCCGTAGTAGCCGTTGCCGGTGTTCGCCTGCCAGTTGCCGCTGGACTCGCACGCGGCGATGGCGTCCCAGTCGGTGCGCAGGGGCGTCGACGGCGCGGCCACCGCCCGGCCGGTGGCGCCGAGGGCGGTGGCCGCGACCAGTGCCGCCGCGGCGGTGCCGATCCTGCGGCCACGCGAACCGCGCACGTCGCTCTGACGATCATTTCGTCTACAGATCATAAGATGACTGTTACCTCAGGCGATCGGCCATCGCCGCCCAGACTCACCCGTCTTGGGCCGGTCGGAGCACGAACTCGACGCCGCACGGCCGACGACCGGCCCGGGTTGTGACCGACGCCGGCTCGGCGCCGAGCACCCCTCGTTCGTGTGAAGAACCGCGATGGTGTCGTCCGGTCGGGTGACGGCCGGGCAGATGCGTCGCCGCGCGCGCTTACGGTTTCGCGGTGACTTCGATCTCCACTGACCCGCGCCCCCTGCGAACCGCCGACCTCGGCACGCTCGTCATCATGTGCTGGAGCCGTGAGACGCCCGACGGCGACGTCCCCTTCCTTCTCGCCTGCTCCCTCGGCGACGGGGAGGGCGGCCCCGAGGCGACCCCGGCCGCCGTGGAGGGGCTGCTGAGCCGTTCCGGGCTCGCGGTGGGCGGCGACACGGTGCTCGACGGCACCGTCCTGCCCGACCTTCCGATCGGCCTGCTCGTCGTACCGGGCGCGGCCGCCCTCACCATGCCGGGCGTCAACGCCCAGTTCGTTCCCACCCCGCAGTGGCGGGCGGCGGCGGACGCACGGGGGTTCGCCTGCCTCATCTTCGCCACCCGCCCCTGGTCCGGGGGCGAGACCGGCGACGGCGCGGCCGTCGCCGCCTTCGCCAACGACAAGGAGACACTGGCCACGGCGGCGCAGGTCGTCCTGCCCGTGCGCAGCCTGCGAACCTGACGCCGGCGCCGGCCCCGCTCACCACGCGACGGCGTGTCGTCTCACGTCCACAACTCGCCGCTGTCGCACACCCGGGCGCCCATGTTCCGCTCCATCATCCGCAGTGCCGCGTCCGCCAGATCGGCGTGGATGTGGGCGACCGCGTCGCGCGGCACGATCACCTGCAGATGGCGGATGTGGGCGTCCAGCGCCGAGTAGAGCACGCACTGCTCGGTCACCTGCCCGCACAGCACGAGCCGGTCGATTCCCTGCTGGTGGAGCAGATAGGTCAGCGGGGTCTCGAAGAAGACGGAGTGGCGTGCCTTGAGCACGAAGAGAGAGGACTCGTCGGGCTTCAGCGGCTCGACGAGCCGGGAGTGCGGCCCCGAGAGAGCCTTGTCGAGGATCTCGCCGTGGTGCGAGCGCCACTCCCCGAAGTTGTCGTTGACGTAGATCACCGGGACGCCCTGCCGCCGCGCCCGCTCCAGCAGGCCGGTGACCTGCGGCAGTACGGATTCCACGGCGGGGATCAGGAACTCGGCGTCCTGGTGGTCGTAGGTGTTGATCATGTCGATGACGATCAGCGCGGTCTTGCCCATGCCGCCCAGGTTGCCACCGCGCGACGCGGAATCCCTGCTCCCCCCGCCGACCGCGGGCGGACGGGCCGGCCGGCTCACCACGCCGCCCGGTCGTCGAGTTCCACCCCGTCCTCGCCGGGCGGGGGCAGTTCCCAGGGCGCCGGTCCGCCCCCCTGACACCAGTCGCGCAGCCGCTCCTCGTTCACGCAGACTATGCCGCACCGCTCGGCGTAGTCGACGGCCGGTGCGGTGAACTCCGTGCTGGCGACCAGGACCGCCACGTCGGCCCCGTGGACCGTGAAGCAGGTGCCGCCGAAGCGCTGGAGGTCCTGGGAGCCGACCTTGTGGTCCTCGCTGTAGCGCTTGCACTGGATGACGATCCGCCGCCCGTCGGGCGTCACCGCCAGCACGTCGGCACCGAGGTCGCCCGCCCCGCCCACGACCTCGACGTCCAGACAGCCGTCCCGCCGGCACAGGTCCGCTATCGCCTCCTCGAACTCGTCGGGGCCGAGTTCCTCGTACTCGGTGGTGAGAACCACGGTGGTCTCCTCGCCGCTCGCGCACCGCGCCGGCGCCGCCTCGTGGTCCTCCGCCAGCGCGTCCAGCGTCATCGCCGTGGCCGCCGCCAGGGCGTCCGTCGTGCGCAGGGCCGTTCGCGCGGCGGTGCGCCGGCCCCGCGCCCGCCGGCCCAGGAGGACGGCCGTGATCGCGCCGAGCGCCAGGACGAACACCCAGACCGGTCGCCGCTGCGCCGCGTCGTACACCATGCGCACGACCCATCCCGCCAGGACCAGGCCGATGGCGGCGAGGCCGAACGTCACGGTGGTCGCCCGGAGGTCGAAGCGACGCCTGGCGCGTCCGTCTCGGACAGGGCGTTCAGGCACGGTCACGGTGGTCGTCCCTCCCCGGATGGCGTACATGAAGATCACGTACGCCTTGTGCCCACGAACCACCGTTTCAGCGCCGGTTCATGACACGCCGTCGGATGGCGCATCCCTGCCGCGGGAGAATATTTCAGGCATACATTACGGAATATGAAGAAATGCCATGTCGTGTACCTCGTGTGCACCGCAGCGATGATCGGAACGGGGCTCGGTGCGGCCCCGGCGTCCTCCGTCCCCATGACCCATGTGGTCCACCCCGGGCAGTCGATCCAGAAGGCGGTGGACGCCGCCGGCTCGGGCGACACCGTCCTGGTCACTCCCGGCGTCTACCACGAGAGCGTCAAGGTGAGCACACCCGGGCTGACCCTGCGGGGCATGGGCCGCAGTACGGTCGTCAAGCCCAGCACGAAGAAGGCGGCCGACAACACCTGTGCCGAGGGCGGCAACGGCATCTGCGTGATCGGCACGAAGGACGAGAACGTCAAGGGCATCACCGTCGCCGACCTGACGGTGACCGGGTTCACCCGTACCGGTGTGTTCTCCATGGCCACCGACGGGCTGACGGTCCGGAACGTGAACGCGGTGAAGAACGGTGTCTGGGGCATCGCCCAGGAGCGCTCGGTCCACGGCATCTTCCGCGGCAACACCGCCCGCGACAACGGCGACGCGGGCATCTTCCTCGCCAACAACATCAAAGCCGAGGAGGGGGCCGCCGACACCGAGGGCACGCTCGTCGCGCACAACAGGCTCGAGGGCAACCGCATCGGCGTCACCGTCCGGCGTCTGCGCAACCTCGCCGTCGCGGACAACCACATCGCCGGCAACTGCGCGGGCGTCTTCGTCGTCGGCGACGAGAACACGCCCAAGGCCGGCGACCTGGTCGTGCGCGACAACCACGTCGTGCGCAACAACAAGTCGTGCCCGAAGACCGACCGCCTGGAGGCGCTCCAGGGTTCCGGCATCGTCCTGACCGGTGTGGAGAAGGTGCTGGTCGCCGACAACACGGTCGAGGGCAACGCGGGCAAGTCGTCGATGTCGGGTGGCATCGTCCTGGCCGCGAGCATGGTGGGCACCGCCAACTCGAAGAACGAGGTCAACGGCAACCGGCTGAGCGACAACTCCCCCGCCGACCTGGTCGACGCCGGGACCGGTGACACCGCCAAGAGCAACACCTTCAGCAGCAACACCTGCGGCGCCTCCAAGCCCGCGGGCCTGTGCTGAGCCGGCCGTAACGACCCGTGGTCCGAGGAGGGCTCATGGACCGAAGAAGGAAGGAAAGCGGCACATGACGACCGCACAGACTGCCCCACCCCCGCCGATGCGGCTGAGGGAGCTCGTGTTCGGGGCGGCATGTGCCGCCGCCCTCCGCGCGGCCGCACGACTCGGCGTCGCCGACGCACTCGGTGACGAACCGACGGCCGTGGAGGACCTCGCCGCCGCGGTGAAGACCGAACCCAAGCCGCTGCGCCGCCTGCTGCGGGCCCTGACGTGCTACGGCGTCTTCACCGAGCACGGGAACGGGACGTTCGCGCACACCGACATGTCCCGCCTGCTGCGCGAGGACGACCCGCACAGCCTGCGCAACATCACCCTGTGGTGCACCGAACCGTGGACCTGGGACGCCTGGCCCCTGCTGGACGAGGCGGTGCGCACAGGATCCAACGTCGTCGAGGGCCTGTACGGCAAGGAGTTCTTCACCTACCTCAACGAGGACGCACCCCAGTCCGCCGAGGTCTTCAACCGGGCCATGACGACGTCCAGCCGGCAGTCGGCCCAGGATGTCGCCGCGCTCCTCGACCTGTCGGCGAGCGGCTCGGTCGCCGACATCGGCGGCGGCCAGGGCCATGTGGTGGCGAGCCTGCTGGAGAAGTACCCGGCCATGCAGGGCACCCTGCTCGACCTGCCGCGAGTGGTGGAGAACGCCGACCCCCGGCTGCGCGAGGGCGGTTCGCTCGCGGACCGGGTCCGCATCGTGCCGGGCGACTGCCGCGAGGCCATCCCGGTGCGGGCCGACGTGTACGTCATCAAGAACATCCTGGAGTGGGACGACGACAGCACCGCCCGCGCCCTGCGCAACGTCATGGCGGCGGGCGGCCCGGGTGCCCGGGTCGTCGTCATCGAGAACCTCGTCGACGACTCCCCGTCGATGCGGTTCAGCACCGCCATGGACCTGCTGCTGCTCCTCAACGTCGGCGGTGCCAAGCACACCACCGACAGCATGGTCGGCCGGCTGACCGACGCGGGCCTCGTCATCGACGACATCCGCCCGGTCAACCCGTACCTGCACGCCTTCGACTGCACAGTGCCGAAGTGAGCTGACCACCGGACGCACACGCGTCGGCCGCCGGACCGCCCGGAAGCGGTGCGGCGGCCGACGCGTGGGGGCGGCCGTTCAGGCGTCCGGTGCCCGCCGGTCGGTGACCAGCTCCATCCGGGCCCCCTCGAGCGCGCGGACGAGTCCGCCGCCCGTCGGGGAACCGGCGTCCGTGAAGCCGTCCAGGAGCGTGGTCAGCTCGGACACCCGGCCGGGGTCCGGCAGGCCGAGCGTCACGGTGGGATCGCCGTCGTGGAGGTCGCCCCGCACGTCGACCAGCCGCACGACGACGTCGTCGCGCTGGAAGATGGTGCTGCACAGGACGGGGCTGCGCGGGTCCTTCGCCGCCGCCTCGTCGCGCTCGGCGAGCAGCTGGGCCAGCCGCATGCCGCAGCCCGGCCGCGCCGGGTACGACAGCGCGTGCCGCTGCGCCGCGCCGCTCGCCTCGCCCGCGGTCACGTGGTGGACGGCGGGCAGCGCCGCCCGTGTGTAGAACACCCGGGCCGACTCCGGGTCGGCGAGATCCCGGTCCTGCTCCAGGTACGGGTTGATGGCCTCCTCGACGGCCCGCACCTCCGGCTGCTCCGCGACGTGCCGCAGGGCCGCGAGCAGGTCGCCGCGCACCTCGATGGCCCGCACCACCCGGTTGCCGTGCAGGAACAGGGACGTACGGCACAGTCGCGTGGTGTCGTCGACCCGCGGCTCGGGCGAGGCGTAGTCGGCGAGGATCTTGCCGACCGCTTCCTCGCTGCCCGGCTTCACCGTGAAGGTGAGCGCGTGCCGGATGACACCGTCGCCGACGCGGGGCGCGGCCTGCAACTGGCCACGGGCCGGTTCGGCGCCGTCCTGCGGGCGGCCGGTCTCGCGGACCACGTGGAAACGGAGCGACCTGGTGTCCCGTACGCAGCTGTGCAGCGGCTTGACCATCCGCACGTGCTCCTCGCTGCTCACCCAGTTCAGGAACGGCGGCGCGCTCTCCCACTCGCTGGTGATGAGCCACTGGGAGGGGTTCTCGATGGACTGGCACAGCTGCTCGCCGATGTGCCCGGGGACGGACTCGACGTGGCTGCGCAGGTTCTCGTAGGTCTCGAGGAACTGCTGCTGGGCCCCGTCGTAGACCTCCACCAGGAGGACGACCCGCAGCCGGGAGCCGTCGAACACGGACTGGGAGACCTGGTGCGACAGCTGACGCGTCAGCGATTCGGAGGCGGGCTGTTCGGAGGCAAGCTGTTCGGAAGCAGGGGTGGGCGTGGTGGTCATCCTGCGCACATCTCCTTCGCGGGGGCGGTTCGGGACGTCGGCCGCGGTGATGCGACGCCGGCTTGCCTCGATCCTGTGGCCGGCTCCGGCGGCGCGCGACTCGTGTGCGGTGCGCGGGTGACCGGCGCCGCGGACGGCCGGCGGGCGCGGCACCCGGGGCGCCTCGGGCGGGGTGTCTCAGGTGAGGTGTGCGAAGACGACCAGGTTGTCGGTGTAGTCCTTGACCTTGTGGTCGTAGTCGCCCGCACAGGTGATGAGGCGCACCTCCGGCCGGTCGGCGTCGCCGTAGACGCGATCGCTGGGGAACTCGTCCTTGGCGTAGGTCTCCAGGCTGTCCACGACGAAGGTCGCCTCGCTCCCGTCCGCGCGCTCGACCTGGAACTTGTCGCCCTTGTCGAGCTGGTCGAGGCGGGCGAAGACCGCGGCGGACGTCTTGGTGTCCACGTGCCCGGCGATGATCGAGGTTCCCTTCTCGCCGGGGGAGACGCCCTTGGCGTACCAGCCGACGAGGTTGGTGTTGCCGGCCGGCGGCGGTTCGAGCTGCCCCTTGTCGCCGATGGCGAGGTCGGTGAAGGGGGCGTCGACGGAGATTTCCGGGATGAGCAGGCGCACGGGCTTCGACCGGGGCAGGGCCGGCTCGTCCTCGTCGGCCTCATGGGGGGCGGACGAGGCCGTCGTTCCGGGCTGTGCGGGCAGCGGGGGGCGGGAGGAGTCGGCGGACGTGTCGTTGCCGCCGACCAGGCTCACCGCGAGGATCAGCAGGGCCACGCCGCACAGCACCATCAGGCCGGAGCGGGAGCCCTGGCCGGTCGTCGTGTCGTCGTCGGCGGGGAGGGGGGTGGAAGGGGGGACTGGCATCGGGGACGACCTCACTGGGGCACGGCGGCAGGGCGGACGGGTGAGCGCGGGCGAGCCGGGCCGCCCCGTGATTCCTGGGTGGCGGCCCGGCTGCTATCGCGCCCGGCACGGCTTACGCCACTCCGTGAGCCGACTTCTTGCGTCGGACGGCGTACAGGCCGGTCGCGGCGACGGCCAGGACGGCCAGCCCGCCCGCGGTCGTGGTCGGCGTGGCCAGTGCGCCGCCGCCGGTGTGCATCCCGCCGCGCGGCTTCTCGTGGTCGCCGCCGCCCCGGGAGCTCCCGCCCTCGTCCTGCTGGTAGGTCTGCGAGCCGCCTTCCTTGGACTCACGGCCGCCGCCGTCCCAGTTGCCCTCGTTCACGGCGGCCAGCGCACCGCCGCCGGTGTGCATGCCGCCGTGCGGCTTCTCGTGCTTGCTCCCGTTGTCCCGCTTCTCGCCGGAGTCGTCGTGGTTCCAGTCGCCCTCGGTCACCGCGGCCAGCGCGCCACCGCCGGTGTGCATCCCGCCGCGCGGCTCGTCGTGCTTGCTTCCGTTGTCGTGCTCCTTGCTGTAGGAAGAGTCGTCGTGGTCCCAGTCACCACCGACGGCCGCGTAGGCGCCGGGCGTGCCGAGGACGAAGACGGCCGAGGCCGCCGCCGTGGTCAGGAGCATGCGAGCAGAACGCATCTGAGGTTCCTTCCGTCACGGCCGGGCAGCTGGTGCTTCGTCAGCTGAGGTGACCCGGCCCCGACGTGAATTACCGTCAGCCCGCCGTCGTCGTCGCACCACTCAAGCCGATCAGCCGGGTGAACACCCCGCCCGTTCGGGTGCCGGGACAGCCGTGCGGCGAGGGGGTCAACAGATCCCATCGGTGCCGGAGTTGGGCCGGCCGGACGGCCTGTCGCGCGGGCCGGCCCGTCTTCCGGGAGCCGCTACTCCTGCGGGTCCAGGTGGGTGGGGTCCTGCACCTCGGCCTCCTGGCGGCGGGAGCCCGGAGCGGCTCGGTCCGCGGTGGCCTCGCTGTGTCCGGACTGGGGCGGCGGGGGCGGTTCGGTGTCGCCGGGGGCGCCCATGCCGGCGGCGGGCAGGCGCAGGGCGAGCAGGGCGACGTCGTCACCGCGGGGCGCGATCCGTGCGAGCAGTTCGTCGCAGAAGCCGTCGACGTTCCACCGGTCCAGCCGCCGGACCAGGGCGGCGGCGTGGTGGCGGAGCTTGTTCATGCCCACGTCGATCGGACGGTCGCGGCTCTCCACCAGACCGTCGGTGTAGAGCAGGAGGATGCTCTCGGGCGGGAGGTCCTCGCGGGTGTCGGGCCAGTCCAGGCCGAGGCGCAGGGTGGCGCTCATGCCGATCAGCGGTCCGTGGCCGCCCTCCAGGAAGCGGGTCCCGCCGTCCGGTGTGATCAGCAGGGGCGGAGGGTGACCCGCGTTGACCCAGTGCAGCCGCCAGGGGCCGCCCTCGGCGCCTTCGACGCGGGCGAAGACGAGGGTGGCCATGGGCGCGTCGCTGGTGTTGGTCACGGCCTCGTCCAGGCGCCGCATGATCACGCTGGGCGGCTCCTGGTGGTCCCAGGCGAGGGCGCGCAGCATGTTGCGGACCTCGGCCATGTGGGCGGCGGCCTGCAGGTCGTGCCCGACGACGTCCCCGATGACCAGGGCCATGACGCCGTCACCGAGGAGGAAGGCGTCGTACCAGTCGCCGCCGACCTCCATGGCGCTCTCGGCGGGCCGGTAGCGGGCGGCCATCCGGAGGTGGTCGACCTGCGGGAGCGGGGTGAGGAGCTGGCGCTGCATGGTCTCGGCGACGTTCTGCTGCTCGTGGTAGAGCCGTGCGTTGTCCAGGACCAGGCCGACGCGGCGGCCGATGTCCGCCAGCAGGGCGATCTCGGCCTCGGTGTGTGCGGGGTGCTCCCCCGTGCGGGCCACGGTGAGGATGCCGTAGGACCGCTGCCGGGTGCGCAGCGGGATGGCGACGGCCGCGTGGCCGCCGAGCCGTTCGAACAGGACGCGGTGGGTCGCGGCGAGCGGGTGCTCGGGGTCCCGGCACAGCTCCCCGGCCTCCAGCGGGACGGGCCGGTCGCCCTTGACGAGCAGGGTCAGCGCGGCTCGGGCCTGGTCCGGCAGCGAGGTCATCGGCCCGCGCAGTGGCCGGGCGCGCTCCGGCCGGGTGCTGCTGCGGACGGCCACCCGTTCCAGTACGTCCGACTGGCCCTGGTACACGTCGACCGCGGCCCACTGGCCCAGTTCCGGCACCAGCAGCCGGACGAGTCGGCGCAGGGTGGTGGAGGGCCGCTCGGTCGGCACCAGCACGGTGGAGATCTCGGCGACCAGGTGCAGCTGGGCGGTGAGGGCCTCCAGGGCGGTGGTCCGCGCCGCGGTCTCCTCGGCGGCGCTGCGGTGGAGGCTGAAGTCGTGGAAGACGAGGACCAGCCCCTCCTGGCGTCCGTCGCGGACCAGGGGGGTGGTCGCCCAGATGATGGGGACCGTGGTGCCGTCGGCCCGCTGGAAGTACTCTTCGCTCCCCTCCTCGGCGGGCACGCCGTGCAGGGGGCTGCGCAGGGCGCACCGCTCGCGCGGCACGGGGCTGCCGTCGGCGTGCCGGTGCAGGAGGTCGTGCGCGTCGTGCCCGAGCATCTCCTGCTCGGTGCGTCCCAGCAGGTGCTCGGCCCAGGGATTCACCGAGGTGATCCGGGCGGTGGGACCGAGGGTGAGGACGCCGGCGCCGAGGGCGCGCAGGACCGCGCGGGGGAAGTCGGACCCGGCGGGCTCCGGTGCGCGGTCCGCCTCGCCGTGCCCTGGTTCCTCGCCGTCCCGGTGGCCCGCCCAGCGTGACGTCACGACCCTCACAGCCTTCCGATGCCGTCCACCTCGCCAGGTTCCCCCGGCGGGCGCCGGCGAACCGCTCCACGCGGCCGAAGGGGGGGAGGGTCCGGGCGCGTAAACGGGTCGCTCCGTCCGGCCGGTTCCCGTACGTTCAGCCGATGTCCGTACTTCGAACCGATCGGCTCGTGCTCCGCGACTGGCAGGCGTCCGACCTGGACCCTTGGGCGGCCATGAACGCCGACCCGGTGGTCCGCGCGTACTTCCCGGAGGTGCTCACGCGCGAGCAGAGCGCGGCGTCCGTGGCCGGTTTTCAGGCCGACCTGGACCGGAGGGGCTGGGGCTGGTGGGCGGTGGAGGTCGCCGCCTCCGGCGAGTTCGCCGGGTTCGCCGGGCTGGATCCCGTGGACGAGGGCATGCCGTTCACCGGCGTGGAGGCGGGCTGGCGTCTGGCCCGGCCGGCCTGGGGGCACGGCTATGCCACCGAGGCCGCGCGGACGGTGATGTCGTACGCCTTCGAGAGGCTGGGGCTGGCGGAGGTGCTCGCCGTGACCGCGGCGGGCAATCTGCGCTCACGGGCGGTGATGGACCGCCTCGGCATGACCCACGACCCGGCCGACGACTTCGATGACCCGGAGGTCCCCGAGGGCCCGCTGCGCCGCTCCGTCGTGTACCGCCTCCGGGCCGGGGGTCACCGGCCCGGGGGGCGGTAGGCGCGGGGTTCGACACCGTCGGCCGGGGTGGGTGACGGCTCTGCGGCCGGGACGGGCACGGTGGAGCGAATCGCAGGATCGGCAGCCTCTGTCGGTCGTCCCTTCACGCCTCGGCTTCCGGATGGCGAGCGCGTACGGGAAGCGGTGCCGACCGGCACGTACGGCGAGGCACGCGGCACCCCGGCCGACCGGCGACCGGGCCTTCCGAGTGCCCGGCCGGCGCGGGACGGCTGTGGCGTCCGGTTACGGCGTGGGCGGACGCAGGGCAACGGCTCGGCGGAGGGGCGACGACGCCCCGGTACCTGACGCCGCGCGCAGGGGACCCGCCCTCGCGGGCCTCGGCGAAGGGCCTCGGTGCGGGCTCGGTCGTCACGGGGGCCGTTCTCGTCGGGCTGCGGACCGGGACGGCAAAGGCCCGACCGGGGTCAGGCCGTGCGGTCGAGGGTGGCCGTGGTCCGCGGGTCGTCGGCGAGCCCGACCGCGGCCTTCATACGCTTGCCGACCGGTTCCCTGTGCACCTCGAAGCTCTGGCAGACGGCCATGACTATCTCCAGCCCGTGCCGGCCGATGCGGTCGGGGTCGGGGGTGCCGGGTACCGGCAGCACGGGCTGGCTGTCCCACACCGTGACCTCCACCCGGTCCTCGGCGAGTTCGAGATCCACCGTCGAGGGGCCGGGCGCGTACTTGCAGGCGTTCGTCAGCAGCTCGCTGACCACCAGTTGCACCACTTCCACCGCGCGGTCGGACACCCGGGCCTCCCGCGCCGCCCGCACGCCTGCCAGAAATCCCCGGGCCAGCTCCCTGCCCCGGGCGATGTCGCCGGGAATGCCCTCGTACTGTGCCGAAACCCTGACCCGCTCGTCTCTCCGCCGGTCCCCGATGCGGGCAGCCCCGTCCATCCGATCCGCCCTCTTCCTGAGCCTTGACCGTTTACGCCAGCCCGTCTACCCCCGAATCCGGCAAACATCACCCGTCCCGGCACACGCCCCGAGTGCCGCCGGCGTCAGGCGTCGGTCGGGCGCAGGACCAGGCAGAGGAAGCCGAAGGAGTCCCGGTAGCCCCGCAGCCACCCGTCGCGGTGGGCGGTGGCCGCCTCGAGTGCCTGCGCGCGGTCCGGTTCGGCGGGGTGGTCCAGGGACCACGCGGCCAGCGTCCCGGTCCAGGACCATTCGTAGGCGTCGAGTTCCCGGCGCGTGCTGATGTGGCCGCCCACGGGTGTCCAGCCGTCCGCGGCCACCCGGTCGAGGGTGGTCGGCAGGTCGGAGAGGTCACCGAGCATCTCGACGGCCTCGGGGGACGGCTCGCGTTCCCAGAATCCGTCGCCGACCAGGACGCGTCCGCCGGGTGCCAGGTGTGCGCGCGCGGCGGCGAGGGTGGCGGTCAGCCCGCCGAAGGCGTGCGTGGCGCCCACGCAGAGGACCAGGTCGAAGCGGTGCGGGGCGGAGAAGCGGGCCGCTTCCCGAGCGTGCAGGGTCAGCCGGTCCCCCACCCCGAGCCGGGCCGCCGACGCACGGGCATGGTCGAGCGCGCGCTCGGAGATGTCGACGCCCTCGGCCGTGAGGCGCGGATACTCGGCGAGGGCGCGCAGGAGCCATTCCCCGCCGCCGCAGCCGAGATCGAGGACCCGGGCCGTGTCGTCGGGTATCGCGCGGGCCAGGAGCCGTCCCACGGACTCGTCGTCGAGCGGGGCCGCGATCGGGTGGTCGGCATGGGCGAGTCGGGAGATCTGTTCACGTTCCACCGGCGGAGCCTCGCACGGCGGGGCCCGGCCGCGCACCCGGTTTCCGGGCCGCCGACGCGGACGACTCGGCGGTTTCGGGTCTGGTCGGCGCCGGGCATGTGGCCGATCCTGTTGACCACGTCGTGGAGCCGGGTGGCCACCGGGGCCGCGCGGCCGAGTTGGGGGGGTGCCCGGGTGACGCAGGACGAGCGGGTCTCCGCACGGAAGGCGGACCGGGGGTGGCCCCGGCCGGCGTGCCCGGTCGACCGGGCGGCGGACGGGACCTGGCAGGTGCGCGATTTCGCCGTCGCGCGGGCGCTGCTGCGCGCCCCGGGCACCGTGCAGGCGGGTCTCGGCGTCGAGACGGTGGAGAAGCTGCCGCCGCGCGTGCGCCGGCCCGTGCTCTACCGGGACGGCCCCGAGCACCGGGAGCACCGCAGGCAGACCGCCCGCCACTTCACGCCCCGCCGGGTGGACGAGCACTACCGCGAGCCGATGGTCCGGATCGCGCAGGAGCAGTTGGACACCCTGCGCTCGGCCGGTGAGGCGCCGCTCTCCGACCTCGCCTTCGGTCTGGCCGTCGGCGTGGTGAGCGAGGTCGTCGGGCTGCGGTACGGCAGGCCCGGCATCCGCCGCAGGCTGGAGAGGTTCTTCCCGGAGGAGTTCGGCGAACCGGGACTGACCAGTGTCCGGGGCCTGTACTGGCTGGTGCGGCAGAACACCAACTGGCTCCGCATCCATCTGGCCGACGTGCGCCCGGCGATCCGCGCGCACCGCCGCCGCGCGCACGACGACCTGATCTCCCACCTGCTCGCGGAGGGCTGCTCGGACGTCGAGATCCTCGGTGAGTGCCTGACGTTCGCGGCGGCCGGCATGGTCACCACGCGGGAGTTCGTGTGCCTGGCCGCCTGGCACCTGTTCTCGGACGCCGAGTTGCTCCACCGCTACCGGACGGCACACGAGGCGGGGCGCCTCGCCGTCCTCCGGGAGCTGCTGCGGCTGGAACCCGTCATCGGGCGATTGCGCAGGCGTGTCGTCGAGTCCGTGGAGCTGTCCGGCCCCGACGGTCCGGTGACGGTGTGCCCCGGCGAGTACGTCGAGGTCCACCTGGACGACGCGAACGCGGACCCGGAGGCCGTGGGCGAGGACCCGCTGCTCGTCCGTCCGGACCGCGCCGAGGCGGTCGGTGCGGGGCTCTCCTTCGGCGACGGGCCGCACCGGTGCCCCGGGGCGCACATCGCACTGCTGGAGACCGATGTGTTCCTCAGTCGCCTGTTCGCCCTCGACGGCGTCCGGATGAGCGGGGAGCCGCGCGTCGCCTTCCAGGAGGCCATCGACGGCTACGAGATCCGGGACCTGACCGTGGTGCTCCCCCGGGCCGGCCGTTGCTGACCGGCCCGGGGACCGGCGTACGGCGCCGGCGGTGGGGCGTCAGCCGCCGAGGGCGGCGAGGACGACCTCCTTCGCCTCGTCCTGCACCTGCCGGAGGTGGTCCGCGCCGCGGAACGACTCTCCGTAGATCTTGTAGACGTCCTCGGTGCCGGAGGGGCGGGCCGCGAACCAGGCGTTCTCGGTGGTCACCTTGATGCCGCCGATGGGGGCGCCGTTGCCCGGTGCCTCGGTGAGGACGCCGGTGACCGGTTCCCCGGCGAGGGTGTCGGCGGTGACCTGGGCCGGGGACAGCTTGGCCAGGCGGGCCTTCTCCTCGCGGGTGGCGGGGGCGTCGATGCGGGCGTAGGCGGGTTCGCCGAAGCGGGCGGTGAGCGCGGCGTAGTGCTCGGAGGGCGTCTTGCCGGTGGCGGCGGTGATCTCGGAGGCGAGCAGGGCGAGGATGATGCCGTCCTTGTCGGTGGTCCACACGGAGCCGTCCCGGCGCAGGAAGGAGGCGCCGGCCGACTCCTCGCCGCCGAAGCCCAGGGAGCCGTCGACCAGCCCGTCCACGAACCACTTGAAGCCCACGGGGACTTCGACCAGCCGGCGGCCGAGGTCGGCGGCGACCCGGTCGATCATGCCGGAGGACACCAGCGTCTTGCCGACGCCCGCGTCGGCCGGCCAGTCGGTGCGGTGGGCGTAGAGGTGGGCGATGGCGGTGGCGAGGTAGTGGTTGGGGTTCATCAGGCCGCCGTCGGGGGTGACGATGCCGTGGCGGTCGGCGTCGGCGTCGTTGCCCGTGGCGATGGTGAAGCGGTCGCGCTGCTCGATGAGGGAGGCCATGGCGTGCGGCGACGAGCAGTCCATGCGGATCCTGCCGTCCCAGTCCAGCGTCATGAACCGCCAGGTCGGGTCGGCGAGCGGGTTGACCACCGTCAGGTCGAGGCGGTGCTGTTCGGCGATCCGGCCCCAGTAGGCGACGGAGGCGCCGCCCAGCGGGTCCGCGCCGATGCGCACGCCGGCCGAGCGGACGGCGTCGAGGTCGAGGACGCTCGGCAGGTCGCGGACGTAGGCGTCGAGGAAGTCGTACCGGCCGGTCCCGGGCGCGGCGAGTGCCCGCGCCCAGGGGATGCGGCGTACGTCCTTCAGTCCCGCCGTGATGATCTCGTTGGCCCGGTCCTGGATCCAGGAGGTGGCGTCCGAGCCCGCGGGGCCGCCGTGCGGCGGGTTGTACTTGAAGCCGCCGTCGGCGGGCGGGTTGTGCGAGGGGGTGACGACCACGCCGTCGGCGAGGCCCGAGGTGCGGCCCCGGTTGTGGGTGAGGATGGCGTGGGAGACCGCAGGCGTGGGGGTGTAGCCGTCCGCGCCGTCGATGAGGACGGTCACGTCGTTGGCGGCGAACACCTCCAGCGCGGTGACCCTCGCGGGCTCCGAGAGGGCATGGGTGTCGGCACCCAGGAAGAGCGGGCCGTCGGTGCCCTGTGCGGTGCGGTACTCGCAGATCGCCTGGCTGGTGGCGGCGATGTGGTCCTCGTTGAACGCCGCCGCCAGGGACGAGCCCCGGTGCCCGGATGTTCCGAAGGCCACGCGCTGCCCCGGCTCGGCCGGGTCCGGGTGCAGGGCGTAGTACGCCGTCACCAGCCGGGCGACGTCGATCAGGTCCTCGGGGCCGGCCGGCTTTCCGGCTCGGTCGTGCTGCATGCGCCCACTCCTCCGCATCGGTCGGGACTTCGCTCGCGGGTCCCATCTTCCCCCGTCCCGGCAGCGGCGGCGGCAGTGGCACGGTGCCTTCCGGCCGGTGTCAGATCCGGCCGCCGGTGAGACGGGTGAGGGGCCCCTGCGTGTGCCGTCCGGCGCGGCGGCCCACGGCGTAGGAAGCGGCGCTCACGGCGGTGAGGCCGGCGCCGACGCCGGCGGCGACGAGTTTGCGGTGGGCGAGCGCGGTCCACGCCGTCTTCGCCGTGGCCGCGACGTGGCCGGAGGTGGTGGCGACGGCCTGGCGGCCGGCCGCGACGCCCTTGGCCGCGGACTGCACGGCCCCGTTCGCGGCGTCGGCGGAACGCCGGGCACCGGCCTTGGCGGCCGACGCCGCGTCACCCGCCTTGCCCGCCGCGGCCTGTCCCGCCCGAGCGGCGGGCGCGGTCGCCTTCTGCGCGGTGCCCCGCGCCGTGGCCTCGGCGGTCCGCGTGCCGGTGTGCTTCTTGCTCGTGTCCTTGTTCGGATCGCTCATGGACATCGGTTTGCCCCTCACCGCGTCGGCAAACACGGACGTCCCGCACGAGTGGGCGACGGTCGACCGGGCGCTCAACGGGACTGGGCAGTCCGGCAGTTGTTCCGTTCACCGACGCGGACCCGGCAACGCGCGGTTCGATCCTCTCCTCCACCGCGGTGTCACCGTCGCGTACGACCACACAGGCTCCCTTGCCCGGGCTCCGTGACGGCTTCGGCCAGTTCGGTGCCGCGGTAGACGAGGCCGACGCCGTCGTCCGTGCAGTGGGCCGTCGGGAGGGTGCCGTCGGCGACGAGGCGGTGGGTCAGGGGACGGCGGCCCGGGTCGACGTCGTAATGGACGCCGTTGCCGTAGGGCAGGAAGTCCAACGCGTCGGTGAGCGGGCGCAGTTCGGGCCCGAAGGAGTCGGTTGCCCCGCCCCGGGACCAGCACAGGGAACCGGCGCTCACGCCGCTGAGTACGACGCCCGCCTCCCATGCCCTGCGCATGATCCGGTCCAGACCGTGCACGCGCCACACGGCCGGCAGGTTGGCCACCGATCCGCCCATGACCCAGACGACGTCCTGGGCGAGCAGGGTCCCCTCGACGTCCTCGACGTTGGGCATGGGGAACAGGTGCAGGGGTGTCAGGTCGAACCCGGCGAGGCGCGGCCTCCGCCGTGCGGGCGGTGAAGTGCTCGGCGTCACCTGTGGCGGTGTCCACGTACAGGACCCGGGGGCGCCGGCCGTGCGCGCCCGAGAGGTCCACCGCGTGGTGGACCAGGGAGTCGAAGGACACCATGGTCCGGCCGCCCGCGCGGTGGCCGCCCGACGTGGCGAGGATGGTGCGTTCCGGTGCCGTCGTGGCGGTGATCCTAACGACGGCTCGAGGGCGGCAGTTGGGCCACGCTCACCTGCTCGCCCAGCACCTCGGACAGGAATTGCACCAGCCAGCGCTGCGCCGGGCTGCGCGAGGACTCGTGCCGTGCGTACAGGGCGATCTCGATGGGCTCGGTCTCGAACGGCAGCCGCACCAGCCGTACCCGGTGGGAGGCGGTGAAGACCTCGCCCACGTACTCGGGGACGATGGCCACCAGGTCGGTCTGTTCCAGCAGGTAGGGCAGCATCGAGAAGCGGGTGGCGTCCACGGCCACCCGCTCCAGGAGTCCGTGGGCGCCCAGCAGGGCCCTGGGCGTGACGTGTCCGCTGGGGCCGAACACCGTGGCGTGGTGCTCCGCCGCGAGGTCCGCCGCCGTGACCTCGTCGCCCCGCACCCGCGGATGGTCCGCGGCGACCATCAGGACGTAGCGCTCGCGGAAGAGCGGGATGCGCACGGTCAGGTGCGAGGTGATCACCGGCGTGGCCACGAACGCGTCGAGGTCGCCGCGGCGCAGCTGCCCCTCGGCGTCGTCCACGTCGAAGGGGCGGACGGTGAACGACACCCCGGGCGCCCGCTCGCGTGCCGCCGCCACGAGCCTCGGCAGCAGCGTCGCCTCGCCGAGGTCGGACAGGGCGATGGTGAAGCGGCCCGACATCGTCCCGGCGTCGAAGACGTCACCCTGGCGGACCGTCCCGTCGATCTCGGCCAGCGCGCGCTGGAGCGGCAGGTACAGGCGCCGGGCGCCGGCGGTGGGGGTCAGCCCGCGTCCGGTGCGGCGGAACAGCTCGTCGTCGAAGTGCCGCCGCAGCTTGCCCAGGCTGTAGCTGACGGTGGGCTGCGTGACGTGGAGCGTCTCGGCGGTGGCCGTGACGCTGCCGGTCTCGTAGAGCAGCACGAAGACGCGGGCCAGGTTGAGATCGAAGGTCCCCATATCGAAGGACTCTATATCGGAGTGGCGAAACATCTATTGGTGCCCATGTCGCGGGGTGCCTAGCGTGTGCCGCGTCACTTCGAAAGGACTGTCCGTGCCATCCGTGCGTCGTGTCTCCCACGATTTCCTGGAGCGCCAGGGACTCACCACCGTCTTCGGCAATCCGGGCTCCAACGAGCTGCCCTTCCTCGCCGACCTGCCCGACGGTTTCCGTTACGTCCTCGGTCTGCACGAGGGCGCCGTCGTCGGCATGGCCGACGGGTACGCCCAGGCGACCGGCCGCCCGGTGCTGGTCAACCTGCACGCCGCCTCCGGTTCCGGCAACGCGATGGGCGCGCTGACGAACGCCGTCGCCTCCCGTACGCCGCTCGTGGTGGTGGCCGGGCAGCAGGTGCGCCCCGCCATCGGTCCCGAGGCCAACCTGGCCAGCGTCGACGCCCCGGCCCTGATGAAGCCGCTGGTCGGCTGGGCGGCGGAGCCCGCGTGCGCCGGGGACGTGCCGCGGGCGCTCGCCCAGGCCGTCTTCGAGGCGCGGCTCCAGCGCCGGCCGACGTACCTGTCCGTGCCGTACGACGACTGGTCGGCGGACGCGGACGACAACGCCCTGGCCGTGCTCGACCGGCAGGTGCTGCGGGCCTCGGCGCCCGGAGCGGAGCAACGCCGGTGGCTCGTGGAGCGGGTCGCCTCGGCCGAGCGCCCCGCGCTGGTGCTGGGCGGCGACATCGACTCCGCCGGCCACTTCGACGACGCCGTGCGGCTGGCCGAGCGGCTCGGCGGGCCGGTGTGGGCGGCGCCCTCGCAGTTCCGGCTGCCGTTCCCGAACCGGCATCCGCAGTTCCGGGGCGTGCTGCCCGCCGGGATCGCGCCGGTCTCCGAGGCATTCGAGGGCCATGACCTGGTGCTCGTGCTGGGCGCGCCGGTCTTCCGCTACCACGAGCACCTGCCCGGCCGGTACCTGCCCGAGGGCACCCGGCTCATCCAGGTGACCGGGGACGCCTCCGCCGCGGCGCGGGCGCCGATGGGCGAGGCGCTGGTCGCGGACCCGGGCGCGGTCATCGACGTACTCCTGGAGTCGCTCGACGCGGCCGGCAGGCCCGCGGACCCCTACCGTCCCGTGCCCGTGCCGCTGACCGCAAAGGGGCCGGGCCTGCATCCCGAGCAGGTCTTCGCCGCGCTGCGCGACGAGATGCCCGAGGACACCGCGTACGTCGTCGAGTCGACCTCGACCAACGCGGCGTGGTGGCGCCAGATGGACCTGCGCCGCCCGGGTTCCTACTACTTCCCGGCGGCGGGCGGGCTCGGTTTCGGTCTGCCCGGCGCGGTCGGCGTGGCGATGGCACAGCCCGGCCGCCCGGTGGTCGGCGTGATCGGCGACGGCTCGGCCAACTACGGCATCACCGCGCTGTGGACGGCCGCGCAGCACCGCGTGCCCCTGACCGTCGTGCTGCTGCGCAACGGCACGTACGGGGCGCTGCGCTGGTTCGGCGGGCTGCTCGGCGTGCCGGACGCGCCCGGCCTCGACATCCCCGGCCTCGACTTCACCCGTATCGCGGAGGGTTACGGCGTGCGGTCCCAGCACGTGGGCGGGGCCGCGGAGTTGCGTGCCGCACTCACCGAGCGGCCGGAGGGTCCCCGGCTGATCCAGGTGGACACGGCGCTCACCACGCCCTCCTGAACCGACTCGCGCTCGACCGGAAGACCGACCGAAGATCCCGACGAGAGGGAAGACGATGACACTCCTGGACAGCGACGTCTGGGGCGGGAAGTTCCACAGCGACGGCTGGCAGCACTCCCCCGCCGAGCAGCCGGTGACCGAGCCCGCCACCGGCGGCCGGCTCGGCACGGTGGGCCTGGCCACGGCCGAGGACGTGAACCGCGCCGCCGCCCGGGCCGCCGAGGCCCAGCGCGAGTGGGCGGCGACCTCGCCGCAGCGGCGGGCCGCGGTGCTGCGGCGCGCGGGCGAGCTGTTCACCGAGCACGCCACCGAGATCGAGGACTGGCTGGTGCGCGAGGCCGGCTCGGTGCGCTCCAAGGCCGCCTTCGAGGCGGGGCTGGCGATCGGCGAGTGCTTCGAGTGCGCCGGGCTCCCCACGCATCCGCAGGGCGAGGTGCTCACCTCGCAGGACGCCCGCTGGTCGCTAGCGCGGCGCCGCCCGGCCGGTGTCGTCAGTGTGATCGCGCCCTTCAACTTCCCGCTCGTCCTCGGCCTGCGGTCCGTGGCCCCGGCGCTGGCGCTCGGCAACGCGGTGCTGCTGAAGCCGGACCCGCGCACCGCGGTGAGCGGGGGCGTCGTCATCGCCCGGATCTTCGAGGAGGCCGGGCTTCCCGCCGGGGTCCTGCACCTGCTGCCGGGCGACGGTTCGGTGGGCCGGGCGGTGGTCGAGGCAAGCGAGGTGCGGGTGATCTCGTTCACCGGTTCCACGCCGGTCGGGCGGGCGATCGGCGAGCAGGCCGGGCGGCTGCTGAAGCGGGCGCACCTGGAGCTGGGCGGCAACAACGCGCTGGTCGTGCTGCCGGGCGCGGACGTGGCGAAGGCGGCCTCTGCGGGCGCGTTCGGCTCGTATCTGCACCAGGGGCAGATATGCATGACGACCGGCCGGCACATCGTGCACGAGTCGCTGGTCGAGGAGTACACCGCCGCGCTCGCCACGAAGGCCGAGGCGCTGCCGGTGGGCGACCCGGCCCGCGAGGACGTGGCGCTGGGCCCGATCATCGACCGCCGGCAGCTGGAGCGGGTGCACGGCATCGTCGCCGACAGCGTCGCGGCGGGCGCCAAGGTCGCCGCGGGCGGCGCGATCGACGGTGCCGGCTACCGCGCCACCGTGCTGACCGGCGTGACCACGGACATGCCGGCCTGGCGCGAGGAGATCTTCGGCCCGGTGGCGCCCGTCGTCTCCTTCTCCACGACGGAGGAGGCCGCACGGATCGTCAACGACTGCGAGTACGGGCTGTCGGTCGGCATCCTCGGCGACGTCGGTACGGCGATGAAGCTCGCCGACCGGATCGACTCCGGCAAGGTGCACATCAACGAGCAGACGGTCAGCGACGAGCCCAACGCCCCCTTCGGCGGGGTCAAGGCCTCCGGGACCGGCTCCCGGTTCGGCGGCGCCGCCGCCAACGTCGAAGCGTTCACCGAGACCCAGTGGCTCACGGTCCGCCCGGACATCGCCGACTACCCGTTCTGATCCCTCCGGTCACCCGTACCGGTCCCACCCGGCCGCCCCGGCCGGTCCGGCTCCGCTCACTCACACCCGTCCCCCGGGGGGAGAGTCATCATGGCTTCCACCACCACGTCCGGCGCGCCCGCGCAGACCGGCCGCGCCGTCAGTGGCACCTGGACGGTGGTCCTGTGCTGGATCACCGTCCTGCTCGAGGGCTACGACCTCGTCGTCCTCGGCGCCATCATCCCCACCCTGCTCAAGACCCACCATCTCGGCATGACCGCGGGCGACGCGACCACCATCGCGACGCTCTCGCTCGTCGGCGTCGCCATCGGCGCGGTCTGCGTCGGGCCGCTGGCCGACCGGCTGGGCCGGCGTCGCCTGCTCATCGGCTCGGTCGTGCTCTTCTCGGTCCTGACCGTCGTGGTGCCGCTGGCGAACTCCGTCGCGATGTTCGCCGCGCTGCGTCTGCTCGCCGGTCTGGGCCTGGGCGCCTGCATGCCGGTCTCGCTCACGATGATGGCCGAGCACATGCCGGCCGGCCGCCGGGCGCGGGCCAGCACGCTCACCATGACCGGGTACCACACCGGTGCGGTCATCACCTCGCTGCTGGCCCTCCAGGTGACCGACAACTGGGAGATCCTCTTCTACCTGCTCGGCGTCGTCGGTCTCGTGATCGCCGCGGTCCAGTGGTTCAAGCTGCCGGAGTCGGAGGCCTTCGAGCGGGCCAAGCGGGACGGGGCGCAGCGGGTGCCGTTCACCGAGCTGCTCAAGCCGGCCTACCTGCGCGCGGGCATCGGCATCTGGGTCGCCTCCTTCATGGGCCTGCTGCTGGTCTACGGCCTCAACACCTGGCTGCCGAAGCTGATGAACGACGCCGGCTACCCCGTGCCGACGGCCGTGACCCAGCTCCTGGTGCTCAACATCGGCGGCGTCGTCGGCCTGGTCCTGGGCGGGTTCGTCGCCGACCGGCGGGGCATCAAGGGCACCACCATGGTGTGGTTCGCGGTCTCGGTGCTCATGCTGGGGTGCCTGAGCATCAAGATGGACAGCGACCTGCTGCTCAACGTCGTCGTCTTCTTCACCGGCGTCTTCGTCTTCTCGGCCATGGTGCTCGTCTACGCCTACGTGACGCACTACTACCCGGCGTCCGTGCGGAGCACCGCGCTCGGTTCGGCGTCCGGGATCGGCCGGATCGGCTCGATCGTCGGCCCGTCGATCACCGGCGCGCTGGTCGCCTCGGGGGTCGGTCACCCGTGGGGTTTCTACTTCTTCGCAGCGGTGGCGGTGCTCGGATTCCTGGCCGTGGCGACACTGCCGCGCGGCGGTGGGAACGAGCCGGCCCAGGCCGTGCCCGCGGCGCCCGCCGCACCGGCCGGATGACGCCCTGACCTCACCCACCACGAGGAACGGGAGCAGTGGGCCGCCGTGGCCCGCTGCTCCCGTCGGTGTCCGGGGGGGTGGACTCTCAGTCCTTGTCGACCTTCTGGCTCAGCACCTTGCCGTTGGCCGCGTCGACGACGACGGAGGTCTTGTCCCAGTTCTTCTTGTCGACCACGTCGACGCCCCAGACGACCTGCTGGTCGTCGTTGTCGCCGAGCTCGACTTGGGTGACGGTGCCCTTGGCCTTCGCAGTGGCCGCCTTGACCGCCTGCTGGGGCGTCTGCTTGGCCTTGTCCAGCCACTCGGTGATCTGCGTCTTGTCCTCGGGATCCTGGTCCGGGTCGACCATGGTGCGGAAGACCTTGCCGCTCACCGCGTCGATGTCGATGCGGTGCAGGGTACCGTCCGACTGGGCGACCTTGGCCTCCCACTCCGGGGCGCCCTCACTGGGGGCGGGGTTCGGAGTGCTGAGACCCGGCGAGCCGGTCGGCGAGGCCGTCGGCGACGCGGTGGCATCGGCCTGCGTGCGCTTGAGTTCGAGGTCCACGAGCTTGCCCTCGGGGACCTCCTTCACGGCGGTGTCGGCGGCCTTGTCCCAGGTGATCTTCGCCTTCGAGACGAGGTCCTTGCGCTCGGTCTTGTCCTCGTTCATCGAGGCCGTCGGCGAGCCGGTGGAGGACGGGGACTGGGTATCGGTGGCGGTCGGGGAGGGCGACTCGGTCTGAGCCGCCTCCGCGACGCTGGAACGGGTCGTATCGGCGTTGGTGCAGGCCGTCAGCAGCAGGGCGGAGGCGCCCAGGGCACCGGCGACGGCCAGCGAACGCACGGGGGGAAGTCGTCGTACAGAGCTCATGATGCTGTCCGTAACCGCTGCGTCACGCAGACACACCGGGCCGGTATGAAAATCACTCTATTGGCCGGAGGGTGCGGTGCCCCTGGTCGCGCGCCGTGGCGGCCTCAGCGGGCCCGCACGAACTCCACCCGGCCGCCTCCCCCGGCGGCCACCGGGCACCGGGAAGCGTCCGGACCCCACCCCCCTTCCAGCCAGTCCCGGTACGCCGTGGACTGGCGGGCGACCTCCCAGTACGCGTCCTCCAGCGCCGGGAAGACGGCGTCCAGCTCGGCCCGGGTGCGGGCGGCCATCAGCAGGCGTACGCCGAGGGGGTCGCCGTACAGGCGTCGTACGGCCGTTTCGGGGCGGGACTGGGAGCTGGGCTGGCAGACGGTGACGACCTCGCCGGTGGCGACGAGGGAGGCGGCGGTGTGGTAGTCGCCGTGCAGCACACGGGGGTTGAGGCCGACGGCGCGGAGCATGCGGTGCACGCCGTCCCATTCGCCGTCGACGGTGGGGTCTATCATCCACCGGTCATCGGCGAGATCGGCGAGGCGGACGACGGGCCGGGCGGCCGCGGGGTGGTCGGCGGGCAGCATGACGAACTGCGGTTCGCGCTCCACCAGGACGCGCACCCGCAGGCCCTCGGGGACGTGCAGGGGGCTCCCCTCGACCTCGTGCACGAAGGCCACGTCGAGCTGCCCCTCGGCGACGCGGCGGAGCAGCGCGTTGGCGGAGACGTCCATCTGCAGGGTGGGCTCCAGGCCCGGCCGTCTGAGCCGGCGCAGCCAGCCCGCCAGGGCGCGACTGGCCGTGGAGCCGACCCGCAGTCTGCTGTCGCCGCCGGCCGCGGCCGCACGGGCCTCGCGGACCAGGGTGCTCATGTCGGCCAGCAGCGGACGGGCCCGGCCGAGGACCGTCCGGCCGAGCGGGGTGGGACGGCAGCCGGTGCGTTCCCGGACGAACAGCGGGCCGCCCAGGGCCTGTTCGATGCGGGCCAGCTGGGTGCTCAACGTGGGCTGGGCGACGCCCAGTTGGCGTGCCGCCCGGTGCAGGCTGCCGGCGTCGGCGATGGCGCACAGCGCGCGTAGGTGCCTCACCTCGAGCTCCATGCAGGGAGCGTAGGGCGGAACAGTTGGTTGCGCCAGGTGAACAAAAGGCGGCGGAACAGGGCGAGTTCTGCACTCTGGTCAAACTCGCAACGAGTGGCCGGGCGGTGGGTGATAGCCCCGCCCTATCACCTCTTGCCATCATCACAGCGGGCTTCCGGGCGCCCCACACTCACCGGTGACGACTTCTCCCCACTCCCCCACTCAAGGAGTCATCGATGCGTATCAGCCTGCCCCTGCTGTCCACCGCGGTCGGTCTCGGCCTGACGGCCGCCGTGCTCGGCACCGGCCCCGCCGCGACGGCCGCGGCGCCCCAGGAGCCGGTCCGGGCGGCCCAGGCGGCCCAGGTCGGCTACCTGCCCTCGGCCGGCTCGGGCGAGGACGCGGCCGCCAACCGCGCGTTCTTCGAGGCGGTCGTCAAGTCCGTCGCCAAGAAGCGCGCCGCCGGTGCGTCGCCCTCGGCCGCCGCGGCCGTCACCGTCTACTACAGCGCCGCCAACGCGCCGAGCTTCCGTAGCCAGATATCCCGCTCGGCGCAGATCTGGAACAGCTCGGTGTCCAACGTGCGGCTCGCCGAGTCGAGTTCGGGCGCGGACTTCGCGTACTACGAGGGCAACGACTCGCGCGGTTCGTACGCCTCCACGGACGGGCACGGCAGAGGCTACATCTTCCTGGACTACCGGCAGAACCAGCAGTACGACTCGACCCGGGTGACCGCCCACGAGACCGGGCACGTGCTCGGCCTGCCCGACCACTACTCCGGGCCGTGCAGCGAGCTGATGTCGGGCGGCGGCCCCGGCCCGTCCTGCACCAACCCCTACCCCAACTCCAACGAGCGCAGCCGGGTGAACCAGCTGTGGGCCTACGGCTTCCAGGCCGCCCTCGACAAGGCGCTGGAGAAGACCTCCCAGCGCTGACATCGCGGTGAACGACCGTGCGGGCGGCCCGGCCGGGCCGCCCGCACGCGTGTGTCCGCGCCGGCACGAAAGCGCCGCTCAGGGGTGCCCGGCCGCGGGCAGCGCCGCGCGCACGGCCCGGTGGACGGCGCGGGCGAGGCGGGCGCCCCACTCGGAGCGGGGGCCGGCGAAGGCGTGGACGTCGCCGCCGTCGCCCGGGGTCCTGGCGGCGACGCACACCGCGTCGGTCGGGGTGCCGGAGCAGTCGAGCCCGGCGTCGAGCAGTGCCTGCACCTTGGCCTCCGTCGCCGTCATCACCGCATTGACGAGGGCGGCGTCACCGAGCGCGACGGGCAGCGCGGCGACGATGTTGATCGTTCCGGGCGGTGCGGCCCCGCCGATGCCCTCCTCGGGCACGGCCGCCCAGCCGCGTACCGAGATGCCGGCCGTGGCCACCGCCTCGACCCCGCCGTCCCGCGCGCGGCCGTGTGCGGTCACGTCGGCCGCCGTCATCAGGCCCACCCCGCGCCCGCCGGCCCCGGCGGCCCGGGCCAGTTCGGCGAGGTGCCGTGCGGGGTCGGTGCGCCGGTAGCCGTGGGCGACCTGGGCGTTGAGCACCCAGACGCGCTCCGCGATCCCGCCGCCCAGTACGGCGCTGCTGGCCATCCGCCACCCCGGCCCCGGGCGCCACAGCAGGGCGTGCAGCCGTTCCCCGTCCTCCACCCGGGTCAGGTGTTCCAGGTCCAGCAGGCAGGCGCCCCCGGCGCGGGGTGGAGGCAGGAGGGCGGGCACGTTCCAGGGCTCCCAGCGTCGATCGGCGGAGGGCGGAGGCGGACCGGACGATGGTACTCACCCCCCGTGTCACGGCGGCCGGCCGCCCGGCCGGCCGCGGGGCGCATTGCGGACCCGGGCCCGGGCACCTTCACTGAACACAACTTCGCCACGAGGCGACGGATCGGAGGCCGCGATGCTGTCCCACACCCTGGAGCATGGGGTCCTGGTCATCACGGTGGACCAGGACCCGGGAATCGCCGGGCGGGCCGCCCTGACCACGCAGATCACCAACCTGGTCGACGCCCATCAGCCGGCGCCCGTCGTCATCGTCCTGACCGAGCGGGCCGACGGCCATGCCGCGGTCAGTGCGGTGCTCCGGGCACATCAGTGGTGCGGGCGGCTCGACGTCCTGATGTCCGTCGTGACCCACAGCGCGCCGACCCGGCGGCTGCTGGAGAACAACGCCGACTCCTCGGGTCCGCGTCTGGTGGTGCACGCCCGCGTCGACACCGCGATCAGCACCGCGTTCACCGCGGCGGTCTAACGCCCCCGCGGGAGTTCGGCGACGGCCGGGCGCCCCCGCACCCGGCCGCGTCGAGCCACAGCTGTTACTGCTGTCCGAGCCAGAGGTCGGGGCCGAAGACCTCGTAGTGGACGGCCTCGGCGGGCACCCCGCGGCGCAGCAGGTCGCCGCGGACCGCGCGCATGAAGGGCACCGGTCCGCACAAGTAGGCCGTGACGCCCTCGGGCAGGTCGAGGCCGGTGAGGTCGGCGCGGCCGGTGGACGCCTCCGGCGCCCGGTCGCCGGGCTCCTCGTACCACAGGTGGAGCCGGGCGTCGGGCAGCGCGCTCATCAGGTCGAGTTGCTCCTGGCGGTGGGCGTGGTCGTCGGGGGTGCGGTCGGCGTGGACGACGATCACCTGGCGGGTCGAGCCGGTGGCGGCCAGGTGGTCGAGCATCGCCAGCACGGGCGTGACGCCGATGCCGGCGGAGGCCAGCAGCAGCGGGCCGTCGTGCTCCGCCAGGGCCAGGTCGCCGAACGGGGCGGACGTGGTCAGCACGTCGCCCTTGCGGGCGTTCGCGTGCAGCCAGGAGGAGACCTCGCCGTCGGGCCGCCCGTCGCCCTGGACGCGCTTGACGGTGATGCGCAGGTCGGGCCGGCCTGGCGCGGCGGACAGGCTGTACTGGCGGATCTGGCGGGCGCCGTCGGGCAGTTCGACCTGGACGCTGACGTACTGGCCGGGGCGGAAGGACACCGGGGCGCTGTCGTCCGCGGGGCGCAGGGCGAGGGAGACGGCGTCGGCGCTCTCCTCGATCCGGTCGACGATCTCCATGGACCGCCAGACGTCTCCGGCCTCGACACCCGTCTGCGCGTAGAGCCGGGCCTCGAGGGCGATGAGCGCGTTGGCCATCAGCCAGTAGACCTCGTCCCAGGCGCGGGCGACCTCGGGGGTGACGGCGTCGCCGAGCACGTCGACGACGGCGGCCATGATGTTCTCGTGGACGACCTTGTACTGGTCGGGGGTGATGCCGAGCGAGGCGTGCTTGTGCGAGATGCGCGAGAGCATCACGTCGGCGCGCTGGTCCGGGTTCTCCAGCAGCATGCCGGCGAACGCGGCGATGGAGCCCGCCAGGGCCCGCTGCTGCTCTCCGTTGGCCTGGTTCCCGCGGTTGAACAGGTCCCGCAGCAGTTCGGGGTGGGCGTCGAACAGCTTGCGGTAGAAAACGTCGGCGATGTCACCGATGGCCGCCCCGACGGCGGGAAGAGTGGCTCGGACCACGGGAACGGACTGTTCGGAGAGCACAGCGACTCCTTAATTGGTAGATGAGATTCAAGTTTTGGGTCATGGGTCGGCACCCCTTCGGGTGTGCCGCGCGTCATCCCGGACGACGCTCCGTCAGGCCGATCAGAACCGGTCCGGTCGGCGAGACCACCAGGTCGGTCACGGTCAGCGGGTCGAGCGCCGCGTAGAAGGCCTCCTGGGCGTCACGCAGCGCACCGCGCAGCCGGCAGGCCCCGCGCAACGGGCACGGGTTGTCGCCCTCGCAGTCGACCACCTCGGCGTCCCCCTCGAGCTCGCGCACCAGCCAACCCACCGAGGCGTGCCGCCCCAGGCCGGTCAGCGTCAGCCCCCCGCCGCGGCCCCGCCGTGCCTCCACCACACCGAGGTGCCGCAGGCGGGTAATGGCCTTCGCGGCATGCGTGTACGGCACACCGACGGCCTCGGCCACCTCTCGGGTGGTCATCGGTTCGTCACCGTCCCGCACGACGGCCAGGCGCATGACGGAACGCAGCGCCAGGTCGGTGAACTTCGTCAGCCGCATGCCGGAAAGCTATCAAATACACATGCTAGATTCGTCTTTATCCGGGGCACGGCCCTGTGCAGTGCGTCACGGGACCGGCCGCCCCGGAGCGGACCGCCCAGGAGGGCGGCGCACCGGCACGGTTGGGCACAGGGATCGGCGGCATCTGATGGCAGTGGAAGACGGTGGCTCCTCCCGAACGGCGGCGGACGCACCCCTCCCCCGGGCGCTGTGCGACACGACGGAGCTCGTGTCCCTGGGCGGCGACGCGCCGGGCGGCGCCCTGTGGAAGCTGTCGGAACCGGGACGACAGCTCGACGCCAACGTCGTCCGCCTGCCCGCCGGGGGACGGGTGGACACCCACACCGAGCCCGACCTCGACGTCCTGCTTCTCGTCCTCGACGGTGCGGCCCGCCTGGACTCCGCCGACGGCGGGCACCCCCTGCGCGCGGGCGTCCTGACCTGGCTGCCGCACGGTTCGACCCGGGCCGTGCTCGCCGGGCCGGACGGGGTGACGTACCTGACCGTGCACCGCCGGCGTCCCGGCATGCGCATCCAGCCCCCGGAAGCCGCCGACCGGCTGAGGCGGTCGCACGACGGCGGCTGACCTGGGGTGGGCGGCGTTCACCGCGTCTCGGCGCGCAGCTCCGTGAGGGACCCGGCCGTCAGGGGGCAGGGCTCCTCACCGGGGTCGACGAGGACCACGGCGCAGGCGGCGGCGTGGGTGAGGGGTCCGCGCTTCGACGGCGCCCGCAGCTCCACGGGTGAGCGGCAGTTCCGGATCGTCGACTTCACGGACCAGGCCCGGCGCTGGCCCAAGTACGTTCCCGAGGCACGCAAGCTGAACCTCGGCAGCATGATGGCTTCCTGCTGTGCACCGAGGACGAGGACCTCGGTGCACTGAACATGTACTCCTACCGGCCCGGTGCGTTCACCGACGCCGACGAGACGGCCGGCCGGCCGGCTGCCGGCCTCCCACGCGGCGGTCGCCTTCTCCAGCGCCCGTACGCACGCCCAGCTGCAGCAAGCCCTCGGACCCGGCACACCATCGGCGAGGCCATGGGCATCCTCATGGGCGGGCACCGCCTCGACGAGGACCAGGCCTTCGCCGCGCTGCGCCGGTACGCGCAGGACCGCAACGTCACACTGCGGGACGTGGCGGCGCAGGTCTGCGAACGGGGCGGCCTGCCCGAGTGAGCGGGCGGCCCGCCCCGAGCGATGGGGCGGGAAGATGAACGACTCTCGCACGCGGAGGCGTTTGCTTCCCGCCCCTCGGGTAACTCCGGCATTCCGGACGCCGACCCCCGGGAGTCGCCATGTGGAAGCGCAAGGGCAGAAAGGGCCGTCGGACCGCCAGGCCAGTCCCCATGGAGCTGTGCGACCTGTGCGCCAGGGTCTTCCCCGAGGACGAGGCAGTGAGCGGCTACGTGCCGGACTCCTCGGCGGTGCACGCCACCAACGAGTGGTTCGACGGGCTCCGGCTCATCACCGCGTGCTCGGACGAGCACTTCGACGAGGTCAAGGCGGGATACACCGACCGCCCCTTCGTGGACGAGGAGCTGTGGGCGGCGAAGCTGACCCGGGCCCTGACCACCGGCCCGCCGGCCCTCTCCATGGACCAGCTCGGCTGCCGTACGGGACTCCAGGAGCCCCAGATACGCGCGGCCATCGCCTGGCACAACGAGCGCATGCGGGAAGCCCAGCAGCGCACCGACCCCTGAGGCCGGGGCCGCGGCCGGACTCCGTCCGGGTGCACCGACGTTTGTCCGGGCGCCGGGCGGGTCACTCAGTTCCCCGTCGCGAGCCGTCGAAAGGACGCCCGAGGAGCACCGAGGAGCCCGTGTGAACCGGTTGTGGCGACCGTTCCACCGTGCGTGGGACTGGTTGGCCGCGTCCGCCCTGGTCCGGCGTGGCCGGGACCTGGAGCTGATGCACCGGGCCATGGGCTTCGCCACGCTCGCCCTGGTCACGCTGGCGCCGCTGCTGATCGTGGTGGCGGCGGCCGACCCGCTGGAGCGCGGTGGCTTCGCCTCCTGGCTGGCCGACGGGATGGGGCTGTCCGGACGGTCGGCCCGCGTACTGACCGACATCATCAGCCCACCGCCCAAGGTCGTCGGCACGACGAGCGTGTGGGGCGGAATCCTGCTCGGAGTGTTCGGCGTGTCCTTCGCGGCGAGCGTCCAGAACGGTTACGAGCGCATCTGGGAGCTGCCCTCCGGCCCGTGGCACCGCATCTGGCGCCAGATGACGTGGATGATCCTGCTGACCGCCTACCTGTACCAGGAGGTGCAGACGCGGACCGCGCTGCACGGTTCGGCGCGGATCGCGCTGTCGACCGCCAGCGGCATGCTGTTCTTCTGGTGGGGTCAGCACTTCCTGCTGGGCGGCCAGGTCCGCTGGCGCGACCTGCTGCCGGGTGCCCTCGCCACGATGGTGGGGCTGATCGGGCTGCGCGGCTTCTCGTACCTCTTCTTCACTCCGCTCATCCTCGACAACGCGTTCAGCTACGGCGCGGTCGGCATCGTGCTGGTGGTGGAGTCCTGGCTGATCGGGGTCGGGTTCGTCGTCTTCGGCGGCGCGATGGTCGGGCACTGGTTCTGCGAGCACCACTGGTGGGCGCGGAACATCGACCGCAGACCGGACTGACCCGGCGGGGACCCACCGCCACGGGAGCGGCCGACCGGGCACCGGGCACGGCCACGGGAGCGGTCGAGCTGGCACCGGGCACGATCGGGTGCGGTCGGCCGCCTTGGTCAGCAGCCGGCGCGCCCCCGCAGGGCACCCGCGAGTGCCGCGGCGGCCGCTCCGGTCACGGCGGTGGCCAGGGCCAGCGGCCTGCGGTGGCGGGAGATCCAGAACTGGATGCTGCGCGGATGGGACTCGTCGTCGAAGATGCCGCGTGCGCCGTAGTCGTCCGGGGCGGTGTCGTCCGGCGGCTTCCACAGGTTGACCGGTCGTGACGGATCGACGGGCCGGTCGGTCTGCTGCCCGTCGTAGCCGGTGCGGGCCAGATAGCGGTCCAGCAGTCCGGGGGCGAGCTTCTGGCCGAGGAGGGTGGCGACGGTGGAACCGCCGACCCAGTACATGCGCCGCCGGGGGTGGTCGGCGGCGTACAACACGGCTTCGGCGGCCACCTCGGGCTGGTAGACGGGGGCCACCGGGCGCGGGTGCCGGGGCAGGCGGGTGAGGACCCAGCTGAACTGGGGCGTGTTGAGCCCGGGCATCTGGACCATGGTCACCCGCACCCCGCTGCGGTCGTGCAGCAGTTCGCAGCGCAGCGACTCGGTGAACCCCTGGATGGCGTGCTTGGCCCCGCAGTAGACGGCCTGGAGCGGGACACTGCGTTCGGCCAGGGCGGATCCGACCTGGACGATGGTGCCGCGATCGCGTGGCGTCATGCGCCTGAGGGCGGCCTGGGTGCCGTGCACGAAGCCGAAATACGTCACCTCGGTGGCCCGTTTCAGCTCCTCGGGCCGGATCTCCGGCACGGGCGCGAAGACGGTCGAGAACGCGGCGTTCACCCATACGTCGATGGGGCCGAGCTCTTCCTCGATCCGGCCGGCCGCCGCGTCCACGGCCTCCGCGTCGGCGACATCCACCACCAGGGGCAGTGCCTGCCCGCCGGCCTCTCGGATCTCCTCGGCCGCACGCTCCAGCGCGTACTCGCCCCGCGCGAGCAGGGCCACCGCTGCCCCCCGGGCGCCGAAGGCCCGGGCGGTGGCCCGGCCGACGCCACCGGTGGCACCGGTGACGACGACGACCTGGCCGCGGCGGTGCGCGCCGCTCACTTCTTGCCCCGGCCGGGGAGGTGCTCGGCGTACTCGGTGAGCTTCTGGCGTACGCCCTTGGTGGCGATCCCGGTGGCCTGCGGGTCGTGCAGCGCGGCCTTGACGGCCTTCTTGCCCTGTTCCTTCATGATGTGCGGCGGGATCGGCGCGATCTCCGCGTCCACCTTGAACTCCAGGACCACGGGGCGACCGGCGGCGAGCGCCTCGTCCCAGGCGGCGCCGACCTTCTTCGGGTCGTCGCAGACGATGCCCTTGAGACCGAGCAGTTCGGCGTAGGCGGCGTAGGGCACGTCGGGGATGTCCTGGGAGCCCGGGTACTTCGGGTCGCCGGCCATGGCGCGCTGTTCCCAGGTGACCTGGTTGAGGTCCTGGTTGTTGAAGATGCAGAAGACGAACGGCGCGGGGCCGGACAGGCGGTCCAGGTACCGCTTGATGGTGATCATCTCGTTCATGCCGTTCATCTGGAACGCGCCGTCCCCGACGAAGGCGATCACCGGCCGGTCCGGGTAGGCGAACCGCGCCGCGATGGCGTACGGCGTCCCCGGGCCCATGGTGGCGAGCGTGCCGGACAGCGAGGCTTGCATGCCGTCGCGGAGCTTGAGGTGGCGGGCCCACCAGTTGGTGCCGGAACCGGAGTCGGCCGACAGGATCGCCCCGTCCGGCAGCCTGGACGAGAGTTCGGCGGCCACCGACTGGGGGTTGATGGTCTTGCCGAAGTGCTCACCGGCCCAGCGGTCGCACAGGTCGTTCCACTCCCGGACGTCCTTTTCGATCTTCTCCCGCCAGCCGCGGTCCTTCTTGCGTTCGAGCAGCGGGATCAGCGCCTTCAGCGTCTCCTTGGAGTCGCCGACCAGGTGGGCGTCCATCGGGTAGCGGATGCCGATCATGCGCCCGTCGATGTCGATCTCGACGCCCTTGGCCTGGCCCTCCTCCGGCAGCCACTCCGAGTACGGGAAGCTGCTGCCGATCATCAGCAGGGCGTCGCAGCCCTGGATCATGTTGTCGCTGGCCTTGCTGCCGAGCAGCCCGATCGGGCCGGTCACGAACGGCACGTCGTCGGGCAGGACCTCACGGCCGAGCAGAGCCTTGGCGACGCCGGCGCCGAGCAGTTCGGCGACCTCCACGACCTCGCTCTCCGCCTTGGCCGCGCCCTGGCCGACCAGGATGGCGACCTTCTCGCCCGCGTTGAGGACGTCGGCCGCCCTGCGCAGCTCGTCCGGGTCGGGCAGGACGCGGGGCCGGCTCCAGCCGACGCTGGAGAAGACCGAGCCGTGCTCCCTCGGCGGGGACGGCATCGCCTCCTCCTCCTGGATGTCGTTCGGGATGACGATCGTGGCCACGCCCCGGGTCGTCAGCGCGGTCTTGAAGGCCCGGTCGATCACGTGCCGGGCCTGCCCCGGGTGCACGATCATCTGGCAGAACTCGGACACGTCCGAGAACAGTTGGTCGAGGGCGATCTCCTGCTGGTAGTGGGTGCCGAGCGAGAGCCGCTTCTGCTGGCCCACCACCGCGACCACGGGCTGGTGGTCGAGCTTCGCGTCGTACAGGCCGTTCAGCAGGTGCACCGCACCGGGACCCGACGTGGCGACGCAGCAGCCCACCTCGCCGGTGAACTTGGCGTGCGCGCAGGCCATGAACGCGGCCATCTCCTCGTGCCGCGCCTGGATGAACTCCGGGTCCCCGTCCGCCCGGTCGAAGGCACCGAGCAGTCCGTTGATGCCGTCACCCGGATAGCCGTACACCCGCTTGACGCCCCACTCGGTCAGGCGCTGGAGGACGAAGTCGGCGACTTGGGTCATGGGGCTCTCCCGGACGTGTGGGGACAACGGTCGGGTTGTGGGGTTACCCTCCAGGCCGCCCCTAAACGGTCCGGTCCGTCCCCCCGCGGCCGCTCCCCCGCCCCGCCCGTCGGCTACGCGAGCGGCGGCGCCGTACTCGCCCGGGTCACCAGCCGGGTCGGCACCAGGGTCGTGCCCCGCTCCTGGCCGGTCTCGCGCATCTTGCGCAGCACCGCCGCCACACACAGCCGGCCGACCTCGGCGAAGTCCTGGTGCACGGTGGTCAGCGGCGGCAGGAAGGAGCCGGCCTCGGGGATGTCGTCGAAGCCGATGACGCTGACGTCCTCGGGCACGCGCCGGCCGCGTGCGTGCAGGGCGCGCAGCAGGCCGAGGGCCATCTGGTCGTTGGCCGCGAAGACGGCGGTGCACTCCTCGCGGGCGGCGAGTTCGAGACCGGCCCGATAGCCGGACTCGGCCGACCAGTCGCCCCGGACGAGGGGCGGCGGGGTGCGGCCGGCCTCGGTGAGCGTGCGCCGCCAGGCGTCGGTGCGGCGCTGGGCGGCGAAGGAGCCCTCGGGGCCCGCCAGGTGCCACACGGTGTCGTGGCCGAGGTCCAGCAGATGGCGCACGGCGGCGCGGGAGCCGCCGGCCTGGTCGGTGTCGACGACCGTGTAGTGGTCGCCGGCGTCGGAGTCGACCACGACGACCTGGACGTGGGGCGGCAGGGTGAGGGAGGCCGCGTCCAGGAGGTGGACCTCCATGATCACGATGACCGCGTCGACGGCCAGCTCCTCCAGCCGCGAGAACGCGCCGCGCACCTCGTCCTGGGTGGGGACGGCGACCGGCAGCAGCGTCACGGCGTACCCCTCGCTCGCCGCGGAGGTCGCGATGGCCTCCAGGGTGCGGACGTTGCCCGTGGTGGCCAGCGAGAAGGTGATGACGCCGATGGTGCGGAACTCACCGCGCTTGAGGGCCCGGGCAGCGCTGTTGGGCCGGTAGCCGAGTTCCTTCATGGCCGCCAGCACCTGCCGCCGGGTCTCCTCGGTCACGCCCGCGTAGCCGTTCGAGACGCGGGAGACGGTCTGCGAGGAGACTCCGGCCAGCCGGGCCACGTCCGCCATGGAAGCCGTGCGCTCCCGGCCGCGCCGGGCTCGCGCGGGCACGCTCGTCGGGACTTCCTCAGCCGTGCTCACTCGCCGTCAGCCGCCTCTCCGTCGCTGTCGGGCCCAGCCGCGCAAGGACCCTTGACCGTCGTCCTCGGGGCAGTGTAGACATGCCGCCATCAAATGTTTACGTAAACATAACAGCCCTTCCGCAGACCTCGACGGTCCCGTCCGGCGGGTGATGTTTACGCAAACATGACGGGCCCCACCAGGCTCCGCAAGCTCCAGGACGTGACGAGCGAGGAACGACATGACGACGCTGCAACCGCCGGCCGCCGCCGAGCCGCGGCCTGCCCCGCCCCCGGTGCGGCGAGACCGCCGCTCCTGGACGGGGTGGGGCTTCCTCGGCCCCTTCGTGGCCGTGTTCGCCCTGGTGTTCCTCGCGCCGATCGTGTACTCGGTCTACCTCAGCCTCTTCCGGGACCAGCTCATCGGCGGGACCACCTTCGTCGGACTGGACAACTACGCCGAGGCGCTGGAGGACGAGCGGTTCTGGGCCTCGTTGGCCCGGGTCTCGCTCTTCCTCGCCGTACAGGTGCCGATCATGCTCGGCATCGCGCTCCTGGTGGCCCTGGCGCTCGACAGCGGGCGCCTGTACGGGCGGGACTTCTTCCGCATCTCCATCTTCCTGCCGTACGCCGTCCCCGCCGTGGTGGCCACCCTGATGTGGGGCTTCATGTACGGCACCCGCTTCGGCCTGGTCGGTGACATCAACGACGCGCTGGGCGTCTCGCTGCCCGACCCGCTCTCCCCCGACCTGGTGCTGGCCTCGATCGGCAACATCGTCACCTGGGAGTTCGTCGGCTACAACATGCTGATCTTCTACTCGGCGCTGCGCGTCGTCCCGCACTCGCTGTACGAGGCGGCCCAGATCGACGGCGCCGGCCAGATCCGGGTGATCTGCGCGATCAAACTCCCCGCCATCCGCGGGGCCCTGGTGATCGCCACGATCTTCTCGATCATCGGCAGCTTCCAGCTCTTCAACGAACCCAGCATCCTGCAGCCCCTGGCGCGCAACGCCATCACCACCGACTACACCCCGAACTACTACACGTACGCGTTGTCCTTCAACGGGCAGCAGCACAACTACTCCGCGACCGTCGCCATCGTCATGGGGCTGATCACCATGGTCATCGCCTACGTCGTGCAGCTGCGCGGCATGCGCAAGGGAGTGTGAGGCAGCGATGACCGGTCCCGTCGCCACCGTCCCCGACCGTCGCTCGGCCAAGCCGTCCGACACGCCGGGCCCCGTGCCCCGGCTGCGCGCGTCCCGGCGCCGGCACTCCGCCGACAAGCCCCGGCGCAGCGTGCTGCTGACCGTGCTCACCTCACTCGTGCTGCTGTACAGCCTGGTGCCGCTTGTCTGGCTGGCCGTCAGCGCCACCAAGACGCAGGAGGGGCTGTCCCGTTCCGCCGGTCTCTGGTTCGACGGCGACTTCGCGCTGTGGGACAACATCGCCGAAACGTTCACCTACGACGACGGCGTCTTCACCCGCTGGCTGCTCAACACCCTGCTGTACGTGGGGCTCGGCGCGGGCGGTGCCACCTTCCTCGCGGTGCTCGGCGGCTACGCGCTCGCCAAGTTCGACTTCCCCGGCCGGCGGGCCGTCTTCGCCGTCGTCATCGGCGCGGTGGCCGTGCCCGGTACGGCGCTGGCGGTGCCGACCTTCCTGATGTTCAGCAACATGGGGCTCACCAACACGCCCTGGGCGGTGATCATCCCGTCCCTGATCTCGCCGTTCGGCCTCTACCTGATGTGGGTGTTCGCCACCGAGGCCATCCCGACCGAGCTGATGGAGGCGGCCCGTATCGACGGGGCGGGCGAGGTACGCACCTTCTTCCGGGTCGCCCTGCCGCTGCTGGCGCCCGGCATCGTCACCGTCCTGCTGTTCACCATGGTCGCCACCTGGAACAACTACTTCCTGCCGCTGGTCATGCTCAAGGACCCCGACTGGTATCCGCTGACCCTGGGCCTCAACAGCTGGAACCAGCAGGCGGCGACCGCGGGCGGCGAGGCCGTCTTCAACCTCGTCGTCACCGGGTCGCTGATCACCATCCTGCCGCTCGTCGCCGCGTTCCTGCTGCTCCAGAAGTACTGGCAGTCCGGTCTCGCCGCCGGAAGCGTCAAGGAGTAGCCCCTCCCCCGCCCTGCCCCGTCCCTCACCGACAACCCCTCCCACCCTCAACCGGTGCCGGTTCCGGCCACGAAGAAGTGGAAGCACGCCCATGCCCACACACCTGACCAAGCACTCGCGCCGCCTGCTGCGCGGCACGGCCCTCGTCTGCGCGCTCGCCCTGGGCGCGGCCGCCTGCGGCGGCTCCGACGACGGCGGAGCGAGCGACAAGGCCGTCTCCGAGGCGGACATACAGGCGGCCCTCAAGGAGGGCGGCACCATCACGGTCTGGGCGTGGGAGCCCACCCTCGAGCAGGTGGCCGCCGACTTCGAGAAGGCCCACCCGGGCGTCAAGGTCGACCTCGTCAACGCCGGCACCAACAAGGACGAGTACACGGCGCTGCAGAACGCCATCTCGGCGAAGAAGGGCGTACCGGACGTCGCCCAGATCGAGTACTACGCGATGGGCCAGTACGCCCTGACCGAGCAGCTCACCGACCTCAAGGCCTTCGGCGCCGACAAGCTCTCCGCCAAGTTCTCCCCCGGTCCCTGGAACGGGGTGAAGGCCGGTTCGGACGGCATCTACGCGCTGCCGATGGACTCGGGCCCGATGGCGCTGTTCTACAACAAGAAGGTCTTCGACAAGTACGACATCAAGGTGCCCACCACGTGGGCCGAGTACCTGGACGCCGCACGCGACCTGCACAGGGCCGACCCCAAGGCCTACATCACCGCCGACAACGGCGACGCCGGGTTCACCACCAGCATGCTCTGGCAGGCCGGTTCGCGTCCCTACACGGTCGACGGCACCAAGGTGAAGATCGACTTCTCCGACCAGGGTGCCAAGACGTTCACCGGCACCTGGCAGAAGCTCATCGACGAGAAGCTGCTCGCCTCGGTCCCCGCCTGGACCGACGAGTGGTACAAGGGCCTCGCCGACGGCAGCATCGCGACGCTGGCGACCGGTGCCTGGATGCCGGCCAACCTCGAGTCCGGCGCCAAGGCTGCGTCCGGCGACTGGCGTGTCGCCCCGCTGCCCCAGTGGACCGCCGGCGGCAAGGTCAGCGCCGAGAACGGCGGCAGCGCGCTCGCACTCCCCGAACTCGGCAAGAACGAGGCGCTGGCGTACGCCTTCGTCGAGTACGCGAACGCCGGGGACGGTGTGCAGACCCGCCTGAAGAACGGCGCGTTCCCGGCCACCACGGCGGATCTGCAGTCCACGAAGTTCCAGGACACCGCGTTCCCGTACTTCGGCGGTCAGAAGGCCAACAAGATCTTCGCCGAGTCGGCCACGAACGTCCCGGACGACTGGTCGTACCTGCCCTACCAGGTGTACGCGAACTCGGTCTTCAACGACACCGTCGGCAAGGCCTACGTCTCCGGCACCACGCTCGCCGAGGGCCTCAAGGCCTGGCAGGAGGCCTCGGTCAAGTACGGCGAGGAGCAGGGCTTCACCGTCGAGAAGTAGCGCACGCCCCCACCCCGGAAGGACCGCCATGATCTCCACCCTCCACTCCCGCATGCACCGCGGGACGGACGGTGCCCCCGCCCCCCGTCTCGCCTACGGCGCCGACTACAACCCCGAGCAGTGGCCCCGGGAGGTGTGGGAGGAGGACGTACGGCTGATGCGCGAGGCCGGCGTGAACATCGTGTCGCTCGGCATCTTCTCCTGGGCCCGCATCCAGCCGGGCCCGGACACCTGGGACTTCGCCTGGCTCGACGAGGTGATGGACCTGCTGCACGAGCACGGGGTCGGCGTCGACCTGGCGACCGCCACCGCGTCCCCGCCGCCCTGGCTGACCACGGCCCACCCCGAGATCCTCCCGGTCACCGAGCGGGGCGAGACGCTGTGGCCGGGAGCCCGCCAGCACTGGCGCCCGACCTCGCCCGTCTTTCGCGAGCACGCCCTGCGCCTGGTGCGGAAGCTGGCGACCCGCTACGCCGAGCACCCGGCCCTGGTCGCCTGGCACGTCAACAACGAGCTGGGCTGCCACAACGTCTACGACTACTCCGACGACGCCGCCCGCGCCTTCCGTGCCTGGCTGCGCGCCCGGTACGGCTCCACGGACGCTCTCAACCACGCCTGGGGCACGGCGTTCTGGTCGCAGCGGTACGGCGACTGGGAGGAGATTCTGCCGCCCCGGCTGGCGGCCTCGCACCCGAACCCGACCCAGCAGCTGGACTTCAAGCGGTTCTCCTCGGACGCGCTCAAGGACCACCTGCGCGCGGAGCGCGACCTGTTGCGCGAGCTGACCCCCGACGTCCCCGTCACCACCAACTTCATGGTGATGCCCGGTACCAAGGGCATGAACTACGCGGACTGGGCCGGCGAGGTGGACTTCGTCGCCAACGACCACTACGTGGTGCCGCACCCGCAGGCCCGCGACGAGCTGTCGTTCTCGGCGAACCTCACCAGCGGCATCGCGGGCGGCAAGCCCTGGTTCCTGATGGAGCACTCCACGAGCGCGGTGAACTGGCAGCCCGTCAACCTGGCCAAGCGGCCCGGCGACATGGCCCGGGACTCGCTGACGCACGTGGCGCACGGCGCCGACGCGGTCTGCTTCTTCCAGTGGCGCCAGTCGGCGGCCGGCGCCGAGAAGTACCACTCGGCGATGGTCCCGCACGCCGGTGCGGACAGCGACCTGTTCCGTTCGGTCACGGCGCTCGGCGACACGCTGAAGACCCTCGCGCCGGTCGCCGGGAGCGAGCGGGAGCCCGCCGAGGTCGGCATCCTCTTCGACTGGGAGTCGCGGTGGGCGAGCGAGCAGGACTCGCACCCCACCTCGCTGCTCGACTACCACCAGGAGGCGCTCGACTGGTACTCGGCGCTGCTCTCCCTGGGCATCCGCGCGGACGTCGTCACCACCGGCGCCGATCTGAGCCGTCACCGGGTGCTGATCGCGCCGGTGCTGCACCTGGTCCCGGCCGCGCTGGCCAAGGACCTGACGCGCTGGGCCGAGCAGGGCGGGCACCTGGTCACCACGTACTTCTCCGGCATCGTCGACGAGAACGACCACGTGTGGCTCGGCGGCTACCCGGGCGCGCTGCGGGACCTGCTCGGCATCCGCGTCGAGGAGTTCGGCCCGCTGCCCGCCGGGCAGAGCGTGGAGCTGGACGACGACGGCACCGGCGGCCTGTGGACCGACCACGTCACCGTCACCGCCCCCGGGACCGAGGTCCTCGTCCGCTACCGCACCGGTGCGCACGCGGGCCGTCCCGCGGTCACCCGGCGTGGCGCGGGCAGCGGTTCGGCCGCCTACGTCTCCACCCGGCTCGGCGCCGACGGGCTCGCCGCGCTGCTGCCGAGGCTGCTGGAGCCGGCCGGGGTGACGAGCGAGCTGCCGGCCCAGGCCCGGGGGCGGGTCGAGGCCACCGTGCGCCGGGGCCCGGGCGGACGCTTCCTGTTCCTGGTCAACCGCACCGACGAGACCGTGACGGTCCCCGGGCTCGCCGGGGAGGTCCTGGTGGGCACCACCGGCGACGACAGGGCCGTAGTCCTGGCGGGGCGGGCGGTCGCCGTCCTGCGCACGCCCACCGACTGATCCCCCACCCCTGACTCCCCGGAGCGGCACGCACCCGCTCCGGGGCCGTCCCCTCCTGCCCCGCGCCGGGTGGAGGGGGCCACCGCAGCGACCACACCTTTCCGTTGGGAGCACACGATGGCACGCCGTACCCGCAGCAGACGCCTCCTCGGGGCCGCTGTTCTGACCTCCCTGGCCACCGGGGCCGCCCTGCTCGGCGTTCCCGCCCAGGCCGCCCCGGACGCGGCCGCCGCCTCCGTCACGGTGCGGCCGGACCCGTCGTACCGGCAGGAGGCGTTCGAGGGCTGGGGCACCAGCCTGGTCTGGTTCGCCAACGCCACCGGCGCCTACCCGCCCGAGATCCGCGAGAAGCTGGCCCGGCTGCTGTTCGGCGACGACGGGCTGGGCCTGAACATCGCCCGGTACAACATCGGCGGCGGCAACGCGCCGGACGTCGAGGACTACCTGCGCGCCGGTGGCGCCGTCGAGGGCTGGTGGAAGGCGCCCGCGGGCACCACGCGCGAGGACACCGGCTGGTGGAGCGCCGACGACCCGGCCGACTGGAACGAGGACGCCGACGCCACCCAGCGCTGGTGGGTCGAGCGCATCAAGGACGACATCGACCACTGGGAGACCTTCAGCAACTCCCCGCCCTGGTTCATGACCGTCAGCGGCTACGTCTCCGGCGGCTTCGACTCCTCCGCCGACCAGCTCAGGCCCGAGTCGGTCGACGAGTTCGCCGCCTATCTCGCGGGCGCGACCAGGCGGCTGGAGAAGGCCGAGGGCATCGAGGTCGACACCGTCGACCCGTTCAACGAGCCCAACACTGCGTACTGGGGTACGCAGCTCGGCGCCGACGGCGAGCCGGTCGGCGGCCGGCAGGAAGGGGCCCACATGGGTCCCGAGCTGCAACGCGAGGTGCTCCGGGCCCTCGCACCGGCGCTGCGGAAGGCGAAGGTCAAGGCGGACATCTCGGCGATGGACGAGACCAACCCGGGGACCTTCGCGAAGAACTGGAGCGCCTACTTCGAGGCCGACCGCGCCCTGGTCGGGCAGATGAACGTCCACACCTACGGAACGGGGCAGCGCACCACCGTGCGGGACCTCGCCAAGGCCGCGGACAAACCACTGTGGATGAGCGAGGTGGGCGGCGACTGGGGCGACGGCCAGGACTTCGAGGACATGCGGCCGGGTCTCGGCCTCGCCCAGCAGATCGTGGACGACCTGCGTGAACTGGAGCCCCGCGCCTGGGTGTTCTGGCAGCCCGTCGAGGACTACGACAACATGAAGCCGGGCGGCGAGTCCGCGAAGGGCGGCAACTGGGGCAGCATCCAGATCCCGTTCGACTGCGCCGCCGGGGACACCCTGGAGACCTGTCCGATCCGGACCAACACCAAGTTCGACACCGCCCGCAACTTCACCCACTTCATCAAGCCCGGCGACCGGCTGATCAAGACGGACGACACCTCCAGCGCCGCCGCCGTCACCCGCGACGGCAAGGGCGCCTCCCTCGTCCACGTCAACCGCACCGCCGAGGCCCGCACGGTCACCATCGACCTGTCGAAGTTCCGTGACGTGAGCCGCCGGGCCACCGTCACCCCGGTCGTGACGAGCGCCGACGGCAAGCTGGAGCGGCAGGCCCCGATCCGGGTGAGCGACCGCACGGCCACCTTCACCGTGCCCGCCCAGTCCGTCACCTCCTTCTCGATCGAAGGGGTCTCGGGCGTCGCGAAGGACGCCGCCGAGCTGCGCAAGGGCCACACCTACACGCTGACCGGCGTACAGAGCGGCAGGGCCGTCGCCGTGGCCGGGGACGGCACGAACCTGGTCCTGGGCACCGGCGCCGACGCGAGCGCCGAGCAGTGGCGACTGAGCGCGGTGCGCCAGGACAACGGAGTCCGCGACCGCTACGTCTTCACCCGGCCCGGGGACGGGACACGACTGGCCGTACGGGACGACGTCCCGGTGGCCGAGCCGGACACCGGCGGGCGCGACCGGGCCGCCGAGTGGATCGCGTCGAGCACCGGCGACGGCACCTGGACCCTGGTCAACGCGGCCACCGGACGGCTGCTCGAAGTCGGGGGCCAGGCGACCCACGCGGGCGCGGCCGTCACGACCTGGCCGCCCAACTCCGGCGCCAACCAGCGCTGGACGCTGACGGACGTGTCCGCTGGCTGACTCACCCCTGACGGCGGCTCCGTCCACGGCCGCGCGCGGGCGCGGAGGGAGCCACGGTCCATCGGTACGGACACGAGGAGACCGTACGACCACCGACCCCCGTGAGCGCGAGGTCCACCGCCGGATGACGGCCCGGGAGCTCTGCTCGGACGGCGCCCCGGTCCTGGAGGGCCTGGCGGAGGAGCGGCTGCGCGGCAAGGAGCCGGCCGACGCCTACCACCGGACCGGCGCGCGGGACCAGGAGGAGCGCCGGGCACTCCTCGAGGAGACGTTCGCCTCGGTGGTCACGGGGGTGGATCGAGCCGCCGCTGCACGTGGCCTACGGCAACCGCGCGCACCTGGGCGACGACGTGTACGCCGGCTTCGGCCTCACCCTCGTCGACGACGTCGAGGTCTTCGTCGGGAACCGGGTGATGTTCGCCCCGCACGTCACGATCAGCACGACCGGCCGTCCCGTCCACCCGGACCCGCACGGGGACGGCACCCAGTTCTCCGCACCGGTGCGCATCGAGGACGACGTGTGGATCGGGGCCGGCGCGCTGATCATGCCGGGGGTGACCGTCGGCCGGGGCTCGGTGGTCGGCGCGGGCAGCGTGGCGACGGCACACGTGCCGCCGATGACGGTCGCCGCCGCGACCCCGGCCCGGATGCTGCGCGAGATCGTCGACGCCGACCGCGAGTGGTCCCACCGTCCGCCGCGCAGCCTGCGCCGCGCGGCCCGATGAGCCGAGGAGGCGCCAACCTCCCCCGTCCGCGGGGCACATGGCACGGTGCCACGGCAGTACGATGATCGAAAACTGCGGCGGAGCGTCACCTCCCTGACCACGGAGCCTGCCATGACGACGGACCATTCCCAGCCTCCCCACATCGACACCGGCCGGGCCCACCCCGCGCGTGTCTACGACTGGCTGCTGGGCGGCAAGGACAACTACCCGGTCGACGAGGCGGTGGGCGAGACGCTGCCGCCCGAGGCGCGGGACGCGGCGCGGCAGAACCGCGCGTTCATGAACCGCGCGGTGGCGCACCTCGCCGCGCGGGGCATCGACCAGTTCCTGGACATCGGCACGGGCATCCCGACCGAGCCCAACCTGCACCAGATCGTCCAGCGGACGGTGCCGACGGCCCGGGTCGTCTACGCCGACAACGACCCGATCGTGCTGCGGCACGCGGAGGCGCTGCTGGTGAGCAGCCCCGAGGGGGCCACGGACTACATCCAGGCCGACGTCCGCGAGCCGGACGAGATCGTGCGGCACGCCCGCGGGCTCCTGGACTTCGACCGGCCGATCGCGCTCTCGCTGATCGCCCTCATGCACTTCGTTCCGGACGACCAGGACGCCCACGGCATCGTCCGGGGGCTGGTGGAGACGCTTCCGTCCGGCAGCCACCTGGTCCTGTCGCACGCCGCGATCGACCTCTTCCCCGAGCTGGCGGAGCAGGTGATCGCCCAGTACGCCAAGGGCGGCATCCGGCTGGGCTTTCGCACCCGGGCGGAGGTCGCCCGCTTCTTCGACGGCCTCGACCTGGTGCCGCCCGGCCTGGTCACGGCCACCGAGTGGTCCGGCGAGGGCGTCCGGCCGCCCGCGCCGGAGGAGAGCGGTATCTACGCGGGCGTGGCCCGCATTCCCTGACCGGCGCCGCTCCGGTCGGCCGGCGGGTTCAGCGGCGGCGCCCGCGCGTCGCCCAGCCGCTGCCGATTCCGGCGACGTGCAGGGCCAGCAGGGCGAGGCCGACGAGCATGACGTTGGTGGAGGTGAAGACGTCGTTGGTCGACACCTCCGCCGCGTTGATCAGCCAGGCGAGGAGGAACAGAACGGCCGCGACGATGGCGAGCACGGTGCACATCCCTTCGGATCGGCGGCACCGGGGCGGTGCCGTGCGGCACGTATGCCCCCAAAGGGCCGCGTGACACGGCCTGGAGGTGCCGGGCGCTTCGTACAGTGGAGGGAACGGACCGCGGCGGAGCCGCCCGGTCACTGCCGCGTCCTCGTCACGGAGCCCTCATGCACGACCCGTCCACCGCGCCGGACGACGGCTCCGGCGCCCTGTTCGGCCTCGACGCCCTGGTGTCCGGTCCGCCGGCCGCCGTAGCCGCGGCCGGACCGTGCTTCCGGGACTCGGCCGCCGCCCGCAGGCTGCTGCCGGTGCGCGAGATCCACGCCGAGCCGGCGGCGGCCGCCTCCCCGCGCGGCCGGCAGATCCTCGCCCGGTTCCCCGGGGCCCGCGTGGTCGAGGTGGACTCCCACTGGGGCATCCCCGGCCTGCACGGCAACGAGGGCAACGTCGAGCGCTGGGTCCGGGTCAAGGGCGAGACGCTCGTCCTGGGCGAGCGCAAGACGCTGACCACACGCCCCAACGGCCGCTCCGCGGACTGGATCGCGCCGGGCGCCTCCAACGGCTGCGCGCTGGCCTGCGCCTACTGCTACGTGCCGCGCCGCAAGGGCTACGCCAATCCGATCACGGTCTTCACCAACGTCGACCGGATCGTCGCCCACCTCGGCCGGCACACCGCCCGCCTGGGGCCCAAGCGCGAGCCGAACCAGTGCGACGCCGAGGCCTGGGTCTACGACGTCGGCGAGAACGGCGACTGCTCGGTGGACGCCCTGATCTGCGACAACACCGCGGACCTGGTGCGCGCCTTCCGGCAGTGGCCGACGGCCAAGGCGTCCTTCGCGACCAAGTTCGTCAACCCGGATCTGCTGGCCCTCGACCCGCGCGGCCGGACCCGGGTCCGCTTCTCGCTGATGCCGCCGGACGACTCCCGGCTGCTGGACGTGCGCACCTCGCCGGTCGCCGAGCGGATCGCCGCGGCCGGCGACTTCCTGGACGCGGGCTACGAGGTGCACTTCAACCTCTCCCCCGTGGTGGTGCGGCCGGGCTGGGAGGAGGCGTGGGCGGAGTTGCTGCGGCACCTCGACGACGTCCTGCCGGACCGCGTCAAGCGGCAGGCCGCCGCCGAGGTGATCATGCTGACGCACAACCGGGAGCTGCACGAGGTCAATCTGGGCTGGCATCCGCGCGCCGAGGAGATGCTGTGGCGGCCGGAGATCCAAGAGGCCAAGCGTTCCGAGAACGGCGCGCTCAACGTGCGGTACCGCGTGGACGTCAAGACCGAGGCGGTCGGCCGGCTCCGTGCGCTGGTCGCCGCGCACGCGCCCTGGCTGCGGATCCGTTACGCCTTCTGAGAGCGGTTCCCCCGGGTTTCCGGGGGCGACGCCCGATGTTAGGTAAGGCGTACCTAAGATCAGAGCATGTTTAGTGTGCAACAATCACCGGAAGCGGACGCCGCCGCCGGCGCCACCAGCGAGGAGGGCTGGGTCGAGCTCGGCTCGCGCGAACGACTGCGCGAACTGCTGGGCGAGCCCTGGCCCGTCGTCATCGACAAGGTCCACGACCGTCTCACCGACGATGACCGGGCCATCCTGACCCGCTCCCCCTTCTGCCTCCTGGCCACCTCCGACGCGGGCGGCAACTGCGACGTGTCACCCCGCGGCGACGGCCCCGGCTTCACCCACGTCCTCGACTCCCGGACTCTCGCCCTGCCCGACCGGCCCGGCAACCGGCGCGGGGACAGCTTCCACAACATCCTCGACAATCCGCACGCCGGCCTCCTCTACCTGATCCCCGGCGGCAAGGAGGTGCTGCGGGTCAACGGCCGGGCCCGCATCCTCACCGACGCCCCCTTCTTCGACGCGATGACGCGGGACGGCAGGCGCCCGGACCTCGCGCTGCTCCTGGAGATCGACGAGATCTACCTCCACTGCCCGATGTCCCTGAACCGGGCCGGCCTGTGGAAACCCCGGTCCTGAAAGGCGAGTCGAGCCGTTCGGCCCGGCGAGGGACGAGGGGGCGCAACGACCGCCGCGGGCTCCGTGCGAGCCCCGTCCCTGTCGGCAGTTTTTAGGTTAGGCTAACCTTTGTCGCGTGAGATCAGCTGAAGACGCAGCCGGTACCCCGCGCCTGCGCGGTCATGAGTTGTCGGCGACGGGCGTGAGCGTCGCGTACGACGGCGTGGACGTCGTGCACGACGCGGGAGTCAGGCTCGAGCCCGGCCGAGTGACCGTCCTGGTGGGCCCCAACGGCAGTGGGAAGTCGACGCTGCTGCGGACCGTCGCCCGGCTGCAGCGGGCCCGCAGCGCCAGGATCGACATCGACGGCGGCACCGACGCCCTGGCGCTGACGTCCCGTGAGTTCTCGCGGTACGTCGCCCTGCTGACGCAGGGACGGCCGACGCCGGGCGGGCTGACCGTGCGGGACGTCGTCGAGTTCGGCCGCTATCCGTACCGGGGCCGCTGGGGGCGGCCCGATCCCGAGGGCCCGGCCGCCGTCGACCGGGCGCTCGCGCTCACCGGCGTCGCCGACCTCGCCGACCGCGGCGCCGACCACCTCTCCGGCGGTCAGTTGCAGCGGGTGTGGCTGGCGAGCTGTCTCGCCCAGGAGACCGGCGTCCTGCTCCTGGACGAACCCACGACCTACCTCGACCTGCGCTACCAGGTCGAACTGCTCGACCTGATCCGCGACCTGGCGGACGACCACGGCATCGCCGTCGGGGTCGTCCTGCACGACCTCGACCAGGCGGCGGCCGTCGCCGACCGGATCACGCTTCTCGAAGCGGGCCGGATCGTCGCCGACGGCCCTCCCGAGGACGTGCTGACGCCAAAGCGGCTGACCGCCGTCTACGGCATCCGCATCGACGTCGACACCGATCCCCTCACCGGCCGGCTGCGCACCCGCCCGATCGGCCGCCACCACATACGAACCCCCGAAAGGCTCGGCACCACCTCATGAGACGCCTCCTGCTCACCGCGGCCGCCACCACCGCCGCGGCGCTCACCCTCGCCGCCTGCGGCACCACCGAACCCGCCGCCGACAAGACGGAGAAGAAGGCCTCCGAGGCGATCACGCTCAAGGACGGCAAGGGCACCGAGGTGAAGCTCGACGGGCCGGCCAAGAAGGTCGTCGCCACCGAGTGGAACGTCGTCGAGAGCCTCGTCTCGCTCGGCGTCGACCCGGTCGGCGTGGCGGACGTCAAGGGCTACAAGACCTGGGACAGCGCCGTTGCGCTGAAGAACGAGCCGAAGGACATCGGTACCCGCGGCGAGCCGAGCATGGACACCGTCGCCTCCCTCGCCCCCGACCTCATCGTCGCCACCACGGACCTCAACCCGGCCGCCGTGAAGCAGCTGCGCGAGGTCGCCCCGGTCATCGAGGTGACCTCCGCCGACGGCACCGGTCAGATCGACCGGATGCTGGGGAACGTGGACCTCATCGCCAAGGCCACCGGCACCACTGACCGGGCGAAGTCGCTGCGCGAGGACTTCGAGGCCAAGGTCGCCGAGGGCAAGAAGGCCCTGGCCGACGCGGGGATGGCCGGCAAGGACTTCGCCTTCGCCGACGGCTACGTCGCCTCGAACCAGGTCTCGATCCGCCCCTACACGGCCACCTCGCTCATCGGTGAGGTCAACGAGGCCGTCGGCCTGAAGAACGCCTGGACGGTGAAGGGCGACGAGGCCTACGGTCTGGGCACCACCGACGTCGAGGGTCTGACCAAGCTGCCGAAGGACACCCGGTTCGCCTACATCGGCAACGACGACGACCCGAGCGCCACCCCGTTCACCGGTGAACTGGCCGACAACGCGGTGTGGAAGTCCCTGCCGTTCGTGAAGGCCGGCGACGTGCACCGGCTCGACGACGGCATCTGGATGTTCGGCGGTCCCGGGTCGATGGAGGCGTACATCGACGCCGTCGTCGGCGCCCTGACGAAGTAGCGGGGCCATGGCCGTCACCGCAACCGAACCCACCGCGGCCCCTCCGTCGACGGTTCCCACGTCCCGGTCGGGCGCGGCCGCGGTGACGGCCGGAATCGTCCTGCTGGTCGCCGTCCTCGCCGTCGTCGACATCACGCAGGGCACCGCCGCCGTCGGTCCGTCCGAGGTCTTCAAGGCCCTGACCGGGCGGGCCGACGCGGGCGACGCGTCCGTGGTCGTCGCCTCGCGGCTGCCCCGGATGACCGCGGGGCTGCTGGTCGGCGCCGTCCTCGGCATGGCCGGCGCGGTGCTCCAGGCGGTCAGCCGCAACGTGCTCGCCTCCCCCGACACCCTCGCGGTGAACGCCGGTTCCTACCTGGCGCTGGGAGTGGCCGGTGCGACCGGCGTGTCGCTGCCGATGCTCGCCTCGTCCGGGGTCGCCTTCGTGGGCGGACTCGCGGCGGCCGGCGTCGTGCTCGGCCTGTCCGGTCTCGGCACGGGCACCGTCCGGCTGGTGCTGGCGGGCACCGCGCTGATGCTGGGCCTGAACTCCATGACGGAGGGCCTGCTGCTGCTCTTCCCCGAGCAGACCGAGGGCCTCTACGCGTGGAACCAGGGCAGCATCGCCCAGAACGGCTTCGACGGCGTCCTGCAGATGCTGCCGATCGCCCTGGCCGGTCTGGCCGGGCTGATGCTGACGGCCCGTCGGGTGGACGCGCTGGCCCTCGGGGACGACGCGGCGCGCGGTCTCGGCGTCCCGGTCCGGGCCACCCGGGTCACGGTCGTCGTGCTCGCGGCACTGCTGTCCGCCGCCGCGGTCACGCTCGCCGGCCCCATCGGCTTCGTCGGCCTGTGCGCGCCCGCCCTGGTGCGCCCGCTCGCCCGCAGGTTCCGCGGCTTCACCCGCTCCCGCGGCACGATGCCCGCGGCCGCCCTCACCGGCGCGGCCCTGGTGCTGGGTTCGGACGTGCTGCTGCGGGCCCTGGTCGCCGGTGAACGCGCGGTGTCCGTGCCCACGGGCGTGGTCACCAGCCTGGTCGGCGCCGTGTTCCTGGTCGCCATGGCGCTGCGGGTGCGGGACACCGCCGGGGCCGGGGCGCCGGACCGGCTGCGCACTCCCGGGCGGGGAGTGTTCCTGGCCACGGTCACGGTCCTCGTGCTGGTCCTGGTCGGGCTGGTGATCGCCGCCGTGCTGGTGGGCGACACCAAGCTGCTGCTCGGCGACGTCGTCAACTGGAGCCAGGGACGGGCCGGGCGCGCCGTCTCCTTCGTGCTGGACACGCGGGTGCCGCGGGTGCTCGCCGCGCTGGCCGCGGGTGCGGCGCTCGCCCTGGCGGGCACGCTCGTGCAGGCCGTCACGCGCAATCCGCTCGCCGAGCCGAACGTCCTCGGCGTGACCGGCGGTGGCGCGCTGGGTGCGGTGATCTTCGTGACCACGGTGCCGGCCGCCGGGACGTGGGGCGTCGCGGGGGCCGCGTTCGCGGGGTCCGCCGTCACCGCCGTCCTCGTCTTCGGGCTCGCCGCCCGGGGCGGTTTCCGGCAGAACCGGCTGGTCCTCGTCGGGATCGGCGTGGCGTCCGGGACGGCGGCGCTGATCAGTCTGCTGATCGTGCTCACCGACCCGTTCAACGCGACCAAGGCGCTGACCTGGCTGTCGGGTTCGACCTACGGGCGGACCATGCCGGACGTCGTGCCGGTCGCGCTGGCCCTGGTCGCCGGCATCGGTGTGGCCGTCGCCCGGCGCACCGAGCTGGACCTGATCTCGCTGGACGAGGACACGCCGCGTCTGCTCGGCCTGCGGCTGGCTCCGGGGCGCCTCGGCTTCCTGGTGATGAGCGTCGTCCTCAGTGCGACCGCGGTGGCCTGCGCGGGCACCATCGGGTTCGTCGGGCTGGTGGCTCCGCACGCGGCACGCGCCCTCGTGGGCCGGCGGCACGTGCGGGTCGTGCCGGTGGCGATCCTGCTGGGCGCCGTCCTCGTCTGCGCCGCCGACCTCGTCGGCCGCACGGTCATCGCCCCGGCGCAGCTCGGCGCGGGCCTGATGACGGCCGTGATCGGTACGCCGTACTTCCTGTACCTGCTGGTACGGAGCCGTCGATAGGGAGTCCGCGGGCGGAAAACCGGGTGCCCCCGGCTCCGTGCCCCCGTACGGTGCCGCCATGGACCGGCGCGGCGCGGGCGGGGGCCACGCGGGCCTGTTGAACGTCATCGATCTCGAGGCCACCTGCTGGGAGGGGCAGCCGCCGCCCGGCGCGGTGAGCGAGATCATCGAGATCGGTCTCGCGGTGGTGGACCTCGACGCCCGGGAACGGGTGGCGCGGCACCGGATCCTGGTGCGGCCCGCCCGCTCCCGGGTCGGCGCGTTCTGCACGGAGCTGACCGGTGTCACCCAGGCCGAGGCCGACCGGGGCGTGAGTTTCGCCGAGGCCTGCGACACGCTGGTGAGGGACCACGGCGCCGGTGTACGGCCCTGGGCGAGCTGGGGCGACTACGACCGCAAGCAGGTGGTCCGCCAGTGCGCGGCGGACGGGATCGCCTACCCCTTCGGCCACCCGGCCGAGCGCGCGCACACCAACGCCAAGGCGGTCTTCGCCGAGGCCCACGGGCTGCGCAGGCGTCCCGGCATGGCGCGGGCGCTGGAGATCGCCGGGCTGCCGCTCGAGGGGCGGCACCACCGGGGCGTGGACGACGCCTGGAACATCGCGGCGCTGGTGCTCCGGCTGGCCGGCACGGGGGCCTGGCCCGGCTCTTGTTAGACACGACGTCAAGTTACCGAACCGTAACAAGTCAGATGCTACCCCTGGTAACCCCTGTCCGGTTACGGTCCCGTAACCCCACAGGAGCAGCGCGGCCACGGCCCTGACCCCACGGGACCGCGGACGAGCGGATCCGGCCCTTCCCCAGGAGGTTCGCCATGCCCCCACGACCACGCATGCTCGCCGCGGCGATCGCCGCCGCACTCGCCGTCGGTGCGCAGGCCGTCCCGGCCGCCGCGGCCGACGGCGCGGCCACCGGCCCGTCGGCCACGACGTCCCGCGGCATCGAGATACCCGCCTTCTACACCCCGCCGTCCGAACTGCCCGCCGCCGACGGCACGCTGATCCGCAGCGAACCGCTGCCCCTGGCGCTGAGTCTGCCCGGGATCGACGGACCCCTTCCGGGACGGGCGACGCGGCTGATGTACAAGTCCACCGACGCGAACGGCGCGGCGGTCGCCGTGACCGGCGCCTACATCGAACCGGCCGCCCGGTGGCGCGGCGACGGACCGCGCCCCCTGGTCGCCGTCGCGCCCGGCACCATGGGCCAGGGCGACCAGTGCGCCGCCTCGATGGCCCTGGAACACCCCCTGCGGCTCAACGGCCAAACGGTCTCCGTCGGTTACGAGGACCTGTCGGTGTACCGCCTGCTGCTGCGCGGCGTCGCCGTCGCCGTCACCGACTACGTGGGCCTCGGCACCACCGACCGGCTGCACACCTACGTCAACCGCGTCGACGGGGCCCATGCCGTGCTGGACGCCGTACGCGCCGCGCGCTCCCTGGACTCGGCGTCCGTCACCTCCGAGTCCCGGGTGGGGCTGTTCGGGTACAGCCAGGGCGGCGGAGCCACGGCGGCCGCGGCCGAGCTCCAGCCCTCCTACGCCCCGGACGTCGAGCTGTCCGGCACCTACGCCGGTGCCCCGCCCGCCGACCTGACGGAGGTGACGGAGGCGATCGACGGCGGCGACCTGGCGGGCGCGCTGGGCTGGTCGCTGAACGGCTTCCTGCAGACCGAACCGGCCCTGCGGCCCATCGCCGACCGGTACATCGACGAGGCGGGCGGGAAGGCGCTGAAGGACCTGTCGACCATGTGCGTCGGCGACGCCCTCTTCGGGTACGGCGGCCGGAGCAGCACGGACTGGACGAAGACCGGGCAGTCCCTCGGCGACATCATCCGGGCGGAGCCCGCTCTCCAGGCCTTCCTGGCCGAGCAGCGCATCGGCTCGCGGAAGCCCGGCAGCCCCGTGCGTGTGGCCACCGGCACCGGCGACGACCTGGTCCCCCACGCCCAGGCCCGGCGACTGGCCGTCGAGTGGTGCGACAAGGGCGCGAAGGTCACCTACGTCCCCGTGGTCCTGCCGGGCGTGGGCAGCGGCCTGCTCAACCACTTCGCCCCGTTGCTCGCCGATCAGGGGAACGCCGTCTCCTGGCTCACCGACCGGCTCTCCGGCAGGCCGGCCGGCTCCAACTGCTGGAGCATGCCGGTACAGCCCTGAGCCGTACCGCACCGCCGCTGCCCGGGGCACCAGCGCCGCCCCGGGCAGCGGCTCCGGCATGCGCCCCTGCGCGGTTGCGGCACAGAATTCGCTCAGGCGAACTGTGGCGGAGCGGCAGGAAGGCAGCGGCGTGGTCGACGCGAAGTCCGACGGCGGGTCCGGTCCCCTGGGCGGGGCGAAGATGCCGAGTACGGTCGCGCGACTGCCGCGGCAGGTGCGCGAGGAGCTGGCCCGCCGGCTCCGCCGCACCAAGCGGGCCTTTCGCGAGGAGGACGTCCAGGTCGTCGAGGCACCGCTGCTCAAGCGGGCGGTCGGGGCCTCGGCCCTCGGCAACTGCATGGAGTGGTTCGACTTCGGCGTCTACAGCTATCTGGCCGCCACCATCGGCAAGGTGTTCTTCCCCGGTGCCTCGCCCGGCGCCCAGGTGATCTCCTCCTTCGCCACCTTCGCCGCGGCCTTCGTCGTACGCCCGCTCGGCGGCCTGGTCTTCGGCCCGCTCGGGGACCGGGTCGGACGGCAGAAGGTGCTCGCCACCACCATGATCATGATGGCGCTGGGCACCTTCTCCATCGGCCTCATCCCCAGCTACGCCACCCTCGGCATCGCCGCCCCGATCCTGCTGCTGCTCGCCCGGATGGTCCAGGGTTTCTCCACCGGCGGCGAGTACGGCGGCGCCACCACCTTCGTCGCCGAGTACTCACCCGACCGGCGGCGCGGCTTCCTCTCCAGCTGGCTCGACTTCGGCACCTTCGTCGGCTACGCGCTCGGCTCGGCGCTGGTCACCGTCCTGAACCTGTCGCTGACCGACGATCAGATGCTGCACTGGGGCTGGCGGCTGCCGTTCCTGATCGCCGGGCCGCTCGGCGTCATCGGCCTGTACATGCGGCTCAAGCTGGAGGAGTCCCCCGCCTTCCAGCAGCAGCTCGACGAGCACGAGCGGGGCCTGGCGCAGGAGTCGTCGGGCAGCGAGTTCAAGACGATCGTGCGCGAGCACTGGCGCCCGCTGCTGATCTGCATGGGCCTGGTGCTGCTCTACAACGTCACCAACTACATGGTCACCGGCTATCTGCCGACGTACCAGACGGAGACCCTGGACCGCTCCAGCGGCTTCGCGGACGTGCTGGTACTGATCGGCATGGTCTGGATCGTGCTGCTGATCACCTTCCTCGGCCGGCTCAGCGACCACGTCGGCCGCCGCCCGCTGTACGCCGTCGGCGCGGCGGCGATGATCGTCCTCGCCGTCCCGGCGTTCCTGCTGCTCAAGTCGGACGGCGTCTGGGCGCCGGTCCTCGGGGTGCTGCTGCTGTCCACCCTGCTGGTCTGCTTCGCCGCGCCCAGCGCCGCCACCCTGCCCGCGCTGTTCCCGACCGCCGTGCGGTACGCCGCGATGGCCATCGGCTTCAACTTCGCCGTCGCGGCCTTCGGCGGCACCACACCGCTGGTCGCCGAGGCGCTGGTGAGCATCACCGGCGACGACCTGATGCCCGCCTACTACCTGATGGCCGCCGGCGCCATCGGGCTGGTCACCGTGCGGTTCCTGCCGGAGAGCGCCCAGGTGCCGCTGCACGGCTCGCAGCCCATGGTCGGCTCCCGGCAGGAGCAGCGCGAGCTCATCACGACCTCGAAGGACCTCTACAGCTTCTCCAGGGACCGCTCGAAGGCCTCCTGACGCCCGGCCCCGGCTCGCCGCCCGCGCGCCAGCGGCCGCACCGCTCCCGACCCGACGGCGACCCCGGCGAAGACCAGGGCGCTGCCCACGGCCTGCGCCGCGCCGTAGGACCCCGTGCCGACGAGCGGGGCCGAGCAGGCGGCGGCGACCGGGATCAGTCCGGAGAACAGGGTGGCGCGCTCGGCCCCGATCCGCTGCATGCCCATGTACCAGCACACGAACCCGACGACGGTGACCACCACCGCCTGCCACAGCAGCGCGCCCGCCTCCACCGCGTCCGGCCGGGGCAGCCACCCGGTGCCGTCGGCCAGGACGCCGACGACCGCCGACTCGGCCGCCGCGACGCCGCACACCACGGCGGACAGCAGCCGCGGTCCCAGCGGCCGCAGTACGGGCACGGCCAGCACGGCGAACCCGACCTCCCCGGCCAGCGCGCACACCGAGAAGGCGATGCCCGCGCCGTCGGTGCGCCCCCAGCCCTGGACCGTGAAGGCGCCGACGGCCACGAACAACGCCCCGTACAGGACCACCCGTTGCGGTCTGCGCCCCTCCAGGAGGGGAACGACGACGGCGACGACCACGGGCGCGCAGCCCACGAAGACGCCGGGTACCGCGGGTTCCGCGGTGCGTTCCGCGGCGAGGACGGCCAGGTTGAAGCCGACCATGCCCACGGCCGCGAGCAGCGCGAGGCGCACCCACCGGCCGGCGCCGAGCGCGCGCAGCCGGGCCGTGGCGCCGGGGCCGGCCAGGGGCAGGAGCAGCAGGAGGGCCAGGCCGTAGCGCAGGAACTGCCCGCCGGCGTACGGGTAGTCGCCGAGCAGGCTGTTGGCGGTGAAGGACCCTCCGACGAGGACACAGGCGAGCGCGGCGAGCAGGGCCCCGCGCGTGGTGGTGGCGTTCATGCCGACGACGCTAGGAAACGCGGCGGTCCCTCACGGGGTCCACTTCAGGGGCGTCATCGGGGACCACTTGCCGACCGCTCACCGCTACGGCGGCCGTCACCGGTCGCCGTTTCCCGGGCCGTCCGGCTCCCGCTCCCGGTCCGAGCGCGGCCACAAGTAGGGCAGGTCGTCCGGGACCCCCGGGAACAGCTCGGCGTACACGGCGGGCTCCTTGCGCACCAGGGCCGAGCGGTGGCTGCGGTGGAAGGCCTCGTCGCCGAGCCAGGGCGGCAGTTCCCCGGCATCGGCCAGCTCCCGCTGGTCCCGCACCGGCTCGCCCGGGCGGAACTCGGCGAGCCCCGCGACGAGTGAGGCGGCGCAGCTGTCCTGGTGGCCCTGTTCGCGCCAGACCCGGCAGACGTCGAGGCCGTAGCGGACGAGTGCCTCCTCGTAGCCCGTCCACATCCGCACCGCGGGGTGCCGGCGCCAGCCGTAGCCGGGGACGGTGAGTCCGCGCAGCACCTGGAGCGCCTCCACGCGCTGTTTGCCGAGACGGCGCCGGTCCAGGGTCAGTGCCGAGTCCCGGAAGCCGGGGTGGGGAAGGAAGGTCTGCATCTCGGTGCCGCTCCGTTCAGCCGGGGAAGAGACCGCGGGCGCGCAGCTGTGCGCGGCGTTCGGCACAGGCGAGGTCGTCGCGCCGCAGGCGGCCCGCGGTGGCCCGCGTCAGCGGCCGCGGCGCCGGTGCCAGGCGGCGGGCCAGGGGGGATCCGGGCCGGTCCGAGGCGGCGAGCACCGCCTCGACGACCGCGGTGCGCGGCCGGCCGTTCGGGTCCGGGCCGAGCGGCGGGGCGTGGCTCTCCACGACGGAACCGGTGCCCTCGCCCTCGGTGATGCGCATGACGACGGTGCGGGGTCCGGGCGCGGTGAACTCGGCTCGTACGGGGACGACGAGACGACCGGTCAGCCGGAAGGACGCGTCCACGACGAAGCGGTCGCCGTCCCCGTCGCAGGGCGTGCTCTCCCCGGATGCCTCGACGACGGTGAGGTCCACGAAGGAGTACGGGTGGAACCAGACGCCGTGCCAGGGGTCGAGCCGGTTGGCGACGACGTCCTCGGGCTCGCAGGTTCCCATCCCGCCCGCCCCTCGCCGCCGCGGTGCGGGCGGGGGCGCCGGTGAGGCGGGCCGGGGCCGGCTTCCCGGAGAGCAGTACGGTCGGTACGCCGACGCCCGGCGTGGTCCCGCAGCCCGCGAGGACCGCGTTGTCGGTGCCGCGCACCAGGGTGCGGGGCCGCAAGGGCCCGGTCTGGGCGAAGGTGTGGGCGACCGGGCAAGGGGTGCCCGCGGCACGCCCCTGTGCGGTCCAGTCGGCGGGTGTCACCAGGCACTCCTCCACCACGGCGGCGGTGCCAGTCGGTCCGCGGCGTTCCGGGGTGGCGAGGAGGCGGTCGCGGTAGCGGGGCGCGAGGTCGCTCCAGGCGCGGGCCCCGGGGCCGATGTCGGTGCTGGGGCAGGGCGCGAGGACGTAGTGGAGGTGGCGGCCCTCGGGGGTCATCGCGCCCCCCGGTCCGCGAGCGGTTGGTCCGGCCGGTGTCCGCCGTGGTCGACCGTGCTGCGTGGCATCGCGGATCCTCTCGTACGCGTCGGCGCCATGCCTTCCCCCTCGGCCTCCGGCGCGACGCCGCGGGGGCGGGTTCCCGCCCGGCGGTCACCCGCCCGGCGGTATCGCCTCCCCCGGCGGGTACCCGTCTCGCGCCGTCCAGCGCGCCGCACGTCGCACGGACGACGCCGGGCGGAATACTCCGCCGGACCGGACCTGGCCGGAGCGGCGGACGGAAGGGAAGGAGGCGGGCGTGCTCGACGCGGACATCGTGGTCGTCGGCGCGGGGGCGGCGGGTCTCTCCCTGGTGCACCGGCTGGCGGCCGACGCGCGGCAAGGCACGGCGCCCTCCGTCGTCCTGGTCGATCCGCCGCCGGGTCCGCTGCGCCCTCCACGGCGCACCTGGTGCTTCTGGGAGGCCGGGGCCGGCCGCTTCGACCGGGCTGCGACGGCGTCGTGGGAGGCGCTGCGGGTGCACGGGCGGGACGGGACGGCCGTGCGGCGGCACATGGCGCCCGCCCGCTACAAGATGATCCGCTCGGACGACTTCGAGGCGCTGGTGGAGCGGGACCTGAAGGACCGTCCGGGGCTGCGGCGCGTCGAGGCCACCGTCGGCGCCCTGACCGGCCTGCCGGACGCCACCGTGCGGGTGGCGGCCACGGACGCCGCGGGGGCGCCGGTCGACCTGCGCGCCCGCTGGGTCTACGACTCCCGTCCGCCCGGCCGGCTCCCGGCCGCCCGCACCCGGCTGCTCCAGCACTTCCGGGGCTGGTTCGTCCGCACCGGTCGGCCGGTCTTCGACCCCGAGGTGGTCGACCTGATGGACTTCCGCACCGCGCAGCCGCGGCGGGGCCTGTCGTTCGGCTACGTGCTGCCGACCGGGCGGCACACCGCGCTGGTCGAGTACACCGAGTTCGGCCCGGCGCCCTTGTCGACCGAGGCGTACGACGGCGCGCTGGAGGACTACACGCGCCGCGTCCTGCGCACCGGACCCCTGGAGGTCCTGTCGGCCGAACAGGGGGTCATCCCGATGACCGACGCCGTCTTCGAGCAGCGTGCCGGGGACTGCGACCGGGTCTTCCGGATCGGTGTCGCGGGCGGCGCGACCCGGGGGTCCACCGGCTACACGTTCGCCGCCGTGCAGCGGCAGTCCGAGGCCGTCGCGCGTGCGCTGCGGGCGGGCCGCCGCCCGGTGCCGCCGCCCCCGCATCCGGCGCGGGCCCGGTGGATGGACGCGGTGCTGCTGCGGGCCCTGGACACGGGCCGGGTCGACGGCCCCGACCTCTTCTTCCGATTGTTCGACCGCGTCCCCGCCGGGCGGCTGCTGCGCTTCCTCGACGGCCGCTCGCGGCCGTACGAGGACATCGCGGTCGGGGTGCGCGTCCCCGTCCTGCCGATGCTGCGCACGGCGGCCGAACTGCCGTGGGTGCCGCGCCGCCACCTGCCCGTCCGCTGAGCTCCGACCCACCCGGGAGTCCCCGACGCCCCTGCCGCGCGAGGCCGCGCCGACCGCCGGCTCCGGCCGCGGGCCAGGCCACCATGACCGCCTCGTCGCGCCCGGCCCGGGCTGCCGCGTCCGGTTGCGCCGCTCCGCGCGCCGGCCGGGCCGCACGGACGGCGGCGCCGGACGCCGGGTCCTGGACCCGGGCTGCGGTACGCGGGCCTCGACCACCGTGCCGGCGGCGCGCGCCGGCTCGGGGCGCGCTGACACGGGCGGGCCGCCGCACCACAAACCCCGAGGCACGGCCCGAAGCGCGCTCCGGGCCGACCGGCCGCGGCGGTTCGGGACGCGGCGATACGGGCAGCCCGCGATACCACGTCCCCCGACGCACATGCCTGGAGCGCACGCTAGCCGACCGGCCGCGGCGATACCGGGCGCACCGACACGGGCGGGCCACGGCGCCGCGGGCGCGGGGCGCGCCGGTTCGGGGTCCGCCCAAGCCGACCGGCCGCGGCGGCACGGGGCGCGGAGGAACACACCGACCCCGGCGGTTCCGGGCACACGGACACCGGGGCGCCTCGGGTCGGGGCGCATCGACATCGGCAGGCCGCGGTGGCGCGGTGGCTACTGCCCCGTGTCGGCCGCTCGGTCGGCCAGGCCGCCCGCGCCCAGCGGGCCGGTGTGGCCCAGCGAGCCCTCGGTCTCCATCCGGGGCAGCTCGTGGCGGGACAGCCGTACCACCACGGGCGGCAGGGTCACGCGTCCCCACTGGACCAGGCGCAGCCAGCCCGGCACGTACACGGCGGTGCGGCGGCGCTCCACGGCGCGCACCAGCCGGGCGGCGACGTCCTGGGAGGGGAAGGTGCGGCGGGCCGGGGGCGGCATGTGGGCGCGCAGTTCGCGCAGGACCGGGTACCGGTCGGCGTCGCGGATCATGTCGGTGTCGATCCAGTTGAGGTAGGCGATGCCCACGGCGACGCCCCGGTGGGCCACCTCGGCGCGCAGCGAGTGGGTGAAGGCCTCCACGCCCGCCTTGGAGGCGCAGTAGGCGCTCATCAGGGGCGCGGCGCCGAGCGAGGCCAGCGAGGCGATCTGGAGGTGGTAACCCGCCGTGTCGAGCAGGTCCGGCAGGAAGGCCCGGACCGTGTGGGCGCTGCCGGACAGGTTCACCTCGACGACGCGGCGCCACTCGGCGGGATCGGACGTGGCGAACGGACCACCGTGCGCCACACCGGCGTTCGCCACGACGACCGACGGCCTGCCCAGACGCCGGCGGGTCTCGTCGGCCGCGTCGGCCAGCGCGGCGGGGTCGGTGACGTCGGTCTCGACGGCGAGCGCCGGGGTCGGCAGGTCCGCCGCCAGGGCGTCCAGGCGCGGTTTCTCGAGGCCCAGGAGGGCGAGTCGGGCGCCGCGGCGGGCGCAGGCGCGAGCGAGTTCGGCGCCGAGTCCGCGTGCGGCGCCGGTCACCACGACGGTGCGGTTCTGGAGGGGAGTGTCTGTCACCGGTCGGCCCTTTCCTCGGAGTCGTCACAGGATGCGAGGACGCTTCCCCGCGGTCAGCACCGGTCGCCGGCCCGGTCCCGACGGGTCAGGGCCCGCTGCACCCGGGCGAGGGCCGCGAACCGGTGCTGGCGCAGGGCGGCTCGCGCGGCGTTGGCACCGGGTGCCCCGTGCACCCCGCCTCCCGGGTGGGCGCCCGCGGAGGCGAGGAAGAGACCCGTCACCGGCGTCTTTGGCCGTCCGGTGCCGGGCACGGGCCGGAAGAGGAGTTGCTGGTGCATGGCGGTGGTGCCGCCGTTGATCGCACCGCCCTCCAGGTTGGCGTTCATGGCCTGCAGCGTCGGCGGGGCGAGCACGCGGCGGGCCCGGACCCGTGCGCGGAAGCCGGGTGCGAACCGTTCCACCTGGCGTTCGACCCGGTCGGCCATCAGCTCCTGTTCCCCGGTGTCCCAGCTGCCGGTGATGCCCTCCTCTCCCGCGTCGGCGCGGATGTCCTGCGGGACGTGGGTGTAGGCCCAGGCGGACTCGGTGCCGCTCGGTGAGCGGGTCGGGTCGGTGGTCGTCATCTGGCCGAACAGCGCGAAGGGGCGGTCGGGGACCTGCCGCATGGCGATCTGGGCGGCGAACCGGGTCAGCTCGTCGAGGCCGTCGGCGAGATGCACGGTGCCGGCCCGCGCCGCCTCCTCGCACCGCCAGGGCACGGGTCCGTCCAGCGCCCAGTCCACCTTGAAGGTGGCGAAGTCCCACTGGAAGTGCCGCAGGTCGGTGCGGACCTGGTCCGGCAGGTCCGCCGGGGGTACGAGCCGACCGTAGAGGGCGGGGACGGAGACGTCCGCGAGGACGGCGCGGCGGGCCGCGACCGTCTCTCCGTCGGCGGTGCGCACACCGACCGCGCGCCGGTCGCGGACCAGGACCCGGTCGACGCGCCGCCCGCAGTGCAGGATGCCGCCCCGGGCGCGCAGCCGGTGGACCAGGGCCTCGGTGAGGGCGCCGGAACCGCCGACCGGGACGGGGAAGCCGTAGGTCTGGCCGAGCATCGACATCAGCCAGCCGAACCCGCCGCTGCCGGCCGCTTCGGGGGCGAGGTCGGCGTGCAGGGCGTTACCGGCCAGGAGCAGTTTGCCGCCCTCGCCCCGGAACTCCTCCTCGCCCAGGCGGCGCACGGGCAGGACCAGGGTGCGGGCGAGTCTGAGTCCGCCCGCGCCGCGCAGCCGCAGGGCCAGCCTGGCGCCGGCGCGTACCGGCGGGAAGGGGGTGAACAGGGCGTCCACGATGTCGGCCCGGTAGCGGTCCCAGACCCCGTGGAGCCGTTCCCAGGCGGCGCCGTCCCCGGGTGCGAAGGCGTCGAGCGAGGCGGCGGTGGTCGCGACGTCGCGGTCGAGGACGGCGCAGGTGCCGTCGGTCAGGGGGTGGGCCAGTACGTGGGGCGCGTGGGCCCAGCGCAGCCCGTGGTCCTCCAGACGCAGACCGCGCAGGATCGGGGAGGCGGCGGCGAGCGGGTAGAAGGAGCTGAACAGGTCGTTGACGAAGCCGGGGGCGACTGTGTCGTCGTGCCGCACCGCGCCGCCCGGCTCGGGCTGCTCCTCCAGGACCGCCACGCTCCAGCCGGCGTCGGCCAGCAGGTTCGCCGCCACCAGGCCGTTGGGCCCGGCTCCGACCACGACGGCGTCCACGGCATCGACGGCCTCAGGCACGGCCGGTTCCCCATCGATAGTTCACGGAACCCACCGCGTCGGGCGGATCGGGCCGGCACTGGTCACCGGCGCGGGACTCGCACAGTTTCGCGAGCCTGGCGAGCATGGCGCGGTGCCGCACCTGGATCAGCGCCTCGACGCCGACGTTGTGCATCAGGCCGCCCGGACCCCGCAGGGGGTGCTCGTCCACGATCACCAGGCACTGCTCGCCCCAGGGGCGCAGTTCCACGGCGATCCGGGCCGTGCCCAGCCGGCCCGCCTTGGCCTCCAGCTCCAGTTCCGATCCCTCCACACAGCGTCTGACCACCGACTCGTTGTGCAGCAGCAGCGGCCCGAGCCGCACCTCGTACGCGATCGTGGAGCCGACCTGCGGCCACTGCCCGGCCTCGGGGACGACCTGCGAGGGGCCGACCACCCATTCCACGTATCTGTCTCCGTCCGCGAGGACGTCCCAGACGGCCTCCGGGGTCGCCTGGATCAGCCGGTGCCGAACCGCCACATGTGCCTCCCACGTCCAGTGGCCGCCGCCATGGGGCCGTCATTGCCGGGACGGATCCTGAGTGCCCCGTCGGCGACCGGCCAACCGAGGCGAACGGCTCGCGGCGCCGGAGCGCGCAGACCGGCGGCACGGAAAGATGCCGCATTGGCATGGACCTGATGACAAGGACTGGCTAAGCTCGATGCGACCCGATGAGAGCGCTCTCAAACCGCGGTTGTTCCATGCCATCTGTTCCACCCCCACCTTGCTGGAACGACGAAGGGCAACTCCCGTGAGACGCAGCAGACTCAGGCGCCTCGGCCTGGCCGGCCTCCTCGTGCTCGGCAGCCTCACCGCGGTCGGCACCCTGCCGGCCTCGGCGGCCGACGCCCCCTCCGCCTCCCCCTCCGCCAACGAGCAGCCCGCCTCCGCCGGCCTCCTGGAGGCCATGCGGCACGACTTCGGCCTCACCCGGGCCGAGGCCGAGAGCCGGCTCGCGGCCGAACGCGACGCCACGGCACTGGAACCGGTGGCACGCCGGGCCGCCGGAAAGGCCTTCGGCGGTTCGTGGTTCGACGCCGACGCCGGGAAACTGACCGTGGCCGTCACCTCGGACGCCGCACCCTCGACCCTCCGCGCGGTCCGCGCGACCGGGGCACAGGTGCGCACCGTCGAGCACAGCGCGCGGCAGCTGGACGCGGCCAAGGCACGCGTCGACCGCCTCGACGCACCCGCGGGCGTCAGCAGCTGGCGCGTGGACCAGAGCGCCAACACCGTGGTCGTCGACGTGGTCGCGAGCGACCGTTCTGACAACGATGTCCAGGACTTCCTGAAGCAGGCCCGCGAGGCGGGACCGGTCACGGTGCGCTCGGTGCCGTCGGCCCCGCGGACCTTCGCCGCGGGCACCGTCGGCGGCGACCCCTACTACACCGGCAACGTGCGCTGCTCCATCGGCTTCTCGGTGCACGGCGGGTTCGTCACCGCCGGGCACTGCGGCCGGGCCGGCGCCGGTGTCAGCGGCTGGGACCGCTCGTACATCGGCACGTTCCAGGGCTCGTCCTTCCCCGACAACGACTACGCGTGGGTCAGCGTGGGCAGCGGCTGGTGGACCGTGCCGGTCGTGCTCGGCTGGGGCACGGTCTCCGACCAGCTCGTGCGCGGTTCGAACGTGGCACCCGTGGGCGCCTCGATCTGCCGCTCCGGCTCCACCACGCACTGGCACTGCGGCACCGTGCTCGCCCGCAACGAGACGGTCAACTACAGCGACGGCTCGGTGGTGCACCAGCTGACCAAGACCAGTGTGTGCGCCGAGCCCGGCGACTCCGGCGGCTCCTTCATCAGCGGTGACCAGGCGCAGGGCGTCACCTCGGGCGGCTGGGGCAACTGCTCCGGCGGCGGGGAGACCTGGTTCCAGCCGGTCAACGAGATCCTGAACCGCTACGGCCTGACCCTGCACACGGCCTGATCCGGCGGGGGCGGGGAGGGGCGGGCCGTGCACCGGTCCGGCCCTCCCGCACCGCCGGTTTCCGGGCCGCCCCGCCCCGACCGGGTACGCGGGCGGTTCAGACGTCGCCGGGACCGGCCCCCGGCTCCGGTCCGTCGAGGACCGTCGCCGTGGTCAGCCGGCGGTAGGCGGCCCGCGCGTGGACCAGACGGGCCAGCGCCGTGCCGGCGAGGGTCGCGCCGAGCAGGCAGGCCAGCCAGAACGCGTCCCGCCGGTCGGCCCAGGTGAGGACACCGGCCGGCGGTATGGCGAAGCCGTTGAGGGAGAGCCAGCACAAGACGGCCGTCCCCGGCGCGGCCGTGAACCGGGCACAGAGTCCGAGCAGGGCCGCCAGCAGGGAGAGCACGACCAGGGCGAGACCCGGCCGTCCCGAGCCCACGGTGCCGTTGAGGACAGCGACCAGGAACAGGGCGCCGCCGAACGCTCCCGCCCACACCAGGGGAGCCGCGACCGGCCTGGGAACCGGTCTGGCACCGCTGCCCAGGGGCACCCACTCGATCATGCTGACGGCTCCTTCCCATCCCGGACGCGTCCGACCACGGCGTCGCGACAACGGCCCTGTGGGCAGATTGTCCCACCGGGACAGGCGGTGCCCTTCCGCCCGGGACGACGACCGGCCACCTGTGTGACCTTGCCGGGACACCCTTTTCGGCCAACCGCTCCGCCGCCGCGTGCGCGGACAGCGAGGCTTCTACCGCCCCGCCTCCGCGTGCCCCGAGGCGGGCGAGGAGACGGACGGAGCGGAGGTCCCGGCCGGCACCGGCCCCCCGTCCGCCTCCGTCTCCTCGCCGGTCCCGCCGCCCGGCACCGCGACCGGTGCGGTCGTCCCGGGCAGCCGCCGGCCGGCGGCCCGCAGCGCGTCGGCGAGCAGGTGGGCGCGTCCCGCGACGACGGGTCCGAGGACGGCGAGGACGAGTACGTAGCCGGCGTTGAAGGGCGCGAGCCGCGCGTCCAGTCCGGCGCCCGCGGCCACGGCGGCGAGAATCAGCGCGTCCTCCACCAGGACGAAGCCCAGGGTGCGCGGACCGAGCAGGATGCCGGCGAGCCTGAACAGGGGGATCGTCGGAAGTCCGATCCTGCCGCCGAGGCGGGCGAGGAACGCGGCGGCCACGAAGGCACCGCCCATGGCACGCAGGGTGTCAGCGTGTCCCACGGGTCACCGCCTTCACCCGCGCGGAGGGCCGGGAGGGCTTGACTCGACTGGTTGTTCGCTGCGCAGTCGTTCGTTGCCGGGCTGGTCGTCGTCGGGGTGAGGCCACGTCGGGGGCCGGTCACGAGCCCGCACGACGAGGATCCGCGCGCGGGCCGCGTCCGCGGCGTACGCCACCGTGACCAGCCGCCGTCCCGGCACCCCGGTGCACACGGCACACCGCACCGAACCATGCGGAAGCGCCCGCGAACGGGAGGGGCAGGGCTTTCCGGAAACGTCCGCCGGCCCCCGAAAGAGCCCCGGAGCGCGGCGTCGGTCCAGGTCGCACGCCGGGCGGCCGCGCGGCCATCGGGGACGACACCCAACTGGTCCGAGGGCCGGCACCCGTCGGCCTGTCGGGCAGGAGAGCCGCTCGGCGGCCCGAGGAGGAGGCGCCGCGGCCGACTCGGGGATCCCGGCCGCGGCGCGCCCTGCCGCCCCGGGCGCGGGAGGACGGCGCGCGGCGGGGCATGACCGGCGTCTTCCCGCGCTCCCCACCACGACACTGCACCAACCGAGTGATCGTCAGGGGCCGCGCTCCTGCTCGCTGCTTCCCGGCCGGCCCTGCCGGGCCGTGGAGGCCCACTGGTCCCTCGCGGTCAACCTCGGTGGCGGCGCCCTCCTTTCGACTGACACCCGCCACGGACCGGACCGGTCTTCCGCCGCATCCCCGTGCGCCCGGCGTGGAATTGCCGTCCGCCCCGCCGCGGGAGGCGACGGGGCGGACGTTTTGCGGACGGTCCGTCAGCACGGTGTGGTTGCCATCAACTTCTCGAAGGAAGCCATGCAGTCCGGGCAGTGTCGCGCCCGTTCACCGTCGGATGCTTCTCTGCGTTCGCGGAGCTGCTGTCCGCAGAGTGTGGCCGCGGCCTGCTTGGCCAGTACGTGCCACACCAACGCTCCGCCCGCCTTCTCCGGGCCCACGCACATTTCGTACATGATCGGCCTCCCAGCCTGGACGCCGCTGACATCTTCCAGGAGACACCGGTTCGGCCGTGACCAGTAGCGTGCGGGGGCCATTCGGGTGATGACCGCTTCCGCCGCCCGGGGGCGACCGCACACCCGGACGGCTGCAAACGATCAGCCAACCGGTCCTGCACGGGTGCGCGTGACGTGTCGTCAGGGTGCGCGTACGCCGGTGACGGCGAAGCCGCTGCGGGGGCGGGTGGGGATGCGGTGCAACGGGATCCGCAGGTCCTGCTCGGGGACGGTGCACTCCAGGCGCGCCAACCGCACGGCCAGCACCTGGAGCAGGCCGACGGTGATGCGCTCGCCGGGGCAGCGGTGACCGCCGGCGGGGTCGCCGCCGCCCTGCGGGATCAGTGCGTCGGGGCCGGGGGGCCGGTCCAGGAACCGCGCGGGCCGGAAGGAGTACGGGTCGCCCCAGAGCTCCTCGTCGTGGTTCTGCCCGTACAGGGAGGGGCAGCCGCGGGACGACGCGACGTTGCTGATGTTCGAGTGGCGGCCGCCCTCGAAGGCCGGGCCGGCGTACCCGCGCCCGCTCCGGCGCTGACAGCCGGCGCAACGGAGCGGGCGGGAGCGGATTTCGGCCTCCCTCACACGGCGTTGCCCCGCGCGCGCAGCCAGGCGTGGACGGTGTCCTTGTCCGAGGGTGTGATCCTGACTTCTCCTGCCACGTAGGGGCCCTCGTCCTCGGTGAACCCGGTGTCCGTCACCCGGGCGGTGACCCAGGTGGCCAGGTCCTGCGCGGCCCGTTCGGACAGCGCGCCCCGCTCCCATCCGTCCCGCGCCTGCCCCGCGGCCTCGGGGTCGTGCCGTTCGGTCTCGGCCAGCCACGCCGCCACCAGCCGTTCCACGGTCCGGCCGGCCGGGTCGTTCTCCTGCCGCACGCGCTCGTCGCTCATGGCGACCGAGTGCCCGCGATCCCCGCACCACGCACCCGACACCGGGCACCGGCGACGGGGCGCGGTGTCGGCGGTACGGCGCCGGGTACCCGTTCGCGCGGGGTCGGTCCGTGCCGCCCCGCTCCTGCGACGGCGCCGGCCCGGGAAGGGGACAGCGATGAGGCAGCCCGCCGACGACCACGCCCACGACAGGCGCGCCGGCGTCTCCGAGCTGCACCCGGCCGCCGGGGACCCGGGCCCCGGCCGTCCCCGGCACGAGGCACCTCACGAGGACCTCCCCCTCGACCGCAATCAGGCGATCCTCCAGGCCGCCAAGCAGGTGGGCTCGATCCTCAAGAAGTCGGAGCACCCCTTCGCACTGGCCGGCAGCGTCGCCGTGTACGCGCACGGCGGCACCCAGAACCTCCAGCACGACGTCGACTTCTGCATCCGGCCCGAGGACGTGGACGCCGTCGCCGCGACGCTGCGGGAGGCGGGGCTCGCGGTATACACGCCGCCCGAGGACTGGCTGCTCAAGGCGGACTGCCTGGGGCAGCAGGTCGACCTCATCTTCGAGCTGGCGCACGAACCCGTGACGACGGAGCTGCTGTCCCGCGCACGGGAGCTGTCGGTCGACTCGGTGCTGATGCCGGTCCTGGCGCCGACCGATCTGCTGCACGGTCTGCTGGCGGCCTTCTCGGAGCACCATTGCGACTTCGGTGCGGTGCTGCCGATCGCCCGCACGCTGCGCGAGAAGATCGACTGGGAGGCGCTGCGCCGCGACTGCGGCGACGCCCCGATGCCGGCCGCCTTCTTCTTCATCCTCGAACGGCTGGAGATCATTCCCCCGGCCGGCCCCGCGGCCACCGCCCCGAAGGAGGAGCAGCCATGAGCGACCCCGCAGGACACCAGGGGCCCGCGGCGAGCGGACCCGCCTCCGCCGGCGGGAGCCCCGAACCCCTCGAAAACCCCGAGAACGTCGAGTACCGGGTGGCCCACCTGCAGGAGCGGCTCGCCGCGGAGGAGCTCGGTGAGCTCGGCGTGCGGGCCGAGATCCGGGCCGGGGCGGTCGCGGTCACGGGCACGGTGCCCTCGGCGCGGTGCCGGGAGACCGTGCTGCGCGTGGCCCGCGAGGAGCTGGCCGGGCTGACCGTGCACACGGACGTCGTGGTGGCGGAGACCACCAGCCCCGACCATGCCGAGGAGCTGTGATGATCCGCGTCGCCGCCGTCGGGGACATCCACATGGGACCCGACAGTCAGGGGCTGCTGCGGCCCGCGTTCGAGACCCTGCCCGACTGTGCCGACCTGCTGCTTCTCGCCGGGGACCTCACCCGGCACGGCACACCGGAGGAGGCCCGGGTGGTCGCCCGGGAGGTACGCGACCTGCCGGTGCCGGTGGTGGCTGTCCTCGGCAACCACGACCACCACGACGAGCAGCCCGAGGAGGTCACCGCCGTCCTCCGGGAGGCCGGCGTGACGGTGCTGGAGGGCGAGAACACCGTCGTGGACTGTGCCGGGGGCCGGGTGGGGGTCGCGGGCGTCAAGGGGTTCGGCGGCGGGTTCGTCGGCCGCAGCGCGGGCGAGTTCGGCGAGCCGGTGATGAAGGAGTTCGTGCGCACCACCCGCCGCTCGGCGGACAGTCTGCACGCCGCACTGAAGGAACTGGCCGAGGCGGGCTGTGCGGCGCGGGTGGCTCTGACCCACTTCTCCCCCGTCGCCGACACGCTCGCCGGGGAGCCGCCGGAGATCCATCCGTTCCTCGGCAGCTATCTGCTGGCGGAGGCCATCGACACCGCCGGCGCCGACCTGGCCGTCCACGGTCATGCCCACCTGGGTGCGGAGCACGGGATGACGGCGGGCGGGGTCCGGGTGCGCAATGTGGCGCAGCCGGTCATCCGCCGGGCCTTCAACGTCTACCGGCTGGTCGCGGCCTGACCGTCCCGCCGCCTGCCGCCAGGTCCGGCCGCGTCCTGCGTCGTACGCCCCAGGCAGGTGACGTCCGCCGGGTCGAGCCCGGACGCGGCGATCTCGTGGAAGCCCAGCCGGTCGTAGAAGGCCCTGGCCGGTGTGTTGGCCGTGGCCATGACGAGGTGGACGGCGGGGACGCCGCGCTCGCGCAGCGCGCGCCAGAACGTCCGCATCAGCGCCCGGCCGTGGCCCTGCCCCTGCCAGTCGGGGAGCAGGTCGATGTGCAGATGGGCCGGGTACGCGGCCAGCTCGGGCACGACCATGCGCTCGGGGTCGTGCAGCAGCCCGGCCATGACCTCGTCCGGGGTGCGGATGCCGGGCGGGCCCTGCGGCGCCGGGTAGCGGTCCGCCACCCGCGGCAGCCACTCGGTCCGGAAATCCTCGGCGAAGCGCGCGGTGTCCGCCGTCCCGAGGATGTAGCCGACGGCGCGGCCCTCCCCGTCGTCCAGCACGAAGGCCAGGTCCGGGTCGAGGTGGACGTAGGGGGCGGCGAAGATGGCGGGGAGGATGGCGGGGTCGGCGTACACGGGCCGGCTGTCCCGGCCGTTGTGCGCGGTCCGGACGCAGATGTCGTCGAGGGCCGGGGCGTCGGCGGGGCGATAGGGGCGCACGGAGGCAGTCGCTGTCACCGCAGCATCCTGCCCCTCTGGGAGCGCTCCCACAAGTGGTTCGCTTCGATCGCACCCGCCCGGGCACCCGCGGCCCGCAGCGCGGCGGAACGACGTCACGCGGACGGCGGTTGGCAGGAGGCCGACCTCGCCCGCTGGTCCCGCGAGCACGTACGGCGACTCGCCGAGGCCGGCGCGGAGCACGGCGTGCGGCTGGGCGACCCGCCGGACCACTCGCCGGACGGCGTCCTCGCGACACTGCGCGAGAAGGCGTCCGAGGCGGTCGCGCACCGGCCGGAACCCGGCCTGCTGCTCCTGCGGGAGTTGCACGTCGCCGCGGCGGAGAACTCACTGCACTGGGAGACGATCGCCCAGGCCGCCCAGGCGTCGAAGGAGAGCGGGCTGCCGGCGCTCGCCTCCGCGTGCCGCCCCCGGTCACTGCGCCAGATGCGCTGGACCAACACCATGATCAAGAACTTGTCGCCCCAGATTCTCACCAGTCTGTGACCTGCGTGTTCCCCGTCCGGTGCGGTGCCGGCGGACACCGGCGCCGCACCGGACGCCGAATGGCGCCGACCGCCGGGGGCACCTCATGATCCCAACGGGGCCACACCCCGCTGATGCCCCGTCGACCCTGACACCCCCTCGGAGAGAGCGAGACAGCGTCATGAGTCTTCTGCGTCTGGCCGGCCGGCCGATGCTCGCCTCGATGTTCGTCGCGGGCGGCCTGCAGTCGCTGCGCAGGCCGCAGGACGTGGCCCCGGCGGCCGAGCCGATCGTGCGGCCGGTGGCCGACCGCGTGCCGGTGCTGCCGGACAGCACCGAGCAACTCGTACGGCTCAACGGCGCCGTTCACGTGGTGGGCGGCCTGATGCTCGGGCTCGGCCGCTGTCCGCGGCTGGCCGCGCTGGCCCTGGCGGCGACGCTGGTCCCCACCACGCTGGCGGCCCACCGCTACTGGAACGCGGAGGACCCCTCCGACCGCGCCCAGCAGCGCATCCACTTCCTGAAGAACCTGTCCATGATGGGCGGGCTGCTGATCGCCGCCGACGACACGGGCAGCGCGCCGTCGCTGCTGTGGCGCGGCCGGCACGCCGCCCAGGGCCTGCGGCACGACGCCCACCTGGTGCACCGTTCGGCCCGCGCCACGGCCGGGCCCGCCGCCCGCGCGGGCGGCGTCCGCGCCGGGCTGGGCGCCTGAACCGGGCGTTAGCCCACCGCGCACGGGGGGACCCGGTCGCCCGAATGCTTCCGTGGCGGATCGGTCCCGCGACCGCCACGACCTTCTGGAGGTGGAACATGGGACACGGAGGAAACGTCATCGACGAGCTGACGACCGATCACCGTGAGGTCGAGGAGCTCTTCGGCAAGATCGAGGCACTGCCGTCCGGTCACAAGGACCGCAAGCTGTACGCCGATCAGGCCACGATCGAGCTGGTCCGGCACTCGGTGGCGGAGGAGGCGTACCTCTACCCGGCCGTTCGTGAGCACGTGGCGAACGGCGACGCCCTCGCGGACAAGGAGCTCGAGGACCACGCCGGGGCCGAGCAGATCATGAAGGACCTGGAGGGCTGTGCCGCGGACGACGCGGAGTTCGACCGGTTGATCGGCAAGCTGATGAGCGAGATCCGTGAGCACGTCGCCGACGAGGAGGGCAATCTGTTCCCGAGGCTGCGCGAGGCGTGCCCCGCGGACGCCCTGAACCAGTTGGGCGAGAAGGTCCGGCAGGCGAAGAAGACGGCGCCGACCCGGCCGCACCCGTCCACCCCGGACAAGCCCCCGATGAACAAGCTGCTCGCCCCCGGTGCGGGGATGGTCGACCGGGTGCGGGACGCGCTGTCGGGGCGGGGCAAGTCCGGCTGAGCGGCCACCGCCTCCACCCGTGCGAGGGGCCCGTCGCCACGGCGACGGGCCCCTCGCACGCGCCGCGTGACGACGCCCGTCCCTACGCCCGCCACTCCCCCGTCCGCTCCTGCGTCGGCTCGCCGGTCGCCGTCGGCAGCGGATCGGGCCGTTCGCGGAGGGCGGCGACGGTGCGTTCCAGGCCGTCCCGCCAGGTCACGCTCGGCAGCCAGCCGAAGATCTCGCGGGCGAAGCCGGTGACCGGCCGGGGCTCGGCGCGCCCGTCCCCGGCGTCCTCGACGAACACCAGCGGCGAGTCGGAGCCGGTCAGCTCGATCACCAGCCGGGCGATCTCGGCGGCGGTGGGCTCCTCGTCGCCGCCGATGTCCACCGGCCGCACGGAACGTCCGGCCGCGACCAGCAGGATGCCGTCGACCATGTCGTCGACGTAGCACAGCGGGTGTCTGCGGCCGCCGTCCCCGGGGACGGTGACCGGCCGCCCGGCCAGCGCCTGTTCGATGGCGGCGGCCGGCATCCCCGCGCCGTCCGTCCGCATGCCGGGTCCGTAGCCGGTGAACAGCCGGACGATCCCGGCGTTCGCGCCGTGGGCGCCCGCGTGGGCGGCGATCAGGGCTTCGGCGAACCGGACGGCGTCCGCGCAGACACGGTGGGGCCTGACCGGGTCGGCGTCGTCCGGTGTGCCGTCGCCGCGGGCGTCGGTGCACACCGGCGGCGAGGAGGCGAGCAGGAACCGGGCGCCGTCCCGGCCGGCGACGGCCAGCGCGTTACGGGTGCCCAGGCTGCCGGCCTCGAGGACCTCCACGGGCCGCTCGGGCCGGGCGGCCGGGGAGGCGGGGCCCGCCAGGTGCAGGACCAGGTCGTAGGGGCCGGGGAGCACGTCCGCGCAGCCGGGTTCGGAGATGTCCCGTTCCAGGAAGCGGAACCCGGAGCGGCCCGCCAGGTGTGCCACCTTCTCCGCGCGTCCGGTGGAGAGGTTGTCCAGGCAGTCGACCTCGGCGCCCGCGTCGAGCAGCCGGGTGCACAAGTGGGAGCCGAGGAATCCGGCGCCGCCGGTCACCAGGACCCGGCCCCAGGGCGCGCGGGACTCCCCCCGTGGGCTGAACGCCGCCGTCGGCATCATGAGGACGACCTTTCCTCCTCGTCGAGGCGCCGCGGGAGCGACGCGGTGTGCGTTCGCGGTGTGCGCACCCGTGCGCTCACGGAGCGCCGAAAACGTGCCCCGAGTGCCCCACCGGGGCACTCACATGCGCCGGCGCTCGGCCGCCGGGCCCTCTGGCCGTGACCGCGGTCACGGCCGAAGTCCCGCCCCGCGGAGCCCGGTGCTGCGGCCGAGTGCTGTGATCAAGCCCACTCGGTTCACCAAGTGCGGAGCGGGCGGCGACGGTTGGCCCGTCCGAACGCCGGGCCGGAGTACGGGGCGGCGACGACTCGCCGGTTCCTTCTGCCACGATGGTCGGCGCCGTCTCCGGCTCAGTGGAACGGCCGTGCAACGCAGCCGGCCTACTCGTTCCCGTTCCTGTCCCCCTCCGGGTCCCGTGACCCGCCTTCGAGTGGCGCCCCGTGTCTCCTTCCTCCCTTTTTGCCCCGCCGCCTCCCGCCCCCGCGCCGTCCGGGCCTGCGAGCACCTCGCCGTGGCGGTCCCTGAGGTACCGCAGCATGCGCTGGTGGTCGGTCGCGAACTTCGTGTCCAACGCCGGTACGTGGATGCAGCTGACCGTGCAGAACCTGCTGGTCCTGCAGATCACCGGGTCGGCCGCCGCGACGGGCCTGTCCATGTCGGTCCAGGCCGCGCCGGCCCTGTTGATCAGCGTGTTCGGCGGTGCGGCCGTCGACCGCTGGCCGCGCAGGCTGACGGCCGCGGTCAGTCAGGCGCTGCTCGGCTCGGTCGCCTTCGTGACCGCGCTCATGGTGGCTCTGGACCGGCTCGATCTGACCTCGCTGATGGTGCTGGCGGCCGTCACCGGTGTCATCGCCACCGTGGACGGCCCGGCGTGTTCCCTGCTGGGCAACGACCTCGTCCCGCGCGAGGACGTGCCGTCCGCGATCGGGGTGGGCGCGCTGGTGCACCAGGCGGGCCGGCTCACGGGCGCGGCGCTCGCCGGCGTGACGGTCGGCTTCCTCGGCACGGCCGCCGCCTACGCCGCCAACGGGCTGTCGTTCCTGTTCGTGGCCTCGGTGATCCCCTTCCTGCGACCGGTGCGCGGTGCGGCCGGGCCCGCGGCGAAAGCGAAGGAGGGCGGTACGCGGGACACCATGAGCGTGCGGGAGGGACTGGCCTTCTTCGTCCGCCGGCCCCGGCTGCTGGCGCTGGCGGGTGTCACGGGGGTGAGCGCCGTCTTCGGGCGCAACTACCAGCTGACCCTGGCCGTGCTGGTCACCGGGCCGCTCGCGGGCGGCGCCGGGTCGTTCGGCACGGTGTCCACGGTGCTGGCGGTGGGCGGCATCGTCGGCGCCGTACTGGGCGCCCGGCTGCGCCGCCCGTCCGTACGGGTGGTGGGCGCGCTGGCGGCGGCGGGCGGGCTGCTGCAGGTGGTGGCGGGCACGTCGCCGTCGCTGGCGGTCCTGCTGGTGATGGTGCTGCCGATGGCCGTCGTGGAGTCCGTCTCCGACACCGCCGGCACCGCGGTGCTGCAGACCGACCCGCCCGCGCACATGCGGGGCCGGGTGCTCGGTGTGTGGGGCAGCATCGGCACGGTGTGGAGCCTGGGCGGGCCGCCCGCGCTGGGCCTCCTGATGGAGCTGGCCGGTGCGCGCGGCGCCCTGATCGCGGGCGGGCTGATCATCGCCGGCGCCATCGGTGCCGGCCACCTCCTGCGCGAACGCCGGACGACGGTGCCCCGGGTGTCCCCGGTGGCGAACCTGGAGACGGCCGCCTGAGGCTGCTCCCCGGTCCCCCCGTCGGGGGTGGGCGCCGTGTCCCCGGCCGGGCTCGGCTCAGGCGACGAGGGCCTGGCCCGGACCCAGCCGGGCCACGAGCTGGGCGTGGTGCAGGGAGGCGACGGGGGCGACGAGGTCCGGGTGGCGCAGCAGGGCCGCCGCACGGCGGTCGGCCTCGTCGGGTGCGAGCAGGCGCCGGAACTCCACCGACGTTGCGGCCACGGGGCCGCCCGCGGCCAGCGCGGCGACGGCCGGCCCGGCCAGCGCCGGGTCGGTCAGCAGACAGGCCGCCCAGCTGGCGATGACCTCGTCCACCCAGGTCCGCCAGGCGTCCGGGTCGGCGGACGTCGCGCCGTCGGCGCCGGTGATCCAGTCGAGCCGGGCGGACCCGCCGGGGCCCGCTACGCCCAGCAGGGCCACGTCCATCGCGGTGGGATAGCGCAGCCGGGCCGCGACCGTCACGGCCTGCCGGGCCTGCGCCTCGCACAGGGCGTCGGCCAGCGCGCCGCCGGAGGCCGGGTAGGCGCGCAGGAGCCACTGTGCGGTCGCCGCGATGACGGGGGAGAGATCTGTGTGCACTGCCGGGCCGTCCGAACTGCTCGTCGTGGGGAACACGGGTCCTTGGAAACGGTAGCCCGGGGCGCACCCGGCGGGACATGGCGCGGCTCTCGCGCGCGGCGTGGCCTCGGCCACATCCCGTCCTGCCGACCGGTGCCCCGGCCCGGGGTGCGACCCTGTACCCCGGGCCGGGGCCGGGGTGCGACCCTGTACCCCGTTCGCCGATCACCGGGTTCCCGCCCGGCTCACCGGTGTGGAGGAAAAGCCCTGAGTACCGCCGTCCTCTCCGAGGCCGTCCCCGTCGCCCTGCTGCTGGGCGTCCTGGCCTTCGCCGTGCTGCGCCCCCGGGGGCTGCCGGAGGCGGTGGCCGCCGTGCCCGCCGCCGTTCTGGTGGTGGCGCTCGGCACGGTCACCCCGCACCAGGCGTGGGAGCAGACCCGCACGCTGCTGCCGGTCGTCGCCTTCCTCGCGCTGGTGCTGATGCTGGCGTACCTGTGCGCGAAGGAGGGCCTGTTCGAGGCGGTCGGCGCGGCCGTGGCCCGCCGGTGCGGGGGCAGTCCGCGGCGGCTGCTGGGCGGGGTATTCGCCGTGGCCTGCGTGGTCACCGCCGTGCTCAGCCTGGACGCCACCGCGGTCCTGCTCACGCCCGTCGTGCTGGCCACCGCGTCCCGGGCCGGCGCCCGGGCCCGCCCGCACGTGTACGCGACGGCGCACCTGGCGAACTCCGCCTCGTTGCTGCTGCCGGTGTCCAACCTGACCAACCTGCTGGCGTTCGCGGCGAGCGGGCTGACCTTCACGCGGTTCGCCGCGCTGATGGCGTTGCCCTGGCTGGCCGCGATCGCTGTCGAGTACGCCGTGTTCCGCCGCTTCTTCCACACGGATCTGGCCGAGCCCGTGTCCGTCGCGCCCGCGCGCGTGGGCCCCGCGCCGGCGAAGGAGCCGGACGACGACGCCGGTGCCCGGCCGCCCGCGCCGCCCCCGCCCACGGTGCCCCGTTTCACCGTGGTCGTCGTGGCCCTCACCCTGGCCGGGTTCGCCCTGGCCTCGCCGGCCGGAGTGGAACCCGCCTGGGCTGCGCTCGGGGGCGTGCTGGTGCTCGGGGTGCGGGCGCTGGCCCGGCGCCATGTCGCGCCCCGGGAACTGGTGGGCGCGGCGGCACCGCTGTTCTGCCTGTTCGTCCTGGCCCTCGGCATCGTGGTGCAGGCGGTGGTGGTGAGCGGCCCGGCCTCGGGCCTGGGGCGGCTGCTGCCGGACGGGGACTCGTTGCCGGCGCTGCTGGGGGTGGCGGCGGTCGCCGCGCTGCTGGCCAACCTCGTCAACAACCTGCCGGCCGTGCTCGCCCTGCTCCCGCTGGCCGCGCCCGCCGGTCCCGCCCAGGTCCTCGCCGTACTGATCGGTGTGAACCTGGGCCCGAACCTGACCTACGTCGGTTCGCTGGCGACCCTGTTGTGGCGGCGCATCCTGCACCGGCACGGCATCGAGGTGGAGCTGGGCCGGTTCACCCTGCTGGGGCTGCTCACCGTGCCGACCACGGTCGCCGCCTCGACGGCGGCCCTGTGGGGGGCGCTGCGCGTCATCGGCACCTGACGCCCGCGGCCCGCTCCGGGCCGGGCGGCCGCTCACTGGGTCGCGACGACGAGGCAGCGCCTCAGTTCCGCCACGGCCTCGGGAGCGCCCTCGACGCGCACGCCGCCGTCCCCTGCGTCGCCGGCCCGGTTCCAGAGCGACCTCAGCACGCTCTGGGGGGAGCCGCTCAGCGTCACGTCGGCCGTGGCGTCACCCGCACCGTCCGCGACGGTGAACTCACCCGGACCGGTCCGCACCCGCCACGCCGTGTCGTCGCCGGCCCGCACCAGGAAGGTACGCCCCGGCGAGCCGTCCAGGATCTCGGTGAAGTAGTCGCCCCACTCGGTCACGGCGTACGCCGCGAACACCTTGAGCAGTTCGTCGATCCCGTCCACGGCGAGGTCGTCGGGTACGGCGGTGACGGGACGGCCGGTGGCGAGTTCGGCGTCGATGCGGTGGACGACGGTCTCCTGCGCCATCCGCCGGATCCAGAAGCCGACGCTCTGGTCGGGGCCGTACCAGGTGGCGGCCGGGTCCTCGGGGGCGCGGGCGGCGAACTCGGCGCGCAGCGCGGTGTAGCCGCGGTCGAGCAGTGCCGTCGGCGCCTCGCCGACGAACTCCTCCGGCGGCCACGGTTCGGGCTCCGCCCCGCCGCGCATGGCGGCGGTCTTGTGCAGGTAGACCTCGCCGACGTGGCGGGTCAGATCGGCGACGGTCCAGCCGGGGCAGGTCGGCACGGGGGCGTCGGCGTGGCTCTCCACGACGGCCCGCAGCCGGTCGTGATCGGCCGCGAGGCAGTCGAGGAATCGGGTGTACTCCATGGCGTCCGAGCCAAGCACACGTTCAGCGCCGGGACACGGTGTTTTCCGCGGGCTCAGCGCTCACCAGGCCGGGTTGGGGGCCGCTGGGCGGCGGACCGCCTCGGCCGCGTCGCGCAGATGCAGGGCGACGGTGATCAGGGCGCGCAGCGCGGAGGGCCGCAGGCTCTGGGCGCTCTCGGCGGCCAGCACCAGCAGACAGCCCGCGGCCTGCTCGACGACGGGGACGGAGAACGCGAAGTCGTCACCGTCGGCCCCGCGGAACGCGCGCCACGGCGTGGCGGCGCCGTCGATGGCCTTGTGCACCGCCTGCTCGAGGTGCTGTGCGGCCTGCCGGCACATGGGGGCGGGCAGGGTGATCGTGCGATGAAAGGCTGAACTGGTCATAGTCCCATTGCTCCCCCATGTCCGGGGTGTCCGATCGGCACACCGAGCGCTTTTCACCGTGTCGGCGGGCACCCGGACCATGCTTCGCCCGCGACACGGTCCTGCCGGCCACGGCACGGACCGTGGCCCGCCGCACCCGTGCGGGCGGGGCACGGACCGTGGCCCGCCGCACCCGTGCGGGCGAGCGCCTGGCGCCGAGGCACGGCCCCGCCCGACGCGGCGCGGCCCAGCCGGAGGCACACAATCCCTCCGACGCGGCGCTGACCAGCCGGAGACGGGGCGCTTCCGGCCTACGGCGACCCGAGAACGGCGCGATCCCGGCCCGCCACGCCCTGCAGGCCGACCGCCGCGACAAGGACCGGGCGGAGACGGCGCCCACCGACCGAGCGCGACACAGCCCCGCCGAACCCGGCACGCACCGACCGGAGACGGCACGCACCAGGCCGGATCACGGCACGAGTCCAGCCGGAGACGGGCGCTTCCGGCCTACGGCGACCCGAGAACGGCAAGGTCCCCGCCCGCCACGCCCTGCAGGCCGACCGCCGCGACAAGGACCGGGCGGAGACGGCGCCCACCGACCGAACGCGACACAGCCCCGCCGAACCCGGCACGCACCGACCGGAGACGGCACGCGCCACGCGCCGGCCGAAGACGGTACGGACCGACCGCACGGAGCACGGCCCGACCGGAGGCGGGACAGCCGGGCCACAGGCCGCGCGGAACCCGGCGTCCCGGGCGCGCTCCCGGCCCACCGTGGGACGGCGCCGGTCCGCCGTGGCGTGCACCCGCGCGGCCGGGGTGCGGTCCTAGGCTCGTGGCATGGGTTCCGTCAGTACGTCCTCGGCCGCCGCGGCGGCCCGGTTCACGGGTCGGGCGGTGACCGGTGAGCGCCCGCTGTCCGGGGCGCTCACCGAAGTCGGCCTCGACGACGGCCGCACGGTCGTGGTCAAACGCGCGGACGCCCCGGGTGCGGCGCGGGCGGAGGCGGCGGGACTGCGCTGGCTGGCCGACGCGGGCACGGTGCGGGTCCCGTCGGTGTACGGCGTGGACGAGCACCGGCTGGTCCTTGACCGGGTGGCGCGGGGACCGGCGAGCGCGAGCGCGGCGGTGCGGTTCGGCCGGGATCTGGCCGGGCTGCACGCCGCCGGGGCGCCGGCGTTCGGTGCCGCCCCGCCCGGCGGACCGGAGGAGGCGTACATCGGACTCGCCCCGATGCGCAACGCCACCGGGGACGACTGGCCCCGCTGGTACGCCGCGCATCGCGTGCTGCCGTATCTGCGCCGCGCGGTCGACGCCGGCACCCTCCGGGCGGGCGAGGCGGCCGACGTCGCGCGCGTCTGCGAGCGGTTGCCCGAACTGGCGGGGCCCGCGGAGCCGCCGGCCCGGCTCCACGGCGATCTGTGGAACGGCAACGTGCTGTGGGGCGTCGACGGGCACGTCCACCTGATCGATCCGGCCGCGCACGGCGGGCACCGGGAGACCGACCTGGCGATGCTGCGCCTCTTCGGCTGTCCCCACCTGGACCGGATCCTGGCGGGTTACGAGGAGGCGGCACCGCTCGCCGAGGGCTGGGCCGGCCGCGTCGCCGTGCACCAGCTCTTCCCGCTGCTGGTGCACGCGGTGCTGTTCGGACGGGGTTACGCCGAGCAGGCCGGCACGGCGGCACGCGCGGCGTTGCGGCAGGCGGGGTGAGACCCGCCGTGGGCCTCACGGCGGGTCACTCCCCGCCCGCACACAACATGTCCCAACGGGTCACGTGTCCCACTGGGACACTTCCAGGTGTACGCTCGAAGGCATGACGGCAACGAAGCCCTCCCGCACCGCCGAGGACCCCACCGAGGACCGGCGGCAGCGCAAGGCGCGGCAGACCCGCGACGCGCTGGCCACCGCCGCCTGCGACCTGATCCTGGAGCGCGGGCCGGCGGCCACCACGGTGGAGGCGATCGCCGAGCGCGCGGACGTCACGCGCCGCACGTTCAGCAGGCACTTCGCCGGGAAGGAGGACGCGGCGCTCGACTTCGTCCGCCGGGACGGCGACCGGATCAACGCGCTGCTGCGGTCCCGCCCCTCCGTGGAGCCGCCCCTGCTCGCCTACCGCAGGGCCGTGCGGGACTGGCTGACGGATCGGGAGGACCCGGCCTGGCACGTGCGCCCCCGGATGCGACGCCTGCTGGCCCTGGCCGGCACCGAGCCCGAACTGTTCGCCGCCTACCAGCGCATCCGGGTCGACGCCCAGGAGGAGTCGATCCGCATCGTCGCCGGCCGACTCGGCGTCGACGACGCCCGGGACGTGCGTCCGGCCGCCGTCGTCGACGCCGCCGCCGGAGTCCTGATCGCCGCCCTGCGCCTGTGGGCGCGCGGGGACGAGCGGGACTCGGGAGCCGCAGACCTCGCCGCCCTCGTGGAGCGGGCCTACGACGCCCTGACCTCGGAGGCCGCGGCCGCGGCCCCCGACAGCACCACCGAAGAGTGAGAACAGCACCATGAGCACCACCGACACCACCCCCGCCCCCACCGAGTTCGCCGGCCGTACCGCCCTGGTCACCGGCGCCGCCTCCGGCATCGGTCTGGCCACCGCCCGCCGACTCGGCGCCGGCGGCGCGAACGTCGTCGTCGCCGACTTCAACGCCGAGGGCGCCGGGGAGGCCGCCGCCCATCTGACGGAGCAGGGCGTCCGCGCCGCCGCCGTCGAGCTGGACGTGACCCTCCCGGAGTCCGTGGAAGCGGCCGTCGAGTTCGCCGTCGACACGTACGGCGGCCTGGACCTCGCGGTGAACAACGCCGGCATCGGCGGCCCCAGCGCCCCGACCGGCGAGTACGACGTCGCGGCCTACCAGCGCGTCATCCGCACCAACCTCGACGGCGTCTTCTACTCGATGCGCTACGAACTGCCCGCCCTCCTGGCCACGGGCCGGGGCGGCGCCGTCGTCAACGTCGCCTCCATCCTCGGCTCGGTCGGTTTCGCCGGCTCCCCCGCCTACGTCGCCGCCAAGCACGGCGTGGTCGGGCTGACCAAGGCGGCCGCCGCCGAGTACGCGGCCCGGGGCGTCCGGATCAACGCGGTCGGCCCGGGCTTCATCGACACGCCGCTGCTGAAGACCATGGACGAGGCCGCCTACGAGGGCCTGGTCGCCCTGCACCCGGCCGGCCGCCTCGGACGGTCCGAGGAGGTCGCCGAGCTGATCGCCTTCCTGCTGTCGGACCGCGCGTCCTTCGTCGCCGGCAGCTACCACCTGGTCGACGGCGCCTACACCGCCGTCTGACCACCGGTCGTCCACCCCGGGGGGATCGAGAACAAAGGAGTTCGGTCAATGAAGGCACTGCAGTACCGCACCATCGGGGCTCCGCCCGAGGTCGTCACGGTCCCCGACCCGGAGCCCGGCCCCGGCCAGGTGCTGCTGAGGGTGACCGCGGCCGGCGTCTGCCACTCCGACATCGCGGTGATGGGCTGGCCCGCCGAGGGCTTCCCGTACGAGCTGCCGCTCACCCTGGGCCACGAGGGCGTCGGCACCGTGGCCGCGCTCGGCGCCGGGGTGACCGGTCTCGCCGAGGGCGACGCGGTCGCCGTGTACGGGCCCTGGGGCTGCGGCACCTGCGCCAAGTGCGCGGAGGGCAAGGAGAACTACTGTCTGCGCGCCGACGAGCTGGGCATCCGCCCGCCAGGGCTCGGGCGTCCGGGGTCGATGGCGGAGTACCTGCTGATCGACGACCCCCGGCACCTGGTCCCGCTGGACGGGCTCGACCCGGTCGCGGCCGTGCCGCTCACCGACGCCGGGCTGACGCCGTACCACGCGATCAAGCGGTCGCTGCCCAAGCTGGTGCCCGGCTCGACCGCGGTGGTCATCGGCGCCGGCGGTCTCGGTCACGTCGCCGTCCAGCTGCTGCGCGCCCTGACGTCCGCCCGGGTGGTCGCCCTCGACGTCAGCGAGGACAAGCTGCGGCTCGCCCGTGAGGTGGGCGCGCACGAGGCGGTGCTGTCGGACGCGAAGGCGGCGGACGCGGTGCGCGAGCTCACCGGTGGCCTCGGCGCCGAGGCCGTGTTCGACTTCGTCGGCGTGGCGCCCACGGTGCGGACCGCCGGGGCCGTCGCGGCCGTCGAGGGCGATGTCACGCTGGTCGGCATCGGCGGCGGGTCGCTGCCCGTCGGGTTCGGCACGCTGCCGTTCGAGGTGTCGGTCAACGCACCGTACTGGGGCAGCCGCAGCGAACTGATCGAGGTGCTGAACCTGGCCCGCGCCGGCTCCGTGTCGGTGCACACCGAGACGTACTCGCTGGACGACGCCCCGCTCGCCTACGAGCGGCTGCACGACGGCAGGGTCAACGGCCGCGCGGTGATCCTGCCCCACGGCTGACCGGCCCCCCCCCGGGGGGCGCGACCGGTCCCCCGTTCCGGTCGTGCCCCCTGCCCGTCGAACCTACGTGGACGTCTGCGCCGTTGTGAATCGTGCCGGTGCCCGCCGCCGGGTCCAAAGGACTCAGTCGTGCACAGGTGAGTCCGGATGGCCCGGTTTCGTCCCGTGCAGGGGCGGCTGGTCGAGGTCGCCGGTCGCCAGGTGGGCCAGCACGACCTCGTACAGGTCGCTGCCGGCGGCGAGCAGCTCGCGTTCGAGGACGGGTTCGGCGCTGCGGACGTGCTCGCGGACGGTCTGCGCGTGCATGCCGAGCTGCTGCGCGGCGCGCTCGGCGTTGCCGCCGGCGGCGATCCAGGTGCGCAGGGTGCGCCGCAGGTCCCGGCCGTCGGGGTCGAGCCGGCCCAGCAGGTCGCCGGCCCAGGCACGCAGCGCGGGCCCGGAGAGCAGGTCGGCGAGGCGGGCGACACCGGTCCGCCGGCCGGCGCCCGGCGGGGTCTCGGCCAGCCCGACCTGGGAGTTCAGGGCGAGATGGACGGCGGCCCGGACGGTCAGGTCGGCGAAGTCCGTGCACAGCAGCGACTCGACCCGGTCCATGCGCGCGCGGACCGTGTTGCGGCTGACGCCGAGGACCTTCGCCGTGTTGACCGCGGTGAACTCCAGGCCGAGCCGGGTGGTGGCGAGCAGTTCGGCGCGCGTGTGGTGCGACAGGGTGTCGAGCGGGCTCAGTACCCCGGCCGTCCAGTCGTGCAGCTCCGCCGGGTCCATCAGCAGCTCGGGACGGGTGCGCTCGGCGTACAGGGCCGCCTGCTGGGGCCGGAACCGGGCCACGGCCAGGGCACTGACGGCCTGTCCGTAGGCCGCGGCGGTGCGGGCGAGGCCCTGCCGGGCGCTGCCGCCGAGGAAGACGCCGGGACGGCGGCCGACGAGTGAGCGCAGCTCCTGCCCGGCCGCCTCGCGCGGCGCGAGGACGATCACGTGTGCGTCCACCGCCGGGCACCGGACGACCAGCGCCCCTTCCCCCGTCGCCGACACGCACTCCTCGGCGAGCCGGTCCCGTTCGGCGGGGCTGCTCTCCACGACGTACACGCAGGCCGTGTCGGTGTCGAGGAGACCGGGCCAGAGTCCGGCGGCCACGCGGCGGGCGGCGACGGTGTCCTCCACCATCAGCAGCTGCAGGATGGCCAGGCGCAGGTCGGAGGTGGCGCGCCGCAGCCGGAGTCCGGCCGCGGTCGACTCGTGGCCGGCCAGCAGCAGTTCGACCACCTGGGCGGTGTGCGTGACGATGTCGGAGACGCGCCGGTCGAAGGGTGTCTCGCGCGCCACCGTCAGGACGGCGGCCTGAGCCGGGTGGGACCGCCCCACCCGGACGAGCCGCAGATGACGGCCCCGGTCCTCGAGCGCGGCCGACGCGATCCGGCCGGAGGTGACGTCGGTGACCAGGCCCTCGTCGAGCGGGACGCGGATGCCGGCCAGCAGCCGGCCGGTGCCGTCCTGCAGCGACACGGTGGCGTGCGCGGTGCCGGCGAGCCAGGCCACGACCCGGTTCAGGTCGCGTCCGGCCGGACGCAGGTGCTCGAGCAGTTCCCGCGCCCAGCCCGCGTGCTCACCGGCCCCGGGTGTCCGCTGCCCTTTCGCGTCCTCTCGGCCCGCCACGTCGGCCTTCTCCTCGTCTCGCCCGGTTCCCGCTCCAGGCCGGGGACGTTACCTCATGGCTCTGTGCCGAGGCCCCCTTCCGGCGTCGGCGGCCAAGGACGCCGGGCCTGCCGGGCGGGGCGGCCGAGCGGGCATAAGCTCGGTGAATGGCGAAGTACTTCGACGTGCACCCCGACAACCCCCAGCCGCGCAGCATCGCCCAGGTCGCCGACAGCGTCCGGTCCGGCGCGCTGATCGCGTACCCGACGGACTCCTGCTACGCGCTGGGCTGCCGGCTCGGCAGCCGCGACGGCATCGACCGCATCAGGTCGATCCGGCACCTGGACAACCGGCACCACTTCACCCTGGTCTGCCAGGACTTCGCGCAGCTCGGCCGGTTCGTGCAGATCGACAACGACGTGTTCCGGGCGATCAAGGCGTCGACCCCCGGCAGCTACACCTTCATCCTGCCGGCGACGAGGGAGGTGCCGCGCATGCTCCAGCATCCGAAGAAGAAGACCGTGGGCGTGCGCATCCCCGACCACGTCGTCACCCAGGCCCTGCTCGCCGAACTCGGTGAACCGCTGCTGTCCAGCACGCTGTTGCTGCCCGACGAGGAGGAGCCGATGACGCAGGGCTGGGAGATCAAGGACCGGCTCGACCACGTGCTGGACGCGGTCGTCGACTCCGGGGACTGCGGCACCGAGCCGACCACGGTCGTCGACTTCTCCGACGGCGGGGCGGAGATCGTGCGGCGGGGCGCCGGCGACACGAGCCGGTTCGAGTAGCGGGCCGTCCACGAGGAACCGGCCGTCCAGAGGAACCGTCAGACCGCGAGAGAAGGGTGCAACCCCGCGATGACCGCAGTACAGGGAACCACCGTCGACATCCCCACCGCCGACGGCGTCGCGGACGCCTGGCTGACCCACCCGGCCGACGGGGGACCGTACCCCGCGGTCCTGCTGTTCATGGACGCCTTCGGGCCGCGCCCGTCCCTGCGTGCCATGGCGGACCGGCTGGCCGGTGCCGGGTACACCGTCCTGGTGCCGAACGTCTTCTACCGCAGCGGACGGGCACCCGTCGTGGAGCTGCCCGAGTTCATCGCCCCGGAGGCACGGCCGGACATCTTCCGGCGGCTCGGCCCGATCATGACGTCGCTGACGCCCGACCGGGCGACCCGGGACGCGGGCGCCTACCTGGAGTGGCTGGCCCGGGCCCCGCAGGCGGCCGACGGACCGGTCGCGGTGACCGGCTACTGCATGGGCGCCGGGCTCGCGCTGCGCACCGCCGGCACCTACCCGGACCGGGTCGCCGCGGTGGCCGGGTTCCACGGCGGGAACCTGGCGACCGAGGCACCGGACAGCCCGCACCGGGTGGCCGGGCGCCTCACGGGCGAGGCGTACTTCGCCCATGCCGACCAGGACCCCGGCATGCCCGCCGAGCAGCAGCAGCGACTGGAGGCGGCCCTGGCCGCGGCGGGCGTGACCCATCGCTGCGAGGTCTACGCCGGGGCGCACCACGGCTACACCCAGGTCGACACCTCGGCCTACGACGAGAAGGCGGCGGAACGCCACTGGGAGGCGCTGCTCGACCTCCTGAACCGGACGTTGTGACCCGACGTCCACGAAGACGGCCGCGGCGGGCCGGATTTGACGGTTCGGCCCCCGTCCGGCCCCCGGGCCGGGCGTTGTTACCGTGCCCGGGTGTCCAACTCCTCACGTGATTCCGCCGAGGGCGCCGGCTGGGGCTCCGCCGAGCCCGGCGCCTACCGGGCGCTGATGCCGCAGCGCACCGAGAAGCTGTCCTGGCTGGACCCGAGAACGCTGTGGGCCGCCCGCAACGGCGTGCTGGCCTCCTGGTTCGGGGACCCCACGGGCAGCACCCGCTCCCGCTGGGTGGCGCAGCGGTCCGCGGCCGGCGCACCGGGCGACAAGGTGATCCGGCGGGACGACCCCGACCGGTTCTCCTTCCTGGTCGTCGGCGACACCGGAGAGGGCGACGACCCCCAGTACGCCGTCGTGCCCGGGCTGTTGAAAGCGGGCGGCGACACCCGGTTCGCGGTCCTGGCGAGCGATGTGATCTACCCGGTGGGCAGCGCCGACGACTACGGAACGAAGTTCTTCCGCCCCTACCGCGACTACCAGGCGCCCATATACGCGATACCGGGCAACCACGACTGGTACGAGGACCTCGGCGGCTTCATGCGCGTCTTCTGCGACGACGCCCCGCCCCTGCCGCCGGATCCGGCGCCGCGCCAGTTCACCCCCGCATGGCTGCGGTCCCTGTTGTGGCACCGGCCGCGCCCCGACGACGGCCGGCACCTGGACGAGGCGCGCAAGCTGCGCCCCTCCGCCGCCCAGCAGGCCGTCCAGCCGGGGCCGTACTGGGCCGTCGACGCCGGCCCGGTACGGATCGTCGGCATCGACACCGGGCTGCTGGGAACGGTCGACGCCGAGCAGGGCGCCTGGCTGCGCGAGGTGTCGGCGGGAGACCGGCCGAAGATCCTCGTCACCGGCTCGCCCCTGTACGTGGACGGCGAGTACCACCCGTGCCCCATCGAGGGCGGCGGCACGGTCGACGACGTCGTGCGCGATCCCGCCCATCACTACGTCGCCGCGATCGGCGGAGACATCCACAACTACCAGCGCTACCCGGTCGACGTGGACGGCCGCACCGTGCAGTACGTCGTGGCGGGCGGCGGGGGCGCCTTCATGCACGCCACCCACACCATTCCGCGCGTCTCGGTGGCCGGGGTCACCGAGGACGACTTCCGGTCCTACCCGCTGCGCGGCGACTCGCTCGCCTTCTACAGCGCCCTGTACGGCCGCCGGCTGCGGCTGCGCCGCTTCTTCACCCTCACGGAGGCCGAGGCGACGGCCGTGATCGCCGAGCGCCTCGGTATCCGCACCGGCCGCGCCCCGGGCGGCGACGCGCGGGTCACCCGGCGTGTCCGGCTGGTCGCCGGACTGCTGGGCACGGCACGGCGGCCCGAGCGCCGCAAGCGGTTCCGGCTGCCCGTGCGCAAGCTCTACACGCAGTTGTTCTCGCCCGGTTCGGCGACGTACAGTCCGCCCTTCTTCAAGTGCTTCCTGCGCCTGGACGTGACGCCGCAGGCGGTCCGGCTGCGCTGTTTCGCGGCCACCGGCAACCGGGCGCAGGAGGAGGAGCCGCCGGTCGAGGACGAGGTGACGATTCCGCTCGAGTGACGTGGTCCAGCGCCCTCCGGTTGATCACCGGTCCCGGCCTGGGCGAGGCTGGGAGCGGGCGGCACACCGCCGCGCACAGTCGAGGGAAGGTCCCACGGTGATCAGCATCCCGGCGTACACGCTCAACGACGGCACCACGCTCCCCGCCCTGGGCCTGGGCACCTGGCCGATGAAGGACGACGAGGCGGAGCGGGCGGTCCGCGAGGCCCTTGGGGCGGGGTACCGCCTGATCGACACGGCGACGAACTACCGCAACGAGACCGGCGTCGGCCGCGGGATCGCGTCCGCCGGTCTCCCCCGCGAGGAGATCGTCGTGACCACCAAGCTGCCCGGCCGGCACCACGGCTACGAGGAGACGCTCGCCTCCTTCGAGGAGTCCCGCGCCCGTCTCGGGGTGGAGTACGTCGACCTGTACCTGATCCACTGGCCGCTGCCGCGCGTGGACAAGTACGTCGACTCCTGGAAGGCCATGGTGAAGCTGCGCGAGGACGGTCTCGTGCGGTCGGTGGGCGTCTCCAACTTCACGGCCGAGCACATCGAGCGGCTGGAGGAGGAGACGGGTGTCCTGCCGTCCGTCAACCAGATCGAGCTGCACCCGCTCTTCCCGCAGGACGAGCTGCGCGCCTACCACGAGCGCAAGGGCATCCGCACCGAGAGCTGGAGCCCGCTGGGCCGGGGCAGCGACCTGCTGGACGACCCCGCCGTCGGCGCGGTCGCCGAGGCGCACGGGGTGACGCCCGCCCAGGCGGTCCTGCGCTGGCACACCCAGCTGGGCGCGGTGCCGATCCCCAAGTCCGCCGACCCGGCGCGGCAGCGGGCCAACCTGGACGTCTTCGGCTTCGAACTGGACGCCGAACAGATGCGCACGGTGGCGGACCGCGCGCACCGCCGGATCGGCGGCGACCCGGAGCTGCACGAGGAGTTCTGAGCGGGGTACCCGGTCCCGGTCGGGGGATCTCCCGAATTTCCGATCTCCCGATCTCCCGGAAGGAGCGTCAGGTGGGCGGCGAGAGCGACGGGCTGCGCGCATACCACGGCAAACGGGACTTCGGCCGGACCGGTGAGCCGGCGGGGGAAGGGGCTCCCGGCGAGGGCGGGCAGCCCCGTTTCGTCGTGCAGATCCATGACGCGAGCACCCTGCACTTCGACTTCCGGCTGCAGGTGGCCGACGTGCTCAAGTCCTGGTCGGTGCCGAAAGGGCCGTCCGCGGACCCGAGCGACAAGCGGCTCGCGGTGCCCACGGAGGACCATCCGCTGGAGTACGAGGAGTTCGAGGGCGTGATCCCGGCGGGTGAGTACGGGGGCGGCACGGTCATCGTGTGGGACCACGGCACCTACGAGCCGCTGAGCCACGACCGCCGGGGACGGCCGGTCGACTTCGCCGAGTCGCTGGCGCACGGGCACGCCCGGTTCCGGCTGCACGGGGCGAAGCTGCGCGGCGAGTACGCGCTGACCCGCTTTCGCGGTGGCCCGGACCGAAGCGCCGGTGAGGACGCGGCGTGGCTGCTGGTGAAGACGGCCGGCGGCGGGCGCGGGCACGGCACCCCGGACCCCCGGCGGGCCCGGTCCGCGCGCACCGGCCGCACACTGGCCCGGGTGGCGGCGGAGGGCGGCCGGGGATAGCCGGGCGGTTCACTGAGCGGGCAGTGGCTGTTCGGCCCAGATGGTCTTGCCGGTGTCCGTCTGGCGGCTGCCCCAGCGCTGGGTGAGCTGGGCGACCAGGAGCAGTCCGCGCCCGCCCTCGTCGTAGGCGTGGGCGCGGCGCAGGTGGGGGGAGGTGGAGCTGGCGTCGGAGACCTCGCAGATGAGGGCGGTGTGGCGGATGAGGCGCAACTGGATGGGCGGCTCGCCGTACCGGATGGCGTTGGTGACGAGTTCGCTGACGACGAGTTCGGTGACGAAGGCCGTGTCGTCCAGTCCCCACGCCGTCAGCTGTTCGCCGACGGACCGTCTGGCGGCCGCCACGCCGACAGGGTCCGGGGCGACGTCCCAGGTGCGCACCCGGTCCTCGCCCAGCGCCCGGGTGCGAGCCAGCAGCAGCGCGACGTCGTCGCCTGGTTCCTCGGGCAGTACGGCCTTGAGCACGCCGTCGCCCAGCGCGTCGAGCGAGGTCGCGGGCGCGGCCAGGGCCCGGCACAGTTCCGTGGTGGCGTGGTCGACGTCGCGGTCGCGGTCCTCCACCAGTCCGTCGGTGTAGAGGGCGACGACGGAGCCCTCCGGCAGTTCCAGCTCCGTCGCCTCGAAGGGCAGTCCGCCCACCCCGAGGGGCGGCCCGGCGGTCATGGTGACGATCCGGGTGGTGCCGTCGGGCAGGAGGAGGGCGGGTGCGGGGTGACCGGCGGCCGCCAGGGCCAGTCGCCGGGACACGGGGTCGTACACGGCGTAGAGGCAGGTGGCGCCCAGTTCCGGGATCTCCGCGTCGCCTTCCTGCGTGCCGACGGCCGCGAGATGGGTGACGAGGTCGTCGAGGTGGGTGAGGAGCTCGTCGGGGGGCAGGTCGACGTCGGCGAGGGTGCGCACGGCCGTGCAGAGCCGGCCCATGGTCGCCGTGGACGGGATGCCGTGGCCCACCACGTCGCCGACGACGAGGCCGACCCGGCTGCCGGAGAGCGGGATCACGTCGAACCAGTCGCCGCCGATGCCCGCTGCGGACGCGGAGGGGAGGTAGCGGTGGGCCACCTCGACCGCGGCCTGTCCGGGCAGGTCCCTGGGGAGCAGGCTGCGCTGGATCGCCAGGGCGGTGGAGCGCTCGCGGGCGAAGCGCCGGGCGTTGTCGACGGAGACGGCGGCCCGGCCCGCCAGTTCCTCGGCCAGTACGGCGTCCTCGACGGCGTACGGCTCCCGGGGCGCGGTCCGGACGGCCAGGGCGACGCCCAGGGTGGTGCCGCGGGCCCGCAGGGGCACGGCCAGGACGGAGCTGACGGCTTCGCGGAAGGGGCGGTTGTGCGGGGCCTCGGCCTCGCGGGTGCGCATCCACCGGTCGAACTCCGGGTCGCCCGGGCCGGTGAGGACGACGCGGCCCTCCCGCATCGCCCGGGCGTGCGGGCTGTCGGTCGGGTGGACCTCGTGTCCGCCGAGGTGCACGGCGGGAGTGGGGAAGTTCTCGGTGGCGGAGGTGTGGGCCACCCGGCGCAGTTCGGCGTGCTCGGGCGGCTTGGCGAGAGGTTCGTCGTCGCCGAGGACCCAGTCGAGCAGGTCGACGGCGGCGAAGCCGGCGAACCGCGGCACGAGGAGCCCGACCAGTTCCTCGGCGGTGCGGACGACGTCGAGGGTGGTGCCGACGGTGGCGGCCGCGTTCAGCAGGGCCATCCGCTCGCGGGCCCGGTGCTGTTCGGTGCTCTCGAGCGCGGCCATGGCGACGGCGGTGAGCGCGCCGGACGCGTCGTGGACCGGCCAGATCTCCACGGTCCAGGCGTGCAGCCGGGTGCCGGCCGGCGCGGGCGCGTAGCTCTCGTACTGGACGCGTCGGCCGGTGTCGGCGACGACGCGCAGGTGGTGCAGGAAGGACCGGGCGTCGCCCTCGAAGTCCGCCAGTGTGTCGGACAGGCTACGGCCGATCAGTTCGTCGGCCGACCGGCCCATCATCCGGCATGTGGTCTCGTTGACGTGCACGAAGCGCAGGCCGGGGTCGAGGACGGACATCGACAGGGAGGCCTGCCGTACGGCGTCGTCGACCAGGGTGGGAGCGGGGCCGCCGGGCGGGGCGGCGGTCACCGCCCAGCCGGCCGGTGCTCGGTCGGCGCCCGGCAGCGGACCGGCCCGCAGCCGCAGGCTCACCGGGCGGCCGTCGCGGTGCCGGATCACGGCGGTGCCGGACAGGGGGGTGCCGGCACGGGGGCCGGAGGGGGCGTCCCGCGCGAGCAGGTCCCGCGCGGGACGCCCCACGACCTCCTCGGCCGTGTATCCGGTCAGGCGCCGCGCGCCGTCGCTCCATCCCGTCACCAGTCCGCGGGCGTCGACGATCACCGTGGCGGAGGAATCCTCCATGCCGTCCAGGATCATCCCAGGACGATGCGGTATCAACCGGGACGGGGCGCGAGTGGCTCGGTCACCGCCGGTGGGCGCGGAGCGCGGCGAGGGCGCGGTCGGCGTGCGCGTTCATCCGGATTTCGCTGCGGACGACCTCCAGCAGGGTGCGGTCCTGCCCGATGACGAAGGTGACCCGCTTGGTGGGAGCCAGGGCGAACCCCCGCTTCACCCCGAACCGCTCCCGGACCGCGCCGTCGGCGTCGGACAGCAGCGGCATGCCGAGGGTGTGGCGTCCGGCGAACTCCTGCTGCCGGTCGACGGGGTCGCCACTCACGCCGACCGGCCGCGCACCGACCGCGGCGAACTCGCCGGAGAGGTCGCGGAAGTGACAGGCCTCGGCGGTGCAGCCGGTGGTGAGGGCGGCCGGGTAGAAAAAGAGGACGACGGGCCCGTCGGCGAGCAGTTCGGACAGGCGGCGCGGGGTGCCGGTCTCGTCCGGCAGGGTGAAGTCCTCGACGGTGTCGCCCACGGCCGGGGCCCGGCTCACGACCGGCCCTCGCTGCCCCGGGCGACGCCGCGCGCCCACAGCACGAGCGGCACCTGCACGGGCAGCCGTCCGAGGGCGGCGGCCTTCTGCGGGGTGGGGCGGTGCCGCCAGTCCCAGGCCATCTTGACGTTGGCCGGGAACACTCCGACGAAGAACGCGGCGGCACTCAGCGCGGCGGCCCTGCGGGTGCGCGGCACGGCGAGTCCGGCGGCGAGCGCGAGTTCGGCGACACCGCTGGCGTACGTCCACGCCCGGGGTGTGCCCGGCAGGGAGCGCGGCACGGTGGCGTCGAAGGGCCGGGGCCGGGCGAAATGGGCGACGCCCGCGGTGGCCAGCAGGCCGGCGAGCAGCAGGGGTGAGCGTTCGGACCGTGGCACGGTTCCTCCTCATTGGGGCCTGCCGCGCGATATTACTCGACGGTAGGGTCGCCGGTGTCCACACCCTTCGGGCGCGTGCGGACCCACGGTCGGACCGGGCCGTCCGCCGCACGGCCGGGGGCCGGTCGGTCACCCGGAACGCGCGTCACCTCCCGCTTCGGGGCGTGACGGGCGCCAGCCACATGCCCACGATCGCGTCGACGAGGCCGTCGGCCGCCTCCCGCCAGCTGGTGCGCGGGGTGGGGCGGTTCTCGGCGAGCGCACGCTCCCGCTCCTCCGCGGTGTGCACGATGAGGTGGCGGGCCATGTCGCCCCGCTCCGCGACCACCTCGGCCGGCAGCGCGGGCATGCACCGGTTGCGGCCCTCGATGATCGCCCGCAGGGAGACGGAGGCACGGGACTCCTCGGTCATGATCTGGCGCAGCGCCGGATCGGTCATGACCTGGGCGCAGAACCGCGCGTACCAGGTGGGGCTGCCCAGCGCCGCCAGGTGGTCGAACTGGGGACGGACCAGGCAGTCCACCCAGTCACGGAGGTCGGGCGCGTCTCCGAGGGCGGCGAGCTGCCGGGCGCGCAGTTCCTCGACCCGCTCCGAGTGGCGCTGGGCGATGGCCCGCACCAGGTCCGCCTTGGTACCGAAGTGGTAGCCGACGGCGGCGTTGTTCCCCTGCCCGGCGGCCTCGCTGACCTGGCGGTTGGAGACGGCGTACACGCCGTGTTCGGCGAAGAGGCGCTCGGCGGTGGTCAGGATCAGCTGCCGGGTCGCGTTGGCCTGTTCCGTCCGGACCGTCCTGCTCGCCATGATCACCACCGCGCCGGGACTCTCTCCGCACCGCCCACGACAACCGGTCCCTCGAGTCGTCGCAGGTCCGCCGCCGTAGGGCGGACTGTCACGGAAGCCTACGGGGCGGCCGCGCCGGGTCGCCGCCCGGCCCGGACGGGCGTTCCCTCTCCATACCGGTAGGATACTTCAAGCGACTGACTTAAAAGTCTGCGCTCGGCTCTCGCACACACGGCAACCCCCATCGACACTCATCGCTCGAAAGGCTTTTCCATGCCCGCTTCCCCCGCCGCACCGCGGCCGAACGCCGTGGTGGCGGTACTGGCCCTGGCCGGAATCGTCGTCGCGCTCATGCAGACACTGGTCATTCCGATCATCCCCGAGCTGCCGAAGCTGCTGGACGCGTCGGCCTCGGACGCGGCCTGGGCGGTGACCGCCACGCTGCTCGCCTCCGCGGTGGCCACCCCGGTCGTCGGCCGGCTCGGCGACATGTTCGGCAAGCGGCGGATGCTCCTGCTCAGCCTGGTGCTGCTGATCGGCGGCTCGGCGGTCTGCGGACTGAGCGACGCGCTGGTCCCGATGGTCGTCGGCCGCGCCCTGCAGGGCCTGTCCGCCGCCGTGATCCCGCTCGGCATCAGCATCATGCGCGACGAACTGCCGGCCGAGCGGCTGGCCGGCGCCACCGCCGTGATGAGCGCCTCCCTCGGGGTCGGCGGCGCGCTCGGCCTGCCCGCGGCGGCGCTGATCGCGGACAAGCTGGACTGGCACATGCTGTTCTGGCTCTCCGGCGCGCTCGGCGCCCTCTCCCTGGTCCTGGTACTGGCGCTGGTGCCGGAGTCGGCCGTGCGCACCGGCGGCCGGTTCGACCTGCTCGGCGGCGTCGGCATGGCCGCGGGACTCGCGAGCCTGCTGCTGGCCATCTCCAAGGGCGGCGACTGGGGCTGGTCCTCGGGCACCACCCTCGGCCTGTTCGCGGCGGCCGTCGTGATCCTGCTGGTCTGGGGCTGGTGGGAGCTGCACACCCCGGAGCCGCTGGTGGACCTGCGCACCACCGCCCGCCGTCAGGTGCTGTTCACCAACCTGGCGTCCGTCGCGATCGGCTTCTCGATGTTCGCGATGTCCCTGGTGCTGCCGCAGCTGCTGCAGTTGCCCGAGGCCACCGGTTACGGACTCGGCCGCTCCCTGCTGACCACGGGGCTCGTGATGGCGCCGTCCGGCCTGGTGATGATGGCGTTCGCCCCGGTCTCCGCGAAGGTGTCCCGGTCCCGCGGCCCGAAGGTGACGCTGATCATCGGCGCCGTGATCGTCGCGGCCGGCTACGGCCTGAACATCGTGCTGATGTCCGAGGTCTGGCACCTGGTCCTGGTCTCCTGCGTGATCAGCGCGGGCATCGGCTTCGCCTACGGCGCCATGCCGTCGCTGATCATGGGCGCCGTGCCGCCGAGCGAGACGGCCGCCGCCAACAGCCTCAACACCCTCATGCGGTCCCTGGGCACCTCGGTCGCCAGTGCCGTCGCCGGTGTCGTCCTGGCCCAGATGACCGTCGACCTCGGCGGCTTCGCCCTGCCCTCCGAGAACGCGTTCAAGGCGGTCATGGCCATCGGCGCCGGCGCGGCCCTGCTGGCCGCCGCCATCGCGTCCTTCGTCCCCCGGCACCGCCCCGCCGGCCCGGCGGCCCCGGCGTCCGCCGACGGTGCCGCGGCGGAGCCCGCCCCGGTGCGCTGACCGCGACGGCGCCGGCCACGCCCGGGACCGGCGCCGTTCGGGCGAACCTCGCGGGCAACGCGCGTGACGACGTCCGGGCCCGTGGAGAACTGACCTGTGGAGCTGCCGCTGATCCCTCCGATGCTCGCCACCCCCGGCACCCTGCCGCCCACCGCGCAGGACGCGCGCTGGGCCTACGAGACCAAGCAGGACGGCCAGCGCGCCGTGGTCTACCTGCCCGGCGACGGAAGCGTCCTGCTGCGGGCCCGCTCCGGCCAGGACATCACCGCCGCCTACCCCGAGCTGGCGCCGCTCGCCGCCGCGCTCGGCGACACTCCCGCCGTACTGGACGGCGAGGTGCTGGCCCTGGACGAACGGGGCCGCGCCGACTTCCAGTTGCTCCAGTCCCGGATGGGCCTCGCACACGCCCCGGGCCGGGCGGCGCACCGGGCGGCGCGGGTCCCCGTCCACCTGGTGCTGTTCGACGCCCTGCACCTGGCGGGCCGCTCCCTGCTGCGCACGCCCTACGCCGGCCGCCGCGAGCATCTGACGGACCTCGCCCTGGACGGGCCGTCGTGGTCGACCCCGGCCGCGCTGGTCGGCCACGGCGAACAGGCCCTGCGGGCCACCCGCGAGCACGGTCTGGAGGGGCTGGTGTGCAAGCGACTGGACTCGGTGTACGAGCCCGGGACCCGCTCCCGGGCCTGGATCAAGATCCGCAACATGCGCAGCGAGGACGTCGTGATCGGCGGCTGGCTGCCCGGCAAGGGGCGGCTCGGCGGCCTGCCCGGCGCCGTGCTGGTCGGCCAGCGCGCCGCGACCCGGCTGCGCTACGTCGGCGGGGTCGGGACCGGCTGGAGCGAGGGCGAGCGCACGGAGCTGGCCGGGCTGCTGGCGGCCGCCGCGAGCGACGTCTGCCCCTTCGACCCGGTGCCGAGGGTGCCGGGGGCGCGCTGGGTCGTGCCCCGGCTGGTCGGCGAGGTCCGCTACAGCACCCGTACCCGCGAGGGCATGCTGCGCCAGCCGTCCTGGCTCAGGCTGCGCCCGGACCTGACGCCCGAGGAGTCGGCCGCGGACGTCCCGGACGACCTGGTGTGAGCGGCTGACCGGCTCTCAGAAGTTGGGCCGCCCTTCACCGCGGGGACGCCCGGGCCCCCTTGGCGCGGGAGCGAAAAGAGGGGACCCTGAACTCCCCTTCCCCCCACAGCCGTTGGGCTGACCCAGCCTGAGGAGGACGCGATGCGCTCGCGTACCGCCGCAACGCCCCGCCAAAGATGGCTCACCGTACCGCTCGGTGCCCTCGCCCTCGTCCTCGCCTTCCCCGCCACCGCGTTCGCGGCCCCGCCGCCGGGGCTGCCCGGCAACGCCGACCCCCTGGAACGGACGTACCAGCCCGCCTACGACTACGACACCGACGGCTGCTATCCGACCCCGGCGATCGGCGCCGACGGAGCGGTCAACGGCGGACTCAAACCGACCGGCGCCCTCAACGGCAACTGCCGCGACGCCTCCGACCTGGACAACACCAACGGATACGCGCGCGCAAGGTGCGACGGCGACTGGTGTGCCTACATGTACGGGCTCTACTTCGAGAAGGACCAGGCGCTGCCCGGCAGCAGCCTCGGCGGCCACCGGCACGACTGGGAGCACGTGGTGGTGTGGGTGAAGGACGACACGGTGCGGTACGTGTCGACGTCCAACCACGGCTCGTTCAGCGTGCACGAGCGGTCGGCCGTCCGCTTCGAGGGCACCCACCCGAAGATCGTCTACCACAAGGACGGCATCGGCACCCACTGCTTCCGCCTGGCGACCTCGGGCGACGAACCGCCGGAGAACCACAAGGGCACCTGGCAGTACCCGACCCTGGTGGGCTGGAACGGCTACCCGGCGGGCCTGCGCGACAAGCTCAGCGCCTATGACTTCGGCAGCGCCAACTTCGGCCTGAAGGACGGCAGCTTCGCCTCCCACCTGGCCGCCGCCAAGCCCGCGGGCGTCCCCTTCGAGCCGTACGCGTGAGACGGAGGGCGAAAACGGGCCGTTCGGGCGGACCTCGGCCCGTGGACGCCGCCGCGCGCACTATCGTGTCCGCATGTCCGCCCCCGAACTGATCCGCATCGTCTCCCGCGACTCCCCCATGGCGCTGGCTCAGGTCGAGCGCGTCCGGGCCGAGTTGGCGGCCCTCCACCCCGGCGTGCGCACCGAGGTGGTACCGGTGAAGACGACCGGCGACAAGTGGCTCGGGGACCTGTCGCGGGTGGAGGGCAAGGGAGCGTTCACCAAGGAGGTCGATGCCGCGCTGCTGTCGGGCGAGGCCGATCTCGCGGTGCACTGCGTCAAGGACGTGCCCGCCGACCGGCCGCTGCCCGCCGGCACGGTGTTCGCCGCGTTCCTGAAGCGGGACGACGTGCGGGACGCGCTGGTCCACCCGGACGGGCTCACCCTGGACGAACTGCCGGAGGGGACGCGCGTCGGCACGTCCTCGGTGCGCCGGGTCGCCCAGCTGGCCGCCACCCACCCGCGTCTGCGGTGCGTGCCGTTCCGCGGCAACGCCAACCGGCGGCTGGCGAAGCTCGCCGCGGGCGAGGCGGACGCGCTGCTGCTCGCCGTCTCCGGTCTGGAGCGCATCGGCCGGGCCGACGTGATCAGCGAGGTCCTCTCCACCGAGGCGATGATGCCGCCGATCGGCGCGGGCATCCTGGCCCTGCAGTGCCGCGAGGGCGACAGCGCCCTGATCGACGCGGTGAGCGGCCTCGGGCACCCCGCGACGCACCGGGAGGCGACGGCGGAGCGCATGTTCCTGCACGTCCTGCAGGGGCACTGCAACAGCCCGATCGCCGGGCACGCGCATGTGGACCGGAGCGGTGAACTCTCGCTGCGGGCCTGCGTCTTCACCCCGGACGGCAAGGTCCGGCTGAACGCCCACGAGTGGGCGGGCCGCCTCGACCCGGCGACCCTCGGCACCTCGGTCGCCGTGGCGCTGCTGCGGCAGGGCGCCCGGGAGATCATCGACGGCATCGCGCACTGAGAGCCGGGCTCCCGCGCGGCCGCCCGGCGGGTCAGGCGGAGCCCTCCTCCGACTGGCCCCGCAGGAAGGCGCTCACCTGGTGCGCCACGCCCTCGTCCCGCACCGTGCCGCAGGCGACGGCCCCGGCCCCGTCGGGCAGCCCGAGGGCGCCGCTCCACAGCCGCCGGTCGGCCCACTCCTCGTCCACCCTCAGCTGCACCTGGACGTCCACCTGGTTCAGGCTCGCCTCCGGACCGGCTCCGTAGAGCACGGCGGTGGCCCGGCGCAGCGGGTAGACGTCGAAGCCCTCGACGAACTGGGAGTTGCGCCAGTCGAGGAAGGCGCTCTCCCCGTCGGGGCCGATCCGCACGTCGATCTGGCCGTCCTCCAGGTGGATGCCGAGAGGGCGCGCGCCCCGGTTCTCGACGGTCACCCGGACCCGGAAGTAGGTCAGCCCCTCGGCGGCGTCGTCACGCCCACGCGGCGGCTCGGCCGGCTCAAGACGGTGCACACGGACCCGCAGGCCGGCGTGCTCGTCGTACTCCTGCCAGTCCCCGACCACGTTCGGCTCGTACACGGTGCCCCTCTCGACCTCTCGACGTTGCTTCCTATCTGTGCGCCGATCGCAGTGTCAAATGGGCGGAATGCGCTGTGGCCAGCACCTTCGCCCCTTTGATCAATGATCAAGCGTTGCGCAGGGACGATCCGCCGACGCCCGTCCGGGCGATCACCCGGAGCGTGCCGCACATCACGTCCCGCGACCGGGCGGCCGCCCGGTCACCGGGATGCAGCCGTTCGAGTGGCCGTTCGGGGCATTCGCGCTCAGTATCCATATATACGAGGACTTGCCAGCTCCCCTGCTGAGGGAGGTGCGCGTGATGCGTGTCGCCGGCACAACCCAGCCCCACCCGCACGACGACGCCCCCGACACGGCCGCTGCGTTCGACCGGCTCGCCGGGCTGCCCGAGGGACCGGAGCGCAAGGCGTTGCGGGACGAACTCATCCGGGTCTGGCTGCCCATGGCGGAGCGGATCGCCGTCCGCTTCCGGGGCCGCGGCGAGAACCTGGAGGATCTCTATCAGGTGGCGGCCCTGGGCCTGGTCAAGGCCGTCGACCACTACGATCCGGAGCGCGGCCACGCCTTCGAGGCGTACGCGGTGCCGACCGTGACCGGCGAGATCAAACGGCACTTCCGCGACCACATGTGGACGCTGCACGTGCCGCGCCGGATCCAGGACCTGCGCAACCGGGTCCGCAAGTCGGCCAAGGAGCTGGCGCAGACCACGCCGGGCCGCGCCCCCACCGTCGAGGAGATCGCCGAGCACGCGCAGCTGACCACGGTCGAGGTGCGGACCGGCATGGAGGCCCTGGAGTGCTTCTCCGCCCTGTCGCTCGAGGCGGAGATGCCGGGCACCGACGGGTACGCCCTCGGCGACGCGCTGGGCGGCCCCGACCCCGCCTTCGACGCGGTCGTGGACCGGGTGGCGGTGCGGCCCTGTCTGGAGGCGCTGCCCGAGCGCGAGCGCACCATCCTCTACCTGCGCTTCTTCGGGGGGATGACGCAGAGCCGCATCGCCCAGCAGCTGGGCATCTCCCAGATGCACGTCTCCCGGCTGCTCAGCGGCTGTTTCGACCGGATCCGTAAGGAGATCCTGCAGGAGGCCCGCTGAGCGGGAGCCCGCCGCACGCGGCCCGCCCCAGGCGGTCTTCCAGAGCGGCCAGGATTTCCGGCGGCATCACTCCGGTGCGCCCCCAGATGAGTACCGTTTCCGCCACATTGCGGAGTTTGATGTTCGTATGCTGGGAAACCTCCTTCAGGACGCTCCACCCCTCGTCCGGCGTCACCCCGCCGATGACGACGACCACACCGATCGCCTGGTCGACGACGGCGTGCGAGACGACCGCCTCCTTGAGCTGCCGGACCTGCTCCTGCAGCCGGAAGATCTGGTCCGAGTCGGCATCCGGGTCCGGGCCGGGGCCCGGACGCGTGTGGGTGGGGGGCACGGTCATCACGGGGCCTCCGTTTCGACACCCTGTCCGGGGTACTCGCCAGGCGCCCGCCGCACTCCCGGCCGGACACTGGTGTCGAGCCGGTGGCTGCCGGTGGACGAGACCAGGACACGACTGCCATGAACCACGACACGACCTCCTCCACCCGCGAAGAGGGCCTGCTCTCCACGCACTCCGTGTACGGCGCCCCCTGCTGGGTGAGTCTCACCAGCCGTGATCTGAAGGCCACCGAGGAGTTCTACTCCGCCGTGCTGGGCTGGCAGTGGCGGCCCGCCCGGCTGGGCGAGCCCTTCCGGATCGCCCTGGCCGACGGGGTGCCGGTGGCCGGGATCGCGGCCGTGGCCGCGATGTGGCAGATGGCGGTGGCCTGGACGCCGTACTTCGCCGTGCGCAGTGCCGACGAGGCCGCGTCGCGGGCGCAGGAGCGCGGCGGCACGGCGGCGGTCGGCCCGATCTCCCTGCCCCCGGGGCGGGCGGCCCTGCTCGCCGACCGGGACGGCGCGACGTTCGGGGTCTGGGAGGGCGCGCTGTTCTCGGACTGGGACGCCTGGCGCACCAAGCGTCCCGCCTTCATCCGGCTGCACACCCGTGACGCCTTCGACGCCGCGATCTTCTACGGCGAGATCTTCGAGTGGGCGTCGGGGCAGGGCTGCTGCGAGGTCCGGTACGAGGGCGACGAGGTGGTCCTGCGCCACGAGGGCCAGGTCGTGGCCCGCATCGAGTCGGGGGCGCTCGGAGCGGCCCCCGACCCGGCCGTGCGGCCGCACTGGCAGGTGCACTTCGCGGTCGAGGACGTCGCGGCGTGCGCCCGCGCCGCGGAGTTGCACGGCGGCAGCGTGCTCTTGCTGGAGGCGGACGAGGCGGTACTCCGGGACGCCGACGGCGCGCAGTTCACGGTGACCGCGCGCCGCCTCGGCAGCTGACCTCACCGGCTCACCGGCCGGTGCGGGACGGCCGGGAGAGCAGCACTAGGCTGCGCTGCTCGACGGTCAGCCTGGTGCCCGCCTTGTGCTCGGCCTCGTCGGGGACGCCCTCCGGGTCCGCGGTGTCGACCAGCGTCGTCCAGCGTTCGCCGTACGTGACGTCGGGCAGCCGGAAGTCGGCCGGCTCCCAGTGGCTGTTGAACAGCAGTAGGAAGGAGTCGTCGACGACGGCCCGGCCCCGGGAGTCGGGTTCGGCGATGGCGTCGCCGTTGAGGAACACGCCGACCGTGTGCGCGTCGGAGCGCCGCCAGTCGTCGTCGGTCATCTCCCGCGCGTCGGGCAGCAGCCACACCAGGTCGGGCAGCGGCTGGTCCGCGTGGGTGAGGGTCTCCCCGCGGAAGAAGCGGCGCCGGCGCAGCACCGGGTGGTCGGCGCGCAGGGCGATCAGACGCCGGGCGAAGTCCAGCAGGGCGCGCTGTTCGTCGTCGAGCCGCCAGTCGATCCAGGAGATCTCGTTGTCCTGGCAGTAGGCGTTGTTGTTGCCGCGCTGGGTGCGGCCCAGTTCGTCGCCGTGGCAGATCATCGGGATGCCCTGGGAGAGCAGCAGCGTGGCCAGGAAGTTGCGCTGCTGCCGGCCGCGCAGCTCCCGCACGGCAGGATCCTTGGTCTCGCCCTCCGCGCCGCAGTTCCAGGACCTGTTGTGGCTCTCGCCGTCCCGGTTGTCCTCGCCGTTGGCCTCGTTGTGCTTGTCGTTGTACGAGACGAGGTCGCGCAGGGTGAACCCGTCGTGCGCGGTGACGAAGTTGACGCTGGCGCGGGGGCGGCGGCGGCTGTGCTGGTACAGGTCGGAGGAGCCGGTCAGCCGGGAGGCGAACTCGCCGAGCGTGTGCTCCTCGGCGCGCCAGAAGTCCCGTACGGCGTCACGGTACTTGCCGTTCCACTCCGACCACAGCTGCGGGAAGTTGCCCACCTGGTAGCCGCCCTCGCCCACGTCCCAGGGCTCGGCGATCAGCTTGACGCGGCTGATCACCGGGTCCTGCTGGATGAGGTCGAAGAACGCGGACAGCCGGTCCACCTCGTGGAACTGCCGGGCCAGGGTGGCCGCGAGGTCGAAGCGGAAGCCGTCGACGTGCATCTCGGTGACCCAGTACCGCAGCGAGTCCATGATGAGCTGCAGCACGTACGGGTGGCGCATCAGCAGGCTGTTGCCGGTGCCCGTGGTGTCGTAGTAGTGCTGCCAGTCGCCGTCCACCAGGCGGTAGTACGAGGCGTTGTCGATGCCGCGGAAGGAAAGGGTGGGGCCCTTCTCGTTGCCCTCGGCGGTGTGGTTGTAGACGACGTCGAGGATCACTTCGAGGCCGGCCTCGTGCAGGGTCTTGACCATCGACTTGAACTCGCTGACCTGCTGGCCCCGGGTGCCGAGGGCGGCGTAGCCGTTGTGGGGCGCGAAGAAGCCGATGGTGTTGTAGCCCCAGTAGTTGGACAGGCCCCGGTCCTGGAGCACCCCGTCGTGGACGAACTGGTGCACCGGCATCAGCTCCACGGCCGTCACGCCGAGGGACGTCAGGTGCTCGACGACCGCCGGGTGCGCGAGGCCGGCGTAGGTGCCGCGCAGTTCCTCGGGGACGCCGGGGTGGGTGCGGCTGAGTCCGCGGACATGGGCCTCGTAGATGACGCTCTCCGAGTAGGGGCGCCTGGGCGGGCGGTCGTCGCCCCAGTCGAAGAAGGGGTCGGTGACCACGCCGAGCATGGTGTGCCCGGCGCTGTCGCCCGGGTCGGCCTTGCCCCGGGCCCGCTCGAAGAGGGAGGCGTGGTTGTCCACCAGCCCGTCCACGGCCCGGGTGTACGGGTCGAGGAGCAGCTTCGCCGGGTTGCAGCGGTGGCCGACGGCCGGGGCCCACGGGCCGTGGACCCGGTAGCCGTAGCGCTGTCCCGGGCCGACGCCGGGCAGGTAGCAATGCCAGACGAAGCCGTCCACGTCGGGCAGCGGGACGATGCTGTGGTTGCCGTCGTCGTCGACGAGCACGAGGTCGACCCGCTCGGCGACCTCGCTGAACAGGGCGAAGTTGGTGCCCTGTCCGTCGTACGCGGCCCCCAGGGGACAGGGGAGCCCGCTCCACACGGGCGCCCCCTTCCAGTTCGGCCTGGCGCGGGTCACCGGGCCGCCTCCAGCACGCCGTCGCCCGTACGTGCCCAACCGGCCGCCCGGGCCACCGGCATGATCTCGCGCGGCACTTCCAGCCCCTCCTGGGTGATCGGCTCGGGATCCGTCGCGACCAGCGGGACGCGCTCGCCGGCGCGGGCGCGGCGCGAGAACCAGATGACCTTCGAGCCGGTGTCGGTGGCGCAGCAGCCCCAGCCGTCGCTGTTGGCGGCGAGGTGCTGCAGACAGGTGCGCAGGTCCTGGTCGGGACGGAGCGCCTGGTCGTTGCCCCCTACGGCCGTGATGAGGTGCTGGCGGTTCCACCACATCTCGATCGACGTGTTCTTGTCGCTCGCGTGCTCGTCGATCGCCAGCAGCAGCATCTGGGCGCCCGAGCAGACGGGTTCGACGAGGTTCTCCAGGTCCCAGAACCGGAGGTGAGCGGCCAGGATGCGCCTGACCTGTCCGACCCGTTCCGGGCTCACTTCCACGTCGAGGTGGTAGTAGCAGGGCACTGCGGTCTTCATCGTCGTGGCTCCTCACCGCGAGGGCTCTCGCTCCTCCGCGCCCCTTGGGGGACGGGCTCCCCGATCACGAAGCGTGAGCGCTGATCGCTTCTGAGTCACTCCAGAGTGGGAGCGGTAGTCCATTCGTGCAACACGAGCAGCTCGGGGCGGGAATCGGGGCCGGGATCGAAGCCGGAGCGACCCCTCGGCAAGAAGTTGAAGTTCCAACAAGACGGGGTGTCACCGTCCATGCACCATGTGTGAAGAACTCGATCGTCCGTACCACCGGACCGTCCGGAAGGTGACCGGCCATGCTGCTCCCCGCGAAGAGCGAAGTCGCCCGGCATCTGCGGCATTACCGCGCCTGGGAACGTTCGATGCTGGCGTCCCCCACGGACGTCACCGTCCGGACCACCTTCGAGGACGCCGGATACACCCTCTGCGTGCTGATGGGGAAGCGGTGCGCACGCGAGGCCGCGGACGCTGCCGAAAGGTATCTGCGGACGAACCTCGTCACCCATGCGCAGGAGCAGCCGGAGCGGTTCGCCCCGTCGGGGCACAGGGCTCCGTCCGGCGCCGTCTGACCCGATCGGCCCCACCCGATCGGCCCAACCCAATCGGCCGGGCCCGCGCCCGGCCCCGAGCACGGCGGAGGTGAGACGCGGATGAGTGCGACCGTGGGGATCGGACGTATCCCGGTGCGGGACGTCCATCCGGTGGTGGACAACGGCAGGCGCCCGGCGAAGGCGGTGGCGGGAGAGACGTTCGAGGTCACCGCGACCGTGTTCCGGGAGGGCCACGACGCGGTGGCCGCCAACGTCGTGCTGAAGGACCCCGAGGGCCGACCGGGTCCGTGGACGCCGATGCGGGAGCTGGCCCCGGGCAGCGACCGCTGGGGTGCACAGGTCACTCCGGGTGCACCCGGCGACTGGACCTACCGGGTGGAGGCGTGGAGCGACCCGGTCGCGACCTGGCGGCACACCGCGCGGATCAAGGTCCCGGCCGGCATCGACACCGGTCTCGTGCTCGAGGAGGGGGCCGAGCTCTTCCGGCGGGCCGCCGCGGGCGTGCCGGCGGACTCCGGGCGGGCGGTGGTGCTGGACGCGGCCCGGACCCTGCTCGACGACACGCTGCCGGTGGCCACCCGGCTGGCGGCGGCGTTGACGCCGGAGGTGGACGCGGTCCTGGCCCGGCATCCGCTGCGGGACCTGGTCACCTCCTCCGAGCCCCTCCCGCTG